>CANJPU010000004.1 GCA_947476285.1 Comamonadaceae bacterium | reverse complement strand
TTGCCATTTTTCGACTCCGAAAAAAGTAACTATCTCAACAATCGTTTCAGGTGGACGCTTCAGCCCACACCGTCTATTTCTGGTGCCCTTGGCGGGAATCGGACCCGCGACCTCTCCCTTACCAAGGGAGTGCTCTGCCACTGAGCCACAAGGGCAAACTCTTCTGCCGTGCGAACCAGCCTGTGGAGCGGGAGACGGGAATCGAACCCGCGTCATTAGCTTGGAAGGCTAAGGTTCTACCATTGAACTACTCCCGCATAGGGCGAACTTCAAGAACCCCGGCAGGCGTCGAATCCCTCAAGGATTCGCTCCCATTTCAAGCGCCACACACAAACCAATTCAACACTTTCCAATTCAACACTTTCGCCCACCTCCGCAAGGAAGCTGGTGGAGGAGGCTGGATTCGAACCAGCGTAGGCGTAAGCCAACAGATTTACAGTCTGCCCCCTTTAGCCACTCGGGCACCCCTCCGGCGAACCTCGAAATATAGCACGATTTTTGTAGGCCACCACCCGCCAGGGGACCCTCAGTTCAAAATGCAGCCGCCTGGCCCCGGGCTGCCAGCCAGTCGCGCGCCATGCTGAAGTGAGCGCAACCGACAAAGGGCACAGGCGGGCGGGCCGCCGACAGCGGCGAAGGATGGTTGGCCTGCAAGACAAGGGCTTCGCAGCCGAAGCGGGCCGCATTCTCCTGAATCAGCCCGGCTTTGGCCTGGGCATGCGCGCCCCAGAGCATGTACACGCAGGGCGAGGCACGGGACGCCACCTCGGCAAGCAATGCATCGGTCAACGACTCCCACCCTTTGCGGGCATGGCTGGCGGGCTGTCCATGCTCGACCGTGAGACTGGTGTTGAGCAGCAGCACGCCGCGCCGCGCCCATTCGACCAGCGAGCCGTGTTCGGGAAAGGGGTCTTTCGGGTTACGCCGCAACTCCTTGAACATGTTGCGCAACGAAGGCGGCAGCTTGACGCCAGGCCGCACCGAAAACGCCAGCCCCTCGGCCTGGCCCGGTCCATGGTAGGGGTCCTGACCAAGGATCACCGTGTTGATTTGGCCAAGCGGGGTGAGGGCCAGCGCCCGCAAGGGTTGAGGGGGATAGATGACCGCTCCGGCTGCCAGACGCTCGCCGACGAAGGCTGCCAGCCGCTGACCTTCGGCACTGACCAGAAAGGGCTGGACCACTTCGTGCCAACCCGCCGCCAAGCCCCATTCTTCGGGGGCCCAGCGAAGCAAACGCTCATTTGGCATGGACGGAAAACAGGGCTGACAGCGCGGCGCCCGGGTCCTCGGCCCGCATGAAGGCCTCGCCCACCAGGAACGCATTGACGCCAGCCTCGCGCATGCGCGTCACATCCGCCTGCGACGCAATGCCCGATTCGGTGACCAGCAGGCGATCGGCGGGAAGGTCCGCCATCATGCCCAGCGTGGTATCCAGTGACACCTCGAAGGTGTGGAGGTTGCGGTTGTTGATGCCCACCAGCGGTGTCTTGAGCCGCAGCGCGCGCTCGAGCTCAGGCCGGTCATGCACCTCGACCAGCACTGCCATGTCCAGGCTGCGCGCGATGGCTTCCATCTCGGCCATGGCACCGTCGTCCAGGCAGGCGGCTATCAGCAAAATGCAATCGGCCCCCATCGCCCGCGATTCGTAGATCTGGTAGGCATCGACCATGAAGTCCTTGCGCAGCACCGGAAGATCGCAAGAGGCGCGGGCCTGCTTGAGGTAGTCGGGTTGGCCCTGGAAGAACTGACGATCGGTCAGCACCGACAGGCAAGCCGCACCGGCCTGCGCATAGCTTTGGGCGATGTCCGCAGGAATGAAATCGGCCCGCAGCACGCCCTTGCTGGGGCTGGCCTTCTTGATTTCGGCGATGACGGCGCTTTGCCCGGCGGCGATCTTGCTGCGCAAGGCGCCCTCGAAATCGCGGGTGAGCACGCGGCTTTGCGCGTCGGCGCGCATGGCCGCCAGGGGAATCTTCTGCTGGGCGGACGCGATCTCTTCGCGCTTGACCGCCACTATTTTCGTGAGAATGTCGGACATGGCGCCTCAGGCTCCCAGACGGTTGGACAGGCTGACCAGTTGATCGAGCCGGGCTCTGGCCGCCCCTGACTCGATTGCCGCGCGCGCCTGTGCGATGCCGGCCTGGATGGAGTCGGCGACATTGGCTGCATAGAGTGCGGCGCCGGCGTTGAAGATCACGATGTCCCGAGCCGGGCCGGGCTGGTTGTCCAGCACTGCGGTCAACATGCGCCGTGATTGCTCGGCCGTCTCGACCTTGAGGGCGCGATTGCTGGCCATGGGCAGACCGAAGTCTTCGGGATGAATTTCGTACTCGGTGATCTCACCGTTCTTGAGTTCGCCCACCATCGTGGCCGCACCCAGGCTGACTTCGTCCATGCCGTCCCTTCCATACACCACCAGTGCATGCTCGGCGCCCAGGCGCTGCAAGGCCCGCACCTGAATGCCTACCAAGTCAGCGTGGAACACGCCCATCAAGATGTTGGGCGCGCCGGCGGGGTTGGTCAGCGGGCCCAGGATGTTGAAGATGGTGCGAACACCAAGCTCCTTGCGCACTGGCGCCACGTTCTTCATCGCCGGATGATGATTGGGCGCGAACATGAAGCCGATGCCAACCTCCGCGACGCAGCGCGCAATGGCATCTGGCGGCAGATTGATGTTCACGCCCAGGCTTTCCAGCACATCTGCGCTGCCGCTCTTGCTGGAGACGCTGCGCCCGCCGTGCTTGCTGACCTTGGCCCCAGCAGCGGCAGCCACGAACATTGAGCAAGTGGAGATGTTGAACGTGTGCGAGCCGTCGCCGCCAGTTCCCACGATGTCCACCAGATGCGTCTTGTCAGGCACATCGACCTTGGTCGAGAACTCCCTCATGACCTGTGCTGCGGCAGTGATCTCGCCGATGGTCTCCTTCTTGACGCGCAGGCCGACGATCAGCGCGGCGGTCATGACTGGCGAGAGCTCGCCGCTCATGATCATGCGAACGATCTTGAGCATCTCGTCGTGAAATATCTCGCGGTGCTCGATGGTGCGTTGCAGCGCTTCCTGTGGGGTGATGGGCATGGCAGCCTCCTTCTGGGTATGGCAGATTGTCGAACAGGCGGGGCGCTTACTTCTGCTCCAGGAAATTCCTCAGCAAGGCGTGCCCGTGCTCGGTGAGGATGGACTCCGGATGGAACTGCACCCCCTGAATGGCAAGCTGCCTGTGGCGCACACCCATGATTTCTCCGTCATCGGTCCACGCGGTGATTTCCAGCTCGGGCGGACAGGAGCTTCGCTCGATGGACAGCGAGTGGTAGCGATTGACAGTGAATTTTTCGGGCAGTCCGGCGAACACGCCCTGCTGCGTGGTGGTGATGACGCTGGTCTTGCCGTGCATGAGTTGCTGCGCCCGGATGATCTTGCCGCCAAAGGCGGCGCCAATGGCCTGGTGACCCAGGCACACCCCCAGGATGGGCAGCGTGCCGGCGAAATGCCCAATCGCCGCGACCGAGATGCCAGCTTCGGTGGGCGAGCAAGGGCCGGGGGAAACAACCAGCAAGTCGGGCTTGCGCAGTGCGATGCCCTCCACCGTGATTTCATCATTGCGAAAGACCTCGACCTGCGCGCCCAGCTCGCCGAAATACTGCACCAGGTTGTAGGTAAAGCTGTCGTAGTTGTCGATCATGAGCAGCCGGGGGGCGCGGGCACCGTGGCGCGCCTCAGTTTGCATTTGTGTTGCGCTCATTCCAGGCCCTCCTCAACCAGCTCGGACGCCCGCAGCAAGGCCCGGGCCTTGGCCTCGGTCTCCTTCCATTCCATCTCGGGCACCGAGTCCGCGACCACGCCGGCCGCCGCCTGCACATAAAGCATCTGGTCCTTGATGATGCCGGTACGAATGGCAATGGCCACATCCATGTCGCCGGCGTAGCTGAGGTAGCCGCAGGCGCCCCCATAGAGCCCTCGCTTGGTAGGCTCAAGCTGGTCGATCAACTCCATCGCGTGGACCTTGGGCGCACCAGTCAGGGTGCCGGCCGGGAAGGTTGCCTTGAGCACGTCGATGTTGCTCATGCCGTCATTGAGGATGCCCTCCACATTGCTGACGATGTGCATCACGTGGCTGTAGCGCTCCACTGAGAAAGCCTCTGTCACCTTGACGGTACCGGTCTTGGCAATGCGGCCAATGTCGTTGCGCGCCAGATCGATCAGCATCACATGCTCGGCCCGCTCTTTGGGATCGTTGATCAACTCCTGCTCGACCGCCTTGTCCTGCTCGGGCGACGAAGCGCGCGGCCGCGTGCCGGCCAGCGGGCGGATGGTGATCTTCTGCCCTGCATCGGTTTTTTCCTGGCGCACAAGAATCTCGGGTGATGCCCCAACGACATGGAAATCACCGAAATGGTAGTAATACATGTAGGGGCTGGGGTTGAGCGAACGCAGTGCGCGGTACAGCGACAGAGGTGACTCGGTGTAGCGCTTCTTGATGCGCTGACCCACTTGCACTTGCATGAAATCGCCAGCGGCGATCAGCTCCTTGGCACGCTCCACCGCCAAGATGTAATCGGCCTTGGCGAAGTCGCGCTCGGCCGGAAATGTCTGGGTCTGGCGGATCACCGGCGCACTGACCGAGTACTTGAGTTGATCCTTGAGCTCACGCAGCCGCTTCTTGCCATTGGCATACGCCTCGGGCTGGCCCGGATCTGCATAAACGATGAGGTAAAGCTTGCCCGAAAGGTTGTCGATGACGGCCAGCTCTTCGCATTGCAGCAGCAGGATGTCGGGGCAGCCCAGGGTGTCGGGCGGGCAGCTTTTTTCAAGCTTCTTCTCGATGTAGCGCACTGTGTCGTAGCCAAAATAACCAGCCAGACCACCGCAAAAGCGTGGCAGTCCTGGTCGCAAAGCCACCTTGAAGCGCTGCTGGTATTGCTCGATGAAGTCCAGCGGGTTGCCCTGCACGGTCTCGATCACCCGGTCGTCCGTGACCACTTCGGTGCGGGCGTCTGCGCCAAAGCCGCTGGCACGCAGCAGCGTGCGCGCGGGCAGGCCGATAAAGCTATAGCGGCCGAATCGCTCGCCACCCACCACTGATTCGAGCAGGAAGCTGTGCTTGCCGTCGCCCTTGGGATGGGCGAGCTTCAGGTAGAGGGACAGAGGGGTTTCGAGATCCGCGAAGGCTTCGGCCATCAGCGGAATGCGGTTGTAGCCCTGCAAGGCAAGGCTTTTGAATTCAAGTTCGGTGATCATGGGTTTGAGCCTCCACAAGCTCGGCGACTGTCAATCGCAAATTCGATCTGGATGCCTCGCAGCCGAGGCGCGGGTCACGGGCTGCCCCGTGCAATCAGGTGCGCACGAATTGAGGCTTGCGCCAGGGCCAGGCTCCCCGGCCCTGTTGACCCGTCATGTTGGTGCGGTGGATGAACATGGCCCAAAGTGTAGCAAACCGGGCCCGGTCGGTCACGGTCATCTCGCCTGCGCCCCCCGTGCAGTGCCGATCCAGCCGGCGACTTGTGCCAGAGAATCGAAATACGCGAGAGCCGGCACCCCGCGCACTGGCTCGCCGTGGTTATAGCCGTAGGTCACCAGCACCACTGGACATCCGGCCGCATCCGCCGCTGCGGCATCGTTGCTGGAGTCGCCAACCATGAGGGTATGCCGGGGCAGTGCGCCCAGAGCCTCGCAAGTCTTGCGCAGCGGCAGGGGGTCGGGCTTCTTGCGCTCGAACGCGTCGCCGCCAAAGACACACTCAAAGTATTCCAGCAAGCCCTTGGACTTGAGCAATGGCTTGGCGAAATCAGTGGGCTTGTTGGTCAGGCACGCCAGCTTCAAGCCGGCGCGGCGCAAAGCCTGCAAGCCCTCGGGCACACCTGGGTACACACGGGCATGCTGGCCATTGATGGCCAGGTAGTGCCGCTGATATGCTGCCCAGGCCACCTCGTACAGCTGCGCTTGCGCGCCCACATGCGCCAGTACGCACTGGATCAGATGCTCGGAGCCCTTGCCGACCATGCGCTCGATCGTCGGCTTTTCAATGGTCGGCAGCGACAACTCGCCCAGCATCAGATTGAGCGCGACTGCGAAATCGCCAAGGGTGTCCACCATGGTCCCGTCCAGGTCGACGATGGCAGCCTGAAACGTGTTCAAACCGCAAGCGCCGAGCGCATCGAATCGATTACCGCCTTGTAATCGGGTTTGCCAAAGATGGCGCTACCGGCCACGAAGGTGTCTGCGCCCGCCGCCGCCACGCGCGCGATGTTGTCGGGCTTGATGCCGCCATCCACTTCAAGGCGAATGTCCTTGCCGCTGGCCTCGATGCGGCGCCTGGCCTGCTCGATCTTGCGCAAGGCCGAATCGATAAAGCCCTGGCCGCCAAAGCCCGGGTTGACGCTCATGATGAGGATGAGGTCGATGTCGTCGATCAGCCAGTCCAGCACGTCCATGGGTGCTGCCGGGTTGAACACCAGCCCCGCCTTGCAGCCGGCCGCCTTAATGGCCTGCACGCTGCGGTGCACATGGCCTGACGCGTCGGGGTGGAAGCTGATCAAGTCGGCGCCCGCTTCGGCAAATGCCTGCGCCAGAGCGTCCACTGGCTGCACCATCAGGTGCACGTCAATAGGCACTGGCTTGCCACCTGCGGTTTTGGCATGCGGCCTTAGAGCCGAGCAGACCATCGGGCCGAAAGTCAGATTGGGCACATAGTGGTTGTCCATCACATCGAAGTGAATCCAGTCGGCTCCGGCCGCGATGACACTCGTTACCTCTTGGCCCAGACAGGCAAAGTCGGCCGAAAGGATGGAAGGCGCAATGCGATAGGTTTTGCTCATGCCTGCGATTCTCGCAAATCGCAAGGTCAATGGCGAAAAGGTTAGGATCGGCACATGGCCAAGTATCAGTTTCGCATCGATGTTCAGCCCCAGTACCTGCCCGAGCAGTCCTCGCCGGCGCAAGGCATCTTTGGCTTTGCCTACACCATCACCATCACGAACACCGGGGAAGTTCCAGCGCAACTTGTCTCGCGGCACTGGATCATCACCAACTCGGTCGGCGAGATAGAAGAGGTCAAGGGCCTGGGCGTGGTGGGCCACCAGCCCCTGCTCAAACCCAGCGAAGCCTTCCAGTACAGCAGCGGTTGCCGCTTGCGCACGGCCACCGGCACCATGCGGGGAAGCTATTTCTTCGTGGCCGAGGACGGTCACCGCTTTGACGTGGAAATACTTCCTTTCGTGCTGGACGACGGAACCAGCCGCGTGCTGCACTGACGCCAGGAGCCTGTCGGACTTTGGGCGAATTCGAACTCATCGACCGCTATTTCAAGCGACCCGTGCAGCGCAATGCACTGGGCATTGGCGACGACTGCGCGCTGCTGTCCGTTGCGCCGGGCATGCGCCTGGCAGTCAGCTCGGACATGCTGGTGGAGGGCCGGCACTTTCTCTCCACGGTTGACCCCTTCAGGCTGGGCCATAAGGCGCTGGCCGTCAACCTCAGCGATCTGGCCGCCTGCGGTGCCAGTCCTCTGGCCTTCACCCTGGCGCTGGCCATGCCCAGCGCCGACGAGGCGTGGCTCGCGCCTTTCTCGCGCGGGCTACTGGCCCTTGCCGACACCCATGGCTGCGAGCTGGTGGGCGGCGACACCACCCGCGGACCCCTGAACATCTGCATCACCGCGTTTGGAGAGGTGCCGCACAGCCAGGCCTTGCTGCGCTCGGGCGCGCAGACGGGCGACGACATCTACGTCAGTGGTACGTTGGGCGACGCACGGCTGGCGCTCGAAGTCTTTCGCGGCACCGTGTCGGTGCCAGCCGCAGTGTTCGATCGGGCGCGTGCACGCATGGAGCAGCCCACACCGCGCATTGCATTGGGCCAGGCTCTGCTGGGCGTCGCCAGCTCGGCCATCGATGTGAGCGATGGCCTGCTGGGCGATCTGGGCCACATCCTGCGCCAGTCCGCAGTGGGTGCGAGCATCGACACCGCACTGGCAGCGGGTTTGATGGATGCCGCCGGCATCTTGCCGCCGGCTCAGCAACTTGAGTATGTGCTGGCGGGCGGGGACGACTACGAACTGGTCTTCACCGCTTCGCCTTCACAGCGCGAAGCCGTCCAGGCCGCCGCCCTTTCGGCCCAAGTGAAGGTCAGCCGCATCGGCCGCATTGAGCCACACCCGGGCTTGCGCCTGCTCGATGCCCAAGGGCGCGAGCTCGAAAACCGTTTCAACTCCTTCGACCATTTCATCTCCCCATGATTTTTCGCTGGCGCCGCATCGCGGCAAGTCTTCTGATCTTCGTCATTCCCTGCGTACAGGCCGAAAGCTTCGAGGGCGTGGTCACGCATGTATCTGACGGCGACACCGTGTGGGTGCGACCGGCATCGGGCGAAGCGCCCCGTTCGGTTCGGCTTGAAGGCATCGACGCGCCGGAGGTCTGCCAGACCTTCGGCACGCAGTCGCGAGACGCCTTGGCCAAACGAATCTTGCATCGCCACGTGACCGTGACGACCTCAACCAACGATGTCTACCACCGCGCGGTTGGCCAAGTCCGGCTGGGCAGCGCCGATATGGCCGGCTGGATGGTAGGGCGTGGCTATGCATGGTCATCAGAATTCCGCGGCCACAAAGGGCCTTACGCGCGCCAGGAGGTGCGGGCGCGCAAAGCCAGGCTGGGCCTTTGGCATGAGGACAATCCGACCCCACCACGTGAATTTCGCAAGGCGCACGGCAGTTGCTCGCCAGCGCACTGAGCAGCGCGCCCACACCGCATACCATTGAGCCCTGATGACCGCCCTTATCAACCCGCCTGTGCGCCCGTCCGTGTTGCGGCCCACAGCGCGCTTCATGCTCTCGCATCCAGCCCACTGCATTGCGCTTGGCTTTGGCTCGGGGCTGTCGCCTGTGGCTCCCGGCACTGCCGGAACACTGTGGGCCTGGCTCGCCTATACAGTGATGCAGATGTGGCTCACGCCCGCAGCCATCGGGCTGGTCATCGCAGTGTCGTTGGCCGTGGGCTGGTGGGCATGCACCGTCACCGCCAGTCACATGCGCGTGCTCGACCCGGGCAACATCGTATGGGACGAGGTGATCGCGTTTTGGCTGGTGCTTTGGCTGCTGATGCCCGCCGGCTTCTGGAGCCAGTTCGCTGCCTTTCTTTTGTTTCGCGTGTTCGATGCCGTCAAGCCCGGCCCTGTGGCCTGGGCAGATGACTTGTTCCACGGCTTTGGCTGGCGTGGCGGTTTTGGCATCATCTTCGACGACCTGGTGGCTGCCTTTTGCACGCTGCTGGTGATTGCCGCATGGAGGTTCTGGTGAGCAACGCAACACAACTGGCGGCTGCGCTGCAGAAAAAAGGCTGGATGCTGGCCACTGCCGAGAGCTGCACCGGTGGCCTGATCGCCGCTGCCTGCACCGATCTGCCCGGGTCGAGCAACTGGTTCGAGCGCGGCTTTGTCTCCTACTCCAATCACGCCAAGAGCGAACTGCTGGATGTGGACCCGGCACTGATCGCCCAGCACGGCGCGGTAAGCGAAGTGGTGGCCCGGGCAATGGCCCTGGGCGCCGTGCGCCGATCACGCGCGCAAGTCAGCGTGGCTGTCACCGGCGTCGCCGGGCCGACCGGTGGCAGCCGAGACAAACCGGTGGGCACCGTGTGGTTCGGCTTCATGGTGGATGGTCAGCTTTCCAGCGAAGTGCAGCAATTCAAGGGCGACCGCGCCGCAGTGCGTGCAGCCACGGTGCAGCATGCGCTGGCGCGTCTGCTGGCCCTGGCCGGCTAGTGCAGCGTTTCAATCAAGGAGGCCCGCATGCATGCCAACGAGCAAACCATCGAGAAGTTCTACGCGGCATTTGCCCGGCTGGATGCGGACGCCATGGCGAGCTGTTACGCACCTGACGCGCAGTTCGACGATGAAGTCTTTTCGCTGCGGGGCCAGACCGAAGTCGCCGGTATGTGGCGCATGCTGTGCGAAGCAACGCGCTCGGGCGGCGCCGATGTATGGAAGCTGCAGTGGCGAGATGTGCGAACCGATGCCGACAGCGGCAGCGCGCATTGGGACGCGCACTACCGCTTCAGCCTGACCGGCCGCATCGTGGACAACCGCATTGACGCCCAGTTCACGTTCAATCCGGCCGGACAGATCGTGCGCCATCGTGACCACTTTGATTTCTGGCGTTGGTCAAGGCAGGCTCTGGGCATACCGGGCCTGCTGCTGGGCTGGACGCCGTTGATCCGCAACAAGGTGCGTGGCCGCGCCCAAGCGAATTTGCGTCGCTATCTAGCTAGGTAGCGCTTCAACCAGCAGCCAAAGGCAGCGCCGCGAGCGATGCGGCCACCTGCACCTGAAGTGCTGCTAGGCGTTTTTTCATGGTGAGCACCGCCTTATCCTTGCTCAGCAAAATGCAGCGGTGCGCCACCGCCAGATCGATGAACTTCTGATCGTCCGGATCGCGGCAGGTGACGCTGGCCTTGTCGGGCACCGCCACCAGATGCGCATGGGCATCGAATTGCGTCAGCACAGCATCTGCCTGCAAGTCATAAAACGACAGCCGCGCAAGAATGTGCGCATAGGACAGCACACGCGCGAGCTCTTCGCGCATGTCCGGCGTGGCCAGCCAGTGCCAGTCACCGCGCGCCAGGCCGCTCATGAGCGGCCTGGCGCGCTCATCATCAAACACGAACAGATCCAGCGCGACGTTGGTGTCAATGACAATGGGCTGGCTCAACCTGCTTGCGCTCCTCTATTGCGGCCAGCCACCATGTCGAACCTGAACAATCGGCATTCGATAGGGCCGTTCCACATCGGCACGCGGCGCGATTCCTTGAGCCGCATGTGCGAAGGCAGTTTGAGGTCGGGGGTCAGGACCCAGGCGGTCCAGCCGGGGTAGTTCTTCTTCCAGTGCGTGGCCAATTGGCTGAAGAAATCGCCACCGTCGTCAACCTGCGCGCGCTCTCGTCCGCCCTGGCTGCGGCCTGCCACGCCTGCGGTTTCGATGCGCTCGCCATAAGGCGGGTTCACCAGCATCACGCCCGGCTGTTCGCACGGCGGCATGCGTTGCAAGGCGTCACCACCGCGCAACTGCACCACGTCAGCCACGCCGGCACGCTCGGCATTGCGCTGCGCGAAATCAACCATGCGAAAGGCCACGTCGCTACCGAACACCGGCGCCGTGGCCGGGTGCTGCTGCGCCCTTGCCTCTTCCTTCAGGGCCTGCCACACATGGGCTTGGTAGGGCAGCAGCTTCTCGAAACCGAAGCGACGCAGTTGGCCCGGTGCAATGTTGCAGGCGACCTGAGCCGCCTCAATCGCAATGGTGCCGCTGCCACAGCACGGGTCGTACAAAGGCAGTGCCCTATCCCAGCCGCTGGCGGCGATCATGGCTGCGGCCAATGTCTCTTTCAGCGGCGCCTCGCCTTTGTCCTCGCGCCAACCGCGCTTGAACAGCGGCTCGCCCGAGGTGTCGATGTAGATCGTGGCGCTGTCGGTGGTGAGGTGCACATGAATGCGTGCGTCGGGCCACTGAGTGTTGACACTGGGCCGCTCGCCGCACTTGTGACGAAAGCGGTCAGCCACCGCATCCTTGATCTTCAGTCCGGCGAAGTTCAGGCTCTTCAAGGGGCTGTGCTGCGCGGTGACTTTCACCTTGAAAGTTTCGCGTGTGGTGAACCAGATTTCCCAGGCCACCGCGCTGGCTGCTTCGTATAAGTCGTTTTCGCTGCGATAAGGTGTGTGCGACAGTTGCACCAACACACGCTGCGACAGACGGCTGTGCAGATTCAGCCGCAACGCGTCGCGCCAGGACCCGCGCAGCATCACGCCGCCGCGGCCGGTCAGCAGATCGTCACCGGTCAGGCCAGTGAGGCGGTGCACCTCGTCGGCAAGAAAGCCCTCGACGCCAGCGGCGCAGGGCAAGAAGAGTTGAAGTTGATTCATGGGTGAACTTGTGTGAACACAGGCACTAAAGCGATTTACGCAGATTGGCAGGTGCGAGGCGCAGTGCTTCGCGGTACTTGGCGACGGTGCGGCGAGCGCATTCGATGCCTTGCTCTTTCAGCATGTCCGAGACCTGACTGTCTGACAATGGTTTCTTGGGGTTTTCCGAAGCGACGAATTGCTTGATGAGGGCACGTACTGCAGTGCTGGATGCGTTGCCGCCGGTTTCGGTGCTTAGTGCCGA
Source organism: Comamonadaceae bacterium (assembly GCA_947476285.1). Lineage (GTDB taxonomy): Bacteria > Pseudomonadota > Gammaproteobacteria > Burkholderiales > Burkholderiaceae_C > Ramlibacter. The sequence continues at coordinate 130,992 of CANJPU010000004.1, read as the reverse complement.
GCCGAAGAAGTATTTCAGCTCGAAGGTGCCAAAGGGAGTTGACATGTATTTCGCGGTGGTGACGCGGCTGATGGTGGATTCGTGCAGGCCCAGCTCGTCTGCGATCTCGCGCAGCACCAGCGGACGCATGGCGAGTTCGCCATGCACGAAGAAGCTCTTTTGCCGCTCGACGATCGCATTGGACACACGCAGGATTGTGTCAAAGCGCTGCTGGATATTCTTGATGAACCAGCGCGCCTCCTGCAGCCGCTGCTGCAGCGCCTGATGCCCTTCGCCCTTGTGCGCCTTGAGCGCGCCGGCATACACATCATGGACCCGCAGGCGCGGCATCACGTCGGGATTGAGCTGCACCCTGAATCGGGCCTGCCCACCCCGGCCCACCTTGGTGACCAGCACATCGGGAATCACGATGTTGCGCTCCACATCGACAAAACGCCGACCAGGCTTGGGCTCCAGGCGCCCGATCAGTCCGATCGCCGCGCGCACCTGCGCATCGCTGTGGCCGCTTAGCTGGCAGAGGCGCTTGAAGTCCCGGCGCGCCAGCAACTCCATGGGCTGGCCGCAAATGCGCAGCGCTGCTTCGCATGCCTCAGGCGCGTTCTCAGCCTGCTGCATCGCCTTGATTTGCAACCTGAGGCATTCGGCCAGCGAGCGGGCACCCACGCCCACCGGCTCCAGGTGATGCAGCAGGCCGAGCGCCACGGTGAAGTGGTGAACCAGTTGCTCTTGCTGCTCCAGATCATCAGGCGCCAGGCCCGCAGCCAGCGACTCCAACGAATCTTCTAGATAGCCGTCATCGTTGAGAGACTCGATGAGAAAACGCAGCGCGCAACGGTCTTCTTCGCAAAGGCGAAGCGACAAGGCCTGGCGATGCAGATGCGCCTGCAATGTCTCGTGGACACGCGCTAGATCACTCGCGTCCACATCTTCGTCACCACCTAGATTATTCTTTCGCGGGCTTGCGTCGCCGCCCCACTCGCCATCGTCGGGAACGACTTCAACGCTGCCCTCTCCCTCCCAGTCAGGCGTGTCGGCCTGCGCGTCGGGTTCAGCAGGCGCCTCCAGAGCCGATGTGCGTGGTGGCTCCATCGACGTACCCAGGTCGGCGAACTCAGCCTCGCCTTCGTCGCTGGCACCGGGCAGATCTGCCTTTGCCAGGCCGAACTCTTCGCGCGGCACCTCGTCCAGGTTGAGTTCCAGAAAGGGGTTGTCGTCGAGCATCTGATCGACTTCCTGCGACAACTCGAGCGTGGACAGTTGCAGCAAACGTATCGATTGCTGCAACTGCGGCGTGAGCGCCAGATGCTGCGAAACCCGAAGGGACAGGCCCTGCTTCATCCTGGATCACATTCGAAAATGTTCACCCAGATAGACGCGACGCACATCCGGGTTGTTGACGATCTCGGAGGGCGTACCCTGCGCCAACACATGGCCGTCGCTGATGATGTAGGCGTGGTCACAGATTCCCAGCGTCTCGCGCACGTTGTGATCGGTGATGAGCACGCCGATGCCGCGTGACTTCAGAAAACCGATGATGCGCTGGATCTCGATCACCGCGATTGGGTCGATGCCGGCGAAGGGCTCGTCCAGCAGGATGAAGCGCGGCTGCGTGGCCAGCGCCCGGGCGATTTCCACCCGCCTGCGCTCGCCACCAGACAGTGCAAGCGCGGGTGAGTCGCGCAGATGGTCCACTCGCAGGTCCTGCAGCAGGTTGGTGAGCCGTTTTTCAATTTCCGCGTGGCCCAGGGGCTGGCCTTGTGCATCGCGCTGCAGTTCGAGCACGGCACGCACGTTGTCCTGGACGTTGAGCTTGCGGAAGATCGATGCCTCCTGCGGCAGGTAGGACAGCCCCAGGCGCGATCGGCGATGGATGGGCATGTGCTCGACCGATCGGCCATCAATGGAGATCTCGCCAGCGTCGGCGCGCACCAGGCCGACGATCATGTAGAAAGACGTTGTCTTGCCAGCACCGTTGGGGCCGAGCAAGCCTACGACTTCGCCATTGCCCACTTCAAGGGACACGTCCTTCACGACCTTGCGGCTACCGTAGCTCTTTTGCAGATGAAGCACCTTGAGCCGGCTCATGCCTTGGGCTGGCGCGCTGCTACGCATCGCCTGCACCGACAGATCGCTCACCGGCGGCTCCCGTCCAAAGTGGTGCTGGGTCTGAGCGGAGTGGCCAGCGGCGGGGGTGCAGATGCCGCGCCTCGCGGCGCGAGCACGGCGCGCACGCGGCCGCCCGCAGCCGGGCTGGTCGGTCCGCCATCGACGCTGAAAACGTCATTGGTGTTGTCGTAGGTGATCAGGCTGCCGACGATCTCATCGGCGAGGCTGGCACCACGGTAGCGCCGCAACTCGGCGCGCTTGATGAACTTGACCCGATCGGCCTTGCTGTCGTATTCGATCTGTTCGGCTTCGCCCTCGATGAACTCATCAAGGCCCTCGCGCTTTTGGCGGTAGAAAGCCAGCTTGCCAGCCTCGGCCGTCACCAGTCCGTGCTGCCAGCCATCCGCATCCTGCCGCACATCAATGCGCCCGCCGCGAATCACGATGGTTCCCTTGGTCAGGACCACCTTGCCGGTGAAGACACTGGTTTGCTTCAGGTCGTCGTGGCGCAGCGAATCGGCCTCGACATTCATGGGCTTGCTGCGATCAGCCTTCTCGGCGGCCACGGGCGGAACAGCCGCCAGCAGGGCCAGCGACAGGAGCAGGGGAAGGCTTGGATGTTTCATAAAGGCACGAATCTTGCTGTGCATTGTAGCCAGCAGAAAGCGACAAGCCCGCACAAATGGCGGGCTTGTGTGCAAACAGCTCTATCGAGTCTGGAAAAGTGTCAGCGCAACTTGCGCGCCTCGCCAATCAGGTAGTCGGTCACCTGAAGCGCGCGGTCCATGTTGCCGGCCAGCGTGCCGTCGGTGTAGAAACGCCCAGCCACGCCAATGGCGGGCACGCCCTGGACACCGTAGGCGTCCTGAAGCTGCGTGGCGCGCCGGGTCTTGGTGGCGACCGAAAAGGAGTTGTACAACTCCTTGAACTTCACTTTGTCCAGCCCTTGCCTGGCAATCCAATCCATGATGAGCTCTTCGCGATTGAGGGCCAACTTCTCCACATGAATGGCCTGGAACACCTTGCCATGCAGCTCCAGCTTACCCATCGCCTCCAGCGAATAGTAAAGCCGCTGCTGCGGCGCAAAGTCATCACGGAAGGCCACGGGCACCCGCTTGATGACGACATCAGAGGGCAGTTTCTTGATCCACGCCTCCAGGGCTGGCTCGAATGCATTGCAGTGGGGGCAGCTATACCAAAAGAACTCGATCACCTCGACCTTGTCGGGGGGTGCTTCCGGATTGACTCTTTTCTGAAGCGGCAAATACTCGGCGCCCTCTCTGGGCCTGCCGCCTTGTGCCCACAGTGCGCCCGGCAGACCCAGGGCAGTTGTGGCCAGCAAGCAGGCTGCTCCGGCAGAAAACTCACGTCGGTTCATGCATTCACTCCTGTTGTCCCAGAATTGTTATGGAGATATGACGCGTCGTCGTCATGAAGGTTCCTGCAAGCGCGCCACACTCACCGCTGGACGCGCACCAGCGCGGTTTCGACGCCGCTGGCCTCCAGCTTTTCCTTTTGCCGATCGGCGTCTTCTTTTCTCTCGAACGGGCCCACCCGCACCCGAAAGACCTGTCGCCCGGATTGCTCGCGCTCGGTCACCTTGGCATCAAAACCCATGAGAGACAGTTTGGCCCGTTGCCCCTCGGCGTCTTCAGCGGTGCGAAAGGCACCTGCTTGCACGAAATAATAGAAGGGATCGGCATGGACTGCGGCCGCGCGTGACGCGGCCAGATCGCCCAGGGGGTCAGATGACTTGGGCGAGACTGACGGGGCCGCCGCTGCCGCCGAAGCAGGTGCGGCAGGGGGCACGACAACAGCGGCGGAACTGGCCGCCGTCGGTGGCGCAGCCTCAGCACTCGCAGCCGACGCAGGCCTGGCCGGGTTCTTGCCATACAGCGGGGCGTTGGGGTCCCAGTCGCGGTTCTTGCGCGTCTCGGCCGCATCCTGCTCGGCGGTGCGGCTCTGGCTCTTGTTGAGAAAGGGCATCGGCACCTTGGTGACGTAGACCGCCACCGCCAGGGCAACGGCCAAGCCCAGCACGATGCCAATGACGATGCCCACAATGATGGAGCCAGCTTGTCTGTTCTTCACTGCCAAATCCTGGTCTTGTGTCTGCACTTGTTCCTGCCCTGTCCGCGCGATCGCCAACTACATTTTCCGCGGGGCGCTCACCCCCAGCACGGCCAGCCCATTGTGCAACACCTGGGCCGTCGCGGCGACCAGCGCCAGCCGGGCCTGTCGCACCAGAACATCGTCCACCAGAATGCGCTCGGCATCGTAGTAACTGTGGTAACTGGCCGCGAGCTCGCGCAAGTAAAAGGTGACATCGTGCGGAGCGAAATCGGCCGAAGCCTCGCGCAGCATGTCCGGGTAGCGCGCCAGTTGCAGCATCAGCGCCTGGGCCTGCGCGCTGTTCAGGCAGGACAGATCGGCATCGGTCAAGGTGCCCACGTCACCGCCCCAGGATGCCAGCACCGAGCAGATGCGCGCATGCGCGTACTGCACGTAATAGACTGGGTTGTCGTTGTTCTGGGCAAGGGCCAGATCGACATCGAAGACATATTCGGTGTCGGGCTTGCGCGACAAGAGGAAGAAGCGCACCGCGTCTTTGCTGGTCCATTCGATCAGGTCGCGCAGCGTGACGTAGCTGCCCGCGCGCTTGGAGATCTTGACCTCCTGGCCGCCGCGCATGACACGCACCATGGTGTGCAGCACGTAGTCAGGGTAGCCCGGCGCAATGCCCACGCCGGCAGCCTGCAGGCCAGCCCGCACCCGGGCAATTGTGCCGTGATGGTCGGTGCCCTGAATGTTGACCGCCTTGACAAAGCCGCGCTCCCATTTGCTGATGTGATAGGCCACGTCGGGCACGAAGTAGGTGTAGCTGCCGTCGCCCTTTCGCATGACGCGGTCCTTGTCGTCGCCGTAATCGGTGGAGCGCAGCCACAGCGCGTCGTCGTGCTCGTAAGTCTTGCCCGCATCGCGCAGCTTTTGCACCACGGCATCGACCTTGCCACTGGTGTACAGGCTGGACTCCAGGAAGTAGTTGTCGAATGCAAGCCCAAAGGCCTTGAGATCCAGGTCCTGCTCGTGGCGCAAATAGGCCACCGCGAACAGGCGCATGCCGTCCAGGTCATCCACCTGGCCTGATGCGGTGAACTCGCGGTCGTCCGCGTGCACGGTCTTGCCGGCCAGAAAGTCACGTGCAACGTCGGCGATGTATTCGCCGTTGTAGGCCGCCTCGGGCCACTCAGGGTCGCCGGGCTTGAAGCCCTTGGCGCGTAGCTGGGTGGATGTAGCCAGCGTTGCAATCTGCACGCCCGCGTCGTTGTAATAGAACTCTCTGCAGACCGACCAACCCTGGGTCTGGTAGAGATTGCAGATGGCGTCGCCCAAAGCCGCCTGACGGCCGTGGCCCACATGCAACGGACCGGTGGGGTTGGCCGACACGAATTCGACCATGATCCGCTTGCCGGTGGCGGGCTGGCTGCCAAAGCTGGCGCCGGCCAATAGCACTTCCTTGACGATCTGCTGCTTGGCCTGCGGCTTGAGGCGTATGTTGAGAAAGCCCGGGCCGGCGATGTCCACCGACTCCACCCAGCGCACATAAGGCGGGCTTGCCAGCAGCGCACTGCGCAGAGTTTGCGCAAGCTGCCTGGGGTTTTGCTTGAGCGGCTTGGCCAGTTGCATGGCGGCCGTGCAGGCGAAATCACCATGCGCGGCCACCTTGGGCGATTCAAATACCGCTTTGTCACCGGAGCCGGGAGAAAGCTTTTCCAGCTCGGCGGCCAGGCTGCCGAGCAATTCTTGTTTGACGAGGAGCATGGCCGATTTTACGAAACGGGCGAGCAGGGGCTGCGCAGCCCGCCCGCCGCACTCATCCGAAGCCCCTGGCGAGGAACACCGCCGCCAGCGGAATGAAGGTCACAAGGTGCGCTTCAATCATGACCCACCGGCGGGCTTGGCGCACCTCGGCTTGCGGCGGCAGGCTGCCGTCTGAGCGCAGTTGGCGCCGCCAACGCAGGAACATGACAGTGGGCTTGATGGACATGAGCGCGATCAGAATGAACAAGCCCAGTTTCAGATGCAGCAGGCTGTTGGCCCAGTACCAGGATGCGCCCTTGCCGCCCCACGCGATGCGCGCCAGGCCGGTGAGCAGCACAGCCAATGCGGCCAGGGCGTAGATGCGATCGAGCACCACCAGCCGCTCGACCACCTTGGCATTGAGCCACTCCACCCGGCACAGCGCAGCCTGACTGGAGCTGAACACCACCAGACTCAGAATGGCCATCAGATGGGCGTAGGAGAGGAGAGCTTCACTGGTCATGCAAAACCTCACCGTCCAAACAATCCATCGGCCCGCCGGGCTTGAGGGAGACCAGCTCCTTGCCCTCGGACGCGCTGTCACCCCACCGGTGAGGAACTTCAAGGCCAAGAAACTCAATGCCCACGGTCACTTCCTGCTGAAAATATGCGTCCAACTGCGATTTTCAGGATTATGCGCATCGCGGCCACAGCGGCTGCCCTTATCCAATAAAGTACCGGTATCGCCCATCACGCATCGCAAGGACCCAACACAATGACCGCCCGCATCTCCATTCACGGCCTGCAAATCGCCGGCGAACTGCATCGCTTCATCGAAGACCAGGTGCTGCCCGCGACCGGCATGGACAGCGCGGGCTTCTGGAAGGGCTTCGACGCCATCGTGGCCGACCTGGCGCCAAAGAACATCGCGCTGCTGGCCGAGCGTGACCGGCTACAGGCCGAGCTGGACACCTGGCACAAGGCCAACCCCGGCCCGATCCGCGACATGGCGGCTTATCGCGGCTTTCTTGAAAAGATCGGCTACCTGGTGCCGCCGCCGGCCGAAGTGAAGGCCACCGCCACCCATGTTGACGCCGAGCTCGCGCTGCAAGCCGGCCCGCAACTGGTGGTGCCCATCCTGAACGCCCGCTATGCCCTCAATGCCGCCAATGCGCGTTGGGGCTCGCTCTATGACGCCCTGTACGGCACCGACGCCATTGCCGAAACTGGCGGCGCCGAGAAGGGCAAGGGCTACAACCCAGTGCGCGGCGACAAGGTGATTGCTTTCGCCCGCGATGTGCTGGACCAGGCCGCGCCGCTGACGCAAGGCTCGCACAAGGATGCCACTGGCTACAGGGTCGAGGCTGGCCAGCTGGTGGTGAGCCAGCGCGCAGGTGGTGCGGCTGGCCTAGCCAATGCCGGGCAGTTCATCGGCTACCAGGGCGATGCGGCGGCGCCGTCGTCGGTGCTGCTGCAGCACAACGGCATTCACATCGACATCCGCATCGACCGCAACACCCCTATTGGCAAGGGCGACGCCGCTGGCATCTGCGACGTGGCGATGGAAGCGGCGCTGTCCACCATCCTGGACCTGGAAGACTCGGTGGCCGTGGTGGACGCGCAAGACAAAGTGCTGGCCTACAGCAACTGGCTGGGCATTTTGCAAGGCACGCTGACCGAGCAGGTGGAGAAAGCTGGCAAGACCTTCACCCGCGGCCTGAACCTCGACCGCAAGTACACCGGCCCGAGCGGTGGCGAAGTCACGCTGCATGGTCGCTCGCTCATGTTCGTGCGCAATGTCGGGCATCTCATGACCAATCCGGCCATTCTCTATGGCGGCGGCAAGGAAATTCCCGAAGGCATTCTGGATGCGGTGATCACCACCACCATTGCCATGGTGGACTTGAGCGGCAAGACACAAGGTGGCATACGCAACTCGCGCGCGGGTTCGGTCTACATCGTCAAGCCCAAGATGCACGGGCCGCGCGAGGTGGCTTTCGCCTGTGAGCTGTTCAGCCGGGTCGAGGCCATGCTGGGTCTGCGCGAGAACACCGTCAAGCTGGGCATCATGGACGAAGAGCGCCGCACCAGCGTGAACCTGAAGGCCTGCATCGCGCAAGCTGCCCCGCGCGTGGCCTTCATCAACACCGGTTTTCTGGACCGCACCGGCGACGAGATGCACACGGCCATGCACGCCGGGCCGATGTTCCGCAAGGGCGACATGAAGAGCAGCGCCTGGATCCAGGCCTATGAAAAGAACAATGTGCTGGTGGGTCTGTCATGCGGCCTGCGCGGCCGCGCGCAGATAGGCAAGGGCATGTGGGCCATGCCCGACCTGATGGCCGCCATGCTGGAGCAAAAGATCGCCCACCCCAAGGCCGGGGCCAACACCGCATGGGTTCCCTCACCCACCGCCGCCACACTGCATGCGCTGCACTACCACCAGGTGAATGTGGCCCAGGTGCAAATCGAGCTGGAAAAAATCGACGCCGATGGCGAACGTGAAAACATTCTGGCCGGCCTGCTGCAAATCCCGGTGGTGGCCCAGGCCAAGTGGTCCGAGGCCGAGCGCCAGCAGGAACTGGACAACAACGCGCAAGGCATTTTGGGCTATGTGGTGCGCTGGGTCGATCAAGGCGTGGGCTGCTCCAAGGTGCCCGACATTCACAACGTGGGGCTGATGGAAGACCGCGCCACGCTGCGCATCAGCAGCCAGCACATTGCCAACTGGCTGCACCATGGGGTGGTCACGCGCGAGCAAGTGGTCGAGACCTTCCAGCGCATGGCAGCGGTCGTCGATGGACAGAATGCCGACGACCCAATCTATCAGCCGATGGCGGGCCACTTCACCACCTCAGCAGCCTACCGGGCTGCCTGCGATCTCGTCTTCAAGGGCCTGGAGCAACCCAGTGGCTACACCGAGCCGCTGCTGCACGCCTGGCGGCTGAAAGTCAAAGCCGGCCAGGCCTGAACTCGCAGAGCGTCAGTTGACGCGGGTCAAAGTGGGCCGGCGGGTGTAGACATGTAATGCTTGAATCCGCCATGACGGAGGTCATCATCATGTTCGAATCCGCCGAAATTGGCCACAGCATCAGCAAGAAGGTCTACAAGCAGCGCGAACCCGAGCTGAGACAGGCCTTGCTGCATGCTCAGTACGACCTGCTGGAGCAGGCCAAGTTTCCAGTGATCATCCTAGTCAACGGGGTGGACGGCGCGGGCAAGGGCGAGACAGTCAATTTGCTCAATGCGTGGATGGACCCCCGCCATATCCGTACCGAGGCCTTTGGCGCCATGGACGGTGCCGAGCGCGACCACCCGGAAATGTGGCGCTTCTGGCAAGCGCTGCCGGCCAAGGGGCGCATCGGCATTTTGTTCGGGTCCTGGTACACCGACCCGATCCTCGCTCATGTGATGGATCATGAGAAGAAAGCGCGCTTCAACCAACGCTTGGAGAACATCCGGCAGTTCGAGCGCATGCTGGTTGCCGAAGGCGCGCTGTTGCTCAAGTTCTGGTTTCACCTGCCCAAGCCGGCGGCGCGCAAGCGCTTCAAGGTGCTGGAGGCCGATCCCAAGAATGCCTGGCGGGTGACGCCGCAGGACTGGGAGCGGTTCAAGCACTACGACGCCTTCGTGACGGTCTGCGAGCAGGCCTTGCGCAAAACCAGCACGGGCGAGGCGCCCTGGCTGGTGATCGAGGGGAGCGATCCGCAGTACCGCTCACTCACGGCGGGCGAATCCTTGCTCGATGCGATCAACAAGCGGCTCGCGGGGCAGCCCCCCGTGGTCAGCAGCCCCGCGCCAGTGCCGCCACCAGCCCTGGACGGCCGAACACTGCTTGGCTCCCTGGACTACCAGCGCGCCCTCACCCCCAAGGCTTACCAGCGGCGCCTGGAGGATCTTCAGGGGCGCCTGAACCTGCTCACGCGCGATCCGCGCATGGCCGAGCGCTCCTTGGTCATCGTATTCGAAGGCATGGACGCGGCCGGCAAGGGCAGCACTATCCGCCGCGTGACACAGGCCCTCGATGCGCGCCACTACCGCGTGGTGCCCATTGCCGCACCCAGCGACGAAGAGCGTGCGCAGCCCTACTTGTGGCGCTTCTGGCGCCATGTGCCACGGCGTGGCCACAGCGTTCTGTTCGATCGGTCCTGGTACGGGCGGGTCTTGGTCGAGCGGGTCGAGGGCTATTGCACGCAGGCCGACTGGATGCGCGCCTACGATGAGATCAATGCGTTCGAAGAGCAGCTGGCCAGCTCTGGCGCAATCGTGCTGAAATTCTGGATGGCCATCACCTCGCAGGAGCAACTGCGGCGATTCAATGAACGCAAGGCAACGCCGCACAAGAACTTCAAGATCACCGACGAAGATTGGCGCAACCGCGAGAAGTGGCCCGACTACGAACGCGCGATTGGCGACATGCTCGATCGCACCTCGACCGACCTGGCGCCGTGGCATGTGGTGGCGTCCAATGACAAGCTGTTCTCGCGCATTGAGGTCTTGTCGCGCCTGTGCGAAGGTCTGGAAAAAGCCCTGGCGCCAAAAAAAGCCCGGTCCGTCAAGACGCGGCATTGATCCTCTACACTGAGGCGCCCGCCTGCTGATTGCCCATGCCCGCCTCGCCTTCTGCCCTGGATCCCACCCGCTGCCCCCTGTGCGGCGCCATCAACCAATGCGCGATGGAAGTCGAGCGCGAAACAGGCGACAAACAGTCGCCCTGCTGGTGCACGCAAATCGATTTCAGCAAGGACTTGTTGGCCCGCTTGCCCGAGGAATCAGTTGGGCTGGCCTGCATCTGCCAGGCCTGTGCGCAAACTCAGGCGACCCTCCCAGGCCAATAGGGCATCAACCCGACAAGCGGCCCTCCAGCTTCGCCTTGAGAAAGCCGCCGGTGCCGTAGCGGGTGACACGGCTGTAGAAGCGCTGGGTGAGGCGCTGAACCATCACGGAGTACTCCTCCACCAAGCCGGGCAAGATGCTGAAGTGGTCGTAGTTGACCACCACCGCCATGCGCTGCGGTTCACTGCGCACGACCGGCTCAAGCAACTGCGTGACGGCGTGCTCGATTTGCTCGATGTCCTCGCGGCTGCTAATGGCCAGGCCCTCGAAGTTGACGAATAGCAAGCGGCTGTTCAGATCCAGCTCGAAGCGCTCGTGCAGGGGCCGGGCCTGCAGGCGCTCGCGCAGGCCGATTGGCTCGGCCATGAAGATCGCTTGGTCCATCAACCGAAGTTGGGGGCTGATGAGGGGCTTGAAATCCATCTGCGCGAGCACATCGCGTTCCAGGTCAACGCCCGGCGCGATCTCGATCAACTCCAGACAGCCGGGTGAAACCAACTGCAGCACGCAACGCTCGGTCACATAGAGCACGCGCTGGCCGCGCCGCAGCGCTTCGGCGCCACTGAAAGTGCGGTGCTCCACCTGCGCGACGAACTTGCGCTGTGTGCCTTCGCTGACTATGCGCAGCTTGCCGTCTTCGACTTTGACCACCAGGTCGCCTGCGGTGAACGTGCCGGCAAAAACCACGGTCCTGGCGTTTTGGCTGATGTTGATGAAGCCGCCCGCGCCGGCCAGGCGGGGGCCGAACTTGCTGACGTTGAGGTTGCCTTGCGCGTCGGCCTGGGCAAGCCCCAGCACCGCCAGATCGAGGCCGCCACCGTCATAGAAATCGAATTGGCTGGGCTGGTCGATGATGCACTGGCTGTTGACCGCTGCACCAAAGCTCAGGCCGCTTGCAGGAACGCCACCGATCACGCCCGGCTCGGCAGTGAGGGTAACCAGATCAATCACCCGCTCTTGCGCGGCCACCGCCGCCACCCCCTCTGGCATGCCGATGCCCAGATTGACCACGCTGTTGGCCTTGAGCTCCAAGGCGGCGCGCCGGGCGATGACTTTGCGCTCGCTCATCGGCATGTCAGCGAGCTGGTCCACGGGCAAACGGATCTCGCCGGAGTAAGCCGGGTTGTATTGCTCGGCGAAGGTCTGCATGTGGTACTTGGGGTCGCTGGCCACCACCACCGCATCGACAAGGATTCCGGGCACCTTGACCTGGCGCGGATGCAGCGTGCCGCGCTCGGCCACGCGCTCCACCTGGGCGATGACGATGCCGCCGCTATTGCGTGCGGCAGTGGCTATCGCCAGCGCCTCCAGCGTCAAGGCCTCGCGCTCCATGCTGAGGTTGCCATCGACATCGGCCGTGGTCGCGCGAATGATGCCCACTGAAATTGGAAAGGCCTTGTAGAACAAGTAATCGCGCCCGTCGATCTGCATCACGCGTACCATCTCTTCGGTGGTGCGCGCGTTGAGGCGGCCACCGCCATGGCGCGGATCGACGAAGGTGTCCAGGCCCACATGGGTGAGTGTGCCCGGCTTGCCCGCAGCGATGTCGCGCAGCAGATGGACGATCACACCTTGCGGCAAGTTGTAGGCTTCGATCTGGTTGGTGACGGCCAGCTTTTGAAGCGCCGGCACCAAGCCCCAGTGGCCGCCCACCACGCGGCGCACCATGCCGGCGTGCCCCAGGTGGTTCAGTCCTTTGTGCTTGCCATCGCCCTGCCCCGCCGCGTACACCAGCGTCAGGCTGTTGGGTGAGCCAGTGCCGGTCTCGGCCTGGGTCGCAAGAAAACGCGCCTCCAGAGCCACTGCGATCTCTTCGGCAAAACCGATGCCAACAAAACCGCCGGTGGCGATGGTGTCGCCATCATGAATCAGACGCACCGCCTCGGCGGCGCTGACAAGTTTGTTGCGCCGGCTGCCCAGCAGCGCATGCTCGTTCAATCGGGTGTGCAATGCCTCTCCTTGCGCAGCATGCCCGCATCACTCGGGCTTGACTCCAGCATCCTTGACGATCTTAGTCCACTTGGCCAGATCGGCGCTGACAAATGCGGCGAACTCCTGCGGGGTGTTGGTGGATGGGTCGATGCCGCGCTTGCGCAACTGCTGCTGCACCTCATCGAGTGCGATGAGCTTGCGCACGTCGGCCGATATCCTGGCAACAATCGCTGGCGGCGTGCCGGCGGGCACGAAAAAGCCGTACCACGGCGCCACCTCAAAACCGGGCACCGACTCGGACACCGATGGCACCGAGGACATCGCCGCTGTGCGCTGCTTGCTGGTGACGGCCAGCAGCCGCAGCTTGCCGCCTTCCACCAAAGGCATGGCCGGCAACGGGCTCACGAAGGTGAAGTCCACCTGCCCGGCGACCAGATCATTGAGCGCCGGGCCAGAGCCCTTGTAGGGAACGTGCACGATGCTCGCGCCGGTCAGTTGCTTGAACAGCTCACCGGCCAGATGGTCCGGTCCACCCGAACCCGAAGATGCGTAGTTCATCTTGCCGGCCCTGGCCTTGGCCAGCGCGATCAGTTCGGGCACGGTCTTGACGGGCAGCCCAGGGTGGGTCACCAGCACATAGGGTGTGGTGGCAATCAACGAAATCGGTATCAGGTCCTTGAGCGGATCAAAGCCAGCGTTCGCGCCATAGACGGCCGGGCCGATCACGTTGGGGCCGGTTGCGCCGATCAGGATGGTGTAGCCATCGGGTGCCGAGCGCGCGACCTCGGCCGCTGCAATGGTGCCGCCAGCACCGCCCTTGTTCTCGACCACATAGGGTTGACCATTGAGCGTGTTGAGCTCCTTGGCGAACAAGCGCCCCATCATGTCCACCGCGCCGCCCGCCGCATAGGGCACAACCAGTTTGACCGAGCGGCTCGGATAGGCCTGGGCCAGGGCCCCGCTGGCCATCGCGACAGCCGCCAAGGCCAGCGCCGCGCGTGCCAGCCCTGCAGGGAAAGAAGCGAAGATGCGTTTCATGTTGTCTCCTTTGAACAAGGGGGTGTTTCTCAGTTGAATCTCAGGCTGCGAGGGTGCGATTTTTCCAGGCCGACTCGCCCGCGCGGGCAAGTGCGTAAGCTTGCACGACGGCCTCAGGCGATGACTTTCCCCCTGCCGCAAAGGCATAGGATTCAATCAACTCCACGCATTGGCCCGGCACCGACTCTTCTGCGCTCAGGCGCATGAGCTGAGCGCGCACTTCATCGCGGTTCAGGCTGAAGTCGGCAAAGCTGCGGCGCTCCTGCAGCTGCGCGATGCTCTGGTCTGCCAGAACAATATGCGCCAGCGCCGCCGGATAGGCAACGGATTCATCGGGCTCCACAGTGATGCGATCGATCATGGCCAAGATGCGCGGATCATCGAAACTGGACAAGCCCGCCATGGACACCGTGCCATACACACAGGCGCAGGCGCAGCAAAACGCGGTGCTCATCAAGGTGTCGGCAACGCGCGAATAGGGGCCGCGTGCCAGCAGTCCGGGCACCAGGTAAGAGCTGATGCGAAGGCGCAATGACTGGATCTGCTCGGGCGCATATCGGGCGTGCACCTGCGCGCCCAGCAGCGCCACCGTCTGGTTGTGGGCACAGACCGGGTAGGGCTTGAAGGTGACATCCAACAAGCGCCAGCGCTCACCGAATTTCAATTCGCCCGGCTGCATCGCGCGCCGCGCGAAGGCTTGAACAAAGCCTTGATTGCCTTCGATGGCACGCCGCGCCGAGACCGAGCCGGCGCGCGCCAGCATCGCCGCGACCAGGCCTGCGCGGGCGGCACATCCGACCTGGTAGCGCCACTCGTCGGAGCCTTCGGGGATGGACTGCAAGGTGCCGCCAGTCATACCCGCCGCATTGGCCAGCGCCGCATCGATCCGCTCGGGCGGCAGGCGCAGCATGCGCGCGGCGGCGGCCGCCGCAGCCACAGTGCCGTAGAGCGGCGAGGCGCGCACACTGGACTTCATGGTGTCGCGCCCAAAGGCGGCCTCCAGGGCGCCGGCCACTTCATAGCCGGCAACAATGCCGGGCAAGAAGTCTTCATCGCGCAGCAAGCCCGCCTCCTGCAAGGCCAGCGCCACCGACAACACGACCACGCCCAAATGGGCAGTGCCCGAGGTGTCCTCCTGGCAGCGGCTGTGCAGCAGCACTGCGTTGGCAAAAACCGCCGATGACACGGACACGCGCAGGCCGCCCACCAGGGAAGTGGCGCCGCGCGCTGTCGCTGTGCCATCGATGTCCAGCACCGACTGCTGCGCCACGCGCGCGGTCTCCTGGCCCAGACACAGCAGGCCGATGCCCAGGCCATAGAAGATGCAGTTGCGCGCCTTCTCCAGTACTTGCGAGGGCATGCTGGACGCATCCAGCCCCGCAACAAAGCGCGCCGCCGCAGCGGTGACGGGCTCGTCGGCTTGCGCAGGCTGTGTCATGGTCAGTGTCATCGTGTCTCACTCCAGATCGGTTTCTCAATCGCTCTCAACTCAAACTCGCCGGGTCTGGCCCTGCCAGAAGCGCTCGCGAATGTCGCGCTTGAGCACCTTGCCCACCGGGCTGCGCGGCAACTGGGGCCATATCTCCACCCGCTTGGGCGTCTTCATGCCACCCAGCTTGTCACGGCAATACGCCATCAGGACTTCCTCGTCGCAAGACTGCCCCGGCTTGAATTCCACAATCGCGACCACCGCTTCGCCCCACTTCGGATCGGGCACGCCGATCACCGCGCAGTCCTGCACCGCCGGATGGCTCCAGAGCACCTGCTCGATTTCGCTGGGGAATATATTGAAGCCCCCGCTGATGATCATGTCCTTCTTGCGATCCACGATATAGAAGTAACCCGACTCATCGCGCATTCCGACGTCGCCGGTGTGGTGCCAGCCAAAGCGCGAGGCCTGCTCGTTCTCGGCAGGGTTGTCGCGGTAGCCCAGCATGACCAGGTCGCCGCGCACCACGATCTCGCCGACTTCGTTGGGGCCGAGCAGCCGGCCCTCATCGTCCATGATCTCCACCCGCGCAAAGGGCGTCGCGCGGCCGCAACTGCTGAGCCTGCGGCGCAACTGCTGCGGATCGGTCAAGAGGTGCTCGGACGGGCCCATGAAGGTGCAAAGCAATGGCGCTTCGGTCTGCCCGTAGGCCTGGGCCATCACCGGCCCGAAGACCTCCAGCGCCTCGCCCAGCTTGTCCACCGACATGGGCGCGGCCGAGTAGATGAGGTAGCGCAGACTGGCATAGTCATGCTTGCGCACCTCGGGGTGGGCCAGCAACGAATAGATGACCGTGGGCGGCAGGAAGAGCGTGCTCACTCGCTCGGATTCGATCAGCTCCAGGATGCGGCCGGTGTCGGCCTTTTCCATGAAGACCAGAGTGGCCCCCAGGTTCAGCAAGGCCAGCGCGATATTACCGGCACCGTGCGTCATGGGCACGGCCACCAGGTTCACCGGCGGCACCTCGTGTGGCATCAGGGCCAGGAAGTTGGCCAGCATGGTGGCCATGTTGCGGTGACTGACCATCACGCTCTTGGGCTTGCCGGTGGTGCCCCCAGTGCTCTTGATGATGGCCACGTCGGCTGTATCGGCCTGGGTCTCAAGGGGGCTGTCATCTTCGCGCGCGCACCATTGCATGAAGTCCGGCTGGCCCTCGAAGGGGCGGTCCAGGCAGAGCATGGCCTTGAGGCTGGGCACGGCTTGCCCGATGGCGCGGGCCTCTTGCTCGTAGCGCGAGGCAAAGAACAGGAAGGCGCAGTCGTTCTCAAGCAGGTAGTCGATGCCCTCGGGCAGGGGATTACGCACATTCACCGGCAGCCAGACACAGCCGGCGCGAAACAGCGCGAGCACCGCGGCGAATGCGGCGGCACCATTGGGGCTGTAGACCGCCACCCGATCGCCCGGCCGCACGCCGGCGCGCTGCAAGGCTCGCGCGGCCTGGAAGCTCAGGCGCCGCACTTCATCGAAGCGCCAGGACACATGCTCGTCTTTCAGGCAAGTGCGCTCAGGATAGGCGCGCGCGCCACGGTCAAAGAAGTCGATGATTCTCATGTGCCCCTCTGCGTAAGATCAAAAGACGACAAGTGCTCACGCCGCTGATGGCCGCGCACCCCCCAGGAGAATACCTCGGTGACTTCGGGGCCGTTTCTAGGTTCAACCGGGATCGGTACAAAATACCGCCATGTGCCAACTCCTCGGAATGAACTGCAACACGCCCACGGACGTGACCTTCAGCTTTTCTGGGTTTGCGCAGCGCGGCGGGCGCACCGATCACCATGCCGACGGCTGGGGCATCGCATTTTTCGAGGGGGCGGGCCTGCGCCATTTCGTGGACCATCAAAGCGCCTGCGATTCACCGGTGGCAGAGCTGATCCGCCGCGATCCGATCAAGAGCCGCAACGTCATTGCTCACATCCGCAAGGCCACGCAGGGCGCGGTGGCACTTGAGAACTGCCACCCTTTCGTGCGTGAATTGTGGGGCCGCTATTGGGTGTTCGCGCACAACGGCAATCTCGAGAACTTCCACCCGAACCTGCACGCAGGCTTTCGCCCGGTAGGCGCGACTGACAGCGAACAGGCCTTTTGCTGGCTGATGCAGGAGCTGGCCAAGTCGCATGCGAGCGTGCCCACCGCGCAGGAGCTGACTCTGACGCTGCGCGAGCTCACGCCGCGCATCGCGCGACACGGCACTTTCAATTTCCTGCTGTCCAATGGCCAGGCCCTGTGGGCCCATTGCTCGACCCAGTTGTACTTCGTCGAGCGCAAGCACCCTTTCGCCCATGCGCAACTGGCAGATGAGGACCTGAACATCGACTTCGCCCAAAACACCAGTGCGAGCGACAAGGTCGCCGTGGTGGTAACGGCTCCTCTGACCACCAATGAGGAATGGACCGCGTTCGCGCCCGGCCAGCTCAGGCTTTTCGTCGATGGTGCGAGCGTGGGTTGACCGGACCGGACGGGTGTATCGGGGCAGACGCGCTGGGAGAAACGCCCCAGGCTGGCTATACTGGCGAGAATGAAAAAGATACCAGGCAGCCCCACGGCCCGCCCCCGGCCATCGGGCGCCGCAAGATCCTCAGCCATCAAGTCTTCGACGGCTCCTGCCGAAGTCGAAGACATCCGGGATGCCGTCTCGCGCTTGAAGCGCGAGCGGATTATCTCCACTGCAGTGGAGTTGTTCCATCAGAACGGCCTGGGCAACACCACCCTGGAAGCCGTTGCCAGCCGGATGAATGTCACCAAGCCTTTCATCTATTCGCAGTTCAAGTCCAAGGACGATCTGCTCACGGAGATCTGCTCGCGCGGCATCCGCTCCTCACTCGACGTATTGGACCGGGTGGTTGCCTCCAAGGGCACTGCCACCGAGAAACTGGGCGCGATGGCGCATGACTTCATGCTCGCGGTGGTGGAGAACCAGCCCTACATCGCGATCTACACCCGCGAAGAAAAGCACCTGTCGCCACAGAGCAGCGCCGCCATCAACGCCATGCGGCGCGAGTTCGACCGAAAATTCACCGGCCTGGTCAAAGAGGGCATCGCCACGGGCGAATTCATCGTCGAAGATCCGCACATCGCCGCTCTGGCCATTGGCGGCATCATCAGTTGGTCTTATGTCTGGTACCGACCTGGCGGGCGGCTCTCGCCCGAGCAAACCGCCAAGCAGATCGAGCGGCTGGTGCTGGCCCTGGTGCAAGCCAAGCCCCGAAGGGACAAGGCCCAAGCAGCAGACACCGCTAAAGCGCCGCCTCCAGCGCGTCCAGGAACATCGCCGGCACGTCGAAGCCGGTCTGCTGCGTGATTTCCTGAAAGCATGTCGGGCTGGTGACGTTGATCTCGGTGAGGTAATCACCGATCACATCCAGCCCCACCAGTAGCAGCCCACGCCCGGCCAGCACAGGGCCAAGGGCGTTTGCAATCTCCAAGTCACGTGCGCTGAGGGCTTGTGCCACGCCCTTGCCGCCGGCTGCCAGGTTACCTCTGATTTCGCTGCCTTGCGGAATGCGCGCCAGACTGAAAGGCACCGGCTTGCCGCCGATGACCAGCACCCGCTTGTCGCCCTGTGCGATTTCGGGCACGAAGCGCTGGACCATGATGGTGGTGGCGCCATGGTGGTTCAATGTTTCAATGATGGAGCCCAGGTTCAAGCCATCGGCGCCCACCCGGAAGATGCCCATGCCACCCATGCCATCCAAGGGCTTGAGGATGATCTCCTGGTGCTGCGCATGAAAACGGGTGACCTCTTGGGCGTCGCGCGTGACCAGGGTCGGGCTGACGAACTGGGCGAACTCCATGATGGCCAGCTTTTCAGGATGATCGCGCAGGCATGCGGGCTTGTTGAACACCCGCGCACCCTCGCGTTCGGCCTGCTCCAGCAGGTGGGTGGCGTAAAAGTATTCGCTGTCAAAAGGCGGGTCCTTGCGCATGATCACCGCGTCGAACTCCAGCAAGGCACGCACGCTTTCATGGCTTTGCATGAACCAATCGTCCAGCGTGCCAGTGAGGGTGATCTCGCGCACGTGGGAGCGCACCTTGTCGCCGCTTCGCCATGAGATATGCCGCGGCTCGCACGCGGCAATCCGATGGCCGCGGCGCTGCGCCTCGCGCATCATGGAGAAGGTGGTGTCTTTATAGGGTTTGAATTCTTCCAGCGGGTCGGCGACAAAGAGGATGTTCATGGGGTGTCCTCAGATTTCGATCTTCGAGCCCAACTCAACCACCGAGTTGTTGGGCAGGCGCAGGAAGTCCGCCGCCCCGCTGGCGTTGTGGTGCATTTGCGCAAAGAGTTTTTCGCGCCACGGCGCCATGCCGCCGCCAATGGAGGGAATGACTGTGTCACGCGAGAGGAAGTAGCTGGTCTTCATGGCATCGAGCTCACAGCCACGGCCACGAATCTCTTCCAGCGCCCTGGGCACGTCCGGATCATTCTTGAAGCCGTAGTGCAGGATGACCTGCCAGCAACTGTGCCCCAGCGACTCGATGTCCACCCGCTTGTGCAGACCGATCCAGGGCACCTCGTGGTTGCGCACGGTGACGAACAGATTGTTCTCGTGCAAGACCTTGTTGTGCTTGAGGTTGTGCAGCATGGCATTGGGCACGGTGCCGGGCTCGGCCGTCAGGAACACCGCCGTGCCGTCCACGCGTGTGGGCGGGCTCACGAACACGGCTTCGAGGAAACTCTTCAAGTCAATCGAGTCGGCCCGCAGCTTCTGGTTCAGAAGCTCTCTGCCGTGCTTCCAGGTCATCATCAGGGTGAATATGCCGCCACCTATCATCAGCGGGAACCAGCCGCCGTCGAGCAGCTTGAGCGTGTTGGATGCGAAGAAGGTCAGATCGACCAGGAAGAACCAGCCGGTGGCGGCCACGCACAGCGCCAGCGGGTAGTTCCAGCTATAGCGAATGACGAAGAAGGTGAGGATGGTCGTGATCAGCATGTCCAGCGTGACCGCGATGCCGTAGGCACCCGCCAGACTGCTGGACGAACGGAAGGTGACCACGGCCAGCACGATGGCGACGAACAGGCCCCAGTTGACCAGCGGGATGTAGATTTGCCCGGTGTCGCGCACGCTGGTGTGCTGGATGTTCAGCCGCGGCAGGTAGCCCAGTTGGATCACCTGCTTGGTGACACTGAATGCGCCGGTGATCAGGGCTTGCGATGCAATCACCGTGGCCATGGTGGCCAGCAGCACCAGCGGCAGCAGCGCCCAGTCGGGCGCCATCATGTAGAAGGGGTTCTTCACTGCCTCGGGTCGCGCGAGCAGCAGCGCGCCCTGACCAAAGTAGTTCAGGGTGAGCGCGGGCATGGCCACTGTGAACCAGGCCAGCCGAATCGGCCGCTTGCCGAAGTGCCCCAGATCGGCGTAGAGCGCTTCGGCGCCTGTGACACACAGCACCACCGCGCCCAGCACCACGAAGGTGGTGCCCGGCTGGTGGTACATGAAGCGCAGTGCGTGCAGCGGATTGATCGCCTGCAGAATTTCCGGGTGCGCCATGATGTGGCTGACACCCAGCACCGCAATCACGATAAACCAGGTCAGCGTGATTGGGCCGAAGAACTTGCCGATGCCGCTGGTGCCGCGCTTTTGCACAAAAAACAAACCGAACAACACGATCAGTGTGAGCGGAATCACCCACTCCTTGAAGGCGGGGGAGACCACCTCCAGGCCTTCCACGGCAGAGAGCACTGAAATAGCTGGCGTGATGACACCGTCGCCATAGAAGAGCGCGGTGCCGAATATGCCCACCGCCAGCAATACCTGCCTAAGCCGGGGCTTGTCCTTGACCGCCTGGGAGGCCAGGGCCAGCATGGCGACGAGCCCGCCCTCGCCGTTGTTGTCGGCGCGGAGCACCAACACCACATACTTGATCGAGACGATGACCGTGAGGGTCCAGAAGAAGATCGACAGAATGCCGTAGACGTTGGCAATGGTGAAAGGCACGTGGCCCGAGCCAAAGACTTCTTTGACCGCGTACAGAACGCTGGTGCCGATGTCGCCGTATACGACGCCGATGGCGCCAAGAGTAAGCGCCGCGAGTGAGGATTTCGAACTTTGCACTGAAAGCCCCGTCTTGACGGTAGTCAAACCGGCGGGGTTCTTGATCTGTGGGGGCTCTATTGTGCGCCTCGCGCCGGGGAAAATCCGCGCTTGTTGCAGCGCAACAACGAGCCGCGCCGGGTCACTTGCGCAGCCTTCAGTCGTAGACCTCGGCGTCGGGGTTGGTGGCCTCCAGCTCGTAGCTGGCTGCCAGCATGGCCAGGCGGCCAATCACCCCGTACATATAGAAGCGATTGGGCGCGCTGGCACCTGGCTTCTCACCGGGCTGAGGTAAGCGCGTACTCTCTGCAAAAGCCAATGGAACAAAGCTAGAACCTGGGGCGCTGAGGTTTTCATCAATGCCACGCTCAGCATGCACGCGATAGAAACCGCCGACCACGTAGCGGTCCATCATGTAGACGACCGGCTCGGCGACTGCGTCGTTGATGCGCTCATTGGTCAACACGCCTTCCTGGATGATGACCTGATTGACCGCCTGCCCGTCTTTGATGACTGCCATCTTGTTGCGGGTCTTGCGGTTGATCGAGTCAAGGTCTTTCACGTCGCGCACGGTCATGATGCCCATGCCGTAGGTGCCGTTGTCGGCCTTGACCACCACGAAAGGCTTTTCGTTGATGCCGTATTCCTTGTACTTCTTGCGGGTACGCGTCAGCAGGGCGTCGACATGGGTCTTGACGCATTCGAGGCCCGCGTCTTCGGTGAAATCGACCTCACCACACTGGCTGAACATCGGATTGATCAGCCAGGGATCTATGCCCAGCAGCTTGCCAAAGCGCTTGGAGACTTCCTCATAGCATTTGAAGTGCTTGCTCTTGCGCCGCACCGACCAACTGGCGTGCAGCGGCGGCAACAGGTATTGCTCGTGAATGTCTTCAAGAATGCCGGGGATGCCCGAGGACAGGTCGTTGTTGATCAGGATGGTGCAGGGGTCGAAGTTCTTCAGCCCCAGCCGCCGCCGGCTTCGCACCACCGGCTCCAACAGGACCGAGCCGCCGCCGGGCAGCTCGATGCGGGTGGGCTCCTTGATGTCCGGGCTGATGGAGCCCAAGCGCACGTTCAGGCCAGCCATGTGGAAAATGCGCTGGAGCTGGGCCAGGCTGCTCAGATAGAAAGTGTTGCGGGTGTGGCTCTCGGGGATGACCAACAGGTTCTTGGCTTCAGGGCAGATTTTCTCGATGGCAGCCATGGCGGCCTGCACCGCCAGCGGAAGCATCTCGGGCGTGAGGTTGTTCCAGCCTGCGGGGTAGAGATTGGTGTCCACCGGCGCTAGCTTGAAGCCGGCATTGCGGATGTCCACCGAGCAGTAGAACGGCGGCGTGTGTTCCATCCACTCCAGCCGGAACCAGCGCTCGATGGCAGGCATGGACTCGAGAACGCGCTGCTCAAGTTCGTTGATAGGCCCGGTGAGAGCTGTGATGAGGTGGGGAACCATGCGGCTGTGCTGCCTTGCTTCTTGGTGTTTGAGACCGATTGTAGAGATGTGAGGGTAACGCCGGCCGTTGCAAGGCCCGAAGCCTGATGGCTGCGACCGTGGCAGGCTATTCGAAAAACATCGGCACAGTGATGCGGCTGGGCGCGGCCTGTGCCTCGAATCGCAGGCCCAACAATCGGTTTCGCAACTGGGCCAGCAGTTGCACCTCGGGCTGCGGCCCGCCCTGCCCCAGCACGCGCTGAAGCAAGGGTTTGATCGCGCTCACGCGGCCATCGGCCGCGACCTCCATCGCGCAGGTGGCGAAGCCGTGGTAACGCCCCGGCTCGCGTGCCGCCAGGGCCTGAGCGCCTTCGATGATCTCACCGAGCAGCCCCAGCCCCTCGCTTTGCAGCACAGGCAGAAGCGGCCCCTCGATGCACACGCCATTGACCTGGATATGCCCGTGCAGCACGATCCGGCCCTGGCGGGGGTCGTTGGTGCCACGCACTTCAGGCACGCCATGGATCAATCGGTCGTCGCACAAGAGCAGTTGATCGAAACAGGTGGGGATGGTTTCATAGAGCGAGGTGGCAGAGCCCGCCTCGCGAAACCGGTCGCCGGCCCAGTAGTCCTGCTCACGAAAGATCAGGGTCTCGCCGCCCTTGAAGCAACGGCCATCCCAGTGCGTCAGTGAATAGACATAGCCGAATGTGCCGCTGCGCGAGTCGTTGTGCAAGGCCTGGCCGCAGCCCTCGACATAGAGGCTGAGGTTGGGCCAGGACACTGTGTCCATGCCCAGAAAAGTCATGGAAAACCAGCGCAGCTTGTTGAAGAATTGATCGACTCGCTCGCGCGCAATGATCTTTTCCGGACTTGTTCGCAAGTAGGTGTAGGCATCGGGCACATGCCAGTAGTTCCACACTTGATGCTGTGGGCCAGCCAGGTGAGGGTTGTCAAAATGCTGGTCAATGTCCTCGCGCAGCGCCTGGGCCGGGCCCGGGCCCATGAACTGCGGCACCACATGGTAGGGCGCGATGGCTTCGACCATGTGGGGCCGGGGCGGGGGAGGCAGCGTCATTGCATCGATCCCAAGTGGCGCGCTCAGCTACGGATCTCTCCGTTGCCCAGCACCACCCACTTGAGCGAGGTCAGTCCTTCGATACCGACCGGCCCGCGTGCGTGGAACTTGTCGGTGCTGATGCCGATCTCGGCGCCCAGGCCGTATTCGAAGCCATCGGCAAAGCGCGGGCTGGCATTGACCATCACGCTGGCCGAATCGACTTCACGCAAAAATCGCTGGGCGTTCATGTGGTCGCGCGTGACGATGGCATCCGTGTGGTGGCTGCCGTACTGGTTGATGTGGGCAATCGCCTCGTCCAACCCTTCGACCAGCTTGATGCTGATGATGGGAGCGAGGTATTCCTCGTACCAGTCCTGCTCGGTCGCACTCTTTAGGCTTGCATCCTTGAGCGGCCCGAGCAAGGCCAGGGACTGCGCATCGCAGCGCATCTCGACACCTTTGGCGGCGTAGATCGCGCCTATGCGGGGTAGAAAGTGCAACGCTACCGATCGCGCCACCAGCAGGCTTTCCATGGCGTTGCAAGGGCTGTATTTTTGGGTCTTGGCGTTGTCGGCCAGGCGCACGGCCATGTCAAGATCACAGGGATCATCGACATAGATATGGCAATTGCCATCCAGGTGCTTGATCACCGGCACCCTGGCGTCGCGGCTGATGCGCTCGATCAGGCCCTTGCCGCCGCGCGGGATGATCACGTCCACGTACTGCGGCATGGTGATGAGCTGGCCCACCGCCTCGCGGTCGGTGGTCTGCACCAGTTGCACCGCCTGCTCGGGCAGCTGCGCCTGCGCCAGTGCCTCTTGCACCAACCGGGCCAGGGCCTTGTTGGAGGCGATGGCCTCGGAGCCGCCACGCAAAATGCAGGCGTTGCCGCTCTTGATGGACAGGCTGGCCGCTTCAATAGTGACGTTAGGCCGGCTCTCGTAGATCATGCCGAACACGCCGATGGGTACGCGCATCTGCCCGACGCGGATGCCGCTGGGCTGTTGGCGCAGTGCGGTGATCTCGCCAATGATGTCGGGCATGGCGGCGAGTTGCTCGCAGCCCAGGGCCACGGTCTCCAAGGTCTTGGCGTCGAGCTTGAGCCGGTCCACCAAGGGTACCGCCAAGCCGGCCGCCTGGGCCTGGGCGATGTCTTTGTGGTTCTCGTCTTGCAGGGCCGGCAGATTGGCGCGCAGCAGTGCGGCCAGGGCCCGCAGGGCGCGGCTGCGGGTGGCCGCGTCGGAGCGCGCCATGGCGTAAGAGGCTTGCCGGGCCTGCATGCCCAGGGTCTGCATGTATTCGGCGACGTTCAGCGCGTTCATGTGTTCATTATCCCCCGCGTTGACCGGCCCCTGCGCGGGTGGGCGCAGCTTGCACGACGCAGGCTTGGCACAGCCGCAAAGCCAGGCGCTGCAGCGCTTGCCAGCCGTCGGCGGGCCAGTCGGGCAGCTTCAGGCCCTTGACGATGCCGTCCACCAGGTGCGCCGATTGCAGCAGCTGATCGAGCGTGGCGCTGCTCAGACGCGGCAGCACGCGCTCGAACAAGCGCTCGCGCACGCCCCAGATGCGCTGCTCGCGCAGCGCCATGGGCAAAGGCCGGCCCGCCGCCATCGCATCCTTGATGCGCTTGAGCGCGCGGATGTCCTCGGCCAAGGTGTAGTGCACCAGCACCTCGGCCACGCCCTCGGCCTTGAGGCCGTCCAGCATGCGCTGCACCCGCACCACTTGGCCGGCCAGCACCGCCTCGGACAGCTTGAAGACATCGTAGCGGGCCACATCGAGCACCGCCGTCTCCACCTGCTCGAAGCCCAGTTCGCCGGCCGGGTACAGCAAGGCGAGCTTCTGAATCTCCTGGTGCGCGGCCAGCAGGTTGCCCTCGACCCGGTCGGCGAAGAACTGCAGGGTGCGCTGACCTTCATCACCGGCCGCCACACGCTGCCCCTGCTGCGCCATGCGCTGGGCGATCCATTGCGGCAGCGCGGCGCGCTCGATGGGCTCGAACGCCAGGCTCACGCCGTGCGCCTCCAGCGCCGCGAACCAGGCGCCGCTGCGGGTCTGCCGGTCCAGCCGCGGCAACAGCACCAGGGTGAGCGTGCTGTCGTTGCCCGCTGCGCCCTGCGCCATTTGCTGCAGCACCGCGCCGCCCTCTTTGCCGGGTTTGCCCGAAGGAATGCGCAGCTCCACGATCTGCTTGTCGGCAAACAGGCTGAGCGAGCCACCCGCGGCGAGCACTTCGCTCCAGTCAAAATGGGCGCCGGCCACGGTGTGCACGGTGCGCTCGGTATAGCCCTGCGAGCGCGCCGCCGCACGGATGGCATCAGCCGCCTCCTGAATCAAGAGCGGCTCGTCTCCGTGCAGGGTGTAGAGCGGCTTGAGCCCGCGTTGCAGGTGTGCGCTGAGTTGGGCGGGGGCGAGTTGCATGGGTGCAGTTTAGCCCGCAAAACGCGCCTTCATGCCTTGCGCTGCCCACCTGGTGCCCGGCCAATTCAGTGCCTTCAAGTAGGCGATACCATCGCGCACCCGGATGAAGCCGATACGAACTCCTCTGCTACGGTTGGTCCGCTTGTCAATTCACAATGAAGGTGCCTCACATGCCCAAACCCACGCCACTTTCTTGGGACGCCTGGACGCAGGCCGCGACGTTCACGCCTACACAGGCACTGGTTGAACTGGCGCAGACCAGTAAAGCCATGAGGGAAGTTGTCCTGCCAATACTCGATGCGCGCTTTTTTGAGGCGCTGGCCCGCTCCAGAAACCCGAGCAAGCTCATCGACCCTGCGGTCGAGTCGCCTCGCAGCGATGGGCGGCCGCAAACCATCGGAGACGCCTCGTCCGGGGACGGCGGAAGTGAGACTGAGTTTGATGTTGAGACCGGGCTGGCGCTGCGGAGTGAGCGCGATCGCTCCAACTTTCTGAGCGCCCTCGCCCCCAGCGCCAATGCTGCGGACACTGCGCGCATGGTTGAAAACGCATTGCTCATGCAGGATGAGAACAGTCGCTGCGACCTTCTGAACGCACTCGCCCCCCGCGCCGCGACCGAGGACATTGCGCGCATGGTTGACAATGCATTGCTCATGCTGGATGAGGGCAATCGCAGCAGCCTGCTGATCGCGCTCGCCCCGCGCGCCACGCCTGAGCACATTGGGCAAATGATTGGCAATGCATTCGAGATGGAAACCGAGGGCAATCGCAGCAACCTGCTGATCGCGCTCGCCCCTCGCGCCGCGCCTGCCCACATTGAGCAAATGGTTGGCCATGCATTCGAGATGGCAACTGAGGACAATCGAAGCAACCTCCTCACCGCACTCGGCCCGCGCGCCGCACCTGAGCATATTGAACAAATGATTGGCGATGCATTGGCCATGAGAAGCCCAGCTGCTAAGAGCCTGGCTCTGCGCGGCATCTTCATTGCCCTCGATCCCCGCAACCAAGGCTACTTGACTGGCCGGTTGGTGACCCAGCACGCCGCCGCTTTCGCCGACCGTGACGACGCAACACGCGCAGTGATTGCGTTTTGTTGGGCACGTGTACCCACCACCACCACAGGGATCCAGGCTGCGAAGGCCATTGCCGCACGCATTCAAGATGGCACTCTCAGGGAAAGGCTGGACCGGATTATGGAACGTGTCGGGCCAGAGGTACCTGGGCGAGGCTCTTCGGCTCCAGGGTCCGCTGCTGGCTCGCGAGCGAGCAGCCGCTGCCCATCCATGTAGGCCTCCACCCTGCGGGAGGCGCCCGTGCGCCCCTTGTCATTGCGGGCTCGACCCGCAATCCATGTCGCGCCGGCAAACGCATTTGCTCAAGCGAAGTGGATCCCCGATCGAGTCCGGGATGACAGTGGCGAGTCCGGCATGACAGCCGCCTGCTACAGCGTCTTGACCGCCGCCAACCGCCGCATCAACTGCTGCACAATGTCGGTCTGCATGTCGCGGTAGAGCAGGGTTTCTTCGGCTTCCTTGGCCAGCGCGGCCGATTCGGTGAAGCTGATGTCGCGCTGCTGCAGCATTTCGGTCTCGGGGATGAGCTCCTTGCCCTGGGGCGTACGCAGCTTGAACCTGAAGCGGGTGCGCAACTGGAATTCGCGCACCTGGCCGGTGGCGTTGAGGCCGACCACCACTTTTTCGCGCCGGTCGATGAGCACGTCCAGCACGGCCTGCGCCGTTGGCAGGCGGGCGGCGTCCAGCACTTCAACTGCGCCGCTGTACTCGATGCTGCGGCGCAGTTCGCGGGTCAGCGCCGACTCCACAGTGGTGCCAATGTAGAGCGACTTGAATGCGAAGCTGGGCGCCTGGCGCAACTGAAAGCCGCAGCCACCCAGGACCAGACAAGCGCCAGCCGCGACCAACAGGCCTCGGCGAGCAGAAGCCACGGTGTGTGCCATCAGATCACCACATTGACCAGCCGGCCGGGCACCACGATCACCTTCTTGGCCACCGCGCCGCCCGCATGCTTGCGAAAATCCTCGCTGTGCAGGGCCAGGGTTTCGATTTCATGTCGGCTGGCGGCGGCGGGCACACGTACCGCGCCGCGCAGCTTGCCGTTGATCTGCAGGACCAGTTCGATCTCGTCCTGCACCAGGGCCTGCTCGTCAAGCTTGGGCCAGGGCGCATCGAGCAGTTCGCCGTGTTGCTTGTCGTAGCCCAGGGCGCGCCAGAGCTCTTGCGCAATGTGTGGCGTGGCGGGGTACAGCACGCGCAACAAGATGCCAAAACATTCGCGCAGGGCCGCATCAGCGCCGGCCTCGCCTGCACCTTTGAAATCTTCCAGCGCATTGAGCAGCTTCATCGCGCCTGACACCACCGTGTTGTACTGCATGCGCTGGTAGTCGTAGTCCACCTGCTTGAGAACGCTGTGAATGTCAAAACGCAGGGCCTTGGCCTGCTTGCCCCATGAGGCTGGCGCAGCGGCGCTGGGCAGCGCGCTTAGTTTGCGGCCGAAGTTCCAGACCCTGCGCAAGAATCGGTAAGAGCCTTCCAGCGCGGCGTCGTTCCACTCCAGCGTGGCCTCGGGCGGCGCGGTGAACATGGTGTACAAGCGCGCTGTATCGGCGCCGTATTTTTCGATCAGGTCTTGCGGATCGACGCCGTTGTTCTTGGACTTGGACATGGTGGTCCAGCCCTCGTATGTCACTGGCAAGCCATCGGCCTTGGCTGTGGCCGACAAGACTTTGGCGTGCTCGTCGCGCACGATGTCCAGGTCGTGCGCCCAGAAGTATTGCTTGCCCGACTTCTCACCCACGCGCACAAAGGCTTCGTTGAGCACCATGCCTTGGGTCAGCAATTTGGTGAAAGGCTCATCGACCTGGACCAAGCCGAAGTCGCGCATGACCTTGGTCCAGAAGCGCGCGTACAGCAGGTGCAGGATGGCGTGCTCGATGCCGCCGATGTACTGGTCCATGGGCATCCAGTAAGCGGCGCCGGCAGCGACCATGACCTTGTCGTTGGTCGGATCGCAGTAACGCATGTAGTACCAGGACGAATCGACGAAGGTGTCCATGGTGTCGGTTTCGCGGCGCGCGTCCTTGCCGCACACGGGGCACTTCGCGTGCAGAAAATCGGCGCGCTTGTTCAGCGGATTGCCAGAGCCATTGGGCACGCAGTCCAGGGGCAGCACCACTGGCAGGTCTTTCTCTGGCACGGGCACTGCCCCATGCTCATCGCAGTGGATGATGGGAATGGGTGTGCCCCAGTAGCGCTGGCGGCTGATGCCCCAGTCGCGCAGGCGCCAGGTGGTTTTTTTCTCGCCCATGCCTTGCTGCTGCAACGCATGCGCCACCGCGTTGACCGCGTCCTGGTAAGCAAAGCCGCTGTAGATGTCGGAGTTGATGGTGACACCGCGCTCCTTGTCGGCGTACCAGTCCTCCCACTCGTGATAGTTGTAGTGCTCGCCGTCCACATGAACGACCTGCATGATCTCCAGCTTGTACTTGAGGGCGAACGCGAAGTCGCGCTCGTCATGGCCGGGCACGCCCATGACCGCTCCGTCGCCATAGCCCATGAGCACATAGTTGCCCACCCATACCGGCACTGGCTCGCCAGTCAACGGATGCGTCACCTCCAGGCCGGTGGACATGCCCTCTTTGTCGCGCAGGGCCAGCTCAGCTTCGGTGGTGCCGCCCTTTTTGCAGTCTTCGATGAAAGCGGCCAGGCGCGGGTTGGTGAGCGCCGCATGGGCGGCCAGCGGATGTTCGGGCGCGACAGCGCAAAAGGTCACGCCCATGATCGTGTCGGCGCGTGTGGTGAACACATACATGCGGCCATCGCCAATGAGTGCGCCGTGTGCATCCCGGATGTCGTGGGTAAAGGCAAAGCGCACGCCTTCGCTCTTGCCTATCCAGTTCTCCTGCATCAGCTTGACGCGCTCAGGCCAGCCGGGCAGCTTGTGCTGCACATGCGCAAGCAACTCCTCTGCATAGTCGGTGATCTTGAGGTAGTAGCCAGGGATTTCGCGCTTTTCCACCGCCGCGCCGGTGCGCCAGCCCTTGCCGTCTATCACTTGCTCATTGGCCAGCACAGTCTTGTCCACCGGGTCCCAGTTGACGACCTGTGTCTTGCGGTAGGCGATGCCCTTTTTCAGCATCTTCAGAAACAGCCACTGGTTCCACTTGTAGTAGCTGGGATCGCAGGTGGCGACTTCGCGGCTCCAGTCGATGGCCAGCCCCATGGCCTGCATCTGGCGCTTCATGTAGGCGATGTTGTCGTAGGTCCACTTGGCCGGGGGCACGCCGTTTTTCATGGCGGCGTTTTCCGCCGGCAGGCCAAATGCGTCCCAGCCCATGGGCATGAGCACGTTGTAGCCCTTCATGCGCAGATGGCGCGTGAGCATGTCGTTGATGGTGTAGTTGCGCACATGCCCCATGTGCAGCTTGCCACTGGGATAGGGCAGCATCGAGCAGGCGTAAAACTTCTTCTTGGTCGGGTCCTCAGTGACCCGATAAGCGTCGTTCGCGCTCCAGTGGGCCTGCGCAGAGCGCTCCACCTCGGCAGGGCTGTATTTGTCTTGCATAGCGAAATTGTAGAGGGGGATGGGGTTTGCCCCGGTGTTGCCGCCTTGAGCGGCTCAGAACGCGGCTTCAGTTCGCCGAGGCCTGGGCCACGAAGCCGATGCGGTTCAAGCCCGCCTTCTGCGCGGCGCCCATGACTTCCACCACCCGGCCATAGGGTACGGCGCGGTCGGCCCGAAGCTGGATTTCGGTGTCGGGGTTGGCGCGGGCCGCGCTGGCCAGGCGCTGTGCAAGCTGAGCCGGCGTCACCGGCTTGTCGTCTACAAAGGTCTGGCCGGCAGCATCCAGAGTCACCGTGACAAAACCGGGCGCGTCATTGGGCCGGGCCGCTTCCGAGCGCGGCAAGTCCAGGCGGATGGAGCTGGCCAGCAAGGGCGCAGTGACAATGAAGATCACCACCAGCACCAGCATCACGTCGACCAGCGGCGTCATGTTGATCTCGCTCATGGGTTGCGACCCTGCAGAGCGTTCAAGGCGGCCAAAGCTCATGGTGGGGACTGGTGTGCCAGCAGCTCGCGCAGATCGCGCGCAAAGCCTTCCAGGTCGGCTTCGATGCGGCCGATCATGCGGCCCAGCACGTTGTAGCCCAGCACGGCGGGGATGGCCACCGCCAGACCACCTGCGGTCATGATGAGTGCCTCGCCCACCGGGCCGGCCACTTTGTCGATGCTGATCTGTCCGGCTGCGGCGATGCCGGTCAACGCGTGATAGATGCCCCACACAGTGCCCAGCAACCCCACAAACGGCGCGGTGGAGCCAACCGTGGCCAGCAAGACCTGCCCGAACTGAAGCTTGTCCAGCACCCGGTGCAGGGCGTCGCGCAGCACGCGAGTGAGCTGTTGCGACCGGTCCCCCGCCTGCGCGAGCCCGCCTTGGGCATCGGCCTGCGTGGCCACAATCAGGGGGAGCACCAGGGACTCGCGGTCGAATGCACTCACCGCCTGCTGCGCCTGCCCCACCGAGGACGATTGCCAGAAAGCCGCCGTGCTGCGCCCGACATCCGTCGCCGCACGCCGCAAAAGCCAGACTTTCCAGAAGATGACGACCCAGCTTGAAACCGACATCAGGAGCAGCAGAACGGCCACCAGCTTGGTTACCGCGTCCCCCTGGCTGAACAAGTCCAGAAAGTTCATGCGGGCGAATTCAGGCCAAGCACATCGAACATGTCAAACAGGCCCTTGCGCTTGTCAGCCAGAAAGCGGACCGCGCGCAGGCTGCCCTGGGCATAGGTGGCGCGGCTGGCGGACTTATGGGTGATTTCAATGCGCTCGCCGGTGCCGGCAAAGAGCACGGTGTGGTCGCCCACGATGTCGCCGCCCCGGATAGAGGAAAAGCCGATGGTGGATGGGTCACGCTCGCCGGTGATGCCCTCGCGCGAATAGACTGCGCAGTCTTTGAGCTTGCGGCCCAGCGCCTGGGCAATGACCTCTCCCATCTTGAGCGCCGTGCCCGAAGGCGCATCGACCTTGTGGCGATGGTGGGCTTCGATGACCTCAATGTCATAGCCGGTGGCCAGTGCCTTGGCGGCCATCTCCAGCAGTTTGAGCGTGACGTTGACGCCCACGCTCATGTTGGGCGCCATCACGATGGCGATGTCACGCGCCGCGTCGGCGATTTGCTCTTTCTGCCCCTCGCCAAAACCAGTGGTGCCGATCACCGCATTGAGGCCGAGCTCGCGGCACACCTTCAGGTGCGCCATGGTGCCTTCGGGCCGGGTGAAATCGATCAGCACGCGCGCGCGGGCCATGGCCATGCGCGGGTCGGCCAGCACCGGCACGCCGCTGGCGTGGCCGAGAAAGGCGGCGGCGTCATTGCCAATTGCAGGGCTGGAGGAGATATCAAGGGCGCCAGCGAGTTGGCAGTCGCCCGAGGCGCGAATGGCCTCGATCAGCATTTGGCCCATGCGGCCGCTCGCGCCGGCCACGGCCACCTGGTGAGGAGTGTCAGCCATGTTGCGGCCCTTTCAGCGTGACGGGCCTTCAAGCGGCGGATAGCTTCTGGCAGCGGGCGCTGGCGCCGACGCAGCGGCGGCTGCGGGCTGCACCACCCGGGCGGCCGAGAACTGACGCAGACTTTCCTCGCTGGCCTCCAGCGCCGGAACCTGAGCATTGACGCGCTTGTTGTCCAGCCCGGCGACGAACTCGGCTTCGCTGGGCATGGTGTCGCCCTCGAAGCGCTCAAGTGCATCGCCCTTGAAGAACAAGGCCAGCTTGCGCCGCTGCGGCTCAACGCCCTGGCGCTTGAGGGTGAAGACAAAATCCCAGCGGTCGGCATGAAACACGCTGGTGACCAGGGGCGTGCCCAGAATCTCGCGCACCTGCAGGCGGCTCATGCCGGGCTTGAGGGCCTCTACCTGCTCTTTGGAGACGAAATTGCCTTGGACGACTTCGACCTTGTAGGGCGTGATGCTGTCCGCGATGCGATGGCTCGCGCTGTCGAAACTGCCGCAGGCGGCAGCCGCGGCGCAGCCAATGACTGACAGAAGCAGGCGCGAGGTGCGAGAGAATGAGGCGGCCATGTGCAAACCGGTAGCGATATGATCAAACGATTGTAGCGGTTGACCCCGTCCCGGGGGCTGCACCTGGAACATCATGGCCAACATCGACGAACTCAAGAGCACGGGTCTGAAGGCGACCGCGCCGCGGCTCAAAATACTGGACGTGTTCCAGATGACCTCCCAGCGCCACATGTCCGCGGAAGACGTGTTCCGCGTGCTGATGCAAGAGCGATCGGACATCGGCCTGGCCACCGTCTATCGCGTGCTTCTGCAGTTCGAACAGGCCGGCATTCTTAGCCGCAGCCATTTCGAGAGCGGCAAGGCGGTGTACGAACTCAACGAAGGCTCGCACCACGATCACATAGTGTGCCTGGACTGCGGCCGAGTGGAAGAGTTCTACGATGCCCTGATCGAGCAGCGCCAGAACGCGGTGGCCAAGTCAAAGGGGTTTGAGATTGCGGACCATGCACTGAGCCTGTACGCCCACTGCACCAAGCCAAGCTGCCCGCACAGGCCCGAACATCCGGTGGGGGATGCGCGCGCCCTGTGACGCGGCTCGCCGGCTACTGTTGTTCATCCCGCTCCATCGCCCGGCGGTGGCGCTCCACAAACTCCTGGTAGGTGTCCACGCCACGCAATTGCAGCACGGTGTTGCGCACGGCCGCCTCCACCAGCACGGCGATGTTGCGCCCGGCCACCACCTGGATCACCGCCTTTCGCACCGGAACGCCCAGCACGTCCTGCGTGAGGGGCTCATAGGGCAGGCGCTCATAGTCGCGCTCCAGGGTTTCGCGGCGCACCAGATGCACGATCAGGTGCAGGCGCATCTTGCGGCGCACCGCCGTTTCGCCAAAGATTGCGCGGATGTCCAGCAGACCGATGCCGCGCACTTCCAGCAAGTTTTGCAAGAGCTCAGGGCATCGGCCTTCAATGGTGGTCTGGTTGGTGCGGTAGAGGTCCACCGCGTCATCGGCCACCAGGCCGTTGCCGCGCGAGATCAGCTCAAGGCCCAGCTCGCTCTTGCCCAAGCCCGATTCGCCGGTGATCATCACACCCACGCCCAGAATGTCCATGAACACGCCGTGCATGGAAGTGCGCTCGGCAAAGTGCTTGGACAAGTAGGCGCGCAGCACGTCGATCACGAAGGCCGACGACTCATGCGTGGCGAACATCGGTATCTGCGCGCGTTCGCACATGGCAATCAGTGCATCTGGCGCCACCTGGCTATCACTCAGTACGAGCACCGGCGGCTCCAGCGTCACGATGCGGGCGATGCGCCGGGCGCAGTCCTCGGGGGTCTTGTTGGTCAGGTAGGCGATCTCGCGCTCGCCCAGAATCTGCACACGGTAAGGATGGATGTAGTTGAGGTAGCCCACCAGGTCGGCGCCCGAGCGGGCGGCCCGCACGGCAACCTCGTCAAAGCGCCTCTCTGAGGCGCCCAGGCCGGCCACCCATTCCCATTTGAGCTGGGCCCTGTGGTCTTCGAACAAGACATCGGCGCTGACGACCGTGGGTTTCATGGCGCCGTGCGACGGGGGCGGTCCGTCAGGAAGGGTGCAGGTGTTTCAAGCCCGTCCGGCATGGTCTCAAGCGGGCTGGGCGGATTGCCAGGTGGCAATCATGCGGTGCAGCTCGGCTGCGTCGTTGCAGGCTTTGATCTTCTCGCGCAAGGGCGCATCGCTGAGCAGCTCGGCGATCTCGGAGAGGATTTCCAGGTGCTTCTGGGTGGCGGCTTCGGGCACCAGCAGGAAGATCAGCAGCCCCACCGGCTGCTCGTCCGGGGCGTCGAAGCCAATCGGCTGGGCCAGCCGGAACAGCGCGGCCATGGGCGCCTTCAGGCCTTTGATGCGGCCATGAGGAATGGCAACGCCATGGCCCAGGCCGGTGGAGCCAAGACGTTCGCGAGCGAACAGGCTGTCGGTGATCAGAGCGCGGGACAGGCCGTGGAGGTTCTCGAACAGAAGGCCCGCCTCTTCGAAGGCGCGCTTCTTGCTGGTGGCATCGACGCTCACAAGCACTTGAGCAGCAGGCAGGATGGACGCGAGTCTGTTCATATTCGGGTTAACGATTATGCACCTGCCGGGCCAACACCTGCTGGCCGGGGCCCGGAAGCGACCCGCTGGCGCCACAAAACAAAAAGGCGCCCTCTCGGACGCCCCTCGTTTCATTGTCTGTCTTACATCAGGCGCTTAGGGGCCTCATGGTGATGGTCCTGCAGGCGCGTGCTGTGGCTGATGACCTTGCGGTCCAGCACATCGCATAGCTTGTCGACTGCGGCGTAAAGATCCTCGTCGGAACTGCCGGCAAAGATGTCCTTGCCCTTGACGCGGATCTTGCACTCGGCGCGCTGTCGTCGCTCTTTCTCCTTCAGTTTCTCCACGGTAAGCAACACTCTGATGTCCACGATCTGGTCAAAGTGCCTGGTGATTCGATCAAGCTTGCTTGTCACATAGTTGCGAAGCGCTGGGGTGACTTCGAGATGGTGACCGCTGATCGTCAAGTTCATGAATGACCTCCTGTTTCATTTCGGGTTGAAATGGCCGCCCTGCATGCCCGACGGCCGGGAACTTGGATTCTCTGAAGGTCAAACCACTATGCCCCTAATCACCGTGAAAAGCAATTGATTTTGCTCAATGGCCGCAGCCCCGATGGTGGTTTTCCCCGAGAGCTTCCAAGTGCTTGAAATCCTTGGTGTTTTTAGCCGGGCAGGGGTCAGGAGAAGAATTTCTCATCCCAAGGCTGACCCGAAAGGCCGTGCGCGCGGCATAATCGCGCGGTCGCAATTTCTGGAGAAGGCTCCTTGGAAAACTACCCCAGTCGGTAGCTTTCAACACCGTTGACACGGGGTTGAAAGCAGCAGCTGCCATAAAACCCATCCGAAGTCACGGGAGTGAGCCATGCTCAACATCTTCACGCTCGCCAACGGGCGTCTCTTCCAGGAAGAGATCGAATCGCTGGAAGAGCTCTCCAAGTTCCAGCCGATCTGGGTCGACCTTGAGTCGCCCACCATCGAAGAAAAACGCTGGGTCAAGCAGTATTTCGGCCTGTCCATTCCAGAAGACGCCATGGACGAGGACATCGAGGAGTCCGCCCGTTTCTACGAAGAAGACAACGGCGATCTTCACATCCGCAGCGACTTCCTGATCGCCGATGACGAAGAACCGCGCACGGTTCGGGTGGCCTTCATACTCAATCTGTCCAACGACTCGCTCAAGAGCAAAGGCGTGCTGTTCTCCATCCACGATGAAGACGTGCCCGTATTTCGGCTGCTGCGCCTGCGCGCGCGCCGCGCGCCGGGGCTGATCGAAGATGCCAAGGAAGTACTGCTCAAACTCTTCGACGCCGACGCCGAATACTCAGCCGACACGCTGGAGGGCATCTACGACGAACTTGAAAAAGTCAGCAAGCAAGTGCTGGCTGGCGAAGTGACCGACACCCTGGCCGGTGAAGTGCTGGGCGAAATCGCCCGCCAGGAAGACTTGAACGGCCGCATCCGCCGCAATGTGATGGACACCCGCCGCGCGGTGAGCTTCATGATGCGAAGCCGCATGCTCAATGCCGGGCAGTTCGAGGAGGCGCGGCAAATTTTGCGCGACATCGAGTCGCTGGACAACCACACCGCCTTCCTGTTTGACAAGATCAACTTCCTGATGGATGCCACCGTCGGTTTCATCAACATCAACCAGAACAAGATCATCAAGATCTTTTCGGTGGCCAGCGTGGCTCTGCTGCCGCCCACCTTGATCGCCAGCATCTACGGCATGAACTTTCAGTTCATGCCAGAGCTGGCACAGACATGGGGCTACCCGTACGCGCTGGTCCTGATGGTGGCCAGCGCCTTGGTCCCGATGTGGTACTTCCGCAAAAGAGGTTGGTTGAGATAGTGCCCCCACGCTTGCGGCTACGCCGCGGCGCTGCCCCCCCGAGGGGGCCCCGGCCGCCTCGGGGCGGCCCGGCGTCGGCCGGTGGCGCGCTCTGGCGGCTATGACGCAGCCAGCAACTCGCGCACGATGGCAGCCGAATGGCGGCTGGCGACCTCGCGGATAAATCGGGCGAAGTCCACATGCGCGTCATCGTCGGCGCGGTCGGAGATGGTTCGCACTGCGGCAAACGGCAGGCCGTAGTCATGACAGACCTGGGCAAAAGCCGCACCCTCCATCTCCACGGCAAGCGCCTCGGGCAAGGCTGCTTGCAGCGCCCGGCATTCAAGTGTGGTTGAGACAAAGCGATCCCCGCTGAGCACCAAGCCCCTGTGCACTGCCACGCCCGGCAAGGCGCGCTCTGCAGCCTGCGCCAACTTTGCCGACAAGGCGGTGTCGGTGGCAAAGCGGCTCATGCCGTAGAGCGGAATCTCATACTTGGGAAAAACGGGCGAGGCATCCATGTCATGCTGCATGAAGCTGTCGGCCACCACCACATCACCCACATTCACACCTGGCCCAAGACCGCCGGCCACGCCAGTGAAGACCATGCGCGTGACGCCAAAGCGCTCGATCAGCGCGGTGGCAGTGG
The DNA here is from genome assembly GCA_947476285.1 of Comamonadaceae bacterium. Lineage (GTDB taxonomy): Bacteria > Pseudomonadota > Gammaproteobacteria > Burkholderiales > Burkholderiaceae_C > Ramlibacter. The sequence goes on along the minus strand of CANJPU010000004.1, from coordinate 93,254 downwards.
TGGCAGCCGCCACCTTGCCCACCCGCGAGAGCACGGCCACCACCTCCTGCCCATGCAAATGACCCAGCCAGAACTCGCGCCCTGCGGCGAGCTGCTTGTGTTCATCGGGCATCAGTTCCAGAACCGCAGCCAGCTCTTCGTGCATGGCGCTGACGATGGCCAAGCCCATGACTACTTGATGTCCACTCCATAGAAGTTGTGCCGCCCAAATGGGCTCAACTTGAAGTCGATGACTTCCTTGCGCACTGGCTTGAGCTGCACCGCGTGGGCGATGGTGAACCAGGGCGCCTGCTCCTTGAAGATGACCTGGGCCTTCTTGTACAAGGCATCGCGGTCTGCCGGCTTGGAGACGGTCTTGGCCTTGAGCACCAGATCTTCGAAAGGCTGGAAGCAGAACTTGGCGACGTTGGAGCCATTGGTCTTGGACGACTCGCAACCGAGCAGGGTGTAGAGGAAATTGTCGGGGTCGCCGTTGTCGCCGGTCCAGCCGAGCATGCCCATTTGGTGTTCACCGGCCTGCATGCGCTTGCGGTACTCGCCCCATTCGAAAGTCTTGATCTCGGCCTTCACGCCGATCTTGGCCAGATCGGCCTGCATCAGTTCGGCGATGCGCTTGGCATTGGGGTTGTAGGGGCGCTGCACTGGCATGGCCCACAGATCGGTCTCCAGGCCGTTGGGGAAGCCGGCCGCAGCCAGCAGCTTTTTGGCGGCAACTGGATCGAAGGGGTCATCCTTGATCGCAGTGTTGTAGGCCGACATGGAAGGCGGCAGCGGGTTCTTGGCTGCCACGCCGGTGCCCAGGTAGACGCCGTCGATGATGGCCTTCTTGTTGATGGCCATGCTGATGGCTTTGCGCACACGCACATCGTCGAAGGGTTTCTTCTGGGTGTTGAAGGCCAGGTAGCCGACGTTCAGGCCCGGCTGCTCCAGCACCCGGATGTTCGGGTCCTTGCGGATCGCCTCCAAGTCGGCCGGGTTGGGGTAGGGCATGACATGGCACTCGCCCTTTTGCAGCTTGGCCCAGCGCACCGAGGCGTCGGGCGTGATCGCATAGACCAGATCATCAATCTTGGCCTTGCCGCCCCAGTAGCGCGCAAAGGACTTGAAGCGCACCACGGCGTCCTTCTGGTACTGCACCAGGTAGAAAGGGCCGGTGCCGATCGGCTCCTGGTCGATCTTCTCGGGTGTGCCGGCCTTCAACATGGCATCGGCATACTCCTTGGATTGAATCGCCGCATACGGCATAGCCAAGTTGGACAGGAAAGGCGCTTCGGGCTTGTCCAACACGATCTTGACGGTGTAGTCGTCGACCTTCTCCACTGACTTGAGCAACTTGGGCAAGCCCATGTCATTGAAATAGGAGTGGTTGCTGCTGGTCACCTTGAAGAAGGCGTTGTCTTCCTTCCATTGCCGCTCGAAACCAAAAATGATGTCGTCCGCGTTGAAGTCGCGCGTGGGCTTGAAGCTGCGATGGTCGTGCCACTTGACGCCCTTGCGCAGGTAGAAGGTGTAGGTCAACCCATCCGGCGAAATCTGCCAGCGCTCGGCCAGGCCAGGCACCACCTTTGTGCCGCCGCGCTCGAACTCGACCAGGCGGTTGTAGATGGGCTCGTTGCCATCGAATGAAGTGCCGGTGGTGTTGACGCCCGGATAGAAATTTTCCGGGCTGCCTTCGGAGCAGAAAACCAGGGTCTTGGCGCCAACGCTCGCCGTGGCGGCCAGAGCCAGGGCGGCAATCGCAAAGTGCTTGCGATGGGGAAAGAACTTCATGAGTGACTCCTTCAAAAGTTGATTTGGCTGTCAGCCGGAGAGTGCCGCATTATCCGCAGACGCCACTGCGGGAAAACCCGATTCCAGGAACTGCCCAGCGAAGTGACAGGCGACAACCCGCCCTTGCACCGGTAGCGGCTCAGGCCGCTCGGCACTGCACCTCGGCGCCGCATAAGGACAACGGCTGGAGAACACACAGCCGCTGGGCGGGGCAAGCGGCGAGGGCAGTTCGCCCTTGAGCACGATGCGCTGCACATGGCGCGCGCCGACCCCGGGCGTGGATGCGAGCAAGGCCTGGGTATAGGGGTGCGAAGGCCGTTCGAAGATTTCGGCTTTCGGGCCTTGCTCCATCACATGGCCCAGATACATCACCAGCACGTCATGCGCGATGTGCCGCACCACTGCGAGGTCGTGCGAAATGAAAAGGTATGCCAGCTTGAATTCGTCCTGCAAGTCCGACAGCAAGTTGAGCACCTGCGCCTGGATCGACACATCCAGCGCGGAGACCGGCTCGTCGGCCACCAGAAGCTTTGGCTTGAGCATCAGCGCACGCGCGATCGCGATGCGCTGACGCTGACCGCCCGAGAACATGTGCGGATAGCGGTTGGCATACTCGGGCCGCAGACCGACTTGCGCAAGCATGGCGCGCGCTCTCTCGACGCGCTGCGCCTTATCCAGATTGGTGTTGATCGCCAGCGGGTCTTCCAGCATGGCGCCGACTTTCTTGCGCGGGTTGAGCGAGCCGTAGGGATTCTGAAACACAAGCTGCACCGCTTGCCGCAAGCGACGCTTGTCTTGCGCCGGCGTGTTGACGGCATCGCTGCCGTCCAGCATGAGCGTGCCTTCGCTGGGTTTTTCGATCAGCGAGACCATGCGCGCCAGTGTGGACTTGCCGCAGCCCGATTCGCCCACCACCGCCAGCGTCTTGCCTGCCTCGATGGAAAACGACACGCCCCCCACCGCCTGCAGCAGCGCCGGCTCACGGAACATGCCGCGCCGGATCTTGTAAATCTGTCGCAGGTTCTGGGCCTGAACAACGACGCTCACGCATTCACCCCCATCTGCACCGGCTTGTCTCGCTCGATCGCCACCTGGCGATCGAGGTCGCTCATTGGGTAGTGACACCGCACCTCACCCGGCGGCCACTGTCGCAGCAGTGGCCGAGCAGTGGTGCAATGCTGCGTGGCATAGGCACAGCGCGGCGCGAACAGGCAGCCCTCGGGCCGATCGAACACGCCAGGTACAACGCCGGGGATGGTGGCCAGACGCTGGCCAACTGGCCCGCGCTCGGGCAGCGCCGCAAGCAAGGCTTCGGTGTAGGGATGCTGGGGCTGCTCAAACAAATGCGCCACCGGCCCTTGCTCCACCACCTGTCCCGCGTACATGACTGCGACGCGCTTGGCCATTTCGCTGACCACGCCCATGTTGTGGGTGATCAGCACCAGGGCCATGCCGCGCTCCTCTTGCAGCGATCGCAGCAGATCGAGAATCTGGGCTTGCACCGTCACGTCCAATGCGGTGGTCGGCTCATCGGCAATCAGCAGGCGCGGATTGCAGGAGATGGCCATGGCGATCATCACACGCTGGTTCATGCCGCCGGACATCTGGTGCGGGTAGTCGTTCAGCCGCGTGTGCGCGGCCGGTATGCCCACCTGCTCCAGCAATTCAATGGCGCGCCGTTTTGCGCTGGCTGCGTCCAGCGGTGAATGCAGGCGCAGCGTCTCCACCAGTTGCCAGCCGATGGTGAAGCACGGGTTCAGGCTGGTGGTGGGCTCCTGAAAAATCATGGCCATGTCCTTGCCCACCAAACGCCTTCGCTGTGAATCCGCAATCCCCAGCAGATCGTGGCCGGCAAAGCGCAAGGTCTTGGCGCGCACCCGCCCAGGAAAGGCGATCAAGCCCATCAAGGCCATCATGGTCACGCTCTTGCCCGAGCCGGATTCGCCGACGATGCCCAGCACCTCGCCTTCTTCCACACTCAAACTCACGCCATCGACCGCACGCATGACGCTTCCCTGGGTGGGAAACTCGACATGCAGGTCTTCGATTTCGAGCAGTGGCATGGCGCGCGATCTATCGTTTGAGCTTGGGGTCGAGCGCGTCGCGCAGCCCGTCGCCCATGAGGTTGAATGCCAGCACCGCCAGCAAAATGGCCAGCCCCGGGAAAGTGACCACCCACCAGGCCCGCAGCACGAATTCGCGCGCATCGGCCAGCATGGTGCCCCATTCGGGCGAAGGCGGCTGCGCGCCCAAGCCCAGAAAGCCCAGGGCTGCCGCGTCCAGGATGGCGGTGGACACGCCCAGCGAGGCCTGCACGATCAACGGCGCCGCGCAGTTGGGCAGCACCTCGCTGAACATCAGGCGCAGCGTGCTGGCACCGCTGATGCGCGCCGCCGTCACGTAGTCTCTGGACACCTCTGCGATCACGGCTGCGCGGGTGATGCGCACATAGTGCGGCAGCACCACCACCGCCACGGCCAGCATGGCATTGACCAGGCCGGGCCCGAGAATGGCCACGATCACAATGGCCAACAGCAGGCTGGGCAGAGTCAGCACGATGTCCATCAGCCGCATGATGGCGATCTCCACCACGCCGCGCGCAAAACCCGCGATCAGACCCAGCGCAATGCCCACGACCACCGACAGCAACACCACCGCCAGTCCGATGGACAGCGACAGCCGCGCGCCAAAGATCAGGCGCGAGAGGATGTCGCGGCCGATGGCATCGGTGCCCAGCAAGTACTGCGGCATGCCGCCGTCCTGCCAGGCGGGCGGCTTGAGAAAGGCGGCGCTATTCGTCTCATCCGGCACATGCGGTGCGAGCCAAGGCGCGAAGAGGGCCACCAGCAGCAGCAGCACCACCACCACCAAGCCCATGACGGCGCCTTTGTTGGCGGAGAAAGAAATCCAGAACTCGCGCAGCGGCCCCGGTGGCGTCGTGGCGGCAAGAGTCGGGATGGGCACGGTTGCGGTCATGTCATCGACTCTGCCGGATGCGCGGGTTGATGATGCCGTAGGTGACATCAACCAGCAGATTGACCAACATGACCACGCCGCCCAAGAGCAGCATGCCGCCTTGCAGAATCGGGTAGTCGCGGCGGTTGATCGCCTCGATCAACCACTTGCCAACGCCAGGCCAGGAAAAAATCGTCTCGGTCAAGATGGCGCCGGTGAACAGCACACCCACTTGCAGGCCGATGACGGTGACCACCGGAATGAGCGCATTGCGCAGCGCATGCACGCCCACCACGCGCAGCGGCGGCAGGCCCTTGGCGCGGGCGGTACGGATATAGTCCTCGCCCAGCACCTCCAGCATGGCCGATCGCGTCATGCGCGCCACCACCGCCAGCGGGTTGGTGCCCAACACAATGGTGGGCAGGATCAGATGCTGCACGGTGGACCAGAAGGCGCCCTTGTCGCCCGTGAGCAGTGAGTCGATCAGTAAAAAGCCAGTGGTCGGCTCGATGAAGTGCTGCACCGAGATGCGGCCCGAGACCGGCGTCCACCCCAGTTGCACCGAGAACAGCAGAATCAGGAGCAGGCCCCACCAGAATATCGGCATCGAATAGCCGGTGAGCGATGTGGCCATGACGCCATGGTCAAAGATCGAGTTGCGCTTGACCGCAGCAATGATGCCCGCCGGTATACCCAGCAGCAAGGCGAAAAGAATGGCGCAAACCGCCAGCTCCACGGTAGCGGGAAATAGGGCGATGAATTCGCGCAGCACTGGCTCTTGGGTGATGATGGACTTGCCCAGATCGCCGCGCAGCACCCGGCCGATGTAGATGCCGTATTGCACCAGCACCGGCTGGTCCAGGCCGTATTCCTTGAGCAGCTTGGCGTGGCGGGCTGCGTCGATGCCGCGCTCACCGGCGAGCGTCTCGATCGGATCGCCAGGCACCAGGCGAATCAGGAAAAACGCCAGCAGCGTCATCCCGAAAAAAGTCGGGATGATCAGCGACAGGCGGGTGAGGATGAAGCGCAACATGAGTGATCGGGCTTGCAGACTCCACGAATTTCGCCGCCCTTACCTGCGCGGCGCGCCGCCTATTTATTGCTTCTCGCGCAGTGCCCTGCGCAAGATCTTGCCAACCGGGGTCTTGGGCAGGTCCGTGCGGAACTCCACATACTTGGGTTGCTTGTAGCCGGTCAGATTGGCGCGGCAGTAGTCGCGCACCTGAGCCTCAGTGAGACTGGGGTTCTTCTTGACGATAATGAGCTTCACGGCTTCGCCCGATGTTTCGTCGGGCACACCGATCACCGCGCACTCGAGCACGCCTTCGAGTTGGCCCACCACTTCTTCCACCTCATTGGGGTAGACATTGAAGCCGCTGACCAGCACCATGTCCTTCTTGCGGTCCACGATCTTGAAGTGGCCGCGCTCATCGACCGTGCCGATATCGCCGGTCTTGAAGTAACCGTCGGGCGTCATGGACTTGGCGGTCTCATCGGGGCGCTGCCAATAACCGGCCATCACTTGCGGGCCCTTGATCGCGATCTCACCACGCTCTCCGGGTGCTGACTCCTTGTCGTTGTCGTCCACCAGCTTCATGTAGGTGCTGGGTAGCGGCACGCCGATGGTGCCGGTGAACTCGGTGATGGTGGTGGGGTTGCAACAGGCCGATGGCGAAGTCTCTGACAGGCCATAGCCCTCACAGATGACGCAGCCAGTCTTGTCATGCCAGAGTTTGGCCACCGCGCTTTGCACCGCCATGCCGCCGCCCACAGAGGCCTTCAGGTTCTTCCAGTTGACGGTGTTGAAATCCGGGTGGTTGGCCAGCGCATTGAACAAAGTGTTGACAGCGGGGAAGCTGTGGAAGGTCTGCTTTGACAAGGTCTTGAGCACTGAGGGAAGGTCGCGCGGATTGGGAATGAGGATCAGCTTGCCGCCGGTGCGCATGGACAGCATCATCCCGACTGTGAATGCATAGATGTGATAGAGCGGCAGCGCGCACACGGCGGTGGACTGCTCGTTTGGGGGCACCAGCTTCATCACCGGATCATTCCAGGCCTGCGATTGCAGCACGTTGGCAATGATGTTTCGATGCAGCAGCACCGCACCTTTGGAGACCCCGGTGGTGCCACCGGTGTATTGCAGCACCGCCACGTCGTCTGGCCCGATCTGCGGTTTTTGCAAAGCCCCGCGGGCGCCCTGCGCGAGGGCCTCGTTGAATCGCACCGCGTGGGGCAGGTTGAAGGCCGGCACCATCTTCTTGATGTTGCGCACCACATAGTTGACCAGCGCCCCCTTGAGTAGCCCCAACTGATCGCCCATGGCGGCCACCACTACATGCTTGACCTGGGTGTTGGCGATGCACTGGTCCAGCGTGTGCGCGAAATTCTCGATGATGATGATGGCCTTGGCGCCCGAGTCCTTGAGCTGGTGCTCCAGCTCGCGCGGCGTGTAGAGTGGATTGACATTGACCACCACCAGCCCTGCGCGAAGAATGGCCGCAACGGCCATCGGGTACTGCGGCATGTTGGGCATCATGATCGCCACCCGATCGCCCTTGGCCAAGCCCAGCCCTTGCAGGTAGATGGCCAGAGCCCGGCTGTTCGAATCGGTCTGGCTGTAGCCGATGTCCTTGCCCATGAAACTATAGGCGGTGCGGTCCGCGTATTTCTGGAAGCTCTCTTCCATCAACTGCACCAGCGAGCTGTATTGGCTGGCATCGATGTCGGCAGGTACGCCGGGCGAGTAGGAACTCAGCCAGGGACGGTCGCTCAGATCGCTCATTGTTTCGTTCTCCATTTGCCGGTTACAGATCGATTGTGTCGCGCACTGCCCAGACTGGCGATTGTGTTTTCCCTAGGAGTTCGCGGAAACACCCGCACTCCCACGATCCGTCGCTGTATTTTCGCCTGCCTACACGATTCGCTTAGCGGATATTTCATAGCGAGCCTTGAGCCGAGTCAACGGATGCGAGTATGGGATTCGTCCCCGATGCTGCAATTGACCCACCACAATGCCAGGATGGATTTTCATACGCTTGGCCAGACCTTCCACGCTCCGGGCATTCAGCAGCACAGTGTCCAGCTCGTCCCGATATTCTTTCGGAACGAGAGCATCTGTCGCAAACCGATTGGCCTCCTGCTCCTCAGGGGAGCTCACAGCTTCGCCCGCCGACGCGTCATCCAGAAACACCGCCCGATGGGGATGCTTAAGGATATGAGCCACCTCGTGGAAAAAGCTGAACCAGAATGCGTCGTTCCACTTTCCCAGCAAAGACAATTGAATCAAAGGCTTGCCGTTCAGCCACCGTGCCACCCCCGACACATGCGTGCCGGGCAGGGCCGGCACGAACACAAGCACAACGCCAACATCTGCACACAGTTGCACCAGCTCCCTGCCAATTTCCGATGCCGGCCGCAAACTCAGTGCGCGCATTTTCACCAGTTGGGTCTCTAGTGTCGCGGCACTGAAGTCAGCGACACCCCTCCTTGCGGCTTCAACCTCACCCATGCGAAGCCACACGGTGATGGCGGCCACATCCGTTTGCACTTCTGGCCTGGCGCGGCGAAACTGCGCCGCAAGAGTGTCGTACTGCGCCGCCCAGCCTTCTGTAGATGCCACTCCAAAGAATCTCAGGAGCGGCTCGACCATCTGCTCCAGCAACGAATCCGTGAGCCTGCCTGCTGGCAGTAAGTTTGCAGCCTGCATGGATTTGAGAGGAAACCGACGGGCCCAAGGCAGCGCCTCCCTTCCCGCCTGTGCGGCGCGCTGGCGCGCAAGAAACTCACGGAACCGCGACTCACGCGCCAGCCAAAACCGCGCCGGCACCTGCAACACGCGCTCCAACTCAAGCGCAGTGTCTTCGGTGATCTCTTTCTTGGCCGCAATAATCTCGTTGATGGCCTGAGCAGGACGCCCCAGCCGCCGGGCAAGTTCGGCCTGACTGATGCCGCGCTCGTCTATCAGGTCTCGCAAGCTGTCGCCAGGAGGCGAAACCTCCTTTGGGATATATCGATGCAGATTTTCAGCCATGATAATTCACCACTTCCGTCACAGTTACTTTATCAATTGCGGCCCAGTCCATTCCCCCTTCGGGCCTTGTTGGAGGCGGCTGGCGCATGGGGCGCAGGATCAGTCGAAGCGCCTTGTCCAGCCGGCAGGAGAAATGACCTTTGCGGTCCCCGGTTAACTCTTCCCAGCGACCGGGCAGATGCCGCATGTCATCCATACAGGTGGCGGCATCAAGATCATCAAGCCGCGTCTTCAGGGTTTTGGCTGCAGGTGCGCCGAAGGACTTTTTTCGCTCACCTGTCGACTCGCATTGGCGCTTGAGCTTTTCGCTGGAAAACGTGATTTCCATGTGTCTTGTATTTATTATTCACCCATGAGGTGAATGATTATACCTAGGTCATGTCGAACGTCGAAGGATGTCCTCAGGCGTACGTGAAAAAGGGCCCCGGCAGGGGCCCTTTGATCGCATCAGGCAAGCTTGCTTATTCGATGGCTTTGCCCATATCTTCAACCACCTTCTTCGCATCGCCAAACACCATCATGGTCTTGTCCATGTAGAACAACTCGTTGTCCAGGCCTGCGTAGCCCGCAGCCATGGAGCGCTTGTTCACGATCACGGTCTTGGCCTTGTAGGCTTCCAGGATGGGCATGCCATAGATCGCACTGCCCTTGGTCAAGGCCGCAGGGTTCACAACGTCATTGGCGCCCAGGATGATGGCCACGTCGGCTTGGCCGAACTCGCCGTTGATGTCTTCCATCTCGAACACCTGGTCGTAAGGCACCTCGGCCTCGGCCAGCAGCACATTCATGTGGCCCGGCATGCGCCCGGCCACCGGGTGAATGGCGTACTTGACTTTGATGCCCTTCTCAGTGAGCTTGGCCGCCAGCTCCTTGACCGCATGCTGGGCCCGCGCCACCGCCAGGCCGTAGCCAGGCACGATGATCACGGTCTCGGCATTGGACAGCACAAAGGCCGCATCGTCTGCGCTGCCGCTCTTGACGCTGCGCTGCACCCCCGAACCAGCCGCAACCTGACCACTGTCGCCGCCAAAGCCACCCAGGATCACGTTGAAGAACGAGCGATTCATCGCCTTGCACATGATGTAGGACAGGATGGCGCCCGAGCTGCCCACCAGAGAGCCAGCGATGATCAACATGCTGTTGTTCAAGCTAAAGCCGATGCCCGCAGCCGCCCAGCCCGAATAGCTGTTGAGCATGGACACCACCACCGGCATGTCGGCCCCACCAATCGGGATGATGATCAGCACCCCCATGACGAAGGCCAGCGCCAGCATCGCAAGGAACGCCGTCCAGTTGCCGGTGAAGGTGAACACCAGGCCCAGAGCAACGGTGACAATGCCCAGCAACAGGTTGAGCTTGTGCTGGCCAGGGAACTGCACCGGCGCACCCTGAAACAGTCGAAACTTGTAGGTGCCCGAGAGCTTGCCAAACGCGATGACCGAGCCGCTGAAGGTGATGGCGCCAATCGCCGCGCCCAGGAACAGCTCCAGCCGATTGCCCGCAGGAATGGGCAGGCCCTTGGCCACAATGCCAAACGCGTGTGGCTCGGCCACCGCCGCCACTGCGATAAAGACGGCCGCCAAGCCGATCATGCTGTGGAAGAAGGCCACCAGCTCAGGCATCTTGGTCATTTCCACCGTCTTGGCGCGGTAGGCCCCATAGCCCCCGCCCACCACCAGACCCATGAAAACCCAGACCATGCCTCGGGCCTGACCGCCAGAGATTTCGACAATCAGCGCGGCGGTGGTCAGCGCGGCAATGGCCATGCCGATCATGCCAAATAGATTGCCGCGGATGGACGTCGTGGGATGCGACAGGCCTTTGAGGGCCTGGATGAAACAGATAGAAGCTACAAGATAGAGCAGCGTGACAAGGTTCATACTCATTTAGCCGCTCCCTCAGCGCCAGCAGGCGCCTTCTTCTCTTTCTTCTTGAACATCTCCAGCATTCGGCGCGTCACCAGGAAGCCGCCGAAGATGTTGACTGCGGCCAGGGCCACGGCCAGCACGCCCATGGTCTTGCCCAGGGTGGTTTCGGTCAGGGCCGCTGCCAACATGGCGCCGACGATGACGATGGCCGAGATGGCGTTGGTCACGGCCATCAGCGGCGTATGCAGCGCGGGGGTGACGGTCCAGACCACGTGATAGCCCACATAGATGGCCAGCACGAAGATGATCAGGTTGATGATGGTGTGGGAGACTTCCATGACGCGTTTCCTCTTGTGTCTTGTCTTTATTTCCGACGCACTTCGCCGTTCTGGGTCATCAGGCAGGCCGCCACGATGTCGTCTTCCAGGTCCACCTTCAGGCCGCCATCCTTGGGCAGGATCAGCTTGAGGAAGTCCAGCACGTTGCGCGCATACAGCGACGAGGCATCCGCAGCCACCAGGGCCGGGATGTTGGTCTCGCCCACCAGGGTGACGCCATGCTTTGACACAATGCGCCCGGGCTCTGTTAACGGGCAGTTGCCACCCGCAGGCGCGGCCAGGTCGACGATGACCGAACCGGGCTTCATGGCGCGCACCATGTCTTCAGTGACCAGCACCGGCGCCGCCCGCCCAGGAATCAGGGCGGTGGTGATGACCACGTCGGCCTGGGCCACGCGTTTGGCCACTTCCACCTTTTGACGGTCCAGCCAGCTTTGCGGCATGGGCCGGGCATAGCCGCCCACGCCTTCAGCAGCTTCCTTCTCTTCCTGGGTTTCGTAGGGCACGTCGATGAACTTGGCGCCAAGCGATTCGACCTGCTCTTTCACGCTGGGCCGCACGTCCGAAGCCTCGATCACCGCGCCCAGACGCTTGGCTGTGGCAATCGCCTGCAGACCGGCCACACCCACACCCAGGATGACCACGCGCGCCGCTTTCACGGTGCCAGCGGCGGTCATGAGCATGGGGAAGAAGCGCTGGTAAAGGTTAGCCGCCATCATCACGGCTTTGTAACCGGCGATGTTGGCCTGCGAAGACAGCACGTCCATGCTCTGCGCCCGGGTGGTGCGCGGCGCTGCTTCCAGTGCAAAGCTGGTCAGCTTGGCCGCGGCCAGCCGCTGCAGGCCGGTGGCATCGAAGGGATTGAGCATGCCCACCACCGTGGTACCGGGCTTCATCAGGGCGACTTCGCCTTCAGAGGCGTTGCGCACCTTGAGCACCAGTTCGCAGCCAAAAGCGCCGGCCGCATCGGTGATCTCGGCGCCCACCGCCTGGTAGGCTTCATCGGTGGCACTGGCGGCCACGCCCGCCCCCGACTGGATGCGCAAGGTGTGCCCTTGCGCCTGAAGTTTCTTGGCCGTCTCGGGGGTGACGGCAACACGGGTTTCACCCACCGTAGTCTCGGCGGGAACGCCTATCAGCATGGACGACTCTCCTCTGTCAATGAAGCGCTTGTTATTTATTGCGCAGCGGAAGCTTACATGAAGAGCCGACCCGCAGCTTGAGACCGCTTCGTCGGCACATCACCGGGGTCACCTTACCTAACTTGCGACTGCGGCCATTTGACCCATCGCAGATGAACGCCAGATAGTTGTCTTACGGCGCGAACTGCTCCGACCCGACCAGCCCGATCTTGACCAGGCCCAGGCGCTGGGCACTGGCCAGTGCGGCGGCCACCGCGTCGTATTTGGCGGCGCGACTGGGGCGCAAGTGGATTTCCGGCTGCTCGGGCTGCAGCGCAGCCGCAGCCTGCAGGCGGGCTTCCAGCTCGGCCCGGTTGGCCAGGAGCTGGCCGTTCCAGACGTAGCTGCCGGCCGGCGTCACCTCCAGCTGCACCACCTCGGGCGGCACCAAAGGAGGCGGTGCCTGCTTGCCCGGCATATCGATGCTGACCGAATGCAGCCGGATCGGAATGGTGATGATCAGCATGACCAGCAGCACCAGCAGCACGTCCACCAAAGGCGTGGTGTTGATATCGACCATGACCTCGGGTTGGTTCTGGCTCTCGTCAATGAAAGGAATGCCCATGCTCAAGGCCCTCCCGGCGGCTCGGTGATGAAGCCAATGCGCGCAATGCCCATTTGCTGTGCCGCATAGACGACCCGGCCTATGGCTTCATAGTCGGCGCGCACATCGCCGCGGATGTGAACTTCCGGTTGCGGCCGCATGGCGGCCACCCGCTCCAGCAGGTCCAGCAAGTCCTGCTGCGCTGGCAGGCGAGTGTCGAACCAGTAGGTCGCGCCTTGGGCATCCACCGAAATGATGACTTTGTCGATCTGGGCCTCGCGCACCTGGTTGGGTTCGCGTGGCAGGTTCACAAGAATGGAGCTGTTGACCACCGGGATGGTGATCAGAAAGATGATCAGCAGTACCAGCATCACGTCCACCAGCGGCGTGGTGTTGATGGTCGCGATCAGCGGGTCTTCGCCCTGCTCGACCTGATGCGGGAAGCGAATCGCCATCGCAGCGTCAGCTCTTGCCGCCTGCGGCGAGCAGCACCGTGTGAAGATCGGAGGCAAATCCGCGCACTGTGTCCATTGCCACCTTGTTGCGCCGCACCAGCCAGTTGTAGCCCAGCACCGCCGGCACCGCGACGGCCAGGCCGATGGCGGTCATGATGAGCGCCTCTCCCACCGGCCCTGCCACCTTGTCGATGGACGCCTGGCCGGACGCGCCTATTTTCACCAGCGCGTTGTAGATGCCCCAGACGGTGCCAAACAGGCCCACGAAGGGCGCGGTCGAGCCCACCGTGGCCAGCACCGCCAGGCCCTCTTGCGTGCGGCTGTGCACCGTGGCCACGGCTCGCTCTATGCTTTGCGCGACCCAGGTGTTCAGATCGACCTTTCCGATCAGGCCCTCGTGCCTGCGCGAGGCGTTCATCGCCGAGTCGGCGATGAAACGGTAGGGGCCGCCCTTCTGAAGCGTTTCGATCCCTTGCCGCACGGTGTCGGCCTTCCAGAAACGCTCATTGGCTGCCCGGCCCTGCATGCCCATGCGGGCCTGCACGATCAGCTTGCTGATCAACACATACCAACTGGCCAAGGACATGATGACCAGTATCAGGAGCGTGCTGCGGGCCACCCAGTCGCCCTGGTGCCAGACGGCCTGCAGGCCATATGGATTGGCTGGCGCTTCGGGCGCCTTGATCTGCGGCAGCACTGGCACCGAGGCTGTAGCGGCGATGGGCGGCGATGCGGCGACCGCGGGGGCCGAAGCCGGCGCGCTGCTTTGCGCGATTGCGGGCGCAGTCGCCAGGCCGCCGGCAAGCAGGCAGCCCGCCAGGACGGCACGCGAGAGCAATTCTGAGAGATGAGGCATGGTCAGTTGGGGAAAGAGCCGCGACAGGCCATTGTGTCGCATTCCTCGCAGCGCGAGACAAGCTTCGAGCGGATGACTGCGGCGCAGATGCACATAATGCACCATGAACAACCGATGGCACCCCAGCGTGACCGTGGCCGCGATCATCGAGCGTGATGGCCGCTTCCTCCTGGTCGAAGAAGAAACCTCCGAGGGCCTGCGGCTGAACAACCCCGCCGGCCACCTCGACCCAGGCGAATCGCCGGCCGAGGGTTGCGCCCGCGAAGCGCTGGAGGAAACTGCGTATGCATTCGCACCCAGCGAACTGGTGGGCATCTACCTGTCTCGCTTCCAGCGCGAGGCGACGGGCGAAGACATCACCTACCTGCGGTTTGCCTTTTGCGGTGAGCTGGGCGCTCATGATCCGAGTCGTGCGCTGGACACCGGCATCGTGCGCACGCTGTGGCTGACGCCGCAAGAAGTTCGCGACAGCGCATCGCGCCACCGCAGCCCGCTGGTGCTGCGCTGTATGGAGGACTACCTGGCCGGCACGCGCCATCCGGTGTCGCTGATCTACACCGATGCGAGCGTGTCGCGGTAGCAAAAGACCTGCCGGGCAGGACGCGCACGAGCGCGTCGACACCCCGACACCACCCACCGAAGGAACAAGATGAGTACCTTGCAAGGCATCACCGTAGTCACGCTGGAGCACGCCATCGCCGCGCCGTTCGCCACCCGACAACTGGCCGATCTTGGCGCCAGAGTCATCAAGGTCGAACGCCCGGGCAGTGGCGACTTTGCGCGCGGCTATGACGAGCGCGTGCACGGCCTGTCTTCTCACTTCGTCTGGACCAACCGATCCAAGGAGAGCCTCACGCTGGATGTGAAGCACCCCGAGGCGGCGCGGATTTTGCAGCGCCTGATCCTGGAGCAGGCCGACGTGCTGGTGCAAAACCTGGCACCCGGCGCGGCTGACCGGCTGGGCTTGTCCTACGCTGCGCTGTCCGCGCAAAAGCCGGGCTTGATCGTGTGCGACATCTCGGGCTACGGCGGTGATGGCCCCTATCGCGACAAGAAAGCCTACGACCTGCTGATCCAGAGTGAAGCGGGCTTTCTGTCGGTGACGGGAAGCGCCCAGGAGCCGGCCAAGTCGGGCAACTCCATCGCCGACATCGCGGCGGGAATGTATGCCTACTCCAACATCCTGGCGGCGCTGCTCGAGCGCAACAAGACCGGGCGCGGACGGCACATTGACGTGTCCATGCTCGAATCATTGGTGGAGTGGATGGGTTTTCCGATGTACTACGCATTCGATGGCGCGGCGCCGCCACCGCGCGCTGGCGCCAGCCACGCCACCATCTACCCGTATGGCCCTTTCACCGCGGGCGATGGCGCCACGGTGATGCTGGGCCTGCAGAACGAGCGCGAATGGGTGCTGTTCTGCGAAAAAGTTCTGCTGCTGCCCGAACTCGCGCAGGACCCGCGCTTTTCCAACAATTCCCGGCGCAGTGCGGCCAGGCAAGAGTTACACCAGATCATCATCGACTGCTTTGCATCGCTCACCGCGCAACAGGTGTTGGACCGGCTCGATGAAGCGGCCATTGCGAACGCCAGGGTCAACACCATGCACGAGGTATGGAATCATCCGCAACTGAAGGCGCGTGGCCGCTGGAGTGAAGTGGAGACTTCCGCAGGCACTGTTCCCGCCCTGCTGCCACCGGGCTTGACCCGCGCCGACCAGCCGCGTATGGATGCTGTGCCGGCATTGGGCCAGCACAGCGAAAGCATACTGTCGCAACTGGGCTACAGCGCGCAGCAGATCGCTGCTCTGCGCGAGGCGCGCGCCATCTGACTCACACCCAACAAGAGGACCACGCCATGAACCCCGCCCCACTGACCTACCTGTTCGTGCCCGGCAACCGGCCCGAGCGCTTTGACAAAGCCGCAGGCTGCGGCACGCACGCCGTTATCCTGGATCTGGAAGACGCAGTCGTGCCCGAGCACAAGCGTCAGGCCCGCGAAGATGTCGGGCGCTGGCTGCAGGCCCGCGAACGCGGCAAGGTGTCTCTGCTGGTGCGCATCAACGATGCGTCAACACCCTGGTACAGCGAAGAGCTCGACTGGCTGGCACACGCGGCACCCGACGGCATCATGCTGCCCAAGGCGGAAGACCCCGAGCAGGTGCGGCAGGTGGTGGGGCGCCTGCCCGCCGGCTGCGCTCTGGTGCTGCTGGTAGAAACCGCACGCGGTGTGTCCGCCGCTGGCGCGTTGGCAGACGTGCCGGGCGTGCAACGGCTGGCCTTTGGCACCATCGACTACGCGCTCGACCTGGACCTGCCAGATGACGAGCGCGGCCTGTTGCATGCCGCCAGCGTGCTGGCGATCGAATCACGCCGCGCCGGGCTGGCCGCGCCAATCGCAGGCGTCACCGCCGCGCTGGAAGACCCTGCCCGCCTGCTGGCCGACTGGGCCTTCGCGCGGGCCACCGGCTTTGGCGCCAAGATGTGCATTCATCCTTCGCAGGTGCTCACCCTGCATCAGGCCATGCAGCCTACCCCGGCGGACATCGATTGGGCGCAGCGCGTGGTCGCCGCAGCCCAGGCATCACCAGGCGCCGCGCGGGTAGACGGGCGAATGGTGGACAAGCCCGTGCTGCAAAAGGCGCAGGCATTGCTGACTCGCATCTCACTGTCTTGAACCCCGGTTGAAGGATCATCATGGCCGCCAGCATCATCGACTCCAGCATCTTCCAGGGCATCTTCACCAGCGAGGCCATGCGCCAGGTCTGGTCCGATGAAAACCGAACGCAGAAGTACCTGGACATCGAGGCGGCGCTCGCACGGGTGCAGGGAAGTCTGGGCCTGATTCCGCAGGAAGCGGCAGACGAGATAGTCAGGCATTGCCACCTGGACCAGATCGACATGGACAAGTTGCGCCAGCAGACCGAGCGCATCGGCTACCCGGTGCTGGGCGTGGTGTCACAGCTCAACGCCTTGTGCGCGGGCAAGCTGGGCGAGTATTGCCACTGGGGCGCCACCACGCAGGACATCACCGACACCGCCACCGTGTTGCAGATTCGCGAGGCGCTGGTGCTGGTCGATGCCGAACTCACCGCCATCTCGCGCGCGCTGGCCGAGCTGGCGCGCAAACACCGCGACACACCCATGATCGGCCGCAGCAATTTGCAGCAGGCCATCCCCGTGACCTTCGGCTACAAGATGGCCGGGCTGCTCTCTGCCATTGAACGCCACCGCGAGCGTCTGTCGCAGTTGCGCCCGCGCGTGCTGGTGGGTGAATTTGCGGGCGCGGCCGGCACCCTGGCTTCTCTGGAAACAGGGGCCATGCAAACCCAAGCCGGCCTGATGAAGGAACTGGGCCTGGGCCAGCCACTGATCGCCTGGCACACCATTCGCGATTCGATCGCCGAAGTGGGCGCCTTCCTGGGCCTGGTCGGCGGCACGCTGGGCAAGCTCAGCATGGATGTGAAGCTGATGATGCAGACCGAAGTGGGTGAGGTCTATGAGCCCTACTACCACGGCCGCGGCTCCAGCAGCACCATGCCGCAAAAACGCAACCCGATCTCATCGTGCTACATCCACGCCGCCATCTCGGTGGTGCGCCAGCACGCGGCCGCGCTGATGGACGCGATGGTGGCCGACCACGAGCGCTCCACCGGCCCCTGGGAAATCGAATGGATCGTGCTGCCCGAGACCTTCTGCCTGATGGCTGGCGCGCTCAAGCAGTCACGCGCCGTGATCGAAGGCCTGGAGGTGGACGAAGCGCGCATGCGCGAGAACATCGACATGACGCACGGCCTGGTGATGTCCGAAGCCGTGATGATGGGCCTGGGCCCCTACATTGGCCGCGAGTATGCACACGACCTGGTCTATGACATCTGCCGCGAAGCAGTGAAGACCCGCCGCCATCTGCTGGACCTGCTGGCCGAGCACCCGGAAATCAACAAGCACCTGGACCGCGCCGCGCTCGCACGCATGTGCGATCCGGCCAACTATCTGGGGCAATCGGGTGTGATGGTGGACCGGGTGCTGGCGAGTCTTTGATCGTCACTCACGAAAGCTCGGATCAATCCGATCGAGTTTGCGCAAGAGTGCCGACCACTCCATCACGCCATAGGGTCGGCGCGTGCCGGGCTGGTAGTTGTTCCAGGTTTCTTCGAGCACCTGCGCAGGCACTGGGCGCATCGGGCTGTTGCAGGCCATGGCGCCAATCTGTGCGCGGCAAGACAACTCCAGCCGGTGCGTCCAATTGAAGGCCTCGCCCACGCTGCGGCCGACCACCAGGATGCCGTGGTTGCGCAGCATCAGTGCTTCGCCCTGGCCCAGGTCCCGGATCAACGAAGCCTGCTCTTGTGTGTTGAGCACCACGCCCTGGTACTCGTGGTAGCCGATCTTCAGAAAGCGCATGGCAGTCTGGGTCAAAGGCAACAAGCCGCAGTCCAGTGACGAGACCGCCATCGAAGCCCAGCTATGGGTGTGAATCACGCAGCCCACTTCCGGCCGCGCTTCGTGCACCGCGCTGTGAATCACATAGCCCGCCTTGTTGATGCCGTAGTTCAGATCGCCGAAGTCGGGCTGGGACAAAACCTTGCCGGCCAAGTCGACCTTGATCAGACAGGACGCGGTGATTTCGTCGTACATCATCCCGTAGGGGTTGATGAGAAATGCGCCTTCTTCATCCGGCACGCGCGATGAAATGTGGTTGGCCATCATGTCGGCCATGCCAAAGAAATCCACCAGGCGATAGCACGCGGCCAAGTCCACACGCGCCTGCCATTCAGCGGCTGAGCATTGCCCCTTCATCGACGGTATCTGCAGCATGCCGGGTTTCATTGTCTTGTCTCCTTGATCAGTCAGCGCCCAGCGTCAGTCGATTGGGCTGGCGCTTTTCGATGGCGAATTTCAGCAAAGCCGCGCTGCGGTAGATGCCGTGCGCGAATTTGCCATAGGGCAGCGTGAGAAACAGCGCCATCACCACCGCCAGGTGCAGCGACAGCAGCAAACCCATGGCCGCACCATCGCGCCAGGCCAGCAGCGCCAAGCCGGTGGCACTCGTCAGGAACAAGAGCGCGATGAAGCCGCGATCCATTGGTTTTTGCGCGGCGTCGCCATGCATCGGATGGCGATGAAGATTGAGCCACCACAGTCCTGCAGGCCCTATCAGCAAGCCCACGCCACCGGCCGTGCCCAGCAGCACGGGAAGGCTGGTCAAAGGGTAAGGCGCGGGCCAGCGCAGCAGGTAGTGATAGAGCGTGGCCACGCCGGTCGCGGCAAAGCACAGCATGAAGCCGTAGAAGGTGAGGTGATGAAAACGTCTGCGCCACAGTGTGAAGCCGTCGTCGGTTTCATTGCAGCCGTCGCCATGGCCGCCGCCCAGGTAGGTCAGCATCATGGCATCGCGCGCGGCCTCGGCTACGGCTGCCGATGGAACCGGTGATGCGGGGCCGTCGCCAAGCGAGACCGCCCGCCAGAACTTGCCCACGCCGATCGCCAGCGCCAGCATGGCGAATGCAAACACCCCACCGAACGTCAAAGCCAGCGTGTTGTGCGGGAACACCGCATAGAAATTGCCGGCCAGAGGCGCATGCATCAAGGCGCCGCGCGCCTGCAGCAGGAGCACCAGAAACAGTGCCAACGCCCCAGCGGTGGCCAAGGCCAGGGTCAGCCCGTTGCGTCGGTACAGCGCGCCCAGAGGGTGCGGCCAGGCATAGTCGCCGTAGGTCTGCAGGCGCAGCTGCGCCATCACCTGCGGCACATTGACTGCAAACTCATGCGGCGGCGCGTACTGGCAGGCGTGCAGGCAGGCGCCGCAGTTGTGGCACAGGTTGGCGAGGTAATGGACGTCGGCCTTGGCGAATTCAATGCGCCGGGTCATGGCCGGAAACACAGCGCAAAAGCCTTCGCAGTAGCGGCAGGCATTGCAAATCTGCAACTGTCTCGCGGCCTCTGATTCATGTGCCCCCATGGGCGCGCCGCCAGCCAGGGCCGACGCCTCGCGGGTGAGCGCTTCAAGCTGCTGCATGTTGCGCCCCCTTCACGCAGGCCTGCGCGGCGCGGCTACCGGCCAGCCGGCCAAAGGCCGTGCCGATGCTCATGCCGACGCCAGCGGTGTAGCCCTTGCCCAGTACATTGCCCGCCATCATCTCGCCCGCGACAAACAGGTTGCTGCTGGGCTTGCCGTCAAAATAGACGGCCGCATTTTCATCGGTCTTCAATCCGAGGTAGGTGAAGGTGATGCCTGGGCGCAGCGCGTAGCCGTAGAAGGGCGGTGCATCGATGGTGCGCGCCCAGTGCGTCTTGGCTGGTGTGATGCCGTGCGTCGCGCAGTCGTCCAGCACGGTGTGGTCAAAGCTGCCCGGTTGGCATGCGGCATTGAAGTCAGTGAGCGTTTTCATGAAGGCCGCTTCATCCAGGCCGAGCTGCCTTGCCAGCTCGGGCAGCGTGTCGGCGCGCACACCTGGAAACACCGGTGGCATGAAACGGCCCACGGCCTTGCTGTCGATGATGCAGTAGCCGATCTGCCCTGGCTGCTGGGCCACCAGGCGACCCCAGATGGCATAACGCTTGGGCCAGAAATCTTCGCCCTCGTCATAGAAGCGCTGCGCATCGCGGTTGAGCATCACGCCCAGCGACACACAGTCGACACGGGTCACGATGCCGCCGTCATACAGCGGCGCGCGCGCATCGATGGCCACGCAATGCGACTGCGATGGATCGCCAATGATGTCGGCACCCGCATCCATCATGTGTTTGAGCAGCACACCCTGGTTGAAGCGCGTGCCGCGAATCAGAAAATTGTCGGCCGGCCATTCGCCGCGATCATTCTGGCCCCAGGCTTCGCGCATCCACGCCAGGTTGGACTCGAAGCCGCCGCAGGCCAGCACGCAAGTTTTCGCCTCGATGCGTTCGACCCCCAGTCGCGCCGCGACAAAGTGCCCGCCTTGCAGTTCGAGTGAATCAACCGGCGCGTTGTAGCGCACCTGCGCGCCCAATTGCTGCGCGCTGCGGTAGTACGCATTGACCAGGGCCTTGCCGCCGCCCATGAAGAAGGCGTTGGTGCGCGACAGATGCAGCGTGCCCGCGAGCGAAGGCTGAAAATGCACGCCATGGCGGCGCATCCAGTCACGGCAATTGGATGAGGCGCGAATCACCAGCCGGGCCAATTTCTCGTCGGTGGCGCCGCCTGTCACTTTGAGCAAATCTTCCCAGAACTCTTGCTCCGAATACGCACCTTCCAACACGTCCTGCGGCGCATCGTGCATGCAGCGCAAATTGCGCACATGCATGGAATTGCCGCCGCGCCACTGCGCCGGTGCGGCCTCCAGCAACAAGACACTGGCGCCGGCTTCGCGCGCCATCAGTGCTGCGCACAGCGCGGCGTTGCCTCCGCCAATGACAAGTACATCGATCATGTCGCCGCCTCAAATTGAGCGTGGCCTGTTCTGAGCTTGTCGAATGATCGACGCCTTCTGCAGGTCTTCCATTCGCAAGCGGGCGTTTCGACAAGCTCAACGCGAACGGACTGGTTGCGCATCGCAATGGCCTATTTCGCGCAGCGCCCTGACAGCGCGCGCGCCGCCAGATCGGGCACGGCCAGCAGACCGCCAACCGCTTGCGGTGCGCGCGGCGCATGCAGGCAATCGTCAACGGCCGAGCCTTCCATGCCCTCGGCCAGCGGGTCTTTGGGCTTGTTTCTTCGCAGTTGTTCGTTGGCCATTTCGGCAAGACTGCGTTGACGCTGAATCCGGAATGGACCGGGGTGTGGCGGGATGGCCGGTATCACGACCGGTGCGGGGGGCAATGCAGCTGGCGCGCGCGGCGCGACCGCAGCAGGCGCGGGAATCCCCCATCCACCGCCAGCGGCCGGAGGCGCCACCAGCGCCGGCGTTGCCCTGGAGGGCCCGGAGGAGCCCGGGCCGGCCGGCGCATCCGTCACCGGTCCTTGCAGCCGGGTCGCGGGTTGGATCGATGCTGGCGCGGGTGCGCCTGCTGCTGCGGGTGCAGCAGGCGCAGGCACAGGTACAGGCGCTGCGACTGGCGCCGGAGGAGCAGGCGCAGGCTGCGGCGCTGCTACGGGTGCCGGCGCCGGCGCTGCTACGGGTGCCGGCGCCGGCGCTGCTACGGGTGCGGGTGCGGGTGCGGGCGCTGGTGCTGGTGCTGGTGCCGGTGCTGGTGCTGGCACTGGCACTGGCACTGGCACTGGCACTGGCACTGGCACTGGCACTGGCGCGGGTACTGGCACGGGAACCGGGGCAGGCGCCGGAACTTGCAGCGGCGGTGGCACAGGCGCGAGCACGGGCTCCGGCACAGGCACTGGCCGGACAACAGGCGGCGGCACCTCAACCGGAAGGGGTGCAGGGACAGGCTCGGGCAAAGGCTGTGGCGCAGGCACAGGTTCAGGAACGGGCGCCGGCACGGACAACTCAGGCGCCGGCGCCACCACAGGCACTGGCGGCGGCTCGGGCGCGGGCGCAGCCTGACTGTTGCGGGGTCCGGGCACCGGCTTCCTGGCCTGCAGCGTGTCGGGCAATTCGGTGGTTGTCTTGAGCGGCACGCTGGACTCTGGCGTTCTGGAAAACACCGAAGTGCTGTCGGTCTGGCTGGGCGTCTGCAGGCTGATCGCGCGGTTGCGCGCCGGGACCGGTTGCGCGCTGGGGCTCGCAGGCCGCGCATATTGAAGGCTCACGTAGCGAATCGTCTCCTGCACCGGCGCATGCTGCAGCAGCAGCCACAGCAAGGCGACGTGGATGGCCCCCGCCGTCGCCATGCCGGTAGGCGACATGCGTGGGTGCGGAAATGGCGCAGGGGTGGGCCGAAGAAGCATAGGGTTGTACGTCCACTGGGATAATCGCACAAATGATCCTAGAAGCAACAGTTGGACGCGCTCGAGTGGGCGCCTGGCAAGCCGGATGGCAAGGCGCGACGACGCAGCAGGCTGTTGCCTGCAAGGAGGAGCAACGCCGCCAGCGGGCTTGCCAGGCGCTCAATCGAGTGCGTAGCGCTCTCACCCAATGGGGGAGGGACTTCAAGGCCAAATCGCTCAATGCTCACAGGCACTTCCTGCTGAAAATAAGCGGTCAACTGCTGCTTCTAGGATGAATCGCAAGCCACGTGTCGTTGTTGGTCTGAGCGGGGGCGTGGACTCCGCGGTGAGCGCGCATCTGCTCAAGCAGCAGGGCTATGAGGTCATCGCCATCTTCATGAAAAATTGGGAGGATGACGACGACAGCGAGTATTGCTCGTCCAACCAGGACTTCATCGACGCTGCCAGTGTGGCCGATCTACTTGGCATCGAGATCGAGCATGTCAATTTCGCGGCCGAGTACAAGGACCGCGTCTTCGCCGAATTCCTGCGCGAGTACCAGGCCGGCCGCACACCCAACCCTGATGTACTGTGCAATGCCGAGATCAAGTTCAAGGCTTTCCTGGACCATGCCATGCGCTTGGGTGCTGAGAAGATCGCCACTGGCCACTACGCGCGGGTGCGCGAGCACGGGGGCAGCTTCCAGTTGCTCAAGGGCCTGGACGACACCAAGGACCAGAGCTACTTTCTGCATCGCCTGAACCAGGCACAACTGTCGAAGACGCTTTTTCCTGTGGGCGAAATCCGAAAGACCGAGGTGCGCCGCATCGCGCAGGAGATCGGTCTGCCCAACGCGAAGAAAAAGGACTCCACCGGCATTTGCTTCATCGGCGAGCGGCCGTTCCGAGAATTTCTCAACCGCTACATCAGCAAGGAGCCCGGCCCGATCAAGGACGAGCGCGGCCGCGTGATCGGCCAGCATCAAGGGCTGAGCTTCTACACCCTGGGCCAACGCCAGGGCCTGGGCATAGGCGGCATCAAGGACAAAGGCGCGCAGCGCGGCGGCGGCGAGCACGCGCCTTGGTTTGTGGCGCGCAAGGATATGCACAAGAACACGCTGTGGGTGGTGCAAGGCCACGATCACGCATGGCTGCAGTCATTGGCGCTGGATGCGGATGACGCGAACTGGGTGGCGGGCGAGCCGCCCGCGCCGGGCACCTATGCCGCCAAGTCGCGCTACCGCCAGGCCGATGCGCCCTGCACCCTGGCACGCGCAAGCAGCGCCGGGTTTCATCTGGGTTTCAGTCAGCCCCAGTGGGCGGTGACGCCCGGCCAGTCGGCTGTGCTGTACGACGGCCCGGTTTGCCTGGGCGGTGGCGTGATCTGCGACGCGCTCTGATCGGCCTATTGGGCCGTGGCGCCGGTGGATTTTACGATCGGCCCCCACAAATCCAGGTCCTTCTTGATCAGGTCCAGCAACTGCTCAGGCGTGCCTGTCCTGGCGTCGAAGCCGACTGTGGCGTAAGAGGCGATCACCTCAGGCATCTTCATGATCTTCTCGGTTTCCGCTCGAAGCCGGTCCACGATTCGTGGCGGCGTGCCCGCTGGCGCGATCAAGGCCACCCAGCCCAGCACTTCATATCCCGGCACCGACTGCGACAAAGTCGGCACGCCCGGCAATTTAGGGACGCCGCTCTGGTTGGTGACGGCCAGAGCGCGCAGCCTGCCCGTCTGGATATGGGGCATGGAGTTGAGCAGCACGTCGAACATGAACGTGAGCCGCCCGGCCAGCAAGTCGTTCATGGACGGCGCGGTGCCGCGATAGGGAACATGGGTGAACTTCACGCCGGCCATGCTCGCCAGCAGCTCGCCTGAGAGGTGGTTGGATGAGCCATTGCCCGAAGAGCCATAGGTGAGCTTTCCGGGGTTGTCCTTGGCCGCCTTGATGATTTCGGCCACCGACTTGTAGGGCTCATTGGCATTGACCACCAACACATTGGCGTAGTCCGCCAGCACCGTGACCGGCGCAAAGCTCTTGAGGGGGTCGAAGCCCACCTTGGCGTACATGTGCGGTGCGATGCTGAGCCCGCCGACATGGCCCATCGCGATGGTGTAGCCGTCGGCAGGCGCCTGGGTCAGCCGAACCAGGCCCACCGTGCTGCCCGCACCGGCAATGTTCTCGATGACGACCGGCTGGCCCAGTGCGTCACTGAGCTTTTGCGCCAGCACCCGGGCCGTCTGGTCCACCGGACCACCTGGCGGGAAAGGCGCGATGAACTTGATCGGCCGAGACGGCCAGACATCCTGCGCCAGAGCGCCGGTTGCCGCGCCCAAGGCGGTGACACACAGCGCCAGTGAGCGAATCAGCTTCTTCAGTGTCATTGATGCCTCCGAATGAATGCGTGTCTGCGCAGGGGCTGGCGCCCGATCCGTCAGAACGGAATATCGTCGTCCATGTCGTCAAAGCCGGTGGAGGGCTTGGACTGTGCCGGCCTCTGGGCAGCGGGTGCCGCAGGGCGCGTGGCAGGTGCCGGCCGGCCGCGTGGTGCGCCACCGCCCTCCTCGTCGCCGCCTGGCCCACCCATGCCTTCGCGGCTGCCCAGCAATTGCATCTCGGTGGCGATGATGTCCACCGTGTTGCGCTCGATGCCGTCCTTGTCGGTGTACTTGCCGTACTTCAGCCGCCCTTCCACATAGATGGGGCGACCCTTCTTCACATACTCGCCGGCGATCTCGGCCAGACGATCATAAAAAGTCACGCGATGCCACTGTGTGTCCTCGATGGACTCGCCGGTGTTTTTGTCCTTGCGCCGGCTGGAAGTTGCCACGCTGACGTTGGCGACGGCCTGGCCCGAGGGCAGGTAACGGATTTCGGGGTCACGGCCGCAATTGCCGATCAGGATGACTTTGTTGACGGATGCCATTTGGAAGAGTCCTCTGGAAATTTGATGATTATGTCGCCTGAGCTTCGTCGGCCAACAGCTCTTTGGCGTTGTTTCGCGGCGCGGGCGCCTTCATGGGCCAGGCCACCACCAGCCACACCAGCATCAGCGCAGCACAGGCGGTGAACAAGCCCTGTGCTCCAACGTTCTTGACCAGCCATCCGCCGACCGCACCGCCGACAAAAAACCCCAAGGACTGAAGCGTGTTGTAAACCCCCAGCGCCGCACCCCGCGCGTGCGTCGGGGCAATGCGCGATGCCAGGCTGGGCTGGGTGGCCTCCAGCACATTGAAGCCGCAGAAGAACACGAAGAGCAGCGCGGCCAGCCCCAGCAGGCCCGGCTGGCCGGCCACCAGCAGCAAGCCCACCTGCGCGAGCGCGAGGGCGCCGATGGCGGCCAGGAACACCGCACGCAGGTAGCCGCGCCGCTCCAGCGGGAACAGCACCGCGCCCATGACGACGAACGAGGCGAGCACGGCCGGAAGATACACATGCCAGTGCTGAGCCTTGGGCAAGCCGGCCTGCACCAGCAGCGCTGGCACCGCCACCCACATCGCAAGCTGTACCGCATGCAGGATGAAGACCCCCGCGTTCAGGCGCAGCAACGCGGCATGCCTGAGCACTTCGGACAGGCGGCCGCGCGGCTGACTCTTGTGTTGCAGCGGCTCCGGCGGCGTCCACCACAGCACTACCGCAATGCAGCCCAGCGCCAGGATGCCAGTGAGCACGAAAAGCCCTGAGAGGCCTATGCCTTGCGCCAGCATGGGTGCGGCCACCAGCGAGAATGCAAACATCAGCCCGATGCTGGCGCCCACCATGGCCATGGCTTTGGTGCGCACTTCGTCCCGGGTCTGGTCTGCCAGCAAGGCGGTGACGGCAGCGGACACCGCGCCCGCGCCCTGCAGCGAGCGGCCGATGATGAGCCACAGCACGCTGTGCGCGCTGGCGGCCAGGAAACTGCCGGCCGCGAACAGCAGCAGGCCAAAGATGATGACGCGCTTTCTGCCCAGCCGATCTGACGCCAACCCGAAGGGGATCTGCAAAATCCCTTGCGTCAGGCCGTAGATGCCCATGGCCATGCCCACCCAGGCAGGATCGTCACCACCCGGATAGCGCGCCGCTTCCAGGGCGAACACTGGCAGCACCAGAAAAAGCCCGAGCATGCGCGCGGCAAAGATGGCCGCCAGCGAGCCGCTGGCGCGCCGCTCCAGCGGCGTCATGCGACCGGAGGACGGGGAGGCAGGGGAGTTTTTCACAGGCGATGGGCAGCACAAAACAAAGGGCCGGCACGACGCCGGCAACCCAGCATTGTCCGGCATTCCGAACCGGGCGGGGATGCGCTGCAATGGCCGCCGGTCTATCATGCTGGGTTTTCCCTTACGCAGCGCCACTTTGAACCCATCGACCGACGGCAAGTATCTTGGCCAGCTTGCGGCCCAGCGGATCAGCATCCGTGGCGCACGCACCCACAACCTCAAGAACATCGACCTGGACATCCCTCGCAACCAGTTGGTGGTGATCACCGGCTTGTCGGGGTCGGGCAAGTCGTCTCTTGCGTTTGACACCTTGTATGCCGAGGGCCAGCGCCGCTACGTGGAAAGCCTCTCGGCCTATGCCCGGCAGTTCCTGCAATTGATGGACAAGCCCGATGTGGATGTGATTGAAGGCTTGTCGCCGGCGATCTCCATTGAGCAGAAGGCCACTTCGCACAACCCGCGCTCGACCGTGGGAACAGTGACCGAGATTCACGATTACCTGCGCCTGCTGTTCGCCCGCGCCGGCACGCCCTATTGCCCCGATCATGGTTTGCCCTTGCAGTCTCAGACGGTGTCGCAGATGGTGGACGCGGTGCTGGCGCTGCCGCCGGACACACGGCTGATAATCCTGGCACCCGTGGCGCGCGATCGCAAGGGCGAGTTCGTGGATGTGTTTGCCGAAATGCAGTCGCGCGGCTATGTGCGCTTCAGGGTGGACGGCCAGGCCTATGAGTTTGACGATCTGCCCAAGCTCAAGAAATCAGAGAAGCACGACATCGACGTCGTGATCGACCGACTCAAGGTGCGCCCCGATGCGAAGCAGCGCCTGGCCGAAAGTTTCGAAGCCGCCTTGCGCCTGGCGGACGGCCGCGCCATCGCGGTGGAGATGGACCAGCCCGACCCCGAACTGGCACACCACTGGTTCAACGCCAAATTCGCCTGCCCCGTCTGCAACCATTCGATCACCGAGCTTGAGCCGCGGCTGTTCTCTTTCAATTCGCCGGTGGGTGCGTGCCCAGGTTGCGATGGCCTCGGTCATATGGAATTCTTTGATCCGGCGCGGGTGGTGGCCTTCCCTTCCCTGTCGCTGGCTGGCGGAGCAATCAAGGGCTGGGACCGACGCAATGGCCACTACTTCAGCCTGATTGAGAGTCTGGCGCGGCATTACAAGTTTGATCCGGAACTGCCCTTCGAGGAAATGCCGCTGCCGGTGCGTGAGGTGATCCTGCATGGCTCGGGCACCGAGGAAATACGCTTCGGCTACGCGATGGAGTCGGGCAACGGCGCGGGGCGCAGGCTGACCAAGAAGCATGTCTTTGAAGGCATCATCCCGAACATGGAGCGGCGGTACCGCGAGACCGATTCGGTGACGGTACGCGAAGAGCTCGCGCGCTACCGCAGCATGCAGTCCTGTCCCCAGTGCGGGGGCGCGCGCCTTCGCAGCGAAGCGCGCCATGTGAAGGTCGGCGAGGGCGAACAGGCCCGCGCGATCTACGAGATCGGACGCGCCACGCTGCGCGAGAGCTACGAATACTTCAGCAGCCTCAAGCTGCACGGCGCCAAAGCCGAAATCGCCGACAAGGTGATACGCGAGATCGGGCTGCGGCTGAAGTTTCTGAACGATGTGGGCCTGAACTACCTGAGCCTGGACCGCAGCGCCGAGACCTTGTCGGGCGGCGAAGCCCAACGCATCCGGCTGGCTTCTCAGATCGGCTCGGGCCTGACCGGCGTGATGTACGTGCTCGATGAACCGAGCATTGGCTTGCACCAGCGCGACAACGACAGGTTGATCGGCACCTTGCGCCATCTGCGGGACATCGGCAACAGCGTGATCGTGGTCGAGCACGACGAGGACATGATTCGCGCGGCAGACCACCTGATCGACATGGGGCCGGGCGCGGGCGTGCATGGCGGACGGGTGCTGGCGCAGGGCAGCTTCGATGACGTGAAGAACACGGCTGCCTCACTGACGGGCCAGTATCTGAGCGGCGTGCGGTCCATCCCGGTGCCGACCCGACGCACACCGTGGTTGCCGGTGCTCGATTCGATTCTGCATGAGCCGCGCGCCCCCTCGCGCTTCGCGCCCAGCGAGGCGGCACTGCGCCGCGCCGCACGCGAAGCCGAGCATCTGGCAACGCGCGGCTCGGTGCAGGAGATCCGGGTGGTGGGCGCCACCGGCAACAACCTCAGACAGGTGAGCGTGGCTTTCCCGGTAGGGCTTTTCACCTGCGTGACCGGTGTGTCGGGCTCGGGTAAATCGACTCTGGTGAATGACACACTCTACGCGGCCGTGGCACGCACCCTCTATCGCGCCCATGATGAGCCGGCGGCGCATGAGGCAGTGGAAGGCATCGAGCATTTCGACAAGGTCATCAATGTGGACCAGTCGCCCATCGGCCGCACGCCGCGCAGCAACCCGGCCACCTACACTGGCCTGTTCACGCCCATCCGCGAACTGATGGCCGAAGTGCCGATGGCCCGCGAGCGCGGCTATGGCCCCGGGCGCTTTTCATTCAACGTGGCCGGCGGACGCTGCGAGGCCTGCCAGGGCGACGGCGTGGTCAAGGTGGAGATGCACTTTCTGCCCGATGTCTATGTGCCCTGCGATGTCTGTCACGGCCAGCGCTACAACCGCGAAACCCTGGAGGTGCAGTGGAAGGGGCGCAACATCGCGCAGATACTGGACATGACGGTAGAGGAAGCCCGCTTGTTCCTGCAGGCGGTGCCCACCATCGCGCGCAAGCTGCAGACCTTGCTGGATGTGGGCCTGTCCTACATCAAGCTGGGGCAAGCGGCTACCACGCTCTCGGGCGGCGAGGCGCAGCGTGTCAAGCTCGCGCTGGAGCTGTCCAAGCGCGACACGGGCCGCACCTTGTACATCCTGGATGAGCCGACCACCGGTCTGCACTTTGCCGACATCGCCTTGTTGCTCAAGGTGCTGCATCAGTTGCGCGACGCCGGCAACACCATCGTGGTGATCGAGCACAACCTGGATGTGATCAAGACCGCCGACTGGCTGATCGACATGGGCCCGGAGGGTGGCGCTGGTGGCGGCGAAGTGGTGGCGGTGGGCACGCCCGAAGAAATCGCGGCCAATCCGAACAGCCACACCGGACGTTATCTGAAACGGCTGCTGTGAGCCCGCCGCTGGCTGCTCACTGATCGGCCAGCTTCTTCTTGTACTCGGCCCAACGCTGCTCAAACAGGCCGGGCAAGAGTTGTGAACACAGGGCCACTGTGGGCAGATAGGCCCATTCCTCCTGCGCGACCGACACCGCGTAGCGAAGGTCTTTGCCCAGGCGGTGCGGCATCTCCGGCGTGCCGGCCAGGGTGTGTTCGCTACCGTAGCGATCGAAGTGGCCGTAGTTGGCCACCGCCCAGGAAGCGCCCGAGCTGAGCATGGCCACCTGGTCCAGCGCTTCGCGGGTGACGCCGAAGGCCTCGACGAAGCGGATGGCCTCCATGTGCACCACCTGATTGCACAGCGCCATGATGTTGTTGCCCAGCTTGACGATTTGGCCCGCACCGGGCTTGCCCACCCGCACCACATGCTTGCCGACGATCTCCAGCATGGGGCGGGCTTTTTCCCAGGCCCAGTCGTCGGCCCCGACCATGACGGTGAGCGAGCCCTCCAGTGATGCCGGCCCAGTGCGTTCACCGCCGCCACTGACGGGCGCATCGATCAGCCCCATGCCCTTGGCCTGCGCCGCCTGGGCGATCTCCATCACGGTCGCGGGCAGCAAGGTGCTGTGTATCAAGACGACCTGCCCAGCCCGGCCGCGCTCGATGATGCCGCCCGGCCCGAGAAAGGTTTGCCTGACTTGATGGTCGTAGAGCAGGCAGGTGGCGATGACATCGCAGGTGTCTATCAGTTCGGCCAAAGAAGCAGCCGACTGCGCACCGACTGGATGAAGCGCCACCATCGCCTCTGGCCGCAGATCGAACACCAGCGGCTTGTGCCCGGCCTTGGCCAGGCTGGCCGCCATCGGCGCGCCCATGTTGCCCAGGCCCACAAAGCCCCATCTGCCATCTGCCATGTGATCTCTCCCAGGTTAGGCGGGGAAGGTCAAGATCTGCATCAGCTTGGCCACGTCCTTGTGCTCTTCGAGTGTGAAGATCAGGTCCGCACCCTGGCGCGCTGGGGCATCGGCGATGATGCCTTCCACGCAGCTCATGTATTTTTGCCTGACCTCTTCGAGGCTGAGCGGGTCCTCAGGATCACCGTGGGAGACGACGCACAGTTTCTTGTATTCATTGCCATCGCGCGTCGTGATGGTCAGGGGATTGGACTCACCCATGATGGCCCGTTTCCACTCCGGGTGCACCACCAGGCTGGTCTTGTGCCAGTGGGCTTGCAGCGCGGGATTTTTCACGCCTTCGTCGGTGAAGGTCTTGAGCGATATTTCCTCGCGCATGAGGGCCGCGGCCACGCAGTGGTGCATGCTGAAGCGCGACTCATCGCCGTTGCTCGGCTGCGGGAACTTGATGATTTCAGGAAAAGTGGGGTTCACATCCACCACCACCGAGGCCACATCTTCCGCGCTGAGATGATTGCGGGTGATGATTTCGGTGATGCCATCGACGATGCGCTGCATCAGGTAGCAGGCGGTGAACTTCTTGAAGCCCACTTCCATGATGCGCATATTGGTGCCGCTGCCCAGGGTGAATTCAAGATCAGGCCGGCCGGCCAGAGCGTCGAAGTAGCCACGCGGTCCTTCCAGTATCTTGGCATCGCCCGTCAGGCCCAGCTTGGCGAGCTTGGCCGCACTGATGCCGTTGCGCCCAGCCACGCCGGCCTCGTACAAGTGGGCGCCGGTTCCCATCTGGCGGGTCGAGCCACACGCCTGCGATGCAGCCAGGCTGATGGCCATCATGGTTTCCTCCATGCCCAGGCCCAGCAGCTTGGACGATGCGGCGGCCACGCCCAGTGTGCCCAGGTGGGGCGCGGTGAGGATGCCGCGGTCCGATGCGCCGCCATCGGTGACGATGGAGCCGGGCCGGGCCTGCACTTCATAGCCCACAATGAGCGCCTCCAGAATGGCTTTGCCGCTCGAACCCAGTTCCTCGCCCAAGGCAAACACCGCCGGAATGATGTGGCAGGTGTACATGGCCTCGGGCCAACTGTCGTCTTCCAGTTCGGTGCTGTGGGCAGCCGTGCCATTGACCATGGCGGCCATCTCTGCCGATGTGCGAAAGCCCGCGCCGATGACGCCGCTGGTGGGCGAGCCGCCGGCGCTGCGGGCGTATTGGGCCAGCACCTGCCCCGCATGAATGCGAGAGCCGCCCACTGTCATGCCCAGTGCGCTCACGCACAAGGCCTTGGCCTTGTCGATCACCTCCGGATGAAGATCTGTGTAATTCGTGCCGTGCACATACTGCGCAACTTGCCTCGTTGTTGTCGCTGCCATGGGTTACACCTTCGAATGTTGAGATCAATTGTGGATCTTGGCCGACCTCAGCCAAGATCCATGTTCTTGGCGATCACCGTGCGCATGATCTCGCTGGTGCCCCCGCCTATGGTGCCCACCCGCGAGTCGCGCAAATACATTTGCATCTCGTGGTCCATCATGAGACCCGCGCCGCCCATGATCTGGATGCCCATGTCGGCACACTTGGAATTGTTTTCCGTCGCCACCGCTTTGGCAATGGCGGTTTCCATGTCGGGCCTGAGACCGGCATCTAGCATGTCGGCGACCCGATAGGTCAGCACACGGGCGGTTTCGGTCATCATCTGCATTTCAGCGAACTTATGGCCAATAGCCTGGAAGTGGGTGATGGCCTGGCCAAATTGCACCCGCACGCGCGCATAGGCTGCGGCATAGTCGATGATGCGCTGGCAGTTGCCGGCAGCGGCTGCCGCCAGGCAGAGCCGCTCGATGTTCAGGCCCTGCATCATGTTCTTCCAGCCCCCATCGAGCTCGCCCAGAAGATGCGACGCCGGCACCCGGACCCCATCGAAGAAGACCTGGTTGGTGTGAATCATGCGCCGACCCAGCCCGCGCAAGGGGGTGATGCAGAGGCCCGGCGACTTCACATCCACCAGAAAGATGCTGATGCCGCGGTGGCCTTGATCAGGCGAGGTCTTGGTCACCACCACCAGATGGTCGGCCACATGCGCGCAGGTGATGTAGATCTTCTGGCCGGTGATCACATAGTCGTCGCCATCGCGCACCGCGCGCGTCACGATGGACGCAGCGTCCGAGCCCGATTGCGGCTCGGTCAGTGAGAACGCCAGCCGCAACTCACCACTGACCAGCTTGGGCAGGATGCGCGACTTGAGCGCCTCGCTCGCGCCAAAGCGAATGTGCATGCCGGCGTACACCACGGTGGTGAGATAGGCAGAGGCCATCTGTACGTTGTGATAGGCGATGGCCTCGATCAGCACCGCCAGATCCTTGAAGCTGCCGCCTGAGCCGCCCCACTCCTGCGGATGGGGCAAGCCCATCCAGCCGGCCTTGGCCATGGCATCGTAGGCCTCGAAGGGAAACTGCCGGTCCTCGTCGAGTTGCGCCACTTTCTCCGGAGGCAGGCAGCGCGCCAACAGATCCTGCACGCTCGATTGGATCATGACCTGGGCTTCGGTCAGGCCGAAAATTCGATTCTGGTGATTGCTCATGTGTCTAGGCTTGCGAGTTCAAGCTGCCTTCCCGCAAGCTTGATGCCAAGCTCAAACACCGGCTTTCCACCCTTTGCGGCCGGCTTTTTTGTCTGTGCCAAAGACAATTGCCGGTGGGAAAGTCTGGCAGTCGCACAAAGACGCCCCGGCCAGTGGGCTTCATGCCGGGATCATCACTTGGCATACACTGTGCCACGGCCTGCAGCCACAAGGACGTATTTTCGATGGAGACAGACAAGGGATTTCTGGTCCTGACACGGGCCGGAGACATCCGCTTCGCCGCCGGCCTGGCCACCAACGACGCCATTGCGCAGGCGATGGTGCGCCGCTGGCGCCAGACCGATGCCCAGGGCCGCGCGATCCTGACGGTCGAGGTCCAGGGGCAACACTATTCGGCAGTGGTCATCTCCTCCGAGGAGGCGGTGGCATTCGTTATGCACAGGCACCCCGACCGCGACGTGCTGTTCGAGTTTGCCGCCACCGTCGAATTCGCCGGCGACATCTTCCGCCAGGTGCTGACCAACCCCTACGATGCGATGGCCGTGGTCGACCGCCAGGGCCTGATGCGCTTTCTCAGTCCGGTACATGAACATGAGTTGGGGCTGGGCCGCGGCGAGGCGGCGGGGCGGCACGTGACCGAGGTGATCGAGAACAGCCGCCTGCACGAGGTCGCACGCACCGGCAAGGCCGAAGTCGGCGCGCTCATCACCATGAAAGGCAAGACCCGGGTGGTGACCCGCATCCCGATCACCGACCCGGAGGGGGAGCTCGTCGGTGCGGTCGGGCACATCATGTTCAAGGGGCCGGAACAACTGCAGTCGCTCAGTGCCGAGGTGATCCGCCTGCGCTCGCAGCTATCCTCCTACAAGGCAGAACTCTCCAGCCTGAGAGGGCGCCAGCGCGGCCTGGACCAGATTGTCGGCACCAGCGCCGCGATCCGCCAACTCAAGGAGCAGATCGCTCGCGTGGCGCCACTGGACGTGCCGGTGCTGCTGATTGGTGAGAGCGGCAGCGGCAAGGAGCTGGCCGCCCATGCGATTCATCAGCTCAGCAAACGCCGCGAGCAAACCATGGTGATGATCAATGCCGCCGCCATGCCCGCCAGCCTGGTCGAGAGCGAGCTGTTCGGCTACGAGCCCGGCTCTTTCACTGGCGCGGAAAAGAAAGGGCGGCGCGGCAAGTTCGAGCAGGCCGACAAGGGCACTTTGTTTTTCGATGAGATCGGCGACATGCCGCTGGAGATTCAGGTCAAGCTCTTGCGCGTGCTGCAGGATGGATCATTCGAGCGCGTGGGCGGCGACAAGGCCCGGCACTCCAACTTCCGGCTGATCTCGGCCACCAATCGCAATTTCGCCAGCATGATCGACTCGGGCGAGTTCCGGCTGGACCTGTTCTATCGGCTAAGCGGTGTGACCATTCAACTGCCCGCACTGCGCGAGCATGCGCAAGACATCGAATTGCTGGCCGAGCAGGCGCTGTCGGAATTCGCTCGGCGCCACTCCACCCGCATCAAACGCCTCGGGCCAGGCGTGATCGAGTTTTTGCAGGCGCAAGCCTGGCCAGGCAATGTGCGCCAACTGATGCATGCGGTGGAGGGAGCGGCGATTTTTGCCGAGTCCGATGAGCTCACCATCCAGGACTTCTCACGTCAGGGCTTGCAAAAGCAAGCGGCTGCGGAACCTGCCGTCCTCACCGACGCTGCAATCGCCTTGACAGCGCCGGCGTCGGCAACGCTGGACGTCGCGGCTGGCAGCTCGGTACGCGAAGCCGTCGGTTTGGTGGAAGAGAACCTGATCCGCGAATCGATGAAGCGCCACAAAGGCAACAAGCTGCGGGTTGCAGCCGAGTTGGGCATTTCCCGCTCCTACCTGTACAAGCGCCTGTCTGAAACCGGGCTGGACTGGGTTCGCCGCGCGCCTGTTCCAGCCCAGACCAAGCCAGGCTCTCAGCCATAGCTGGCCCATGCGGCGCTTGTGAGCGCCTACTCTGCCTCAATGCCGGCGGCGCGCACCAGCCGGGTGAACTTGTCGATTTCCTTTGGCACGAAATCGCGGAACTCCCCAACTGAAGACGCGCGAATGTCAAAGGACAGCGATGCGAATCGGGCCTTGACCTCGGGGCGCGCCAGCGCCGCCACCACGGCAGCGTTCATTTTTTCGACCAGTGCCGCAGGCGATTGCGCCGGCGCGAACAGGCCGATCCAGGACTCCACCGCAAAGCCCGGCACCACGCTTTCGCTGATGGTTGGCGTGTCCGGAAACAGCGAGCTGCGATCGCGCGAGGTAATGGCCAACAGGCGCAGTTTGCCGTCGCGAACCATGGGGCCGCCGGTGGCCAGATCGAGCACCGCCATGGAAATGCGCCCGGCGATCAGGTCGGGCAAGGCAATGGCGGCGCTGCGGTGAGGAATCTTCAGCACATCGACGCCCGCGCCGCGCAGCATGGTCTCGGTCATCACGATGCTGGTGGAGCTCACGCCAGCGTAGGTGAGCTTGCCTGGATTGGCCTTGGCGTAGGCCACCAGTTCCTTGATGCCGCTGGCCGGTACGCTGGGATGCGCTACCAGCCCGAAAAGAAAACTGCCGATGGGAACGACCGGGGCAAAGTCCTTGATCGGGTCATAGGACAGACTCTTGTACAGGCTGGGATTGGCACCGTGCGTGGCGCTGCTGCCCACCAGCAGGGTGTGGCCATCGGCCGGTGCCCGCGCCACGGCCGTTGCCGCGATTGAGCCGCCCGCGCCCAGCTTGTTTTCCACCACGACTGGTTGCCCCAGCGCTGCGGACAAGATCGGTGCCAGTGTGCGCGCAACCGCATCGCTGCCGCCGCCCGCAGCCGTGGGCACGACCAGAGTGATGGTCTTGGTGAAGGCCGTTTGCGCGCCAACTGGCGCCGCGCCCAGCATTGCCAGCGCAGCGCCCAGCGCCGCGGTCAGGCCCATACGCCGCGAGATGCACAAAGGCCCCTGTGCGTGATGCGTGTGTCGATTGGTCATTGCTTGGTTCCCGTATCCGATGTTGGATATGCAATGCAGGTGTGCAATAGACATGCCATGCCCATACAGCACAAGCCATGGCGCGTTTGGAGCAGTTACTGTAGGCTCTGCCAGCATCTGTATTCGATGGCTACATTGTGCGGGACATTGAGGCAAAGGCAACTCAGGCGGCAGGAGCGCAGTCGGTCGTTTAGCAGGGGCTTTGACCCATGGCACGAATCTTTCATATGTAGCTCAAAATTCCCTGCATGGCGCAGGGCACACCACAGGCATTTTCGCCAACGAAGGAGTATCAAGATGGGCGCAGTCAAGATCGATTACGACAAGGTTGAATGGAAGCCGTTTCTCACACCCCCGGGCCGGGGCGGCGGCGGCACCATCAATTCAGGCCTGCGCTACAAACCGGTGAAGGTCGGCGAGCTGGGTTTCTCAAAGTTCGCATGGACCGCCGGCGGCACTGAAGACTGGCATTCGCACGACGTGGAGCCGCAAATCGTGATGTGCCTGTCCGGCAAAATCGAATTCGGCGTGAAGGACGGCGACGTGCCGCGCAAGGAGATGCTGCTGCCGGGCGACGTGCTGGCCATACCGCCAGGCGTGCCCCACATGGCAACTGCCATCGAGGACACCATCCTCGTAGTGATGTGGGCACCGATGCGCCGCTTCTCGGCCGATGCCATCATTGTTTGACGCGTACGCCCCAGGGCGGAACCAGGAATAAGACATGAACAAGCAACTTTTCGCGGGTTTGGCTGCCGCTCTGTGCGCGCTGGCGTTTCCGTTTTCAGCAGCGCTGGCGCAAGACAACTTCCCCAACAAGGCGGTGAAGGTCATCGTTCCGTATCCGGCGGGCGGCTCGCTCGATACCATTGCCCGGGCGATCGGCCAACACCTGAGCGGCAAATGGGGCCAGCCCGTGGTGGTTGAGAACCGCGGCGGCGGCAGCGGGATGATAGGCACTGACGCGGTGGCCAAGTCACCGGCCGACGGCTACACACTGCTGTTCAGCGCGTCCAGCGAGGTCGGCATGAACGTCGCCGTGTTCCCGCAGATGGCCTACGACCCGGTGCGCGATCTCGCGCCGGTGACATTGCTGGCCCGGGTGCCGGTGGCTTTGCTGGTTCATCCGTCCACGCCCATCCATACTCTGGCCGATTTGCTGAAGATGGCCAAGGCCTCGCCCGGCAAGATCGCCTACGCCACCCCGGGCATCGCCACACCGCAACACTTTGCCGGCGAGTTGCTCAAGATCCGAGGGCAGGTGGACATGGTCCATGTGCCCTACAAGGGCGCGGCGCCGTTCATCAACGACTTGCTGGCCGGACACGTGAGCTTTGGATTCCTGGCAACCCCCTCGGTCATGGCCCACATCAAGACGGGCAAGATGCGCGTGATTGCCCTGACATCCACTGAACGCTCGGCTCAACTGCCTCAGGTACCAACCATTGCCGAATCGGGGCTGCCGGGTTTTGAAGTGGGCCAATGGTTGGCAGTGTTCGCACCCGCCGCGACGCCACCGGCGATCATCCAGAAGCTCAACGCTGACATCGTGAGCTTCCTGCGCACACCCGAGTTCACCCAGCGCCTGGAGCAGCTTGGCGCCGACGTGGTGGGCAGCACACCAGAAGAGCTGCGCAAGCTTCAGCTACAGGACATCAGCTCCTACCGCACCATCGCCAACACGGCCAAGATCAAGGCCGAGTGAGCGAGCCGCGCAGCACGCAAAGGCCAAGCCAGATGCACTACGCGATCATGGGCGCCGGATCGGTCGGCGCCTACATTGGCGCTCGCATGGCGCGCGCCGGCTTGAAGGTGACTTTCATCGACCAGTGGCCCGAGCATGTGAACGCGATGCGCGGCAAGGGCTTGCAAGTCGAGTGCACTGACGAGACGTTTCAATTGAGGGTCAATGCCCTGCACCTGCACGAGGTGCAGCGCCTGATCACCGATCCAATCGATGTGGCGCTGCTGTGCGTGAAGTCATATGACACGGCATGGTCGGCTGCCTTGCTCAAGGACTACCTGGCGCCCCAGGGCTTCGTGGCCTCGGCGCAGAACAGCTTGAACGAGCAGACCATCGCCGGCGTTCTGGGCTGGGACAGGGTAGTGGGTTGCATTGTCAACACCATCGGGGTGGAGCTGCACGGGCCGGGCCATGTGGTGCGCTGGGCGCCGCCGGCCCCGCCAGGTTTTCCGGTGTTTCGCATCGGCGAGGTGCACGGCCGCATCACTGCCCGCGCCAAGGCGCTGGCAGAGGCGATGCAATGCGCCGACAACACCACTGTCACCAGCAACCTGTGGGGCGAGCGTTGGTCCAAGGTGACGCACAACGCGATGGGCAGCGGCCTGTGCGCGATTTTCGGCATCGGGTTGCTGGCGATGTACCGCGACCCGGTGACCTGCGCAATCTCGATTCGACTGGTGCAGGAAGCCATCGATGTCGGCCAGCGCCTGGGCTTCGAGCTGGAGGACATTTGCGGCGTTGCGCCCCAGGTATGGCTGGATGGACGAAGCGACGCGCAGGCCCGCCAGCACATCGAACGTTCGCTGGAGAAATGGACGCTTCGCATCCGCGAGGACGGGCAGACTTCTTCGCTGCACGATCTGCGGCGCGGCCGTCGCATGGAAACCGATCACATCAACGGCCTGGTGGTGCAGCGCGCGGCCGAGGTCGGCGCCGCCGTTCCCACGCACGCGAAGATCGTCGCGCTGACCCATCGCATCGAACGTGGCGAACGCCTGGATCAGGCTGCCGCCCTTGAGTATCTGAAGGAGTAGTTGCAATGCATTTCGCAATTGTTGGCGCCGGTTCGGTGGGCGCGTTCATAGGCGCCACCATGACCCGCTCAGGTCGTAAGGTGACACTGATCGATCAGTGGCCCGAGCACATCGAGGCGATGAAGCGCGATGGCGCGCGCATCGAGGGCACCAGCGGCGACTTTCGCGTGCCGGTCAAGGCGCTGCATATTCACGAGGTGCAGCGCCTGCATTCGGACCCGGTGGACGTGGCGCTGATCTGCGTGAAGTCCTATGACACCGAGTGGTCCACTGCCCTCATCAAAGACTACCTGTCGCCCACGGGCGTGGTGGTCTCCCTGCAAAACAGCTTCAACGAAGAGGCCATGGCGCGCATCGTGGGCTACAACCGGGTGCTGGGCTGCGTGCTCAACACCATCGGCGTGGAAGTGCGCGAGCCCGGCCAGATCGTGCGCTGGTATCACCCCTCCAGCCCGGACTACGCGGTGTTCCGCGTGGGCGAGATGCACGGGCGCGTGACGCGCCGTGCCACCGCCATTGCCCAGGCGCTTTCAACAGCCGACGTGGCCAAGGTGACGACCAACCTGTGGGGCGAGCGCTGGTCCAAACTCACCATCAACTCCATGGGCAGCGCCACCGGTGCAGTGACCGGCATCGGCCTGGTTCAGATGTATCGGCAAGATGGACCGCGCCATCTCGCGATGCGACTGGGGCAAGAGGCCATACAGGTAGGAACAGCCCTGGGTTTTGAGCTGGAGAACATCTGCGGTGTCAGCCCCGCGCAATGGCTTTCCTCCATCACCAGCGCCGAGGATGAACGCAAGCTGGACGCCGCCCTTTACGCATGGGCCGATCGGAT
The DNA here is from genome assembly GCA_947476285.1 of Comamonadaceae bacterium. Lineage (GTDB taxonomy): Bacteria > Pseudomonadota > Gammaproteobacteria > Burkholderiales > Burkholderiaceae_C > Ramlibacter. The sequence continues at coordinate 53,034 of CANJPU010000004.1, read as the reverse complement.
TCGGGAAGACGGACAGGCTTCGACTCTGCACGACTGGAAGCGCGGCCGGCGCATGGAGGCCGAATCAATCAACGGCTTCGTGGTGAAGAAAGCCGCCGAGGCGGGCTTGCCAGTGCCGCATCACAGTGCGATGGTGGACCTTACCCGCAAACTCGAACGCGGCGAGATCACGCAAAGCCTGGAAGCGATCAGCCATTTGTTTGGCAAGTAGTCGGCCTCAGGGTCTGGCTTCTTGCAAGGTGTCGCGTGTCTTCATCGCCTCGCGCCGGGCGGCTTGCGCGAAATCATCGCCACTGGAGGCATAGAGAATCGCCCGGGATGAGTTCACCACGATGGGCGCATCGGGCCGCCAGCCGGCCTTGACCGTCGCGGCGGCGTCACCGCCCTGCGCACCAACGCCGGGTATCAGCAAAGGCAGGCTGGGCGCGACGTGGCGCACCCGCTCGATCTCCGCCGGATACGTGGCGCCAACCACCAGGCCCAACTGACCATTGAGGTTCCATGGCCCCTGCGCCAGCCGCGCAATGTGCTCGTACAGCAGTGGCTCGCCTTCAACGCTGGACAGGCGCTGGCTCTGCAGATCGTCGCCGCCAGGATTGGAGGTGCGGCAAAGAAGGAAGGCGCCCTTGCCTTGGTATTTCAGATAAGGCTGCACCGAGTCAAAACCCATGAAGGGCGAGAGCGTGACCGCATCGGCGCCGTAGCGCTCGAAGGCCTCCTTGGCATATTGCTCGGCGGTGGAGCCGATGTCGCCGCGCTTGGCGTCCAGGATGACGGGTACATGGGGTGCGTTGCGGCGCATGTGTTCCATCAGCTTTTCAAGCTGGTCTTCGGCGCGGTGCGCCGCGAAGTAGGCAATCTGCGGTTTAAAGGCGATCGCCAGGTCGGCGGTGGCATCGACGATGCGGGCGCAGAAATCATGAATCTTGCTGGCATCGCCACGCAAGCCCGAAGGAAAGCGCTGGGGATCGGGATCCAGGCCCACGCAGAGCATGGAGTTGTTGCGCTGCTGCGCATCCAGAAGCATCTCGATGAAGGTCATGCCCCGATTGTATTGAGCGTTCGCGCCGGTCGCGGTCGGGCCCGCCCTCGCACGCGGGCTATGTCTGCGGCACCATCTCGATCGCACCGCAGGGGCATTCAGCGGCGCACATGCCGCAGCCCTTGCAATAGTCCAGATTGATCTGGAAGCGCTTGCCCGGGCCGAGCTTGATGACCGCGTTGTCGGGGCACACGCCGTAGCAGTTGTCGCATTCGAAGCAGTTGCCGCAAGACAGGCACCGACGCGCCTCGAACAAGGCGTTGTCTTCGGTGAGGCCGCCTTGCACTTCATCGAAGCTGCTGGTGCGCCGCGCCAGCTCAAGCTGAGGGCGCACGGTCTTGGGTGCGTCGCTGTAGTACCAGGTGTTGATGTGTTCGAAGCTGGCCAGCGCGTGCCGGGGCGCGGGCTCAATGCGCTTGCCGCGCAGCCAGGCATCGATGTGGCGCGCGGCCTTCTTGCCGTGGCCGACTGCGACGGTGACGTTGCGCTCGGCCGGCACCATGTCGCCGCCGGCGAACAGGCCCGTGTGGCCGGTCATCATGGTCTGCGGATCGACCTGCACCACGCCATCGTTGACCACCAGGCCGGACACACCCTCCAGCAATGACAGATCCACATCCTGGCCAAGTGCCAGTACCAGGCTGTCTGCCTGCAGCGTCTCGTATTGACCGGTGGGTTGCGCATTGCCCTGTGCGTCCAGTGTCATCTTCTCGATGGTCAGAGCACCTCCATCCGCCTGCTTGATGGTGGACAGCCACTTGACCAGCACGCCTTCTTCCAACGCTTCCTCGACCTCGAAATCATGTGCGGGCATTTTCTCGCGGGTGCGGCGGTAGACGATCACGGCCTCGGTGGCGCCCAAACGCTTGGCCGTGCGGGCCACATCGATCGCGGTATTGCCCCCGCCATAGACGACGACGCGACGGCCCAGCAAGGGTGGTTCCTGGCCTTCCATGGAGCGCAGCACAGTCACCGCATCCAGAATGCGCGAAGAGTCCTTGGCCGGAATGTAGGCGCGCCGCGCGATGTGCGCGCCCACGGCGAGAAAGGCGGCATCGAAACCGCCCATGCGCATGCCTTCGGTGATGCGGCCGACTTTGGCGCCCAGCTCGACCTCGACGCCCATGTTCACGATGCGCTGCATCTCGGCATCGAGCACGTCGCGCGGTAGCCGGTATTTCGGTATGCCAAAGCGCATCATGCCGCCCATCATGGGTCCGGCTTCCTTGACGGTGACGGTATGCCCCAGCCGGCGCAGGTGATAGGCGGCGGACATGCCACAGGGACCGGCACCCACGACCAGCACATGCTTGCCCGATTCGACGGATGGCGGATCGAACTGCCAGCCGCGCCGCAGCGCCTCATCGCCCAGAAACCGTTCGACCGAATTGATGCCCACGGCGGAGTCCAGGCGGCCGCGATTGCAGACGGTTTCGCAGGAGTGATAGCACACCCGTCCCATGATCGCGGGGAAGGGGTTCTCTCGCGTGAGATGGCGCCAGGCCCGTTCGTAGTCTCCGCTTTCGGCGTGATAGAGCCAGCCCTGTATGTCTTCCCCGGCCGGGCACTGGGCATTGCACGGCGGCAGGCGGTCCACATAGACCGGCCGCTCGCTGCGCCACGAGCCTGTCTTGTTGGCCAGGGATGAGCCTGGGTCGAGCGTGATCGCGAATGGCTTTTGCATGCTCATGGTGTCTCGCCCGCGCCGCCTTCAAGCAAGTTGAAGCGGCGAATGTTACGGTCGGCCTGTGCCTGAATGCGCGCCAGCATGTCGGGGTGGCCGGCCGCCCCAAAGAGGTGGGCGAAGCGCTTTTGCGGCCGCAGATATTCCTCCACCGGCACGCGGTGACGGATGCGAGTCACCGCCGTTATTTCACCGTGCCGCGCCTCGAACTGCACGAAGATGCCGGTCTCACGCGCCAGGCGAGCCAGCCGGATGGTGTCATGGCTGGCGCTGCCCCAGCCCAGTGGGCAGGGCACCAGCACATGCAGGTAGCGCGCGCCACGCACTTGCATGGCGGCCTCGACCTTGGCTTCCAGATCGCGCAGATCTGCCACGGTGGCAGTTGCCACATAGGGAATCTCATGCGCCATCGCGATCATGGGCAAGTTCTTTCCCCGGCCAAATGCAGCCCCAGGCTCGTCTCCCACGGCCATGGTGGTTGCGGTGCGCGCGGCCGGCGGTGTGGCCGAGCTGCGCTGCACGCCAGTATTCATGTAGGCCTCGTTGTCATAGCAGATGTAGAGCACATCGTCATTGCGCTCGAACATGCCCGATAGGCATCCGAAGCCGATGTCGGTGGTGCCGCCGTCGCCGCCTTGCGCGATCACCCGCACATCGGTTCTGCCCTTGACCTTGAGCGCAGCTGCAATGCCGGTGCCCACCGCCGCAGCGTTTCCGAACAGCGAATGAATCCAGGGAAGCTGCCAGGAGGTTTCGGGGTAGGGAGTGGAGAAGACCTCCAGGCAACCCGTCGCGTTGGCCGCGATCAACTGGCCGCCGGTTGCGCGCATGGCCGCGTCCACTGCATAGCGTGCGCCCAGCGCCTCGCCGCAGCCTTGGCAAGCCCGGTGGCCTGAGTTGAGCGAGTTGCTGCGCGTGTCCGATGCCTGGACGCTCCGCTGCTCGGGCGCGAGCAGGCGATTGCCCACGGTGAAAGTGCCGGTCTGATAGAACTTGACCGGTGCGCTGCGATCGCTTGCGGGGCCGTTCATCACATCACCTTGGCGGCAACCGCGCCCACATCGCGCAGAAGGTTTTCCGCGATCGGCCCGCTGCGGCGCACAGCGGCTTCGCGCTCAAGCTGGCGATTGACGATGCGCCAGTCAAGGTCCATGAATGTCAGCGGCTCCAACTTGTCGGCCACTGCGTCAATCAGCGTGCGTGCCAGGGACGCCTTGGTGATGGCGCGTCCGCCCAGGCCTGCAATGACGGTGTAGCCATGCAGGTGTATGCCCGACAAGGCCAGCCTCACGTCAGTGGACAGCACACCGCCGAGCCCCACCGAGAAGCTCTTCTCCAGCACCACCACGCGCTGCGCCCCCTGCAATGCAGCGCGCACCGCGGCCAGCGGGAAGGGCCGGAAGGACTGAATGCCCAGCACGCCGATGCGCATGCCTGATTCGCGCAGCTCATCGACCGTGTCCTTGATGGTGCCCAGCACGGAGCCCAGCGCGACCACGATGGTCTGCGCGTCCTCGCAGCGGTAGCTGCGCACCAGCCCACCCGAGGCGCGCCCGAAATGCTGTGCGAACTCGTCTGCGATGCGCGGTATCAAATCCAGCGCCATGATCTGCTTGGCGTGGGCCAGGTATTTGACTTCCATGAATGCTTCGGGCCCCACCATCGCGCCGATGGACACCGGCTCGGCTGGGTCAAGCATTTGACGCGGCTCGTAGGCGGGCAGGAAAGCATCGACCTGCGCCTGCTCGGGCATGTCGACCCGCTCATACGCATGGGTGAGGATGAAGCCGTCCATGCAGACCATCACTGGCATCGACAGCTCCTCGGCAATCTTGAAAGCCTGGATGTGCAGGTCCAGCGCCTCCTGATTGGTTTCAGCGAACAGTTGCAGCCAGCCGCAGTCGCGCTGGCTCATGGAGTCGCTGTGGTCGTTCCAGATGTTGATGGGCGCACCGATGGCGCGGTTTGCCACTGTCATGACGATGGGCAGCCCAAGACCTGATGCGTTGTAGATGGCCTCTGCCATGTAGAGCAGGCCCTGACTGGCGGTGGCGGTGTAGCTGCGCGCGCCGGCGGCCGAGGCCCCGATGGCCACGCTCATGGCGGCGAATTCGCTTTCCACGTTGATGAACTCGCACGGCGAAAGCGTGCCACTCTTGACCAATTGACCCAGGCCTTCGACGATGTGCGTCTGCGGCGAGATCGGATAGGCGCAGATGACTTCCGGCCGGCACAAGGCGACCGCTTGAGCCACGGCTTGCGAGCCTTCAATCTGCTTGTACATGGCCCAGCTCCTGCATTTCCTGGCGCACATACTCGAAGGCTTCGGTAGCGGCCGCGACATTGGCTGCGGCCACGCCTGGCTTGAACTTCTCGCCAATAGCGTGCTTGACCGCATCCAGTGTGATCAGCCCTGAGAGTGCGGCGAACCCACCCAGCATCACCGCGTTGGGCAAAGGCCGTCCCAGGTGGCGGGTGGCGATCTCGTTGGCCGGCACGGTGATGAGACGCTCCGGCCGCAAGCGGCTCACCATGTCTCCTAGCCCCAACTCGCTGAAACTGCGACTGCTGTTGATCAGCACGTAGCCCTGTGCGTGCAGGCCCTGAAACACATCGACCTGATGCAGAAGCGTTGCGTCCTGCACGATCAACACATCGGGCACGAGGACCGGCTCGCGCAAGCGGATTTCATGATCGCCGATGCGGCAAAACGCGACCACCGGTGCCCCGGTGCGCTCAGAGCCAAAACTCGGAAAAGCTTGCGCGTGGCGGCCTTGCTCAAAGGCGGCGACCGACAGCAACTCTGCGGCCGTGACCACGCCTTGTCCGCCTCTTCCGTGAATCCGCACTTGCAACATGACTGGCTACAACTTTCCGATTGCCTTCGTGCGGCTGATTCTTCGCGCTGTACGAAAAGCCGCATTGATCTGAATCAATAGGCGATTTCTTGAATAGAGACTTTTGACTAAATGACGCGCTCGGCTTCTAACAGTCAGATACAACATTCACGCTTTCTGGCCACTTCACTCGGGTTTCCCCCTCGTTAACCCGCGTGTCTGTAGGTATTCGCCCTAACACCATTAATCAAAGTGCTTAGAGGGGCGGCGCCTATCCCCTAAGCCGACGAATTCTGCAAGGCGCCTCATAGACCTCCAGCCGCCACCCTTACGTGGCAGCGCAAACGGGGAGATGGCGATGTTGACGAGCTTCGGCGACAGCAGTTCGGATTTGCAGCCCACCCAAGACGGCTCGCCCGCCTACGCCTGCAACTGCTCCATGTGCGCCGGCTCCGGGGGTAACAACTTGCAGAACCCCTCAGTTCAGCCCGATGTCCCGGCCACCGGCGCTGGCGGCGTTGCCGCCCTGCTGGCGGGCAGCCAGTGGGCGGGTCAGGATGTGAGCGGCAAGACGGTCGTTACCTACTCCTTCAGTAATGCCAGCTCGCAGTTCTCCGATGAATCCAATCGGTTTTCAGCTACGTTGACGCCATTCTCAGAGGCCGACAAGGCGATGACGTGGGCCACGCTGGAGTCAATTTCTGCGGTATGCAATCTGCGCTTCGTAGAGGTGCCCGATCAGGCCGATGGGAGCGGCCAGTTGCGTTATGCCTATTCAAAAGCACCCAACGAGATGGGCTTCAGCGGCTTTGCCTTCTTCCCCTCCAACAGCGCTGCGGCAGGGGATGTCTGGATCGGTGCAGATCAGGCCTCAAGCAAGTGGGACTTCTTCCGCCCGAACCTGGTGTTGCATGAAACTTTGCACGCGCTTGGCCTGAAGCACCCGTTCGAAGGTCCGGTGACCCTGGATACCCAAAGCAACATCCTGGCCAACACGGTGATGAGTTATTCCGCCGTGGCCGGCATCACCAACCTGGGTCTGTTCCAGTACCCCACCGAGCCGATGCCGCTGGATGTGGCGGCGCTGCAAGCGCTGTATGGCGCCGCCGCTCACAACGAAGGTGACACGGTCTACCGCCTGGACGAAGCCCAATTCCAGGGCGGCTTTCGCGCCTTGTGGGATTCGTCAGGTCGGGACACGCTTGATGCGGGCGCGGTGTCGCAAGGGGTGGCGCTGGACCTGGGCGCTGGCGAGCGCAGCGACATCGGCGCAAGCGTGGGCACCTACTCTGCGCAAGGTGTGGGCAGCGTCACCTACACCTGGACCCTGGCCATCGCCCTGGGGTGCAAGATTGAGAACGCGATCGGCTCACGGTTTGACGACGTGATCCTGGGCAATGAGCTGGACAACCTGCTGATCGGGGGCGAGGGCAACGACATGATCCACGGGGGCGGGGGCAGCAATATTGCGCAAGGCGGCGAAGGCGACGATCGTTTCGTGGTGGCCGGCAGCTTCGATCAGATCAATGGCGGCCCCGGCATGGACACGGTCACGTTTCTGGGTTCACGCGAAGACTTCGTCTTCACTGAAGGGCTGGGCCAGATGAGCGTGGCCCGTGCAGCCGATCGTAGCGTCGTGGCCTCGCTGGTGGATGTGGAGCGCGTTGAGTTCTCCGACGCCGTCCTGGCCGTGCTGCAACCCAATCTGCCTCTGAGCCAATTGCAAGGTCATGGGGGCGAGGCTTTGCGCCTCTACAAGGCGGCGCTGGACCGACTGCCCGATATCGAAGGCCTGAGCTATCACACCAAGGCACTGGACAACGGCGCAAGTCTGGCCGATGTGGCCCAGCAGTTCATGTCCAGCCCCGAGTTCCAGGCGCGCTACGGACAACCTACAAACTCCCAATTCGTTGAGCTGCTATACGCCAATGTGCTGGACCGCAGCGCCGACACGGCGGGCCTGAGTTTTCACCTGGCGCGGCTGGGATCGGGCGCATCTCGCGCCGACATTCTGGTTGGGTTTTCCGAGTCGCCCGAAAACCAGGCCAGCGTGGTCGGCCTGGGCCAGATACCAGTGCTCTACGAGCTCTGAACCAGATCACGGCGCCGGGATTTACCTGCGCACGGCCTGCTCATAGAGACCTCGCACCTTGGGCAGGTTCTCCTGCAGGCGCCTGGCGCGGTCGGTGTCACTGGGATGGGTCGAGAGAAAGCCCGGGCCACCTTCACCGCTCTTGGCCTTGGCCATCTTTTCCCAGAGCGCAACGGACGCATCGGGATTGAAACCAGCACGCGCAGCCAGTTCAAGCCCGACCAGGTCGGCCTCGATCTCATCTTCGCGGCTGAATTTCAAGGTCAGGAGTTGGGTGCCTATGCTGGCCGCCACATCGCCAAGTTGACCGAGGCCCAGCAACTGAGCGCCGATGGACAGCACGGTGCCGGTGCCCTGGCTCTTGGCAATGCGCGAGCGTGCGTGTTCGCGCAAGGCGTGTGCCATTTCATGGCCCATCACCATCGCGATCTCGTCGTCGCTCAGACGCAATTGGTCCAGCAGGCCAGTGTAGAACGCGATCTTTCCGCCGGGCATGCAAAAGGCGTTGATCTGTTTGCTGCCGATGAGGTTGACCTCCCAGCGCCATTGCCGCGCACGCTCGTTCCACTGCGCAGCGTGGGGGATCAGGCGCGAGGCGATGGCGCGCAGCTTTTGCAACTGAGGGAAATTGTCCGGCGCCAGCGCCCGTTGCGAGCGTGCCTTGTCCATGAGCTGCACATACTGCTGATTGGAGGCCGACTCCACTTGCGCGGCTGGCACCAAGGCGCGCAAACGCGAGGCCTCGCCCACGTCCACCTGGCCCCAGGCAGACAGCGTGCAAGCAAGCCCAACGGCAACAAAAAGCCCGCGCAAACGCGCCGGCGCGAAGATCGCTCCATGGCAATGCATGTACATGCAGCCATCATAATCACCTGCACATGTCAGACAAGATCACCACACTGCCCCAAAGCCAGCGGCCCGGCTGGGGCCAGACTTTGCGGGTGTACCTGGAGCCAGCCACACTGCGCATGCTGTTCCTGGGTTTCTCAGCCGGACTGCCACTCTTGCTGGTGCTGGGCACGCTGAGTTTTCGTCTGCGCGAAGCCGGCATCGAGCGCGCCACCATTGGCTACCTGAGCTGGGTCGGGTTGGCATACGCATTCAAGTGGGTCTGGGCGCCGCTGGTGGACCGCGTGCCGCTTCCACTCCTGTCGCGCATCCTGGGCCAGCGCCGGGCCTGGCTGCTGGCGGCGCAAGCGGTGATCATGGCCGGTTTGGTGGGCATGGCGCTGGCCGACCCGCGCGCAGGATTGCAGACCATCACCTGGTGCGCGCTGGTGGTGGCCTTCGGCTCTGCCACCCAGGACATTGCACTGGATGCGTTTCGGATCGAATCGGCTGCCATCGAGCGACAGGCGGCGCTGGCCGCCACCTACCAGACCGGCTATCGGCTGGCCATGATATGGGCCGGCGCGGGGGTGTTGTGGATCGCCGCCCGCGCCGAACTCGCCGATGGTCAAGCCTACCAGCAAGCGGCATGGCGCAGCGCCTATATCGCCATGGCTTTGTCTATGCTGGTCGGCGTGCTGACCGTGGCGTTCTCGCGCGAGCCCATGCCGCGAGACGCGCGGGCCGACCTTGCGTCACGACGCGATCTGGCCGCGCGACTGGCCCGCGAGGGTGTGCACCTGAGCTGGCCGCAGCTTTTGCTGATCGCTGGCCTGATAGGCCTGCTCAGTGCAATGGTTCGCGCGCCCTCGGGCCTTGTCGGCTGGCCTGAGACGATGCTGCATGCTGCAGTGCTGGCGCTGGGCGCCATGGGCCTGGGTCTGGGATGGGGCCGCACACACAGCCTGCGCCTGCCGGTGGCACCCGCACTGGCGCCGCTGACAGCCTGGCTGGGGCAGGTGGTGGTCGAGCCGTTTGCCGAATTCTTGCGCCGATACGGGTGGCATGCCGTGTTGATCTTGATGCTGATCGCGGTTTACCGGATCAGCGACATCGTGATGGGCATCATGGCCAACCCCTTTTACGTGGACATGGGCTACACCAAGGACGAGGTAGCCGCCGTGACCAAGGTCTTCGGTGTGGTGATGACCCTGCTTGGCGCCTTTCTGGGTGGGGTGTTGTCCATGCGCATGGGTGTGATGCGGGTGCTGATGCTGGGAGCCGTGCTGAGTGCGGCGAGCAATCTGCTGTTCGCTTGGCTGGGCACTCGGGGGCATGACCTGACTGCCCTGATCCTGATCGTCTCTGCCGACAACCTGGCCAGCGGCATTGCCTCGGCGGCATTCGTGGCCTACCTCTCCAGCCTCACCCATGTGGGCTATTCGGCGACGCAATACGCCTTGTTCTCTTCGGTCATGCTCTTGCTGCCCAAGTATCTGGCCGGCTTTTCCGGCGAATATGTGGATGCCTTTGGCTATGTGAACTTCTTTTGCGCGACCTCTCTGCTGGGGCTGCCTGTGCTGCTGCTGGTGTGGCTGGCAGCCAGGGTGGCCACGCCTGCGGTACGGGGCTGAGTCGGCGTCTTTTACCTATCTTTACCCCCGCTTCAAACCCAATCGATGCGCACGGCTCAGTATTGTCGAGCGAACAGCCAGTAAGTCATTACCATCCCCACATGCAGCATCTCCTGATGATTGAAGACGACGCCCGCCTGGCGCAAATGGTGCGCGAGTACCTGGAGCGCTCAGGCTATGGCGTGACCCACGCGATGGATGCCAGAACAGGCTTGGCCATGTTGCAGGACCCCGCCGCCGGGGCCGCGACCGACCTGGTGATCCTGGACCTGATGCTGCCCGACATGGACGGCCTGGAGGTATGCCGGCAGGTGCGCTCGCTGCCGGGCGACGCAGGACAGGTCGCCATACTGATGCTCACAGCCAAGGGCGACCCCATGGACCGCATCGTGGGGTTGGAGCTGGGCGCCGACGACTACCTACCCAAACCCTTTGAGCCGCGCGAACTACTGGCTCGCATTCGCGCCATCCTGCGCCGTCGCACCGAAGGCAGTCAACCGGCATCGAAACTGATGCGCTTTGGCACGCTGGAGATCGACCGCGACGCGCGCAGCGTGACGGTGTCGGGCAAGCTCTGCGAACTCACCTCGTATCAATTCGATCTGCTGATCACGCTGGCTGAGCGCGCCGGCCGGGTGCTCACACGCGACCAGATCATGGAAGCGGTGCGCGGCCGCGAACTCGAAGCCTTTGACCGCTCTATCGATGTGCACATGGGTCGCATCCGCGCCGCCATTGAAGCCGACGCCAAAAACCCCAAGCGCATTCTCACCGTGCGCGGCGTGGGCTACGTCTTTGCCAAGCAGCAAGACTAGCCCCATGCTGCCCTGGCGAGCCCGTTTTCGGGTACCTCTCTACTTCCGCCTCTGGCTGGCCGTTTTGCTGGCAGTGGCGGTGTTGACTGTCTCGTTTGGCTGGCTCTGGCGAATGAACAACGAGCAGATGCCCGAGCGGGAGTTGATCATCCGCAATGAAGAAGGCGACGTGCTCGGCCAGGTCAAGACACGCCCGGTGCGCGTGCCCGGCCAGGGCATTGAGTTCCAGGTGGCCATGAAGGACGGGCGCACGCTGTTCGTGCAGATGCCGCCTCGGCCACGTGCGCCGGGCGAAGCACCGCCGGGGCGTCCCTGGAACCGCGGTCCGGGTGGGCTGCTGTGGATTCTGGGTATCGTGGCATTGGCTGTGGCCATCGGCAGCTACCCTATCATCCGCCGGCTGACCCTTCGGCTGGACGACCTGCGCGCGGGCGTGGAGCGATGGGGCGAGGGTGATCTTTCTACCCGAATCAATGAGTCCGGGTCGGACGAACTGGCCTTCCTGGCGCAACGCTTCAACCATGCGGCCGAGCGCGTGGAGTCGCTGCTCAACTCACACAAGTCGCTGCTGGCCAATGCGTCTCACGAATTGCGCTCGCCGCTGGCACGCATCCGCATGGGCCTTGAGCTGATGGAGGAGCAAACCTCGCCAACTTTGAAGCAGGAGATGTTGCGCAACATCGCCGAGCTGGACCAGATGGTGGACGAGATCCTGTTGTCAAGCCGGCTCGACGCGCGCGAGACCGACATTGGCACCGTGGAGCAAGTCGATCTGACCGGGCTGGCGGCCGAGGAGTGCGCCCGGGCCAATGCCGAACTCAAGCCGGCACAGGACGGGCAGGCGCTGGTGGTGCCAGGCGTGGCCAAGTTGCTGCGCCGCGCGATACGCAATCTGCTGGAGAATGCGCGCCGCTACAGCAGCGGTCCGGTCACGGTCGAGCTTGCACTGGATGGCAAGTACGCAGTGGTCCGTGTGCGCGACCGGGGGCCGGGCGTTCCGCCCTCCGAACGCGAGAGAATTTTCGAGCCCTTCTACCGGCTGGCGGGTGCCAGCGAGCACCATGGCGGCGTGGGACTTGGCCTGGCTCTGGTGCGGTCCATCACGCAGCGGCACCATGGCACGGTCGCCTGCGAATCACAGGAAGGCGGTGGCGCATGCTTCGTCATCCGTCTGCCATGTGACCAGATGTAGGGTGCGTAATAGTTCTTGGGGTCCGTGAAGAAAGTCACCAGAGTGACAACTGTGTGCACTTTCAAGCCCGCCCGGCGCCATTTGGGGGGTGTCAAATCCCGCCCAGGCGATTACAGTGACTCGCAGGGTCTCTCGTCTCCGGACGACGTTTTTTTCAGGGGTTCATACAGCCGCCGCAGGGGCGGCTGTTTTTTTGGTGCCGGACTATCTGCTCACATGAGCATGTGCAGCACCCGCTGCGGCTTGATGTCTTGCAGACACCGCGTGTGGCCCAGCGGGCATTCACGCTCGAAGCAAGGGGCGCAGTCGAGCGGCGGCTGATACTGCGCATCTTGCTTCAGCCATAGCACTTGGGCTTTGTCGTTCAGGGGCGGTGTGTGCACCGGACTGGATGAGCCGAACAAGGCAACTTGGGGCGCGCCCAGCGCAGCAGCAACATGCATCAGGCCCGAGTCATTGCTGACCACGCACTGTGCAGAGGCGATCAACGCAAAAGCGTCTAGCAAAGAGGTCTTGCCTGCCAAGTTGATGCATTTGCCCGGCTGGGCCGCCTGTGCGATGCCTTCTAAAAGGGCGGCTTCCTTGGCTGAACCCAGCAGCACAACCTGCCGGTCCAAACCGCGCGCGAGCTCGGCGAAATGAATGGCCGGCCAGCGCTTGGCCGAACCATACTCGGCGCCGGGAGCCAAGACGATGTAGGCGCCGCGTTGGAGCCCGGCAGCGGCCACCGCCGTATCTGCCTGGCGGGGAGGCGGCTGCAGTCGCGGCCTGTCGCTCTCCAGCCCCTGCTTGTCACCGCTGAGCGCTGAGTAGAAAGCGACCATCGGTGGTCTGTTCTTCGGGTTTCTCAGGCGATGCGTCAGCAGCCCCACAGGCACCTCGCCAAGATAACCAACCCGCACTGGGATCTGAGCCAGATAAGGCAGCAGTGCGCTTTTGAGCGAATTGGGCAGCACATAGGCAATGTCGAAACGGCCCTGCACCTGCTTGGCTAGGGAGCGGCGCGCTTTGAGTTGCAGCCCCCCGTGCTGGAAGGGCAACTCGATCACCTCATCGACGTGGGGCATGGCCCGATAGACCGGCGCCACCCAAGGCAGTGCACCCACGGTCAGCTTCTCGCCACGCGCATGAAGGCGGCGCAACAAGGGCTCGGTCATCACTGCGTCGCCTATCCACTGCGGCGCAATGATCAGCGAGCGCGGTGACTTGGAGCGTGCCTCCAATTTGGGCTCAGTGATGTGGGCTCAGTGACTTGGGCTCAATGATGGGCGTCGAAGTGTTCCCCGGCCTTGAGCCGATACACAGTGCCGCAGTAGGCGCACTTGGCCTCACCCGTCAGAGCAAGGTCGAGGTAGATGCGAGGGTGGCTGTTCCAGAGCTTCATGTCGGCCTTGGGGCTGGGGCAGAAGACCTGGCCGTTGGCATTGAGATCACTGGCCAGCAATTCGACGACGAATTCTTTCTTGGCCGCGCTTGCAGTGTTCATGTCAGACCTTGGTGAGCCAGTGGGCGTACTTGGGATTGCGTCCGTTGACGATGTCGAAGAAGGCGTTCTGGATTTTCTCGGTGACCGGTCCGCGCGAGCCGCTGCCGATTTCCACGCGATCAATTTCGCGTATGGGTGTGACTTCGGCGGCTGTGCCACTGAAGAAGCATTCGTCGGAGATATAGACCTCGTCACGGGTGATGCGCTTTTGCACCAGCTCGATGCCCAGATCCTTGCAGATGTGAAGTACCGTGTCGCGGGTGATGCCGTTGAGGGCGCCGGCCGACAGGTCAGGGGTGTAGACCACGCCGTCTTTCACAATGAAGATGTTCTCGCCCGCGCCTTCGCTGACGAAGCCCGAGCTGTCGAGCAACACGGCCTCGTCATAGCCGTCGTCCAGCGCTTCCATGTTGGCCAGGATGGAGTTGGCGTAGTTGCTGACCGCCTTGGCCTGCGTCATGGTGATGTTGACGTGGTGGCGGGTGTAGCTCGAAATCTTGACGCGAATGCCTCGCTTCATGCCCTCCTCGCCCAGGTACGCACCCCAGGCCCAGGCCGCGACCATGATGTGGATGCTGTTGCCCCGCGGGCTCACACCCAGCTTTTCAGAGCCGATCCAGATGAGTGGCCGCACATAGCCGCTTTCGAGCTTATTGGCACGCACCACATCGAGTTGCGCCTGGTTGACCTGCTCCTTGGTGAAAGGAATGACCATGCGCAGGATCTTGGCGCTGTTGAAGAGGCGATTGGTGTGCTCATTCAAGCGGAAGATCGCGGTGCCGTTGACGGTGTTGTAGGCCCGCAGGCCCTCGAAAGCCCCGCAACCATAGTGCAAGGTGTGTGAGAGGACGTGAACCTTGGCCTCGCGCCAGTCCACCATTTCGCCGTCCATCCATATCTTGCCGTCGCGGTCGTGCAGTGGCGGTATTGCGCTCATCTTGTGTCCTTTGAGTCCAGTTCGATCGAACTGATTATTTTAAGGTGCGGGTGCTGCAGACCCCGGTGGTGGCTCGGCGACCGGCTCATCGGCAGGCTGCTCAGGCCGTTTGAGCGTCCATTTCACCAGTTTACCGGCCGAGAATTCGCAGGTGACATGAGAGTCAGAGCCGTCGGTCCAGCGGTAGACCTCGGGCTGCTCGCCTTCGGCTGAGAGCCGCTCGCCCAGGGCGCCGGTCATGGCCATCACATGCAACATATTCACGCCGGGCTTGAGTCTGGCGTTGAACATCACCGCGCTGGCCACATAGCCCTTGGGCCTATCGGCGGCGCGCTTGAGCACATGCATCATGCGGTTGAAGTGCAGCAGCAGCCACATCACCAGCCCACTGCCAACCAGCGCGGCCCCCGCCCAGCCATAGGACTGCCAGGCCAGCACGACCATGCCCACGCCCAGCACAGGCAGGAATATTTTCTGAAAGTTCATTGCGTCATTTTCTCCTGAAAGGTCGGCATCACAATTTCTACTGCTCTGCGGGCTAGCCCAGCGAGCGAACCAGCTCCATCGCTTCCTCGATGCGCTCGACCGGGTGAATGACCAGGCCTTCGAGGTCTCGCGCGGGCTTCCTGGGGGCATTGGCCCGTGGCACGATGGCCACGGAAAAACCCAGCTTGGCCGCTTCGCGCAGGCGCTCTTGGCCCCTGGGCGCGGGACGCACTTCGCCAGCCAGCCCCACCTCGCCAAAGGCGATGAAGCCCTTGGGCAGGGGCTTGCCGCGCAAGCTGGAGGTGATGGCCAGCATGACGGCCAAGTCTGCGGCTGGCTCGCTGATGCGCACGCCGCCCACGGCGTTGACGAACACGTCCTGATCCATGCACGCCACTCCTGCATGCCGGTGCAGCACGGCCAGCAGCATGGCCAGGCGGTCTCGGTCCAGGCCCACCGACAAGCGCCTGGGGCTCGGACCGCCGCTGTCGACCAGCGCCTGGATTTCCACCAGCATGGGGCGCGTGCCTTCGAGCGTGACCAGCACGCAGCTTCCGGGCACAGGCTCGCTGTGCTGCGACAGGAAAATCGCGCTGGGATTGGTCACGCCCTTGAGGCCTTTTTCAGTCATGGCGAAAACGCCAATCTCATTGACCGCGCCGTAGCGGTTCTTGATTGCCCGCACCAGCCGAAAACTCGAATGGGTGTCGCCCTCGAAGTACAGCACGGTGTCGACCATGTGCTCCAGCACGCGCGGCCCAGCCAATGCGCCCTCTTTGGTGACATGGCCCACCAGCACGATGCAGGTGTCACCCGCCTTGGCGGCGCGCGTGAGGTGGGCCGCGCATTCGCGCACTTGGGCCACCGAGCCAGGCGCCGACGTAAGCTCGCTGGAATACACCGTCTGGATTGAATCGATCACTGCCACTGCGGGCCGGGTGGAACTGATGGTGGAGAGGATTTTTTCAAGCTGGATCTCAGCCAGCACCCGCACTTGCGAATTTTCCAGGCCCAGGCGACGCGAGCGCAGCGCCACTTGCGCACCGCTCTCTTCGCCGGTGACATAGAGCGTGGAGACGTCCGCGCGTTGCAAGCCGTCCAGCGCCTGCAGCAGCAAGGTGGATTTGCCAATGCCCGGGTCGCCGCCTATGAGCACAACGCCGCCCTCGACGATGCCCCCGCCCAGCACCCGATCGAGCTCGGAAATACCGGTGGGCGTGCGATCGATTTCGCTGGCCTCGATGTCGGCCAGCTTGGCAACCGCTGAGGTCTTGGCCAGAGAAGCAAAGCGGTGCCTGCCGCCGCTTGCGGTCTCGGCGACGGTCTCAATCAAGGTGTTCCACGCTTCGCAATGCGGACACTTGCCCAGCCAGCGCGGGCTGGCGCCGCCGCATTCGCTGCAGGTGAAACTGGTTTTTTCCTTGGCCATGGAGGGCCGACTATAGCCGCCCGGCGGGCCGGCCCCTGCCATGCAGGTCAGCGCCGTTCATTGCCCGCATACGTCATCTCGTACATCTCTTGCGGCCTCACGTTCCTTTTTTCCGGCTCAAGTCGAAGCAGTCAATAGAGTCTGCTTCACCAACCGACAAACCGGAGCCGATCATGAAAACGAAGTTTGGAATCATTGATCTGTCAATTGCCTTTTTGATCATCGTGGCCGCTCTGGCCACCGCAAACAAGGTGATGGCGCAAGAAGCTCCTGCTTTGCTTGCCGCGCACACGGGTTCCGCCGCTCAGATGAGCCTCATGATCAACCAGGGCGCTACCGCCGACTCGGGCACCACGGCACTGGGTTTGTCGCTGGGATTTCACGAAGCCAACCCCGTCGGCTTGACCCTTGTGCCGGTGAAGTTCCTCTTCAAGCTGCGCATCTCCAGAATCGAAGATGGATCAGGGCTCACAGAAGTTTCGGCCCAATTCGCCGGGGTGCAGTTTGGCGCGGCCGCCGCCAATATATGCACCCTGGCCATCGGCAACCCTTTGGCCACCGTGGGCTGCCTCGCCTTGGGCATGGCTTTCGGCTACGACCGGGTGAAGTCGCTGCCCATTGCACAGGATTGTGTTGACCAGCACATGGTGAGTTTCCAACAGGCCGCCGATTCAGGGCGGGTTTATAGGCTCAACACCCTCACATGCACCGGCCGATTCGAAAACGCGCCGCAACGCAGGGCACTTGAAGCGGCCGCCCCTGCAGCCGACGACACCCAAAGTCCGGCAGGCTCCTAGAATCATGTCTCGTGAGCGCTCGCGCCCCGTTCCGGGGCGCGACGCCTTTCGACCATTTTTCTGGGGCTCGACATGCAGACACCCGTTAATCCGTTCAAACAGGCCTTGGCCGAAAATCGCGCTCAGATCGGCCTCTGGCTGGGCCTGGCAGACACCTATAGCACCGAGATCTGCGCTGGCGCCGGATTCGACTGGGTGGTGATAGATGGCGAGCACTCGCCAAACGATCTGCGCAGCACCTTGCGGGCAGCGCAGGTCGTGGCCGGCTACCCAAACACCCATTCGGTCGCACGTGTGCCAGTAGGCCACGGGGTGTCTGGCACCGCGCTCATCAAGCAGTACCTGGACCTGGGTATCCAGACCCTGCTGGTGCCGATGGTGGACACACCCGAGCAGGCAACCGAGCTGGTGCGCGCCGTTCGTTACCCGCCGCACGGCATTCGCGGCATGGGCGGCGCGCGGGCATCGCGCTGGGGACGCCATCCGAACTATGCGAAAGAGGCCAATGCGCAGGTCTGCCTGCTGGTGCAGGCCGAAACGCGCGAAGCGCTGGACAATCTCGAAGCGATCTGCGCCATTGATGGCGTGGATGGCGTCTTCATCGGCCCGTCTGACTTGGCCGCATCCATGGGGCACCTGGGCGAGCCAGGCCACCCGCAGGTGCAATTGGCCGTCGTCGATGCGATTGCGCGTATTTGCAAGTCGGGCAAGGCGGCCGGCATACTCACTCCGGATGAAGCGCTGGCGCGCAAATACCTCGAACAGGGTGCGACCTTCGTCGCGGTGGGCATTGACACCAATTTGCTGGCCCGCACCACCAGCGCCCTTGCGGCACGCTTCAAGACGAGCACCGCAGCCGCCCCCGCAGGCTGAATCGCCCAGATGAAAGTCTGCATCTACGGCGCAGGCGCAATCGGCACCTGGATTGGCGTATTGCTGGCCGGCGCAGGCTGCGAGTTGTCGGCGGTGGCGCGAGGCGCGACGCTGGACGCACTGCGCACCCACGGCTTGCGGCTGCGCCAAGGTGACGAAGAAACCCGCGCGCCAGTCAGGGCCAGCAGCTTGCCTGGCGAGCTGGGCGTGCAGGACTTGGTCATCGTCGCGGTGAAGTCGCCTGCCATGGCCGACGTGGCACGGGGCATGACACCGCTACTGGGTGAGCACACCATGGTGTTGTCGGTGATGAACGGTGTGCCTTGGTGGTTCTTCCAGGGCTTTGGCGGCCCGCACGCCGGCACGCGCCTGAAGGCCATCGATCCGCAGGGCCGCATTGCCCGGGGCATTCCAGCACAGCACATCATCGGCGGCGTGGTGCATGCGAGCCGCTCGCTTGACGAGCCGGGCTGTGCGCGGGCTCATTTCGGCAAGAAGCTGATCGTCGGCGAACTCTCGGGCGAGCAGACGCCGCGTATCCGCGCATTATTTGCCCTGATGGAGAAGGCCGGCTTCGATGCAGTGCTTTCCGAGCAGATCCAACGGGAGATCTGGTACAAGTTGTGGGGCAACATGACCATCAACCCAGTGAGCGCCATCACAGGCGCCTTGTCCGACCAAGTACTCGATGACGATCTGGTGCGGGGCTTCATCAGCCGGGTCATGCTGGAGGCGCGCGACATCGGCAGCATGATCGGCATCCCGATCGACCAGGATCCGCAAGACCGTCACCTTGTCACCAGAAAGCTCGGCTCCTTCAAGACCTCCATGCTGCAAGATGTCGAGGCTGGAAAACCGGTGGAACTGGATGCGCTGGTGACCGTGGTCAAAGAGCTGGGCGAGCTGACCGCCGTGCCCACACCCTACACCGATGTGCTGCTGGGCTTGTCGCGCCTTCACGCCAGGGTACGCGGGCTTTATTAGACCTGGCCTTCATTTGAGTCGACGTCCCGCAAGCCAGCGCCTGGCACAGTAACTGGCACGCGCTGGGCAAGCGCGCACATCAGTTCGTAGCCCACTGTCTGGCCGGCGCGGGCGATCTCGTCTATGGCCAGCACGTGCCCGCCGGGTGCGCGCCCCCACAACGTGACCTGGCTGCCAGAGCCTGCTGCCGGCACAGGCGTCAAGTCCACCGTGATCATGTCCATGCTGACCCGCCCGACCATCCGGGTGCGCACGCCATCCACCAGCACCGGGGTGCCAGTGCTGCAGTGACGGGGATAACCATCGGCATAGCCGCAGGCGACCACACCGATGCGCATTGGCGTGTCCGCCTTGAAGCTCGAGCCATAGCCCACGGTGTCGCCGCTCTCCAATTGCTGCACGGCGATGATGCGGCTGCTCAGTGTCATGGTGGGCTGCAGGCCCCAGTGCGCGATGTCGTGCTCGGGGTAGTCAGGCGCACTGCCGTAGACGGCAATGCCGGGGCGGATCCAGTCGGCTCGCACGGGCGCGTGCCGGCCGTGGCGCAGCACTGCCGCGCTGTTGCCCAGGGTGCGCTCGCCCGAAAGATCGCGGGTGGCGTCCTCGAACACCCGCAGTTGCCGGGCTATACCGCTGCGGCTATCGGCATCGCTGAAATGCGTCATCAGCGAAATTTCGTCGACCTGCGGCAAGGCATCCAGCCGGGTCCAGACCGAGCGGTAGCGCTGCGGCGCAAAGCCAAGGCGGTTCATGCCGGAGTTCATTTTCAGGAACACCCGATGCGGCTGATGCGTCTTGTGCGCGGCCAGCATGTCGATCTGCTCGTCGCAATGCACTGTGTGCCAGAGGTTCAGGCGCGAGCACAGCTCCAGGTCGCGCGGCTCGAACACGCCCTCAAGCAGCAAGATGGGCCCGCGCCAGCCCAGCGCCCGCACGCGCTGGGCTTCGTCCAGGTCAAGCAAGGCAAAGCCGTCTGCGCCCTGCAGCCCTGGATAGGCCCGCTCGATGCCGTGCCCATAGGCGTTGGCCTTGACCACGGCCCATATGCGCACATCCGGGGCGGCAGCACGCACGCGGTTGAGGTTGTGGCGCAGCGCCAGCGGGTCAATGATGGCCTGAATGGGACGGGGCATTTGGGGATTTTGGCATTACCCAGCGTGATATAACCCATTGTCACTCGGAGACAGACTTAAAAATTACTGCACATCAACAAATTGATGTGTTACCCAGTTGCCAATGAAGCGCGGTTTTTACACCCTGATGTCGGCCCAGTTCTTTTCGTCACTGGCGGATCAGGCATTGTTCGTCGCGGCGGTGGAACTGATTCGCGGTGCGGGCGGCGCCGAGTGGCAGCGCGCTGCACTGGTGCCCATCTTCGCCCTGTTCTACGTCATTCTGGCCCCCTGGCTGGGCGCCTTCGCCGACGCCAAGCCCAAGCGCAACGTCATGTTCGTTAGCAACGGCATCAAGGTGACGGGCTGCCTGCTGATGCTGTTCGGCGGCCATCCGCTGCTGGCCTATGCGGTGGTCGGACTTGGCGCGGCCGCTTATTCGCCAGCCAAGTACGGGATTCTGACCGAGCTGCTGCCGGCGTCGCAGCTTGTCAAAGCCAATGGATGGATCGAAGGGCTGACCATCGCCTCGATCATCCTTGGCATTCTTCTGGGGGGCCAGCTCGTTGGCCAGCAGATCTCATCGCGCTTGCTGGCATTCGATCTGCCCTACTTCGAGACCAGCATCGATACTGCGCCCGAAGCTGCGATCTTCATGCTGATCTTCGTGTACATGCTGGCCGCCTGGTTCAATCTACGCATTCCTCTGACGGGCGTGGAAATGCGGCCGATGCCCAAGAATCCGCTGGCCTTGGTACCCGATTTCTGGAACTGCAATTCAAGGCTGTGGCGCGACAAGCTGGGCCAGATTTCGCTGGCCACAACCACCCTGTTCTGGGGCGTGAGCGGCAACCTTCGCTACATCATCCTGGCCTGGAGCGCAGCAGCCCTGGGCTACAGCACCACGCAAGCCTCATCGCTGGGCGGCGTGGTGGCCATTGGCACTGCCGTGGGTGCGATCGTGGCCTCCATGCGCATGCGCCTTGACGTAGCCACTCAGGTGATCCCCATGGGCATCTTGATGGGCTTGCTGATCATCGTGATGAATTTCATCACCAATGTGTGGGCGGCCGTGCCCTTCTTGATTCTGATGGGCGGACTCGGCGGCTTCCTGGTGGTGCCGATGAACGCACTGCTGCAGCATCGCGGCCACAACCTCATGGGCGCGGGCCGATCGATCGCAGTGCAGAACTTCAACGAGCAAGCATGCATCCTGGGCTTGGGGGCCTTCTACACCCTGTCCACCGGCATCGGTTTGTCGGCCTTCGGCGCCATCACTGTGTTCGGACTGATCGTGGCCGGCGTGATGTGGTTGATCATGCATTGGCACCGCAGCAACTGCGTCAACCACCGCGAGGAAGTCGAACACCTGCTCACCATCGCCCGCCACGACAACATGCATGGCTAAGCCCGCATCGGGCATGTCGGTGCTGCCATTGCCTGCCCTGGCCCTGGTGCTCAATGCCTTCGTGTGGGGCGTTTCCTGGTGGCCGTTTCGCCAGTTGCAGAGCCTGGGGCTGCATCCCCTGTGGGCCACAGCCCTGGTCTACCTTGTCTCGATGGCATTGCTGCTGGCACTGCGTCCGCGGGCCTGGCAAGACTTTGCGAATCAGCCGCTGCTGTGGCTGCTGATGGCCGCTGCCGGCATGACCAATGTTGGCTTCAACTGGGCAGTCACCGTGGGTGACGTGGTGCGTGCGGTGCTGCTGTTCTACATGATGCCGGCCTGGACTGTGATACTGGCTTGGCCCCTGCTGGGCGAGAAGCCGAGCGCGACCTCCCTGCTGCGGCTGGCCCTGGCGATGGCGGGTGTGGTGATTGTCCTCAAGACTCCGCAAACGCCGTGGCCGGTGCCGCAGAGCCTGCCCGATTGGCTGGCCCTGATGGGGGGTTTCAGCTTTGCGCTGACCAACATTCTCTTGCGAAAGCTCCACCGGGTGGATGCCGCACCCCGCATTCTGGCCATGTTCGCGGGTGGTGCGGGGCTGGCCGTCGCAGCCGGACTCATTGGCTCGGCCGCAGGGCAGGTGCCGGCCTTGCCCGTGCCGCAGTGGGAATGGGCGCCCATGGGTCTGATACTGAGCCTGGGTTTTCTGGCGAGCAATGTCGCCCTGCAGTACGGCGCCTCTCGAATGGGCGCCCATGCGGCGGCGCTCATCATGCTGTCGGAGGTGGTGTTCGCCAGTTGGTCGTCGGTGGCCTTGGGCGCCGCGCAGATGAACGCTCGCACCTGGATAGGCGGCCTGCTGATACTCGCGGCGGCGGTGTGGTCAGCCTGGCCCGACTCCGCGCCGACACCGGCGTCTCGCACACAATGAGGCCCAAGCCAGCCTCAAACATCGCCATGACAAGCATCCACGATTTCGAAGCCCGCCGGATCGACGGCAGTAGCCTTTCCTTCAAACAATACGAAGGCAAGGTGCTGTTGATCGTCAACACCGCCAGCGCCTGCGGCTACACACCTCAGTTCGCCGGTCTCGAAGAGCTGCACCGGCGATACGGCCCGCAGGGCGTGGTGGTGATCGGATTTCCATGCAATCAGTTCGGCGCGCAAGACCCTGGCAGCAACGAAGCGATCTCATCTTTCTGCCAGATCAACTATGGCGTGAGTTTTCCGATGATGGCCAAGGTGGACGTCAACGGCAGCGATGCAGCACCGCTGTTCAAGTGGCTTTGCGCGCAGGCACCAGGCATTCTGGGCAGCAAGTTCATCAAATGGAATTTCACCAAGTTTCTGGTGGACCGCACGGGTAAAGTCGTGCAGCGCTATGCTCCGGCCGATGCGCCGGCCACTCTTGCGCGTGACATTGAAGCGGCGCTGACCGCCGCCTGAGTCAGGCTGGCAGCAAGGCCTCGTCCAGCACTTCCACCCAATGGCGCACCGGCGTGGCGGTACCGCTTTGCAGATGTGCAATGCAGCCGACGTTGGCAGAGATGATGGTGCGCGGCGCAAGCTGCGCCAGAAAGCCCAGCTTGCGGTCGCGCAGTTCGTAAGCAATCGCCGGCTGTAGCACTGAATAGGTGCCGGCCGACCCGCAGCACAGGTTCGACTCGCTCGGCGCCAACTGAACATTGAAGCCCAGCTCTGCCAGATGCGCCTCGACACCGCCGCGCAGCTTCTGCCCATGCTGCAGACTGCACGGCGGATGAAATGCCAGCAGCCCCGGCGCAGGCACGACTCTGGCGCGCAAGGCCGGCACCAGATCGGGCAGCATCTCGCTCAGGTCGCGGGTGAGTTCGCTGATGTGCCTGGCCTTGTCGGCATACAGCGGATCGTGCTGCAGAAAGTGGCCGTACTCCTTGACCGTGACGCCGCAGCCCGAGGCATTCATCACGATCGCCTCCACCCGCCCGGCCAGCACATCGGGCCACCAGGCGTCGATGTTGGCACGCATCTGCGCGCGGCCACCTTCTTGGTCATTGAGGTGAAACTTGACCGCCCCGCAGCAGCCTGCTTCGCGCGCAACCAAGGTTTGAATGCCGGCCGCATCGAGCACGCGCGCCGTGGCGCTGTTGATGTTGGGCGACATCGCCGGCTGTACACAGCCAGCGAGCATGAGCACCTTGCGCGGGTGACTGTGCGTGGGCCACCTGCCCGCGTTCTGCGCTGCCGGCACCTTGTTTTTCAGCGCCTGCGGCAAGAAGCCCCGCACCGCCTGCCCGAGCTTCATGGCGGGGCCGAACATGGAAGACCCAAGCCCCTCCTTGAGGCTCCAGCGCAGCGCATTCGCCGCCTTGCTGCGCGGCACTTTCTCATCGACGATTTTGCGTCCGATGTCCACCAGGTGGCCGTACTCGACGCCGCTTGGACAGGTGGTTTCACAATTGCGGCAGGTCAGGCAGCGGTCCAGGTGCAACTGGGTCTTGCGAGTGGGTTGCTGGCCCTCCAGCACCTGCTTGATCAAGTAGATGCGCCCGCGCGGACCATCGAGCTCATCGCCCAGCAATTGGTAGGTGGGGCAGGTAGCAGTGCAAAAACCGCAGTGCACACACTTGCGCAAGATGGCCTCGGCCTCCCGGCCTTCGGGCGTGTCTTTGAACTCTGGCGAGAGATGGGTCTGCATGGTGCCTTAGGCGTGCGTGGGGCTGTAGCGGTTTGGCTGGGCGATAGAAGGCAGGCTCATAGCCCAGCGTAGAGGCGATCGCGGTTGAAGACGCCAGCGGGGTCGAATTGTTTCTTGAGCTCGCGGTGAATTCGCTCCAGCGGCGATGCAAGCGCGCAGAAGCGGTGCGTGGCTGGCGCGCTGCGATTCGATCCCGCAACGAACAAGGTCGCATGGCCGCCGACGCGCGCTGCCGCGTCACGCAAGCGTGCGGCATCGGCTGCGTCTGCGCGCGCCCAGCGCAGTGCGCCGTGCCATTCAATCAAGGGCGGCTCAGGCAGCTCAAGCACCGGCGCAGTCTGCGGCACCGACAAGCGCCACAGATCGCGGCCGCCGCGCTCATCAAACCAGGGCAGCCGCTGATCGCGGCACAAGGTCCAGTCGGGTGCGACCTGCGCGTTGTCTTGCCGTTCGCCGCCCAGTACCTTGCATGCGGCCTCCACTGCTGCGACCGCTCCGCGCAAGCGCAGGTACAAAGTGTCGGTGCCACGGTCGCGGACCCAGCAGCTTGCGTTGAGCGGCAAGGGCTGGCCACCCCATTGATTCAGCCGCACCAAGGCCTGCGTCTGGTCCATCTCAAATTTCAGCGTGGCCTCGGCTGGCGCCACTGGCAAGACCTTCAGGCTAAGCTCGACGATCAAGCCCAAGGTACCCATGGCGCCCACCATCAGCCGCGAGACGTCGTAGCCAGCCACATTCTTCATGACCTGCCCGCCGAAAGTCAGCGCCTCACCCCGGCCATTGACCATGGTCAGGCCAAGCACGTAGTCGCGCGCTGCGCCCACGCTGGCACGGGCCGGGCCGCTCAGCCCAGCGGCGACCATGCCACCCACGGTGCCTCCTTGCGCGAAATGCGGCGGCTCAAAGGGCAGACACTGGCCGCGCTCAGCCAACACCGCTTCCAGCTCGGCCAAGGGCGTGCCGGCACGCGCTGTCACGACCAACTCTGTCGGCTCGTAGCTGGTGATGCCGGTCAGTGCGCCGGTCTCCAGCAGTTCACCGTGCAATTGTTCACCGTAGAAATCCTTGGTGCCACCACCGCGAATTCGAAGCGGCGTGCCTTGGTCTGCTGCCGTGCGTATGCGCTGTATCAGTGCTTGAAGCGGAGTATCCATGTCGCAATGGTAAGCGGCCCGGGGTTGAATCTTGCCAAGATCAATCGCTGACAAAATTCACCGGCAAACCCGGCACATCGACCCGCGTTGAAACAATGCGACCCGACAGCGGAAACTCCGCCAGCTCCTGCGCGCTGCGATTGTGTGAGGCACTGGTCAGGTACAGGGTGCGCAGATCGTCTCCGCCGAAACAAGGCATGGTGGGGCAGCGCATCGGCACACTGAGCTCTTGAACCACCGCACCCGCAGGCGAAAGCTTGAGCAGGCGCTGGCCTTCGAACATGGCGCACCAATAGTTGCCCTGGCTGTCCACTGTGGCGCCGTCAGGGCGACCGCCGTAGCCCGATAGGCCCGGCTGCCATCCGTCGGGTTTGCCGGCAAACCGATGAAACACACGCGGCCGGCACATCTGGTTGCTGGCTGCATTCCAGTCCCAGGCTTGAATGATGTGACGGGGCGAATCGGCCCAGTACACAGTGGCCGCGTCTGGCGACCAGGCCAGGCCATTGGCGGTGGTCGCACCATCGGCCTGCAAGCACACCGTGGGCGAACCGGCCTCTTCACCAGCGAAGCGCAGGTCGACAGACATAAGCCGCGCCAAGGCTGCGTTACGCGGCTCATACAGAGTGCCGACCCAGAAGCGCCCAGCCGGGTCTGCCTTGCCGTCGTTCACGCGCGTGGTGGTGGTGTCATGGTCTAGCTGATGAACCAGCCTGAGCGCGCCGCCCCATGTGAGGGCCCTGTAGATCCCGTCGCGCAGCCCAATCACCAGGCCACCACTGCGCGCGGGCGCGATGCAGCCGGGCTCACTTGGCATGTCCCAGCTTTGCACCGTACCGACGCCGGGCGCGAGCCGGCGAAGCTGCCGCGCCGGGATGTCGACCCAGTAAAGCATGCGCTCCAGCGGATGCCAAAATGGCGATTCCCCCACTTGATCGGGCGCATCGACCACCACGCTCCAGTGCATCATCTGTCCTGCCTTCTCTGTGTTACGCCCGCCGACATGGCACCAAGGAGAATACGCCAATGGACAATCAACAAGGCAAACCCACACGGGATCCCGACCTGCGCCTCGAAGCGGCACGCTATGCATTGCTGCGGCGCTTGGCCCATGACCTGCGCCACCACATGGTGGCTCACTTGCAGCCCATCGGATTGATATCCGAAGTCATGGAGCGGCGGCTGCACCAGGACGTGCCTGACCCAGTAGCGTTGCGAGAGAACGTCGCTCGCATCCGCGAGCTCTCGCGCGCCGCCGTGCAATCGTGCCTGGAGGTGGCTTCCTGGCTGGCGGCCGAGGAAGACGTGGGAATCGCACTGGGCGCGGGAGTCGACGAGTGCGTGTCGCTGCTTCAGGGCAGCCTGGGCTTTCAGGGGTTCAGGCTCAACAACACGACTGCGGGTGAGTTGTTTCCGGTGGCACGCACTGGGTTGCGCCATGTGCTGCCCGCCTGTCTTTTGGCCATCACTGACCGCGTGGCTTCGCCTTGCGAGGTGCTGCTCTCGGCCCAGACTGATGCAGAGCGGGCCACCTTGACGCTTCGCGTGCAGGCGATGCAAGCTGCCGCTGGCTCGCCGCAGCAGGCGCCCTACCGCGTATTGCAATGGCATGAAGTGGAGTTGCTGGCACAGGCCGAGGGGTTTGAATTGACCCACACCGACGAGTGGGTTTATGTGCAAATGCCCGCCGCGAATGCCCGGTCCGCCTAAAAAAAACGGCCCGCAAAGCCGAAGCTTCGCGGGCCGAACATCCTAAACAGACCCCCAAATACCCAGGTGCCGCGGCAGGGTGTCTGCCGCAGCTTGTTTCGTTTACCGGTTATACGCTGTTTCGCCGTGGGACGAGATGTCCAGGCCTTCGCGTTCTTCTTCTTCGCTCACACGCAGACCGATGAGCAGGTCAACCACTTTGTAGGCGATGAAGGCAACCACGCCCGACCAAACCAGCGTGGTGAGCACGGCCTGGAACTGAATCCAGACCTGGCCGCTGATGGAATAGTCAGGAGCGACCTTGTTGGCCACGTAGTCGTAGATGCCGGTGCCGCCAAGGGAGGGCGAGGCGAAGACGCCAGTGAGCAGGGCGCCCAGAATGCCGCCAACCCCGTGGACGCCAAAGACGTCCAGCGAATCGTCCGCACCGAGCAGGCGCTTGAGGCCGCTGACACCCCACAGACAGACCAAGCCGGCAAGCAAGCCAATGACGATGGCGCCCATGGGGCCGACGAATCCGCACGCCGGTGTGATGGCCACCAGACCTGCCACAGCGCCCGAAGCAGCGCCCAACATCGAAGCCTTGCCCTTGGACAGTGCTTCACCGGCAATCCATGAAAGAGTAGCGGCGGCGGTGGCGACCAGGGTGTTCACGAAGGCCAGTGCAGCCACGCCGTTGACTTCCAGGTTGGAGCCAGCATTGAAGCCGAACCATCCCACCCACAGCAGTGAGGCGCCAACCATGGTCAGGGTCAGGCTGTGAGGGGTGAGCGACTCTTTGCCGTAGCCAATGCGCTTGCCGATCACAAAGGCACCCACCAGACCGGCGACGCCGGCGTTGATGTGCACCACGGTGCCGCCAGCGAAGTCGAGCGCGCCCTTGGCCCAGAGCCAGCCAGCCGCAGCCGTGACCTTGTCCAGCGAAGCCGCGTCGGTGATCGCATCCGGGCCGTCCCAGTACCAGACCATGTGAGCGATGGGCAGGTAGCTGAAGGTGAACCAGATCGCGACAAACAGCAGTACTGCGGAGAATTTGATGCGTTCGGCAAATGCGCCGACGATCAGTGCGCAGGTGATTGCGGCGAAGGTGGCCTGGAAGGCAACGAAAGTCAGCTCAGGTATGACCACCCCTTTGCTGAAGGTGGCCGCCACCGAGTCTGGCGTGATGCCCTTGAGGAACGCCTTGTCGAAGCTGCCCATGAAGGGATTGCCGCCACTGAATGCCACGCTGTAGCCGTAGAGGCTCCAAAGCACGTAGATCAGCGCAGTGACGACAAAAACCTGCATCAGCACGGACAGCATGTTCTTGCTACGCACCAGGCCGCCGTAGAAGAGGGCCAGACCGGGAATGGTCATCAGAATCACCAGGACAGTCGCCGCGGTCATCCAGGCAGTGTCGCCCTTGTTGGGGACCGGCGCCGATGCTGCGGCGGCCGGTGCTGCTGCGGCCGGCGCGGCCGCTGGTGCTGCGGCTTTGCTGGCTGCGGTATCAGATGCGGCCGCAGCGGGCGCAGGGGCGGTGGCCACCGGTGCGGCAGGTGCAGCCGGTGCTTGAGCGAGTGCGGCTGCACCGCCGGTCAGAAGGCCCAGTCCCAGGGCCAGCGAGGCAAGAAATGTTTTCATGTGCTTCTCATTTATCTGTTGTGGAAGAGTCGCTGGCTTACAGCGCCTCCTTGCCGGTTTCGCCGGTGCGGATGCGCACCACTTGCTCAAGGTCGTAGACGAAGATTTTTCCGTCGCCGATCTTGCCGGTGCGCGCCGCCGCTTCGACAGCTTCGATGACCCGCTCAACCAGATCGTCGGCCACTGCGGCTTCGATCTTCACTTTGGGCAGGAAATCCACCACGTATTCAGCGCCGCGATAGAGCTCGGTGTGGCCCTTCTGGCGTCCGAAGCCTTTGACTTCGGTGACGGTGATGCCCTGCACGCCGATACCGGAGAGCGCTTCACGCACCTCGTCTAGCTTGAATGGCTTGATGATTGCCGTTATGAGTTTCATGTCATGTCCTTCGCGGTCAGTTCTGGGGCAAAAAGTCGGATCAGAAGTTCTTCTTCAGGCCGACGACCAGGGCGCCCTTGCCAAGGTCTTTCGTGCCGCTGCCAGGCAGGGTGTACGGAAATCCGAAGTGACTCCTCCAGTTGGTGCCAACCAGCCCGGCGCTGAGCACCAGACCGTCGATGTCCTTGTTGACGGTGAGCGAGTAGTCGGTGTAGGTGCCGAAGCCCTTGATGTGCTGGGAGCCCAAATGCGGCACGACGGAGAAGCCGTTGCCCAGGTCAAATGTGAGGCTCAGATCCAGGTAGCCGCTGCCCTTACTTTTGGGCGTGCCGAACAGGTCGGTCAGGCTGTGCGAATACTTGAGGGTTCCTGGGCCAGCGCTGAGGGCACCGTACAGCTCTAAGGTATTGGCGTTGGTGCCGGTGATGTTCTTGAAGGAGTTGCCCACATACCAGTACTGAAGCGCGCCCACGTCATAAGAGAATGTGTCGTTGATAGCGCCTTTGTAGCCACCGTACAGATCAAGTTCGACCGGGCCTTTGGCAGTGGCCAGCGGCGGCACCGAGGAGTCCTTGATCCAGGTAATGGTGGAAGCCCAGCCGCCCAGATAGAAACCGTTCTTGTGCGCGTAGTCGATTCCGCCTTGCAATGCCGGCTTGCGCGCGCTCTGCGAGATGCCGCGATAGCGATAGTCGGTGACTACGCCAAGGTTGTATGAGACCGTGTAGTCCGGCTCCGGGGCCTTGGTCTGCGCGAACGCAGCGCCAGACACCGCGAGTGCGGCCAGAACGATTTTTTGAGTGCGCTTGAATTTCATCCGACTTCTCCTGAGGGGGTATTGATCCCTATCCTTAGCAGGACGCGTGCCATCAGTCTGAAGTGTGCATTTCAGGTGCACCATTCTGCTCGCCTAGGCGTTAAGCACTGGTTCTAATGTTGAGCAGGCGAGAATGCACGTCATTGGTGCGTTCTTGTTCTTATTTCGGCGCGCAGAAAAATAGATGCACCTTAATTGGGAGCAATCTGGCAGTTAAATTGGGAGGGGATTCAATGAGTTTGTCTTTGGTGCAAAGCCGCGCGCTAATCGGTCTGCAAGCCGCCCGGGTGACGGTCGAGGCGCATCTGGCCAATGGCCTGCCCAGCTTCACCTTGGTAGGGTTGGCCGACGTGGAAGTCAAAGAGGCGCGCGAAAGGGTGCGCTGCGCGCTATTGACCTGCGGGCTTGAGTTTCCGCACAACAAGCGCATCACAGTGAATCTGGCGCCCGCTGATTTGCCAAAAGATTCGGGCCGCTTTGACCTGCCCATTGCACTGGGCATTCTGGCTGCGACCGGCCAGGTGGATGGCGCCCGGCTCTCAGGCTGGGAATTCGCCGGCGAACTGTCGCTCTCCGGCGAGCTGCGGCCCATCCGCGGTGCCTTGGCCATGAGCCTGGCTCTGCATACGGATGCAGCTTTCGCCAACACCAAACTGGTTCTGCCCCCCGGCAGCGCCGAAGAGGCCGCGCTGGTGCCGCACGCCCAGGTCTACCGTGCGGTGCATCTGCTGGATGTCGTGCAACAGTTCTTGCCCGGCCAGGAGGCACAGGCCAGCGACGGCTGGAGTCGCTTGCGAGCGCAAGCCACCACGGCCAGCGTGACTTATGCGGATTTGTCGGATGTGAAGGGCCAGGCCGGCGCCAAGCGGGCCCTGGAGATCGCGGCTGCCGGCGGACACAGTTTGCTCATGCAGGGGCCACCGGGATCGGGCAAATCCATGCTGGCGCAGCGGTTCGCGGGCCTGCTGCCGGCGATGACCATGGAGGAGTCGCTGCAAAGCGCGGCAGTGGCCAGTCTGGTGGGCAAGTTCTCGCCGGACCGCTGGGGCCTGCGGCCCACTTGCAGCCCGCACCACACGGCCAGCGCAGTGGCTCTTGTAGGGGGTGGCTCGCCGCCTCAGCCAGGGGAGATTTCGCTCTCGCACAACGGTGTGCTGTTCCTGGACGAACTGCCTGAATTTCCACGCGCGGCGCTCGAAGCGTTGCGCGAACCACTGGAGACCGGACACATCACCATCTCGCGGGCGGCGCGCCGCGCTGAGTTTCCAGCCCGCTTCCAGTTCATTGCCGCCATGAACCCTTGCCCCTGCGGCTATCTGGGTTCTCCGCAGCGGGCTTGCCGCTGCACGCCCGACCAGGTGTCGCGCTACCAGGGCAAGCTGAGCGGCCCCTTGCTGGACCGCATTGATCTGCACGTGGAGGTGCCCGCCCTGCCCTCGGAACAACTGCTGGGTGCACCCGCCGGAGAGAGTAGTGCCACGATACGCGAGCGCTGCGAAGCGGCCCGTCAAATCGCGATGCGCCGACAAGGCAAACCCAATCAGACACTGCAAGGGAAAGAGATCGACACCCATGCAGGGCTGGACGAGACGGCGACCAAGTTTCTCAACGTGGCCGCCGCGCGCCTCGGCTGGAGCGCACGCTCGACGCACCGCGCGCTGAAGGTAGCGCGCACGGTGGCCGATCTGGCCGGCTCAACAGACACGCTGGCCATTCATGTGGCCGAGGCGGTACAGTACCGGCGCGGTCCGGCTGCCAAAATGTCGGGATGAATCCCAGCAGCAGCGTCGCACGTGAACTAGACCAGCAGTTCGTCGCCTGGCTTTCGCTTGGGCAACTCATCACCTGGGGCAGCGTCTTCTACACCTTTGCGCTTCTGATGGAGCCGGTGGAGCGCGAATTGGGCCTGACGCGGGCGCAAAGTTCGCTGGCCTTCAGCATGTCGCTGCTGGCCGAAGGCGCCTTAGGCTATTGGGTGGGGCGCTGGATAGACCGAGGCCATGAGCGGGTGGTGATGACCAGCGGCTCGCTGCTGGTGGCTGCCTGCTTGCTGTTGCACAGCATGGTGGACAGTGCGGCGGGCTTCTACATGGTGTGGATCGGCTTGGGAGTCGGCACAGCCTTTACCTCCTACAGCCCCGCATTTGCCGTGGTGACGCGCCGCTTCCCCGATCACTTCCGTCGCGCCATCATCACGCTGACCTTCCTGGGCGGCTTGGCCAGCACGGTGTTCATTCCGCTTTCGGCCTGGCTGATCGAGTCGCTGGGCTGGCGCCACGCGCTGTGGGTGCTGGCGGGCATGCATTTGCTGATCTGCGCGCCGCTGCATGCTGTGCAGTTGCGCGGCGCCCGGGTCCACACCGGCCCACGCCCGGCGCCCAGCGTGGTCTCGTCATCGGCCACACGACTGATGCGCAGCCCACCCTTTCTTCTGGTGGGCCTGTTTGTCGTGCTGATGATGGGCGTGACCACCGCATTGCCCCCGCATATGGTGAGTCTGTTGCGAGGCCAGGGCATGGCCGAATCCTGGGTGATTGCAATTCCAGCCACCATCGGCTTGATGCAGGTGCTGGGGCGCCTGGTGTTGTACTTCTTTGAGCATCACTTCGACATCCACCTGGCCAACCGCATCATTCCGATGATGTTTCCCATCAGCATGGTGCTGCTACTGACCAGTGCCAACCATCCCTGGGTGGCGTTGATATTCGTGCTGCTCTTTGGCATGAGCAACGGCATGGTCACCATTGTCAAGGGCACCGCGATTGCACAATATGTGAATCGCGAACACGTGGCTACGCTCAATGGGGCGCTGGGTTTTCCAGTGGCCGTGGCACGCTCGCTGGCACCGCTGCTGCTGGGGCTGATGTGGACTGCGCAGGCGGGTTACACCTACGGCCTGTGGCTGCTGCTGGGCCTGAGCCTGCTGGCGGTGGCGGCACTGATGCTGGCGCAGCGCAAGGCGCTGCCGGTGGGTTGACCCCGCTACAGATTGGGCCCTAGCAAACGCGCTAGCTGTGCCCGATCCAGGCTGCGCCTGCGCGCCTGGTCTTCAAGCTGGTCATCGCCGATCTTGCCGACGTTGAAGTAAGTGCATTCGGGGTGGGCAAGGTAGAAGCCACTGACGCTGGCGGCCGGCATCATGGCCATACTGTCGGTGAGCTCCATGCCGATCTCATGCGCCTGCAGCAGGTCGAACATATTGCGCTTGACGCTGTGGTCGGGGCAGGCGGGATAGCCTGGTGCGGGTCTGATACCGCGGTATTTTTCGGCGATGAGTTGCTCGCCCGTCAGCGCCTCCTGCGGCGCATAGCCCCACAGGTCACGCCGCACGCGCTCATGCAAAGCCTCGGCAAAGGCTTCGGCAAGGCGATCGGCCAATGACTTGAGCATGATGGCCGAGTAGTCGTCGTGCCGGTCTAGAAAGCTTTGCTCTTTCTTGTCCACGCCCAGACCGGCAGTGACCGCAAAGACGCCGATATAGTCCTTGGCCACGCCCTTGGGTGCGATGAAATCAGCCAGTGCCCGGCTGGGACGCATCTTGCCATCAATGGCCTGCTTCTCGGTCTGTTGGCGCAAGCCCCACCAGGTCATGGCCACTTGCTCACGGGACTCATCGGTGTAGAGCGCGATGTCGTCGGCATTGGCGCTGTTGGCCGGCCAGAATCCCATCACCGCGTTGGCGGTGAGCCAGCGGCCCTCAATGATGCGTTTGAGCATGTCCCTGCCATCGGCTTGCACGCGCATGGCTTGTTCGCCGACAAGCTCGTCTTTGAGAATGGCCGGGTAGGGGCCCGATAGATCCCAAGTCTGGAAGAAAGGGCCCCAATCGATGTACTTGGCCAACTCGGCGAGATCGAAATTCTTGAACAGCCGCTTCCCGATGAACTTGGGCTTGGGCGGGGCGTAGTTGCTCCAATCGATCGGTGTCTTGTTGGCCCGTGCCTTGGCAAGGGACCACATGGGCGTCTGCTTCTTGTTGGCATGCTGCAGGCGCACTTTGTCATAGTCGGCCTTGACTTGCGCGATGTAGCCTGCAGCCTGATCGGACAAAAGACCCTGGGCCACACTCACGCTGCGCGACGCATCGGCCACATAGACGACCGGGCCTTCGTAATGCGGCGCGATCTTCACCGCGGTGTGCACCCGGCTGGTGGTGGCGCCTCCAATCAGCAGAGGAATTTTCTTGTCGCGAAAGTACGGGTCCTTCTGCATCTCGCCGGCGACGTACTGCATTTCTTCGAGCGAGGGAGTGATGAGCCCGGACAGGCCGACGATGTCCGCACCCTCTGCTTTGGCCTTGGCCAGGATCTCATGGCAAGGCACCATCACGCCCATGTTCACCACTTCGAAGTTGTTGCACTGGAGCACCACGGTAACGATGTTCTTGCCGATGTCGTGCACATCGCCCTTGACTGTAGCAATCACGATCTTGCCCTTGGCCTTCACCTCTTCACCTGCTGCGGCCTGAAGCTTCTTCTCTTCCTCGATATAGGGAATGAGGTGGGCTACCGCCTGCTTCATCACGCGCGCGGATTTGACCACCTGGGGCAGGAACATCTTGCCCTGGCCGAACAAATCGCCCACGATGTTCATGCCGTCCATCAAGGGGCCTTCGATCACATGCAGCGGCCGGCCTCCCTTGGCCAGGACAGCCTGATACGCCTCCTCGGTGTCCTGGACGATGAACTCGGTGATGCCCGACACGAGCGCGTGCGAGAGGCGCTGCTCGACACTGCCAGCACGCCATTCGTTCTTCTTGGTGTCATCCTTGGACGCGCCCTTGGCGGACTCGGCAATCTCCACCAGACGCTCGCCAGCGTCAGGGCGGCGATTGAGCACCACGTCCTCGGCGCGTTCGCGCAATTGGGGTTCCAGCTCGTCATACACGCCGACCATGCCGGCGTTGACGATGCCCATGTCCATGCCGGCCTGAATCGCGTGATAGAGAAAAACCGTGTGGATGGCTTCGCGCACCGGGTCGTTGCCGCGGAAGGAAAAACTCACGTTGGACACGCCGCCCGAGACCTTCGCGCCGGGCAGGTTCTGCTTGATCCAGCGGGTGGCGTTGATGAAATCGACCGCGTAGTTGTTGTGCTCCTCGATGCCGGTGGCAATGGCGAAGATGTTGGGGTCGAAGATGATGTCTTCAGGGGGAAAGTCGAGCTCATCGACCAGCAGGCGGTAGGCGCGTTCGCAGATTTCGATCTTGCGCTGGTAGGTGTCGGCCTGACCTTTTTCGTCGAAGGCCATGACCACTGCGGCCGCGCCATAGCGCTTGACCAACCTGGCCTGGTGCTTGAAGGCGTCAATGCCTTCCTTCATGGAAATGGAATTGACGATGCCTTTGCCCTGGATGCAGCGCAGACCCGCCTCGATCACCTCCCATTTGGACGAGTCGACCATGATGGGCACGCGGGCGATATCGGGCTCGCCGGCGATCAAATGCAAAAACCGCACCATCGCAGCCTGGCTGTCGAGCATGGCCTCGTCCATGTTGATGTCGATGACCTGCGCGCCGTTCTCCACCTGCTGGCGCGCCACGGCCAGGGCCTGCTCGAACTCGCCATTCAAGATCATGCGCGCAAAGACTTTGGAGCCTGTGACGTTGGTGCGTTCACCAATGTTCAAAAACAGGCTGCCGGCGCCCAGGGTCACGGGCTCCAGGCCAGAAAGCTTCATTGGGGGAACTTGTGCTTTACGCATCTCTCACCTTGTGACTCGATTGGGTGATGGCCTGCCTCTTGCTCAAGCAGCCTCCTTGTAGAAGAACTCCTGCCGCAGTGAACGGGCCACCTCTGCTTGTACCGCCTGCCCAATGGCGGCGATGTGCTCAGGCGTAGTGCCGCAGCAGCCGCCCACGATGTTCACCAGCCCATCCGCGGCAAACTCGCGCAGCAGCCGGGAGGTGACCTCCGGCGTTTCATCGAAGCCGGTGTCGCTCATGGGATTGGGCAGCCCCGCATTGGGATAGCAGCTGATGAAGGTGTCAGGGGCGACGCGCGCGAGTTCCTGGATATACGGCTTCATCAATGCAGCGCCAAGCGCGCAGTTCAGGCCCACCGCCAACGGCCTTGCGTGGCGCACGCTGTACCAGAAAGCGGTGACAGTCTGGCCGCTGAGAATGCGGCCTGAGGCGTCGGTCACGGTGCCGCTGATGATGATGGGCAGGCGCTCGCCGGAACTCTGGAAGTATTCGTCGATCGCAAACAGTGCCGCCTTGGCGTTGAGCGTGTCGAATATCGTCTCGACCAGCAGCAGATCAGCGCCACCTTCAACCAGCGCCTGCGTCTGCTCGAAATAGGCCGAGCGCAGCTGTTCGAAGTCAACATTGCGCGCCGCCGGGTCGTTCACATCCGGGCTGATGCTGGCCGTCTTGGGCGTCGGGCCCAAAGCGCCGGCCACAAAGCGTGGTTTGTTTGGCGTCGAAAATTTGTCGGCGGCCTCGCGCGCCAGGCGGGCGGAAGCCAAGTTCATTTCAGCCGCCAGGTCACCCAGTTCGTAGTCGTCCTGCGCGATGCGGGTGGCGCCAAAGGTGTTGGTTTCGATGATGTCGGCGCCGGCCGCCAGATAGCCTTCGTGAATGTCACGGATCACATCGGGGCGGGTGAGGCTGAGCAGCTCGCCGTTGTTCTTGAGATCCTTGGGGTGGTCGCGGAAACGCTCGCCCCTGTAATTGGCTTCGGTGAGCTTGAAGCGCTGAATCATAGTGCCCATGGCACCGTCCAGGATGGCAATGCGATGCGCGAGAATGCCGGGCAGCGCCTGCCCGCGGGTGTAGATGATCGGCTTCATGGTCATCCGATTGTAGAAACAAAGCGTTGAGTATCGAATCGAGCCGCACCAAAACCCCTCTGGGCCCAAGCCTGCCATCGCCATCCCCGACAATAGACTTATCTTGCTATCACTCACTCGCGCACCCAGCTCCATCCTCCACGAAGTCTTCGGCTACGAACAGTTCCGTGGGCCGCAAGCCGCCATCGTCGACCATGTCATCGGCGGTGGCGACGCGCTCGTCCTCATGCCCACGGGCGGTGGCAAGTCGCTGTGTTATCAGATTCCCGCCATCGCCCGGCACCGGGCCGGGCACGGCGTGGCCATCGTGGTGTCTCCCCTGATCGCGTTGATGCACGACCAAGTGGGCGCCCTGCATGAGGCTGGGGTCGAGGCGCAATTTCTGAATTCCACGCTTTCGTTGGAGGAGGCGGGTGCAGTGGAGCGACGCATGCTGCGCGGCGACGTGACCTTGATCTATGCGGCGCCCGAGCGTGTGACTACCCCGCGCTTTCTAGCCCAGCTCGACTCACTGCACGAGCGCGGCAAGCTCAGCCTGTTCGCGATCGACGAAGCGCATTGCGTGAGCCAGTGGGGCCACGACTTCCGCCCCGAATACCGGGCGCTGACGGTTCTGCACGAGCGCTATGCGTCGGTGCCACGCATTGCGCTGACGGCCACTGCCGACGCGATCACGCGCGAGGACATCGTCGAGCGGCTGCAGCTTGAGCAAGCCAGGCAATTCGTCAGCAGCTTTGATCGGCCCAACATCCGCTATTGCCTGGTCGAGAAGAATGATGCCACCGCGCAACTGCTGCGCTTCATCGAGCGCGAGCATGAAGGCGACGCGGGCATCGTCTATTGCCAATCGCGCAAACGGGTGGAGGAGATCGCGCAGACCCTCAGTCGCCACGACATTCAAGCCCTGCCCTATCACGCCGGGCTTGACCCACAGGTGCGCCAGACCAACCAGGACCGGTTCCTGCGCGAAGATGGCATCGTGATGGTGGCGACCATCGCCTTCGGCATGGGCATCGACAAACCCGACGTGCGCTTCGTGGCGCACCTGGACATGCCCAAGAACATCGAAGGCTACTACCAGGAGACCGGCCGCGCCGGCCGCGACGGGCTGCCCGCCGACGCCTGGATGGCCTACGGCCTGAATGACGTGGTGAACCAGCGCCGCATGATCGACGAGAGCCCGGCAGGCGAAGACTTCAAGCAGGTCATGCGCGGCAAGCTCGATGCGCTGCTGGCACTGGCCGAGGCGACCGATTGCCGGCGGGTGCGACTGCTCGCCTATTTTGGCGAAGCCTCCTCTCCCTGCGGCAACTGCGACAACTGCCTGAACCCACCCAAAGTTTGGGACGGCACTGATGCCGCGCGGAAGCTGCTTTCCACCATCTACCGCGTGCAGCAGCAGTCGGGCATCAGTTTCGGGGCCGGCCATGTCATGGACATCCTGCGCGGCAAGAAAACTGAGAAGGTAGCGCAGTTCGGACATGAGCGTCTCAGCACCTTCGGCATTGGCGCGCAGTTCTGCGAAGCGCAGCTGCGCGGCGTGTTGCGGCAGTTGATCGCCATTGGCGCCCTGGCAGTGGACGGACAGGCATTCAATACATTGAAGCTGACCGAAGGCTCAAGGGCGGTTCTCAAGGGGGAGACTGCGGTGCGGCTACGCGAGTCGGTGTCGTCACCCGTCGCGACCCGCCGCCGTAGCACCAGCGCGTCCA
Source organism: Comamonadaceae bacterium (assembly GCA_947476285.1). GTDB lineage: Bacteria > Pseudomonadota > Gammaproteobacteria > Burkholderiales > Burkholderiaceae_C > Ramlibacter. The sequence continues at coordinate 14,558 of CANJPU010000004.1, read as the reverse complement.
AGGCTGCGCCCGCTGCCGCTGCCGCAGCCGGATTGACCGAGCAAGGCCAGGCTCGCTTCGATGCGCTCAAGGCTTGGCGCGCCGAAGTGGCCCGCGAACACAATCTGCCGGCCTATGTGATCTTTCACGACGCAACTCTTGCCGCCATCGCAGCGCTGTCACCGACCAGCCTGACCGATCTGCAAGGGATCAGCGGCATCGGGGCAAAGAAGCTGGAGGCGTATGGGCAGGAGGTGCTGCGGGTGGTGCAGCAAGTGTGAGCAGGGCGTCGCGCGCTACTGCAAGAAGCCGATGTTGCGCGCCTCGCGCACTTCGGGCTTGATCCGGTGCTCAGCCTCCAACTGCTCAAGGAATTCTTCCACGCTGAACTGTGCGGCCAGGATGTCCACCTGGCGCTTGACGGCTGCGAAATCGCCGGGGCAAAGCTGATCGAGCTTGGCGAGTCTGGCTCGGGCCTCTTGGCTGAGCAGTGCGGCATCGCCTGCCAGCGCTTCGGTCACGAACATCTTCTCGCGCTGCGCTGCAGTGAGCGGTTTGAATCGGATCTTGAAGGTGAACCGACGCAGCGCTGCCTGGTCGATCCGGTCCATCAGGTTGGTGGTGCACACGAAGATGCCGTTGAAACGCTCCATGCCTTGCAGCATTTCATTGACCTCGGTCACTTCGTAGGTTCGCTGGGCGCCCCGCCTGTCCTGCAGGAAGCTATCGGCTTCATCCAGTAGCAGCACCGCCTTCTCGTTCTCAGCCTCGCGGAACATGCCGGCCATGTTTTGCTCGGTCTCACCAACGAATTTGCTCATCAGATCGCTTGCCTGCTTGATCAGCAGCGGCTTTTCCAGGGTTTTGGCGATGTGCTCGGCCAGCGCCGTCTTACCGGTGCCGGGTGCGCCGTAAAAGCACAGGCTGCCGTGGCCACGCGCCTTGAGCGCCTGCACGATGCGGGGGATTTCAAAGCGGGTCTCTACATTCAGCATGTCCAAGTCGTAGGTGGTCACGCTGGGCCGCGCACTGCTTTCATGCGACCGGTTGCCCAGCGCCTGATCGGAGTTGCGAAGCTGGCGTTCGATCAGGCTTTCCATCGCGCTGCCATCGATCGTGGCCAGTCCGGCAAAGCGCACTGCCGTTCGAATCTGCGCGGGCGTGAGCCCCTTGCGCTCAGTGAGTTTGCCAACGAATGCATCTGAGACGCTGACGCCTTCCAACGTCTTGCGCACCAGTCCTTCCCTTGCGCCGGGAGGAGGCGACTTCAGCTCCAGGTGATATGCGAAGCGCCGCCTGAACGCTGGATCGATCTGCTCGATGCGATTGGTGACCCACAGGGTCGGCACGGGGTTGGATTCGAGGATCTGGTTAACCCAGGCCTTGCCGCTGACGCTGCTGTTGGCCGGGGCCACCACCTGCTCGGCGCGGGCCATGAGCTGCGCCGCCTCGCTGGAGATGGGCGGGAACACGTCCTCTACCTCGTCAAACAACAAGGCCGCCTGGGCGCTGCCCTTGAGGAAGACCTGCGCGATCTGCAGGGATCGGTAGCGGTCGCGCCCGCTCAGGGAATTGCCATCGCGATCGGCGTATTCCACTTCAAACAGTTCCAGGCCTGCGGCTTGCGCCACCACTTTGGCCAGTTCGGTCTTGCCAGTGCCGGGGGGGCCGTAGAGCAGCACATTCACGCCTGCTTCCTTGCGCGAGACTGCATTGCGCAACAGCGAGCTGAGCACCTGGGCGTCGTCCTGCACAAAGCTGAAGTCCTGCAGGGCCAGCGCGCTCTTGGCGCTGGGCCGTGTGAAGACGGCCATCAGTTCGTTCTGGTCGCGGTACTCGCGCATCAACACAGGCGGCAGCTTCTCGCTGACTTTCATCAGGTCGGCCAGGTCTGTGATGTTGTGTTCGGAGATGAGGTTCTCCACCAGGCCAATGCGCTCCAGCCGGGAGCCGGCGCGCAGCGCTTCGCCCACGTCTGTGGCACTGACCCCAGCGAGCTCTGCGATGGCCGCATACGCCTCAGGCGCATTGTTCACCTTGAACTCGACCAGGATGCTGCGCAGGTCGCGCTGGTAGCGCGCGAGCGTGCCGTACAGGAGAAGCGCGCGCTCGGCCTTGTTCAACTGGAGCAAGCCCGACAGCGCGTCGATGTTCTTTTCGACCAAGGTCGAATGCTTCTTGAGCGCATGAGTGAGCCAATCGCCCGTGACGGTGAGCACCGACAGAAGATCCTTTGGCTGGTCCTTGGCGTATTCGTCCAGGTAGAAAAACAGTGTGCCCTCCTCGTAGGGGCCACGCCACACGCCGTGCCGGTCGAGAAATTCCTGGGTGGAAAGTGATTCGTGGTTACGCCAGAACTCATTGTCCTTGCAGCGACGGCCAAGGAACTCGCGCAAACGCGACAGTGCGGTTGCGGGCCACACCAGATGGCGCCCCGCCAGGGCAAGCAAGCCATTCAAGTCGCGCCTCACGTTGAACTTGCCGCCTTGCTTGGCCGCCAGCGTCAACACAAAATGCGAGCACATCAGATCCAGCACCGGTGCGTCCTTGAGACCCGGTGAGGGAAGTAGCTGCATTTCGACCGAACGCTTGACCATACGGAAAGCCCCCAGAAGCCATTGCCTGCTTACGATAACGCGAGTTGATCCTACATGGAAGACACGCGTTGTGGGGAATCTCCCACACGGCGGGCCTTTAACCGCGACAATCCAATCTAATGATCAGCTTGTCCGACATTCAGGCGGCGGCCACCCGGCTTGAGGGCCAGGTGCTGAACACGCCTTGCGTGGAGTCCAAGACACTGTCGCAGATCACTGGGGCTCAGGTGTTCCTGAAATTCGAGAACCTGCAGTTCACCGCCTCCTTCAAGGAACGCGGGGCATGCAACAAACTGGCCCAGCTCAGCGAAGAAGACAGGCGGCGCGGTGTCGTCGCGATGAGTGCCGGCAACCATGCCCAGGGGGTGGCCTATCACGCGCAGCGCCTGGGGCTGCGGGCAGTGATCGTCATGCCGCGCTTCACGCCTGGGGTGAAGGTGGAGCGCACCCGCAGTTTTGGCGCCCAGGTGGTGTTGCACGGCGACACGCTGGAGGAGGCGCGCAGCCATGCCATTGCGCTGACCAAGGAAGAGCAACTGTGCTTCGTGCACCCCTACGATGACGAGGTAATCATTGCAGGCCAGGGCACCTGCGGCCTGGAGATGCTGCAAGCCGTGCCTGACTTGCAAACACTGGTGGTGGCGGTAGGCGGCGGCGGCCTGATCAGCGGTGTTGCCGTGGCGGCCAAGGCTTTGAAGCGCGATATCGAGGTCATCGGCGTTCAAGCGCTGCGCTTCCCCAGTATGTTTAACGCGATCAAACATGCCCACCTGCCACAGGGCGGCAGCTCCATCGCCGAAGGTATCGCTGTGGGCACGCCGGGCCGCCTCACCCAGGCGATCATCGAGCAGTACGTGGACGATCTTGTCCTGGTGGATGAGGGCGATATCGAGCAAGCCATCGTGATGCTGCTGGAAATCGAGAAGACACTGGTCGAAGGCGCCGGTGCCGCAGGCTTGGCGGCCATGCTGAAGTATCCGAACCGCTGGCGCGGCCGCAAGGTCGGTCTGCTGCTGGGGGGCGGCAACATCGATCCGCTGCTGCTGGCAGACATCATTGAACGTGGCATGGTGCGAGCCGGCAGGCTGGCCCGCATCCGCGTGAGCGCCCGCGATGTGCCAGGCTCGCTGGCACGAATCACCGCCGTGGTGAGTGAGGCGGCGGCCAATATCGAAGAGGTGCACCATCAGCGCGCCTTCACCCTTCTGGCCGCGCAAAATGTAGAGATCGAGTTGGTCATTCAGACCCGGGGGCGTGAACACATCGGGCAAGTGCTGGCCGCTTTGCATGCCGCGGGCTTCCAGGCCCAGGAGCAATGAGCAACCGGTGGGTGACGTAATGAGGCGCGTCAATCGATGCGTTGAGATTGCAGGTTAGCGGACGGGACAGGCCGGCACGGCTGTAAAATGGGCGCGCATTCACCAGGAAACGCCATGTCAAGCCCAAAGCCCAGTCAGCAAGAGCCGCAAGACCCGATCGAGGGCATCGTCCACGCTATCCCCATCGTTTTGCCGGTCATGGGTGGCGTGCTGATCTTCCTGCTGGCATTCATAGCCGTCTTCATGGCGTGAATCATGGCGAGAAGCGCGCTGGCCGTAAGGCCGGTAGCGGTTTGATGCAATTTACCCCTGATGCCGCCACCGGTGGCCAGGTTACAGCCCCGCTTCACTTGCTTTATCTGAGTAGTCCGACCGAATCGGCTCTGGCATGGCTCTGCCAGCTCGGTAAGTGCAAACTTTGCTCCGATTGCAGTGGGCACGCCCGCGGTCAAACAAGCCTTGGTGTTCGCGTGAACCTAGCTTGAATGGGCGAATCAACCATCTGATGCATAACCTTATGCAAGTTTTGCATTGTTTTTAACCTTGTCGACCTCCCGGATACCGGCTGCGTCCCTAAAATCGACGTTCCCAGCCGACCCGCGGATCGTGAAACACCCATCACCTCGTTCCGTTGCCCATCCCGCAACGCCGCTTGCCGACTGAACCTTCAGCCCGATTTCAAAAAGGCAAGTGTCGGCCTCGCTCCCTGGCTACTTCACTTTTTTGAAATCAGGTTTATTCTTTCAGGAGCTTATGGCAATGAACTCTCCCGTGATGCAGGGGCTGAATTTGAACAGCCCCGCTTTCGTCAAGAACGCGAATCTCATCGCTTGGGTGGCCGACATGGTCGCCCTGTGCAAGCCGGCCAATATTCACTGGTGTGATGGCAGCGACGAAGAGTACAACCGGCTCTGCCAGCAGCTGGTTGCCGCCGGAACCTTCAAGAAGCTCGACCCCATCAAGCGCCCCAACTCCTATCTCGCCTGCTCCGACCCCAGCGACGTGGCACGCGTCGAGGACCGCACCTTCATCTGCTCGCAGCGCAAGGAAGACGCTGGCCCCACCAACAACTGGATGGCGCCAGCGGAAATGCGCGCCACGCTGCACCCCATGTTCGACGGCTGCATGCGCGGACGCACCATGTACGTGGTGCCATTCTCAATGGGTCCGCTGGGTTCGCACATTTCCCACATCGGCATCGAGCTGTCCGACAGCGCCTATGTCGCGGTGAACATGAAGATCATGACGCGCATGGGCAAGGCCGTGTACGACGCGCTGGGTGTCAATGGTGAATTCGTTCCATGCGTACATACGGTCGGCGCACCGCTGGCCGACGGTCAGCCGGATGTGAGGTGGCCCTGCAACAAGACCAAGTACATCGTTCACTACCCCGAAACCCGCGAAATCTGGTCCTTCGGCTCCGGCTATGGCGGCAACGCCCTGCTGGGCAAGAAGTGCTTCGCGCTGCGCATCGCGTCCACCATGGGCCGCGACCAAGGCTGGCTGGCTGAGCACATGCTGATCCTGGGCGTGACCAACCCCGAGGGCCGCAAGTACCACGTGGCCGCTGCTTTCCCATCGGCATGCGGAAAAACCAACTTCGCCATGCTGATCCCGCCCAAAGGCTTCGAGGGCTGGAAGGTCACCACCATCGGTGACGACATCGCCTGGATCAAGCCGCATGCGGATGGCAAGATGTACGCGATCAATCCCGAGGCCGGCTACTTTGGCGTGGCCCCTGGAACCAACACGCTGACCAATCCGAACTGCATGGCCAGCCTGGACAAGAACGTGATCTTTACCAACGTCGCACTCACCGACGATGGCGACGTGTGGTGGGAAGGCATGGGCCAGGCGCCCGAGCACGCAATCGACTGGCAGGGCAAGGACTGGACGCCAGCTCTGGCCAAGGAAACCGGCGCCAAAGCCGCGCATCCCAACGCGCGCTTTACCGTGGCGGCCATCAACAACCCGGCGCTGGACAGTGCGTGGGACGACCCGCAGGGCGTTGCAATTGACGCCTTCATCTTTGGTGGCCGTCGCTCGACCACGGTGCCGCTGGTGACCGAATCGCGCAACTGGATGGAAGGCGTGTACATGGCCGCAACCATGGGCTCGGAAACCACTGCCGCCGCCGCCGGGCAAATGGGCGTGGTACGCCGCGACCCATTTGCGATGCTGCCTTTCTGTGGCTACAACATGAGCGACTATTTCCAGCACTGGCTGGACATGGAACACAGGCTCGAAGACGCGGGCCACACCCTGCCCAGCATCTTCTGCGTCAACTGGTTCCGCAAAGGCGAAGACGGTAAATTTGTCTGGCCTGGATATGGCGAGAACATGCGCGTGCTCAAGTGGATGATTGACCGCATCGAGGGCAAGGCCAGCGGGCAGGAAAACGTCTTTGGCGTCAGCCCGACCTACGACGAAATCAACTGGAGCGGCCTGGAGTTCTCTGCGGAACAGTTCAAGACTGTCACCAGCATAGACAAGGCGGCTTGGGAAAAGGAGCTTCAGCTGCACACCGAATTGTTCCAGCAGCTGCAGTACCATCTGCCTCGCGAATTGAGCGAGACAAAAACCCTGATCGAAAAGCGTCTGTTGGCCTGAGGCCTTGCGCAATATCAAGCAAAAAGGCCACCCGAATGGGTGGCCTTTTTGCTCAGGCTCAGCGCCCCGTCAAACTGTCATGTGTAGCGCCTGACGTCCTCGGTCGCCCGTGCACTCATTGCCCGGCTGATGTCAGCCATCACCCGCGCATCGGTCAGGGCAACAAGCCAGAGTTTTTCGTCTTCGGCAACCTGCTTGCGATGCGCAATCAGACGCTTGAAGACCTCACCCAAGCCAAGTGTCACTTTACGGGCCGGCGCGGCCAGCAAGGCCAAAGAGGCAAAGGCCACCGTCCACATCACGATCCAGGCCGCAAGCAGGTGCCCATCGGTCCAGGTTTCGACCACTTCATTGGCCGCCACAAGCAATGCGGCGACGACGGCGGCCAGCAGGAAACTGGCGCTCACGCGGGCGCTGTCGAAGCCGCGGGCCAAACTCTTCACCAAACGCGCCAACCGCTCTGCGCGAACAACGCCCGGATGTTCGCTCGGATAGTCCAGATGTACGAAGCTCGCCATGACATTTCCCCTTTTGAAAACACGCTGCGGTGAAATTACCGGCTGCGTTGGACGAATCATAGGGTTTACGCTGATATTTTTAAACTTTAGATTGGTGATTGATATCATTCACTAATCTGATAGATATAGAGAGGGTTTGAATGAAAGCACCGAACTTTCGCACGCTTGACCTGAACTTGCTTCGCGTGTTCGATCAGGTGATGGCCGAGCGCAACCTGACTCGGGCCGCGCGCAATCTAGCGATGACTCAGCCCGCCGTCAGCAATGCGCTCACCCGCCTGCGTGACGCACTGGGCGACAAACTCGTGGCTCGCAGCGGCTACGGCGTGGAACCAACACCCCGAGCCCTGGCCTTGTGGCCCTCGGTCGCCGATGCACTTCGTCAACTGGAGGCGTCCATATCCCCTGGTGACTTTGATGCCGCCAAAGCCACTCAAACCTTCGTGCTAGGCATGGCGGATGCCACAGCCGCCGAACTCATGCCTGGGCTGGTCGAAATCATCGAACGCGCCGCGCCGGGTATCTCCATGCGGGTGGTGCCACTGACCACGCGCGATCCGCGCCGCCTGCTCGATGAAGGGCAGATGGATCTGGCGGTGGGTTTCTTCCCCGCGGTACTGGCCGACTTGACCGCGCAGGCCCAGCTCGGAGGGCTTGCGCCCTTCGATCACCAGCGGCTCTACTACGGCGAATATGTGTGCATCATGCGGCGCGGCCATCCGCTGGCGCGCGGGCCGCTCACCATCGAACGCTACTGCGCCGCCCATCACATGCTGGTGAGTTTTTCCGGGCGCCCCTATGGCTTCGTCGATGAGTCGCTGGCCACTCTGGGCCTCAAGCGACGGGTTGTGCTCACTGTGAATCAATTCTTCACCGCCGGCCGGGTGGCCACTGGCTCCGACCTGATTTCCGTGCTGCCGCGCCATTTCGTCAAGATCACCGGCATGGCGCACGAACTTGTGCTGCGAGATCTGCCCTTCGAAGTCCCCCCAGTACACGGCGATTCGCTCTGGCATCGTCGCCAGAGCCAGCGCGCAGACCACTCCTGGCTGCGATCGGCGGTGGCTGCGGCAGCGCGCAAGGCCTTCGACACCTGAGGCGCCCTCAAGTCGGCTTTTTGGCTGGCATGCCGCTTGCGTGAGCGGACATATCTCGGCATGCTGTCGATTGTCGAGCACAACCTTCTGGAGAACCGATGAATCGTCCCTTCCTCGCGCGCCGCCGCAGTGTTCTCAAGGCCTTCACTGCAGGTGCGGCCGCCATCGCGCTGCCGTCTTTCGCAGCCTGGCCTGACCGGCCAATCAAAATCGTGGTGACATTCCCCGCCGGAGGCGCGAGCGATATCGTCGCGCGCGTCATGGCCGAGCAGCTCGCCCAGAAACTGGGGCAGGCAGTGGTGGTGGACAACCGCCCCGGTGCGGGTGGCAGTGTGGGCGGAACCGTAGTGGCCCAGGCGCCAGCCGACGGCTATACCCTGATGCTGTCGAACTCAACCCCCATCTCCATCGGACCCTTCGCCCTGGAGAGGCAACCCTACGATCCGGTGGAGGGATTCACCCACATCGCATTGATCGGCAACGCACCATGCGTGGTGATGGCCAACCCCAAGACCGGCATGAAGAGCCTGGCCGACCTCGAAGCAATGGCGAAAAAGGCCGGCAGGCTGGACTTCGGCTCGGGCGGCCCGGCCTCCATCGGTCACATCTACGGCGAGCTGATGAAGAACAGCCTGAGCCTGAACATGGTGCATGTCCCTTATCGGGGCGGTGCACCAATGACGACCGACCTGATCGCTGGCGTGGTGCCGGTTGGCATTGACGTGCTGACCGCCTTCGTGCCCTATTTCAAGAGCGGTCAACTGGTGCCGCTGGCGGTGACATCAGCCAGCCGCTCCCCTCTGGTGCCCGACGTGCCCAGCGTGGTCGAAGCAGGCTACAAAAATCTCGTTCTTGACAACTTCTTCGGTCTGTCGGGTTCGCCGCGTATGCCGGCGGACGTGGTGTCCCGCCTGAATGCCGCCTGCAACGAGATCTTGGCGCAGGCCGACATCCGCCGAAAGCTCGGCGAACTGGGCATCACGGTGCAAACCGCCACGCCAGCGGCCTTTACCAGTTTCGTCAAGGATCAGGTGAACGTTCTCGGTCCCACGGTGAAGCGCGCCGGTGTGCGGCTGTAGCGCCCGCAGGCATCGTACGGTCTGGGCACAATAGGCTGGTGAAAATCCAGCTCTTATCCGACCTTCATCTCGAAGTTCATCCGCATTACCGGCCGCGCCCGGCGGAAGGCGCCGACTTGCTGGTGCTGGCGGGGGACATTGGCTCTTACCAGGCCGGCAGCCAGTTGCAGGGCATTGAGTTTGGCTTGGAGCGGTTTTCCCCGCACAAAGGCTGGCCAGTGCCCGTACTCTTTGTTCCTGGCAACCATGAATACGACCTGCTTGATTTCGACACAACCCATGCGCGGCTGCGTAGCACCTGCGAGCGACTGGGCATCACATGGCTGGAGCGAGAGGTGCTGGTGCAATCGGCCGTTCGCTTCATTGGCACCACGCTTTGGGCGGACTTCGACGCACTGGCCAGCGAGCACGACAAGCACGCGGCAAGTCCGGCAGCATTGCTCACAACAAGAGAGAAGGCGTTTCGCGCCGCCAACTACTATTTGCGCACAGCCGCCACAACCCGCAGGGGCGATTTGATGCTGGCGCCGGGCTGGCGCGAGCTCGGACTTGAATGCCAGCAGTGGCTGCGTCAGGCGCTGGCAACTCCGTTTGCCGGCACCACAGTGGTGGTGACCCACTTTGCGCCTAGTTTGCGCAGCGCCGACCCCCGCTATGGGCTTCGCCCTGGCACCGCTGGCTTTTGCAACGCGCTGGATGATTTGCTGCCCATGGCTCAGTTGTGGTTACATGGTCATTTGCACTGCCCCCACGATTACGTCGCCGGCGGTTGCCGCGTAGTTGCCAACCCAATGGGTTACGCAAGCAAGGGCGAACAGGCCGGGTTCAGGGGAGATTTGACAATTCAGGTGCCGACACCGTAGCCAAGGTGGCGCGGGCAGGCCCTCGGCAACAAATTTTCCACCAACTTTACACAGCAGAAGCGATTGCAAGCCACGTGATATGGAACACTGCTTGCTTGGGAATATTCCATGATCAAAACCGTCTGGACTCCTACGCTGATCTGGCTGGCGGCGGCTGCCGCAGCGCTGGTGCTGGCCTTGGCTGCGCCGAGCGAATCCACCGTCATGGGCCGGCTGCCCAGCACGACTGTCGAGCGGCTGGACCAGCAACGCCTGGCGTCGGACCTGTCCTCTGAAGGCTCTGGCAGGACGCTGGCACTGGTTGCATTCCATTCGAGCCAAAGGGGCGAGACCGAGAGTTGGATCACGGGGCTGCAACTCCACCAGAGTCCGTCCATCTCCTGGGTGAGGATGCCCGTGATCAATGACCCGGGGAACCTCGATACCCGCCATGCAATTGAAAGCCGGCTGCTGGCTCGTTACACAGGGCCGGAGGCGCGCCTGCGGCTCATGCCCATCTTCACCGATCGTGAGGCGTTTATCCGCGCGGCGGGCTTGTCGGGTGCGCAGCATGCCGGCGTGCTGGTGTTGGGGCGCGACGGCTCTGTGCTGGCCCGCGCCGAGGGAGAATTCGATTCCGAAAAGGCACGCGCCTTGCGCATGACGCTGATGAGCCAGTTTTGATCAGCCGCCGACGCTCGCTTGGCGCCGGTCGGCAAAGTCCTGGTACCACTGCAGGCATGCAGGATTGGCCATGGCGTCCTTGTTCACGACTTTTTCCAACGCCTGCCCCAACAGCAGTTTCTTGATTGGAAGCTCTTGCTTCTTGCCGGAGATCGTGCGGGGAATTTCAGGCGCTTCGAGTATTTCATTGGGGACGAAGCGGGGCGACAGCGCAGACTTGATGGCCTCGTTGATTCTGGCCTTGATGGCATCGTCCAGACGGATGCCGGGGCGCAGCACCACGAACAGTGGCATGTAGCTCTCGCGCCCCAGATATTCCAAATCAACCACCAGAGAATCGAGCACCTCTGGCAACGCCTCTACCGCGCTGTACAGCTCGCTTGTGCCCATGCGCAGCCCGTGCCGGTTGATGGTGGCATCGCTGCGGCCGTAAATGATGCACGCGCCCGATGGCAGGATCTTGAGCCAATCGCCGTGGCGCCACACACCCGGATAGGTATCGAAGTACGACCCCAGGTAGCGCTTGTTGCCCTCGTCGCCCCAGAAGAACAGCGGCATCGATGGAATGGGCTGAGTGCAGACCAGTTCGCCCACTTCACCGATCAACGGGCCTCCTTGCTCGTCCCAAGCTTGCACGTCGCAGCCCAACAGACGGCACTGCATCTGGCCGGGCACCAGAGGCAGCTCGCGATTGCCACCGATGAAAGCCCCAGCGAAGTCAGTTCCCCCTGAGATGTTGCACCACCAGATTTCCTCGTTCGCATCGGGCGTGTCCGCTCGCACAGTCCTGAACTGCTGCGTGCCCCAACGCTGCACATCCTCGCTCAAGGGCGAACCCGTGACCCCCAATGCACGAATGCGGCGCAAGTCACCGCATGTGGACAGGTCGATGCCTGCCTTCATGCAGTTGGCGTAGAACGCGGCGCCTGCGCCGAAGAAGGTCACACCCGTCTGGGCGGCAAAACGCCACAGCACCGAGAGGTCGGGCCGGTCTTTTGTGCCGCCGGGATTGCCATCGTAGATGCAGCAAGTGGTACCGCCCAACAGGCCGCCGGCCTGCAAGTTCCACATCACCCAACCTGTGGAGCTATACCAGTGAAACCGCTCACCCAGGTTATTTGGGTCGTAGCTGCAACCGATGTCGTTGTGCAACACCTTGAGCGCCAGACCGACGAGCACCGTACCCCCATGACCGTGCACGATGGGCTTGGGCAAGCCTGTGGTGCCGCTGGAATAGACGATCCACAGGGGATGATCAAAGGGCAGCCACATAGGCTCGAATTGCGCGACCGCCGCATCGTCACGCGCCGTCACGGCCTGCATGTCAGTCCAGGTTGCGAGCGCATCCAGTTTGTGCGCATCAAGACCCAGGTTGCGGTGCACGATCAGGTGCTGCACCGTGGGAAGCTCTGCCCGCAACTGACCGACCACATCCACACGGTCAAAATCGCGCCCGCCATAGGTCACGCCATCGCAGGCAATCAGCATCTTGGGCGCAATCTGGCGAAAGCGATCCAGCACCGCGTTCGTGCCCATGTCTGGCGCGCAAAGACTCCAGACTCCACCGACAGCCACCACTGCAAGAAAGGCGACGATGGTTTGGGGCGTGTTGGAAAGGTAAGCGGCAACAGTGTCACCGGGCGTGAGTCCGTGCGCCTTAAGATGCAGCGCCAGTGCAGCCACTTGGCGCCTCAACTCTGGCCAGCTCAATTCCTGGTGCTGACCTTTCTCGTTGCGCCCGATCACCGCTGACAGCCCCGCGGCATGCGCCGGTTCAACATGACGCATCACCTGGCGCACGTAGTTGAAGCGAGTCCCCTCGAACCAATGGGAGCCCGGCATCTGCCCGCCGCCCAGTACCTGTGTGGGGGGCTCTGGTGACTGTAGATCGAAGTAGTCCCAAACGCTCTTCCAATACGCGGCCACGTCACTGACCGACCATCGCCACATCTCGTCGTAGTTCGCAAAAGTCAGACCGCGCCGCTCATGCAGCCAATTGCGGTACCGAGTGATCTGTGGAACGAAAGGGGGCGGGGTGCTGATGTCCATGGGCCAAGGTTATCGGGTATACGGCTGTTGGGCAACGCTGGTTTGCCACTTGAAGTTTGCCTCGCATGCGACACAATGGCCGGCACCAATCAACCAACGAGGAGACTGACATGGGAATGTTCACCTGGACGGAAAGGCCCGCAGCCGTGCTGCGCCAAGGCGGCGTGATCGCACCAGATGAGCGCCTCCCATGGCCGCAGACGGCAGCCATGGGAGTACAGCATGTCATCGCCATGTTCGGCGCCACGGTGCTCGCACCCATTCTGATGGGCTTCGACGCGAACATCGCCATCCTCATGAGCGGCATCGGCACGCTGGTGTTCTTCCTTATCACCGGCGGCAAGGTGCCCAGCTACCTGGGATCGAGTTTCGCTTTCATCGGCGTGGTCATCGCCGCCACGGCCTATGCGGGCAAGGGTCCTAACGCCAACATTGGCGTGGCACTGGGCGGCATCATCGCCTGCGGCATCGTCTACGCCATCGTTGGCGCGATTGTGCAGGCGCTGGGCACAGGCTGGGTCGAGCGGATGATGCCGCCGGTGGTCACCGGCGCGGTGGTTGCGGTGATCGGTCTGAACCTTGCCGGCATACCGGTGAAGAACATGGCCACCGGCAACTTCGATGCATGGATGCAGGCCGTCACATTCACCAGTGTGGGCCTGGTAGCGGTGCTGACCCGCGGCATGGTGCAGCGCCTTCTGATTCTGGTGGGCCTGATCATCGCCAGCCTCATCTACGCCATCCTGGCAAACGGCCTGGGTCTGGGCAAACCAATGGATCTGTCGGGCATCGCCAGTGCCGCATGGGTTGGCGCGCCGGCATTCGTCGCGCCGGTGTTCGATGCGGGTGCGATGCTGCTGATCGCGCCCGTCGCGATCATCCTGGTTGCCGAGAATCTGGGCCACCTCAAGGCCGTCACTGCGATGACCGGGCGCAACCTCGATCCCTACATCGGTCGCGCCTTCATCGGCGATGGCGTAGCCACTGTGCTCAGTGGCGCGGGCGGCGGCACGGGGGTCACCACCTACGCGGAAAACATCGGCGTCATGGCAGCGACCAAGATCTATTCGACCGCCGTGTTCCTCGTGGCGGCAGCGATCGCCATCGTGCTGGGTTTTTCTCCCAAATTTGGCGCCGTAATACAGGCCATCCCGCTGCCCGTCATGGGCGGGGTCTCCATCGTGGTGTTTGGTTTGATCGCGGTGGCCGGAGCCAAGATCTGGGTGGACAACAAGGTGGACTTCTCGCAGAACAAGAACCTGATCGTCGCGGCCATCACCTTGGTGCTGGGCACCGGCGACTTCACACTCAAGTTCGGCGGCTTTGCGTTGGGTGGCATTGGCACTGCGACCTTCGGCGCCATCCTGCTCTATGCGCTGCTGAACCGATCGAGCGAAAGCGCCCAGGAAAGTTCCCAGGCTTCGCGCCCCTAGAATGACCGCATGAGCATATGGAAAAGACCCGCCTCTGCAGAACTGATGCAGGCGTTTCACAAAGACTCGGCGGTGGACCGGCTGGGCATCGAATTCCTGGAGGTCGGCGATGACTTTGTGCGCGGGCGTGTGCCGGTGGACGAACGCACCAAGCAGCCCTACGGCATATTGCACGGTGGCGTCTCAGTGGTGCTGGCCGAGACGCTAGTGTAGTGTTTCACGCTATGCAGCACTTAATAAAACCGATGGATTTGTCGTCCTGGCTAGGCGCAAACCACAGCGATGCCCAGTGGCATCGCGCGGATTTGCAACGACGCCAGGGCGGCAAAGACGCGGTTTTATGTGCTGCAT
>CANJPU010000003.1 GCA_947476285.1 Comamonadaceae bacterium | reverse complement strand
GACACCAAGCGATAAGCAAAAGCGGGCGCTTGAACTGATCGGTCAGATCAAAATGTAGTCAGAACGTGGAACCAAAATTACCGTAGGCGTCATTGGGAAAACTCGGGTTTTTGGGGGAGGAACTTCAGATTAACGTAAGTGCCGTTGGTGCTGTTCAGGTCCTCAAGGAAAACTTCATTGCCCGTCATCTGAAGCGCAGCATGCTCCCCGCTGACCGCCAGGTTGTCGATCACGATGTCGTTGTAGGGCCTGCGGCCCAGTGTCGTGCGGTCTTTTGTCAACTGCACTTCCTTGATGACGACACCGTCGATCGAGACGATCATTTTCGGCATGGTCCACTCCTCTTTAAAACTCGTCGTCAGACTTGAAAACCAAAGACTATTTTCCCAGCAATCGGGAAATCAAGCCTCGCTTTTTTGAGTCTGTGTTGGCCAGAGCCAGTAAAACCGAGATGTTGTCCCTCCCGCCGTTGGCGTTGGCGGCATCTATTAGTTGCGCGCCTTTCTGCTCAAGGGAGGCGTCGCTGCCAAGTATTTTGGCCACGCCTTCGTCATCCACCATATCCGAGAGCCCATCAGAACACATCATGTAGATGTCACCCGACTCGACCTTGTGCTCATTGACTTCCAGCAGCACCGCGTCCTCCACGCCCAGAGCGCGGGTAACCAGATTTTTATTGGCAGAAGTAGCCGCCTGCTCAGGCGTAATCAGACCCGCGTCGATTTGCTCCTGCATCAAGGAGTGGTCACGGGTGATTTGCGTCAGCTCGCTGCCGCGAATCCGGTAGCAGCGCGAATCGCCGATATGCCCCAGCATCAATCGCCCCTCCTGGAAGACGCCCAGCACCAGCGTGGTTCCCATGCCGCTGTACTGCGGATTGGAATTGGCCGCGTTGAAAATCGACCGATTGGCGTTGTCCACGCAAATTTCCATGGCCCTGCGCACCTCACGCGGGCTGGCGTGCCGGCCAGCCTGAACAAGCCATCGGCCCAGCTCTGACTTGATGAACGCAGTGGCCATGCCGCTGGCTATTTCGCCTGCGTTGTAACCGCCCATGCCGTCAGCCAGCACGCCCAGGCATGTGGCTTCGTCAAGGGCGACGGAGTCTTCGTTGTTGCCGCGGGCGCGGCCCGGATCGGTGCGTGTACAGAACTCGTAAATCATGGCTTGGTGGATTAGATTTCCAGGTCCGTCTTGCCCTCGCCCTTGACGGGGTCGAGGGGCTGGCCCGGTCTCATGACCACAGTGGCGGCAAAAGTATTGGCAGCAGGGCTCTCTGGCTGGCGCGTGGAATCATATCCGGCCTGCTCAGGCATGACGATGCTCGGGTCAACCGCAGCCGCATCGGTGACAGCAGGTGCCGGTGCGCCCCCCGCCAAGCTCTTGGCCGATTGGATCACGGTGGCTTCGAACGCTGGGGCGGCTTGCACAGGGGCTGGGGCCGATTGGATCACCGTGGCATCGAATTTGGGAGCCGCCCCTGTTGCACCCGCAGCCGCCGCACCGGCCAACGGTGCGCTCATGACCTGCGTTTTGTCTGAACCTGCGGCGGCGGCAAAAGCAGGCGCGGGTTGCGCCGGCGAAGCTGCAGTCTGGGTAACCGGTGCGCCCGACAACTCGGCCAGCACCATGCGCAGATCAGCAGCCAACTGATCGCCATCCTGGTAACGGGTTTCGGAACGCTTGCTCAAGGCCAGCGCCACCACATTGGCCAGGCGTTCGGATATATCGGCCCGAACGATGCGGATGTCCGGCGCCTCTTCGTTGGCGATCTTGTACATCAGCTCGGCCATGGAGTCGCCGCGGAAAGGCAACACGCCGGTGAGCATCTGGAACAACATGACCCCCAAGGAATAAAGGTCCGAGCGCCCGTCCACCCGCTTGCCGGCGATCTGCTCGGGTGACATGAAGCTGGGCGTGCCCAGCACCAGACCCGTCTTGGTTTTGCTTGAATCAGTGATGCGGGCGATGCCGAAGTCGGTCACCTTGACGGTGTCGCTGTCCAACTCGTACATGATGTTGGCCGGCTTGATGTCACGGTGCACGACGTTCTGACGGTGCGCATAGGCCAGTGCCTCAGCCACCCGCGCCGTGATGGACAGCACCTTGGGCATGGCCAGCAACTGACCGTCCTTGCAGAAATCGACCAGATCCTTGCCCTTGAGGAACTCCATGGCGATGTAGGCCAGGTCGTGCTCTTCGCCTGCATCGAAGATGGTCACGATGTTCTGGTGCTGCAGCCGGCCCGCCGTCTCGGCCTCACGGAAGAAGCGTTCGCGCGCATCGTCAAGCTCTTCGCCTTCGAACTCCTGCGACAAAGCCATGGTCTTGATGGCCACCACACGCCCGATCTTGGGGTCTTTGCCCAGATAGACGACACCCATCGCGCCTTTGCCAAGTTCTTTTTCAACCTGGTAGCGACCCAACATGGGTTTTTCCACCGCGCCGCCATCGAGCAGCATGGTGCCGCCCGGGTGTGTGCCCCCGCCACCGAGAATGACTGTCTCTGAGAGGTTCTTGGCCCGGTTGAGCTTGGACTCCAGGTCCTTGAACTTCTTGTTGTACGCGGCCATGTGCTCGTACACCGACTGCGCTTTGTTGAACTGGCGCTTGCGCTCGAAATCGAGAGCAAGGTTGTAGAGGTTCTCCATCACAGCGTCGCCCATGGGCACGCGGCTGAATCGATCGAAGGCCATGTCAAGCTGGCCCTGGCCTTGCAGGGCCAGACCCATCATGCGGTTGGTCTCCGCGGATTCGTCGTCGGACTTGAGCTTGCCCGCCTCTGCCACCAGGAAGCGCTTGGTGGTCAATGCCAGATGGCCGATGATCAACAAGGACACCGGGAACATGAACTTGAGCCACATCGACGCACTGGACAGCAGCACAAACTCACTCAGGATGAGCGCCACAAACAAGCCCGCGGTGATGGCCGCGCCCATGCCAGCCGTCAGGCGGGGCAAGAGCCCGATCAGGTAGGCCGCCACCAGGATGAAAGCCGCCAGCGCTGCCCAGGTGCCCCATGCAGGCTAAACAATGAAATGCTCGCTCAAGATGCTGGAAGTGATGTGCGCCATCATCTCCGCGGGTGACAACCCGGCGTAGCCCGGCGTGGCAAAGGTGGTGCCCACTCCTGCTGCAGTGGCCCCCACCAGAACGATCTTGTCGGTGTACTTGCTGGCCGGAATCTTGCCGCTCAGGATATCGTAGAAGGAGTCCACCGCGAAGGCGGGCTTGCCATCCTTGCCCTTGTAGAACTGAGGCAACATGCGCGCGGACTCGTCTGTCTTGACCTTGAGCTTTCCAACCTGCACTGATTCGCCTGCGTTGATCTTGATGTCGCCGGGGCCAAGATTGAGACTGCGGGCCGCCGCGAGCAAAGCCATCGAGGGAACGGCCTTGCCGTAAAAATTGACCAACAGTGGGTCGTCGCGCACTGCGCCATCGACGTCGTTGAGCTGATTGAGGTGGCCGATACCTGCTGCGGCCTTGCCAAGCGACTCAAGCGGGTATTGGCCACGCACGGCAGGAACTGAGAAGCCACTGGCTTCGTCCATTGCGCTGCGCGCCACAAACGCCGGCAGCGGCTGGTCAGGCTTACCCTGGGGTTCGCCCAGCACATAGACAGAGGGCAACAACACGTTGCCGGCTTTGCCCATGCTGTTGGCCAGTTTGGCGTCGGTATCCAGCGTGACTTCAGCCTCCGCGATAAGCTTGCCCAATGCCTCGGCCGAGCCACTCTGGCCACCTGTACCCGCAGTGAGCGCCTCCCTCATCTTGCGAATGAAAACCAGGCCGCGGTCAGTTTGTGGCTCAAAGAAGAAGGTCGTATAGACGATGGTCTTGGCCTTGGCCGCCGCAAGTTGGTCGATCAACTGGGCGTGCACGTCGCGCGGCCAGGGCCAGCGCCCGATGTTGGCTATGCTTTGGTCGTCGATGGCGATGACTGCCACGCGGTCTGATGGTTGGCGTCCGCTGCTGGTGCTGCCGAAATCGTAGAAACGGCGCTCGAGCGTGCCAATCACATCCGTGGTTTGATTGAGGACGACCACCGCCAGCACAATCAGCAAGGCGACGAACCAGTCCGCTCGCCAGAACTGGCTCAGCTTTTTCGATGACGATGTGCTCACTGCCCGCCCCTCTTGTAGAAAAAGGTCTCAATGCTGCGGAATTTACGCAGCACTCCACGCCCGCGACACTTCTCGCGACCGGAAAACGCCTCCCGGTTGGACGTTAACAGAGGGAAATGCGCTGGACAAGAGACTTTGCCATATGGCGCATACATTTTGTTGCAGACCTGCACACCAGCGCCGCCGCCGTGCAGGCCGCGCGCAGTCAACTGGATTCGGTTTTTGCTCGGGCTCTGGCCTGTATAAGCTTGCCGATACCGACAACCAGCACCACCCCAATCGCCGCGCCCGCATAGTGCATCCAGGGATTTGCCTGCACCACATCCTTGAAGATCGTGTCGCTGACGATGGTCTCGCCACCGACCCACCCGATCAGCGCAGCACCCAACACCACGATGATGGGGAAGCGCTCCATCAGTTTGATCATGAGCGTACTGCCAAAGATGACCAGCGGGATGCTGATGGCCAGGCCCAGAACCAGCAGCGTCATACTGCCCTTGGCGGCAGCGGCCACTGCAATCACGTTGTCAAGGCTCATCACCAGGTCGGCTATCAGGATGGTGCGAATGGCCGCCATCATCGAGCCGTATTCCTTGGATTCGCCCTCGCCTTCGTCTTCGTCACCCAGTAGCTGAGTGCCAATCCACAGCAGCAGCAAGCCGCCCACGATTTGCAGGTAGGGCAAGGCCAACAACTGCGCTGCGACCACCGTAAGGGCAATTCGCAACACCACTGCCGCGCCCGAGCCCCAGAACACCGCAGTGCGCTGCTGCTGAGGCGGTAGCGACCGCGCCGCCAGCGCAATCACTACGGCGTTGTCACCGGAAAGGATGATGTTGATCCAGATGATCTTGAGCAGACCGATCCAGAAATCCGGGCTCTGAAGCATTTCCACTGTTGTACTCCAATGTTATTAATACAAAAAAGCGCCCAAGCCGTTGTTTGGGCGCTTCTTTTTTTGTTTGGAGGCTGCAGTGTACCGGCCTAGAGGCGAGCCGGACTCGGTAATTGACCTTACAGCAAGGCTTTGAGCAGCTTGGCCATCTCGGAAGGGTTGCGTGTGACCTTGAAGCCGCACTCTTCCATGATCGCCAGCTTGGCATCGGCCGTGTCGGCGCCGCCGGAGATCAATGCGCCCGCATGGCCCATGCGCTTGCCCGCGGGCGCAGTCACGCCGGCGATGAAACCAACGATGGGCTTCTTCATGTTGGCCTTGCACCAGCGCGCGGCCTCGGCTTCGTCCGGGCCGCCGATCTCGCCGATCATGATGACCGCATCGGTATCGGGATCGTCGTTGAAGGCCTTCATCACGTCGATATGCTTCAAGCCATTGATCGGGTCGCCGCCAATGCCCACGGCGCTTGACTGGCCCAGGCCGATTTCAGTGAGCTGCGCCACCGCTTCATAGGTGAGCGTGCCCGAGCGGCTGACCACGCCGATGCGGCCCTTGCGGTGAATGTGGCCGGGCATGATGCCGATCTTGATTTCCTCGGGCGTGATCAAGCCGGGGCAGTTGGGGCCCAGTAGCAAGGTCTGTTTGCCGCCTGCGGCTTCCTTGGCCTTCATGCGGTTGCGAACCTCCAGCATGTCCTTGACCGGAATGCCCTCGGTGATGCAGATGGCCAGATCGAGATCGGCCTGCACGGCTTCCCAGATGGCGGCGGCGGCGCCCGCTGGGGGCACGTAGATGACCGAGACGGTCGCGCCGGTCTCTGCCTTGGCCTCCTTGACCGAGGAGAAGATCGGGATGTTGAAAATTTTCTCGCCGGCCTTCTTGGGGTTCACGCCGGCCACGAAACAATTTTTGCCGTTGGCATATTCCTGGCACTTCTCGGTGTGAAACTGCCCGGTCTTGCCGGTGATGCCCTGGGTGATGACCCGGGTGTCTTTGTTGATGTAGATAGCCATGATGTGTCCTTAGGCGGATTGGACTGCAGCAACCACCTTCTGGGCTGCTTCGGCCATGGTGTCGGCACTGATGATGGGCAGGCCCGATTCGGCCAGCATCTTCTTGCCCAACTCTTCGCTGGTGCCCTTCATTCGCACCACCAACGGCACGCTCAGATTCACGGCCTTGCACGCGGCAATAATGCCGATGGCGATGGTGTCGCACTTCATGATGCCGCCGAAGATGTTGACCAAAATGGCCTTGACCTTCTTGTTCTTGAGCATGATCTTGAAGGCTTCGGTGACTTTCTCGGGGGTGGCACCGCCACCCACGTCGAGGAAGTTGGCCGGCTCGGCGCCGAACAGCTTGATGGTGTCCATGGTCGCCATGGCCAGGCCAGCGCCATTGACCAGGCAGCCGATGTCGCCGTCCAGGCTGATATAGGCCAAGTCAAATTTGCTCGCTTCGATCTCGGCCGCGTCTTCTTCGTCCAGGTCGCGCAGAGAGACAAGCTCGGGATGGCGGAACAACGCGTTGGGATCGAAGTTGAACTTCGCGTCAAGCGCTTTGATGCTGCCGTTGCCTTCGAGAATGAGGGGGTTGATCTCCACCAGGCTGGCGTCGGTGTCCATGTACACCTTGTAGAGCTTCTTGAGCACATCAACCGCCTGCGCGGTGGAGCCTGCCGGAACGCCGATGCCGTCGGCCAGTTCTTTGGCCTGCGCATCGGTCAGCCCGATGAGCGGGTCAGCGAAGACCTTGATGATTTTTTCGGGTGTGGCATGGGCCACTTCCTCGATGTCCATGCCGCCCTCACTGGAGGCCATGAAGGCCACTTTTTGCGAAGCGCGGTCAGTGACAGCCGAGACGTAATATTCTTTCTTGATGTCAGCGCCGTCTTCGATCAGCAGGCGCCGCACCTTCTGGCCTTCCGGGCTGGTCTGATGGGTGATTAGCTGCATGCCCAGGATTTCCCCGGCGAGCTTCTTGACTTCATCGACCGAGCGGGCCAGCTTGACGCCCCCGCCCTTGCCGCGGCCACCCGCGTGAATCTGGGCCTTGACCACCCAAACTGGGCCACCCAGTTTCTGGGCGGCTTCGACCGCCTCTTGCACAGTGAACGCAGGAATGCCGCGCGGCACCGGCACGCCGGCACTGCGCAGGATTTCCTTGGCTTGGTATTCGTGGATTTTCATTGGGCCTCCTGCAAAGCCGCCTCAGAGGAGGCGAACGGACCCGCATGGGCCAGCGTACGATTGAGAGCGTGGGGGAGCATAGCGATACTTCTTGGAACGGGTGGGATTGTGCCTGACGACTAGGCCGAGCCTGGGCTGGCCTGCCGGAAGCGAACCGCGCGCAACTGTATCATGGTGCAATGCACCAATGCTTCCGCTACTCTTACAGCAGCAAGAAAGAAATCGCAAATGGCCAAGGTCTTCATTGACGGAGAAGCCGGCACCACCGGCCTGCAGATCCGCGAGCGGCTGGCGACAATGCCTCAGATCGAGGTAGTGAGCATCGCGCCCGAACTGCGCAAGGACGCCAACGCCAAGCGCGAACTGATGGCCGCAGTTGATCTGGTGATCTTGTGTCTGCACGACGACGCAGCGCGCGAATCCGTGGCGGTGATCGACGACATCGAGCGCACCAGTGGCCACGGCCCGCGCATCATCGATGCCTCCACCGCGCACCGCACCGCACCGGGCTGGACCTTCGGTTTTCCTGAACTCGCCCCCGGCCAGCGCGAGGCCGTGGCCCGCGCTACGCGGGTGAGCAACCCCGGCTGCTACGCCACCGGCGCCATCGCCTTGCTGCGCCCCCTGGTGGACGCTGGGTTCATCCCAAAAGACTTCCCCCTGGCGCTGCCCTCTGTCAGCGGCTATTCGGGTGGTGGGCGCAGCATGATCGAAGCCTACGAGGCCGGCACCGCACCAGCCTTCGAGGTCTATGGCCTTGGCCTTACGCACAAGCACCTGCCCGAAATCATGCAATACACCGGCCTGACGCGCCGGCCCATCTTCATCCCCTCGGTCGGAAATTTTCGCCAGGGCATGCTGGTGCAACTGCCCCTGCACCTGGACATGCTGCCCGGCCAACCCAAGGCGGCTGAACTGCACGATGCGCTGGCTGCGCACTACGCCGGCAGCGAATGGGTCAGCGTGCAGCCCGCCACCGACAACGGCAAGCTCGATGCGCTGGCGCTGAACGACACCAACAAGATGGAGCTGCACGTCTACGCCAACGAAACCCACCACCAAGCCGTGCTGATCGCGCGGCTGGACAACCTGGGCAAGGGGGCGAGTGGGGCGGCGGTGCAAAACCTCAGGCTGATGCTCAAGGTATGAACGCTATAGGGGCCGCGCACGCCCCGCCAACCCACAGCCACGGCCAGCCCAGGCGCGCCCTTATCCGATTCTCACCAGGTCTGAGGGCCCTCGGAACCTCCATGGGCCGCCAAGGTCCCGATACGGATGATGATGGCAGGCTGGCAAAGCTTAAGTTTGACGATCCGTAGTTTTGTTCACAAGGCAACGCCGCCGCGGGAGGGGCCGCGTGCAGGGGCGGGCACTGGCGGACGGTGAACGGGCGCCCCTGAACCGGTGACGGGTCCAGGCTGACCCCTGAAGCGACCACGAAGAGGAGTCACAGGCGCCCTGTTCTCTGAAATCACCTTGGGCGCCACAGTCTGGCAGCGCGGCGACATCCGCCCCGCGTTGACCGGCAGCATGTCGGGATTGTCCAGCGGCCATAGTGCGCCGCCCTGAAGGGGGCGAGCGCCAAATTCAAGGCCATGTCCAGCACCAGTCGCCCGTGATGGCGCGGCCCCCGTGGGCAATTGATGATGCTGGAAACGTGATTGAGAGGCGTGCGGCGAGGGCGCTGGGTGCTGCGGCAATGCAGTCTCGGTCGCCGCTGGCTTCACGCGGGTAGGACGGTGCCCACGCTGAGGCTCCGTCGATGGCACAACAGGTGCCTGGAATATTCTTACAGGCGTTCCCAACGGCCGCTGCGTCAGGCCGCCACCGTACGCCTTGGGCGCGTTCGGCGTACGCAAAGTCGAGAGTTGCGTCTCGTGGAACACAACCCTCGTTGTTGAGATGCCCGATGCCGTCGATCTTGTCGAAGAGGCTGAACTGGTGTCAACGGAGCCAAACAGTTTCGCTCCATCTGATTGACCCACTGCAACAACCGGCCCGCCGACGGGCTGCTTCAACCTCGCAAGCGGCGTGAAATCCAACGGCGGCACAGAGGGCTGTCTGCGCACCCCCTCCGGTGACGGCTTCTCCACGCTTGCCACTGCTGGCAAAGGGTCTGGGGCCGGGCTACCGGAAATCTGACATGGCGCCGGACTGGCAGGTGCCGAACTTGCAGACGCCGCGCGTCCCTTGGATAAATTATGTGTGGGCATGATTGACTCTAGAAAAATATCAAATGTTTCCCGTGGGCTCAGCCCCGTTCATGCCGGACCTCTGATCGAGCGTGACAGGGGGGACCTTAGCGCACTGGCAGTAGGAGTAGGGCGCGCCAGCAACGCAGGCATGCGCGCTCCGAACGGTTTGTCATGTCGAGCCCGGCCCGGCATCCACGCGGAGGCGCCGGCGCCGCGCGCGTGAGCAGACTGGGCAACAAGTGCCGCCACCCTCGGCGGCAGCGCAGGCGTGGGCGCCGGTGGCGCGGGAAGCGCTGAGCCAGGGGCCAGCGCGCAAGGTCTTGGCCTCATTGGTGGAATCGCGGTACCCGTGCGCGCTGGAGGCGCCACGCGGCTTGGCGCATTGGGATTGGGCCGCTGCACCCCGGGCAGAGGCCCGCAGGCGCGCACTTGCACGAATGGTGGACGCCGGTAGCTGGGCGACTTGGGTAGAAGAGCAGGGAGGATCGGCCTCTGGGGTGGCTTCTCCGCAGCACCCGCACCGCCTCTTACGGGAGAGCGCGCGTGAATTGGGGGCGTCGCTGCCGACAACTCTGAAGGAGCGACGTAGCGCATCTTGGGCGCGGAACTCGTTCCGGGCGAAGCCCGCCCGTCTTTCACAACTTCCCCCAGCGGAGGCGGCGGCACGATCGTCAATAGGTGAACTGGGCCCCCAAAAAACGGCGACTGTGTCGACCGCCTGCCATCCGGGCTTGTCGCACCCGGCCGGCCTGGGCCATTTTCTGCAGCCCACACGGCCCGAAGTATATGGGCTGGATGACCCGGCTTCGGCCGCGATAAACAAGGCGTCTTGGGTCCGACCGAGTTTCTCAAACCCCCCGGAAATCCTTCAAGTTTCCCGGTTCGCCTTTGGGGGCCGGTCGGAATCTCTGGCATGTGACACACCGGCGCGCCAGGCGCATCCGAACCGAGCTCGGATCTCTGTGATCCAAAGCAACCTCCTCTCGACGACCCCTGCTGCATGGATGCGGATGAGGAATCTGACCTCCGCGTCGATGGGAGCGACACCGGTAGCGGAGGTAGTGGCGCGCCGGGTGAAGCGCCGGGTGAAGCATCCTCCACCACGCAAGAATTTTGCAACCCCGTTCTAGGCGTTGACGGCTCTTCGTCATCGCTCGATACTGCAACGCGCTTGAACCTTTGTCCCGCCTCATGCAGCAATTCGGCGACCGGCCTCTCACTGTCCGTCGAAAAACCGGATGGTGACCCGCTCCTTGCACTCGAACGTTCCGAGTCAGCTTTTGAACGCGGGCTAGGGGTGTTGGGCATGAGCGATTGTCCAACGATCAGAGGGGACGTGCCCCGGCGTTCACGCACACGCGGCCAGAGACCGTGGGCGCGCCCCGCCCGACAACAAGTCCCGGCGGCTGCCATTCGGTGATCGTGGCGTTGCCTGGATTGGCCCACCAGCCGAAGGCCTGATTGCGGTCGCACCCGCGAAATCGGCGCTCTTTGTCGTGGTGGGGTTCAGAGACTTCGACAGATCTTCAATGAACTTTTCCCGCGCAAGATTGCCCGCCTCATTCGCGCCAGGGCGGAGCGTGCGCGCTTGAGCCAAGGCCCAGGTCCCGAAAGTTTCCATGCCGTCTGGACGCAACAATACATTCAAGTCGCTCGTGCGCCCTTTGAGCGGTAACAAGGCCTTCGCGAAATCTCCGCCCAGCACGTGTTTGGCGAACCTTTCCAGGCGCTGCCGCTTGGGGAAATCGTGGCCACACTGTTTGTTGATGTACGCCACATCGGCATAACGCATGTCATCGATCTTGATTGATCCGATCGCCCGGAGCGGAACGTGAAACATGGCCGCGCCCAATGGCGGAGGAGGCAGCGGGACGGGCTGGCGAACCCGACTGAACAGATTTGAACGACCGGGGTCTGGTTGAGGTGGGCGGTTCGGCATATCGGCTTACTCTGCGTCACGCCCAGCAACCTCCAGCACGCATTGCCGCAGGTCTGGGTATGAGGCCGTGATCTTCGGCCTTTTCAGCATTTGGCGGACCGAAAAGTCACCAGGCGGTTGATAGCCAGTCCGAGTTGCAGGTTTTCTGCGAAAAAGATGGGCAGGAAGAATTGGCTGTTCTGCTGGAGCGAGGTGGGCGCACAGCACGCGGGCATCATGCAGACCGGTGACGCCGCCCCAGCGGTTCGCGGCCGCCTGGGGCGTACGCGCAGCCGCCGACTGAGGAAATGCAAGCGCAAAAACGAAAAGTCCAGCTGTGCAATGGCGGGAGGGTTCGGAGATGGTTGCTCCACCCTTCCTTCTGGCGGTAGGGGAACTTCGGGTCCTGGGCTGCCCGATATTCGCAGTGATTTCCGGTCGTCAGGCGCTTCGCTTGTGGTGACTGGATTAGATCGGCGCATGATCAACTCTCAAAATATCAAAGACTTACGCAGGGCTTGGTGCGAGAGCAGTTCCCCGCCCGCTGATTCGGACGCAAGCGCGGAGGCTCCGGACGCAAGCGCGAACGCCGATCGGAAACGGGCACGGGCGGCACCGGAGGCGTTCGCGCACCGAACGGTTTGTCATGTCGCGCCCACCACGACTGCCTCGGTGGCTCGCGTAGACCACTTGGCACAGGCCGAGTGGCCGCAGGCCTGGCCGCCGGCGCTGAGTATCCTGGCGCCACTGGGCGCTTGGGCGCAGGATCTGCTTTCGCCGAGCGCTTCTCGCGGGCGAGATTGGACCGGTCTACCAGGCGCACCACTTTCTTCGGTGGCACCGCAGCGAAGGCAGGCGGAACAAGCGCAGCCGGCACGCCACCTCGTAGCGCCACCAGCGGCAACAACGCGCCATGGCGCCCATCCGGCAGCATTCGACCTGGCGCAGAGGGGTCGGACGGCAGGCCATTAGACGTTGGTTTGGGCGCGCGCGCCAGCAAGGTGGGCGGACGCCCAAAGCGCTTCGGGGCCGCGCCGTGGGCGCCGAGTTGGGGCAGCGCAACGGATGGCACGAGCGAACTGGTTCCGGGAGGGCGGCAAAACCCCGAGTCTGTGCCGCTCGCACCTATCTCTGGCCCGAAAGGTTGAAATTGCACGCGCCGGGGCCCCTTCTTGGCCGACGGCCGCGAGGGGGCCGGGCAGCGCACCGCCTCAGGCTGCGGCGACGGCCGTTTGAGCTTGATTTCCACAACTTCGCCTGAACTATCGGAAGAACCCAGGGAAGCCATCGACCCGCTCCGCGACGGCGGGGACGCGATCTGAGAACTTGTCGGGTGCCAGCCTCCCGCGCTCGGTCCGTTCCCCCCGATCGCTTGCGCAGCGGCTGCATATGCGGCTGCAAGTATTTGGTCCAGATCAGCGCTACTGGGTGGTCCCACCGTATGTGCCGGCGACGCCGGGGACGGGTATTCCAGCCCTGACGGGTCGCGTGACTCAGGGTCAGGGTTAAGCGAACCATCCAGAACCACGCATGACCCTGGCTGCTGCGGCTGCCGCCCCCCATCTCTCGAACTCGGAAATTCAGACGGGAGTTCAGCAACCGGCATCTCAGGTGAGGAACGGCCTGACGTCGTCGAGCCAGGCATCAGAAATTCCCCAGCAACAAGCCGCAGCTCTTGCTCAACGCGTTGCCAGTGCGCGAGCAGACTGCGGCTTGGCTCGGACCACTCCCGTTGGAGGCGCTGGCGCGTCGTGGCTTCGCCACGATGAGGGAGTTGAGCGCGAGGCTTCTGGTGATGTCGGCGCCAGATGCTTGGCTTCTTTCGCTTCGTCGTCGGGAAGACAGCCGGGGATTTCCACCTGATGACGGTCCACCGTGTCGGGTTCTTCCGATGCCGTTCATCGCGCGTCGCCTCCCACCTCGGGTTCAGGCTCCCTGGGCGTAGACCAGTCGCTCATTGCGTCCGCTGGCGGCAAAGACGCTCGCTGGCACCCCCGATGATTCGGATTCAACATCTCGAAAGAACCGGGCAGACCACACATTTCAACCCCCTAAACCGAAAGCTCGGGCAACCCGTCGGACTACTCGAGTCACCTCCGGCATGAACCTGTGGCCAGACCCCGATCTGTGCACGTGCGGCGCCGATGGCGGTCTTGATGGGGGGGGTGACCACACTCGCCCGATTCGGGTCGGGGGAGGTGGGCCAAACGCGGCAGGTGCACTGAAAGAGTGAAACTGCCGCGTTGGCGTCGGTGGCCTCTGGGCCGATGGGCCAAATGAATAGCCGACTGGCCAGGGAACCACCGGCCGAGCCGTCGGCAAGGGCGGTGACATCCCGGCGTGCCAAGTCGCCGGTCGGACGAAGTGAGCGGGATGGGGCTGGTAGGGCGACTGGAGGAAGGGCCTGGTGGGCGCACGCAAGCAGGTGTGGGGGAATTGAGGGCCTCTGACAGGCACCGTTGCGGCGCTGTGCACCGGCGGGAACGCGTAGCCCCAGTGGCCATGATGGCCGCCAGCAATGGGAGGTGCCGAATGGGCTCGCGTGCCGGCGCTACCGGTAGGGTCAGCGCGTGTTGCTGGCTGGACATGCGCAGCTGCAAGTACCGGCCCGAACGTCGGTTGACTATTTCCGTGCCTACCACTTGGTGCAGGAGGTGCAGGCGGGGCTGCGTGCACAATAGGAGGCGCCGACCTGGACATAGGACCGAACACGGGAGAAGGGGCGGCGAACACACCATTTGGTTGCGGCGGCGGGCTGGATCTGCCGCCCCATGGAGTGCCGGGCCTTGACACCTCATTCATGTCCTGCGGGGGAGGCCTCGGTGCTGGCCCTCGCGCGCTGCGCAACGGACCTGTCACGCTTGTTGCGCTGGTACAGCCCGACTCACTGTCGCTAAAGGTTGACGGGGCAGCCGGCTCCCGCCGCAATCGCGCCGAGTCTTGCAAACCCCGCGCCGCCCGGACGACTTCGTCCCACACCCGAAGTCCATTAAGTAGGTTCCGAGCTTGCGGATCTAGATCTGCGGAGGAACCGCGGGGGACTCGGTTTGACTTGCGTTCGTCAACCGATCGATCGGTGCCATCAGCTTTAGGTCCGGTTGCTCTGTAGGGCATATCAAATTCATTTCAACCACCCCCATCAACCCGCAGTCATCACGGCTCAAGGTCTGGGTGTGAGGCCGTGATCCTCTGCCTGCCCAACTTCTGGCGCACCGAAAAGTTACCAAGCGGCATCGCAACAGGCCCGAGTTGCAGGTTTCCTGCGAAAACAGCGCTATCCTGCGGGCCCCGGTCAATCAGGCGCAGGACGCGGACCTTGAGCGACAGCCGAGCTGCGCGCCTCGCGCGCATAGTCAAACCCCCGCTCCCAACATTGCCCCATGTCTGACAGCAGTGTGGGCGGTACCCGGGCGTCCCTGCGCGCCTGATCCAGCGCGCCGGCCATGCCTTGTGCGATGCGTTCGAGAACCAGCCGAGGTTCGCGCACGTGGCAGATTTCACGACCGAAGCGCAGCAAGTCGGCCGTGCTTGGGTATACCCGACTACCCCTGCCCTTGAACAGTTTGAGCGCCATGGTGTGATCCTCTGCCGGTGGGCCGCCGGCAAACCGCTCGTATTTGTACACCGCCGTGGTGACCACGTCGAACATGGGTGCCAGCCGCGCGTCGGCCGGCCCGGTGTAGAGCACGCCGAAGTTCTTGAGGTGTGCATCGCCGTTGCGCACCATCGCGCAGAAGGCCACTTGCTCAAAGAAGCGTTCCAGCTCGCGGCCCATGCCCAACAAGTTGAGTGCCTCGGCAATGGCCGCGTAGCTGCCCTGGTACTTTCTGTCGGACAAGGTGTCTCGCACCTGCAAGCCCATCAGCGCGGCTATGTCTTCGAAGCCCAGCCGCGTGCCGTCGGGCTGCAAGTCGAAACGCTCAAGCACCAGCAGTTCGCCCGATTGGGCCAGCTCGTGCGCGGACACCGCAATGCCGGCCAGACGCGCCGCTTCCAGGCAGACGAATTCATTGGCAGCCAAGCCCGGATACGCGGGCGAGCCAGCCTTCACGATCAAGTTGGGCACGGTCCAGGTCGCGCGATCTGGCACCAGGATTTTCGGCTGCAAACCAGAGATGCCCACGCCCGTGGAAAGATACGCGCGGACCAGCTGCCCAAATAGTGCGCCATCGACCTTGGCGCACAGAATCTCTTCACGCGCGATGTGTTGCGGTCGAGCGGCGGGCGTGCCATCGGGCAATTGAAAACCAAGTTGCCCAATGCCATTGGTACCGATCAGTGCCAGCAAATGCATGGGTGTGAGTGGCTGCTTGGGGAACAACTCTCTGAGCCTTGCGAACAAGAAACCTTCAGGCAGGTTCTGATCCATCACTGGAAACAAGGCCGTGTCCGCATACTCAAGCTGTGTGGGCGGCATCAGCAGACCCACGGGCCTCTGCGACGGGTCGTCGCGATGATATGAGAAGCTGTAGCGGGACGCATGGCGCAAGGCACCGGCGGCAGCGCCGGCGATGCGGACCTCCAGCAAGCGCAGCCGGCTGGGGGCGCTCATTCTTCTTCGTCCTTGGCGAAGCGTTCGCGCATTTCCTCCAGCGTCGGCATGCCGGCCGGCGCCACGCTCAGCGAATGCCCCATTGCGCGCAACACATCCAGCAAAGCCGCAGCCGAGACGTCCCGGCCAGTCTCGAGCCGGTGCAGCAAGTCTCGACTGCGGCCGCTGCGCCTGGCCAGCTCGACTGCGGTCAGACCACGGGCGCGGCGAGCTGCCCGGACAGTGCGCCCGAGGTCTTCCAGTGTTCGTACGATGTCTGACATAACTGACATTCTGGGTCAAATATCAAAATATGTCCATAATATAAGACAGTTTGGCGGCGCTACTCTTCGCCAGCAGCCCCGGCCAACACCTTGCGAATCACCTCCGCCCCAAACCCCCTTGCCGCCAGAAAGCGCGACTGCTGCGCGTGCCCGCGGGCGTCGGCGGGTGGGCTCTGAAACTTCTTGCGCCAGACTTCGTGCGCTCGTTGCAGCTCGGTGGCGCGCAGGCCGTCCATGGCCTGGGCGATGGCCTCGGTGGCCAGGCCCTTGCCTTGCAGCTCGTGGCGGATGCGCTGCGCTCCCAGCTTGCCGGCACGGCGGTGCAGCACGGAGTCGAGCACGCGCTGCTCGTTGATGAAGCCCTTGGTGGCCAGCTCGTCGAGGATGCGGGCGAGCTGCCCTGGCTCTTGCTCGTGCGGCGCGAGCTTGCGCTCCAGCTCGGCACGGGAATGCTCACGGCCACCTAGCAGGCGCAGGGCGCGGCCCTTGAGCGAGAGCTCAGGCCCGCGCGTCAGCATCAGGGCGCCTCAACATCAGCGGCCAGCAGCGGAATGCCCAGCGAGTCGCGCACTTTGTTTTCGATCTCGCGGGCGAGCTCGGGGTTTTCGCGCAGGAATTCGCGCGCGTTGTCTCGGCCCTGGCCGATTTTTTCGCCCTTGTAGGCGTACCAGGCGCCGGATTTTTCCAGGATGTGCGCAGCCACGCCCATGTCGATGATCTCGCCGTGGCGGCTGATGCCTTCGCCAAAGAGAATGTCGAACTCGGCCGTCTTGAAGGGGGGTGCCACCTTGTTCTTGACGACCTTGACCTTGGTCTCGTTGCCAATGGCTTCTTCGCCCTTTTTGATGGTGCCGGTGCGGCGGATGTCCAGGCGCACCGAGGCGTAGAACTTGAGCGCGTTGCCGCCGGTGGTGGTCTCGGGGCTGCCGAACATCACGCCGATCTTCATGCGGATCTGGTTGATGAAGATGACCATGCAGTTGGTCTTCTTGATGGTGGCGGTGAGCTTGCGCAGGGCCTGGCTCATCAGGCGCGCCTGCAGGCCGGGGAGTGAATCGCCCATCTCGCCTTCGATTTCGGCCTTGGGGGTGAGGGCGGCCACCGAGTCGATGACGATCAGGTCCACCGCGCCCGAGCGCACCAGGCTGTCGCAGATTTCAAGGGCTTGCTCGCCGGTGTCGGGCTGGCTGATGAGCAGATCAGACAGGTTGACGCCCAGCTTCTGCGCGTATTGCACATCCAGGGCATGCTCGGCGTCGATGAAGGCGCACTGGCCGGCCTGGCGCTGCATTTCGGCGATGACCTGCAGAGTCAGGGTGGTCTTGCCCGATGACTCAGGGCCGTAGATTTCAATTACCCGGCCGCGTGGCAGGCCGCCCACGCCCAGAGCGATGTCCAGGCCCAGAGAGCCGGTGGAGACGACCTGGATGTCTTCGAGTTTCTCGCCTTCGCCCAGGCGCATGATGGTGCCCTTGCCGAATTGTTTGTCGATCTGGGCCAGCGCGGCCTGCAAGGCCTTGGCCTTTTCGCTGTCGGCGGCGCCGATGCGGGTTCCCTTGACTTGAGCGTCCATTTGAAAAATCTCCTTGAAAAAATTGTTTGCTTCTTGCGTCTCATCCAGTGTTGATATGCACAGGCTGGATGCTTGACCAGTACTCTAACGCGCGAGCTTTCAATAAGTAAACCGAATTTTTTGTCAGTTTGCCTTACCATTCGCGCATGAAACCACAGACACCCGCAGACGATGGCTGGCGCCTGACACACCTGGGCCGCCTGCTGGGTCATGCCGCGCGCCGCTTTGACGAGCGGGTGTTGCAGCTGATGGCCCGCAATGTAGATGTGCCACTGGCCTTGTCCAATCTGGCCGCGCGCTCGCAGGTGAGCGCGGCGCATGTGCACATCACTCGGCACCTGGCCTTGCAGGGCTCGCGCCTGACCGATCTCGCCAGCCGCGCCGGCATGAGCAAGCAGGCCATGGGTGATCTGGTGGACCAATGCGAAGCCTGGGGCCTGGTGCTGCGTGAGGCCGACCCGCACGACACGCGCGCCCGGCAGGTGCGCTTCACCGCCACCGGCCTGGCCTGGCTGCAGGCCTTTCAGGATGCGGTGGCGCAAGCCGAGGCGGAGTTTCGCACCGAGGTGGGCAAAGATGTGGCGGCGGTGGTCATGATGGGGCTGGAGGCTTATGCTGGGCCTGCGGCCTAAAATTTCGGCCTTGGACGCGTGCGCAACCCCGGCGCTCAAAACGACAAAGTAGGAGACAAGCCATGCGGATTCTGATTGCCGAAGACGACCAGGTGCTGGCCGACGGGCTGCTGCGCACCCTGCGCGCTTCGGGTGCGGCGGTGGACCATGTGGCCAGCGGCAGCGAGGCCGATGCGGCCCTGCTGACCAACACCGAGTTCGATCTGCTGATCCTCGATCTGGGTCTGCCCAAGATGCATGGGCTGGAAGTGCTGCGCAAGCTGCGTGGCCGCGGCTCTTCGCTGCCGGTGCTGATTCTCACCGCAGCCGACTCGGTGGAAGAGCGAGTCAAGGGGCTGGACTACGGCGCCGATGACTACATGGCCAAGCCCTTCAGTCTGCAGGAGCTGGAAGCGCGGGTGCGGGCCTTGACTCGGCGTGGCATGGGCGGCACCAGCAGCACCATCAAGCATGGCCCTCTGGTGTACGACCAAACCGGCCGGGTTGCCACCATCGACGGCAAGATGGTCGAGCTCTCAGCGCGCGAGCTGGGTCTGCTGGAGGTGCTGCTGCAGCGCGCCGGCCGCCTAGTCAGCAAAGACCAACTGGTCGAGCGCCTGTGTGAGTGGGGCGAGGAAGTGAGCAACAACGCGATCGAGGTGTACATCCACCGTCTGCGCAAGAAGATCGAGAAGGGGCCAATCCGCATCGCCACTGTGCGGGGGCTGGGCTACTGCCTGGAGAAGATCCCTGCGTAAAGACTGCAGCCTGGCCAATAGGCGGGCTGGGCTCTCATGAAACTCTTCCAGCGCGAACAACGCTCTCTCTTTGGCGAGATCCTTGACTGGATGCTCACGCCGCTGCTGCTGCTGTGGCCGGTGAGCCTGGCGCTGACCTGGCTGGTTGCGCAGAACATCGCGGGCAAGCCCTTCGACCGCGCGCTGGAATACAACGCGCAGGCGCTGGCCCAATTGGTCACCGCGCAGAATCATCGCGTCAGCTTCAACCTGCCGCAGCCGGCACGCGAGCTGCTGCGCGCGGACGATTCCGACCAGGTGTATTACCAGGTGTTGGGAACGCATGGCGAGGTACTCAGCGGCGAGCGCGACTTGCCACTGCCGCCGGAAGACGAGCGGCCCGCACCGGGCGAGGTGCGGCTGCGCGACGACGAAATGCGCGGGCTGGAGGTGCGCATTGCCTACACCTGGGTCAAGCTCGACCTGCCCGGTGTGCCCACCCTGGTGCAGGTGGCCGAAACCCGCGAGAAGCGCTCGGTGCTGGCCACCGAGATCATCAAGGGCGTGATGCTGCCGCAGTTCGTCATCCTGCCGCTGGCGGTGCTGCTGGTGTGGCTGGCTCTGGTGCGCGGCATCAAGCCGCTGTCGCAACTTGAAGAGCGCATTCGGGCGCGCAAGCCCGACGATCTGAGCCCGCTGGAGGACAAGACCGTGCCGCTGGAGGTGGCGCCGCTGGTGGCGTCGGTCAATGATCTGCTCACCCGATTGAAAGATTCCATCGCCACCCAGAAACGGTTTCTTGCCGATGCGGCGCATCAGCTCAAGACACCGCTGGCCGGCTTGCGCATGCAGGCCGACATGGCGCAACGCGAAGGCTTCAATGCGCAGGAGCTCAAGCAAAGCCTGCAGCAGATCGGGCGCGCCAGCATGCGCGCCACCCACACGGTGAACCAATTGCTGGCGCTGGCGCGGGCCGAAAGCAGCGGGCAGAGCCTGGCGCGCCAGCCCTGCGATCTGGCCAGACTCACCATGGAGGCGGTGCAGGACTCGGTGCCCCGTGCGATGGATAGGCAGATGGACTTGGGCTACGACGGCGCTCAGCCAGGCGCACCCGGGGTGGAACTGGCGGGCAACCCGACCTTGCTCAAGGAGATGGTTCGCAACCTGCTGGACAACGCGATCAACTACACCCCATCGAGCGCGCAGCACCCCGGCGTGATCACCGCGCGGGTGCTGGCCGACCCCTTCGGCCATGTGCTGATCCTGCAGGTGGAAGACTCAGGCCCGGGCATTCCTGCGGCCGAGCGCGAGCTGGTGTTCCAGCCTTTCTACCGGGCACTGGGCACCAACGTCGATGGCTCCGGCCTGGGCCTGCCCATCGTGCAGGAGATCGCGCGCCAGCACGATGGGCAGATCACGCTCGAAGACGCCCGCCCCGGCCAAGTGCCGCCGGGCGCGCGCATCAGTGTGAGGTTTGTGGTGGACGAAGCAGCCTTGGCTGCGTCGCGGCAGGCTGCGCTGACTGGTGATGGGCACTGAAGCTAGTGCAGTGTTTCACCGACAAGGCCGCAGCTCAGTGCCGGCCAGGGGCTCGCGCAATTCGTCCAGCCGCGCGCGCAGCGATTCGTCAACAGTTCCGATTTTGAGCAACTGGCCGCGCAGCTCGGCACGGTCTTGCACCACACGGGCTGTGCGCACCCCGCGCTGGGTCAATTGGTCCAGGTACTGCTGGGCGGCGCCCTGGCTGACAAAGCCGCCGAGTGACAAGCCCGGCTCAAGACCAGGGTTGGACAAGGCCTCATAGGACACGCCGCGCTGGCGCAACTCAGCCCGTTTGCGGGCCACGCTTTCCAGGTTGGGGTACTTGCCCATGTAGACGATCCAGCGGGCCGGCTCGATGGCGGCCTCCAGGGTCCAGGCAGCCTGTGGCCAGGCTTGCAAGGCCTTGCGCAATGCTGCGGCACGGGCGTCGTCAACGGGGCCGGCTTGCAGGCACTCAGCGCCGCGCCCGCCGCCTGCGCTGAGCTCGATGCGTCTGGCCTCTTCAGGCGGCAGCACGCGCAGCAGGAGCGGCTTGATCTGCTGCTGCAGCCGCTGCGGCTCCGACTGCTGAGCCGGCGCAAAGCCCCAGGCCGCCAGCAGGCTACGCGACCAAGCGTAGTAGCCGGCGTTGGCCAACAAGAGCAGCAAGACCGTCAGGCGCAGGATCATCGAAACTCACTGGGGCGGTTGGGTGGGCCGCACGCTCACCTCGGCACTGGTGACAAGGCGCATGCCACCGGCAGTATGCACCAGCAAGGCGCCGGCGTCAGTGATGCCGTGCGCGGTGCCCAGGGTTCCGTCGGTGAGCGCCACCTCGCGGTCGCGCAGCGCGTCGCGAGCGTCAAAGCGCGACTGAAAGACGCCAAAACCGAATGATTCGAATGCTTGCACCGCTTGCAGCAAGGGGCGGATGATTTGCAGCAGCGCCTGCGCCGCGCCAACATCGGGCAGCACTTCGCGCAGCCAGGCCGGTGCGGTGGACACGCCTTCCCAGGCGCGCTGGGCGATATTGATTCCTACGCCGATGACCGCATAGCGGCCAGCCTCACCGGCCCGCCCGAAGCTGGCGGTCTCGATCAGAATGCCGCCGAGCTTGCGATCGGCAAACCACAGGTCATTGGGCCATTTGAGGTGAACGTCGGGGTGAAGACTTTCGGCCAGCGCCACCCCGACTGCCAGCGACAGGCCCGACCAATCCTGGGGCGCAAGTGGAAGACCCAGCGAGAAGGTGAGCGATGCGCCTGGCTCGCTTTGCCAATTGCGGCCCAGCCGGCCACGGCCTGCCGTTTGTTGCTCGGCCACCAGAAGGGCGGGCTGACTGTTGCCGCTTTTTGCGCGGCGCATGAGCTCGGTGTTGGACGAGTCGATCTGCGCCACAACTTCGACCACAAGTTGCGGCCAGCAAGGCGCTGCTGCCTCACGAATGGCCTGCACCGGCCAGAGCGAGTCCGCCGGTGCCAAGCTTCAACGCCCTTGCCGGCGCTTGGGGGCCAGCAGTGTGCCGCGGCAGAGCTTGGCGCCGCACCAGCACGGATACTCGGCCTTGAGCTTTCGGGTGTAGGGCTCGTCAATGATCAGACCGTAGTCGTAGTTGAGCTCCTCGCCGGCCCGGATCTTGCGCAGGGCCTTGATGAAGACGCGGCCTTCTTCTTCGTCCGCCTCACAATTGGGGTCGCAGGAGTGGTTGATCCAGCGCGACGAGTTACCGCCGAACTTCGCGTCGATCACGCGGTCTTCATCGACATGAAAATAGAAAGTATGGTTGGGGTCTTTGGGGTCATGCGGATGGCGGCGCAGAG
This sequence comes from Comamonadaceae bacterium, assembly GCA_947476285.1. GTDB lineage: Bacteria > Pseudomonadota > Gammaproteobacteria > Burkholderiales > Burkholderiaceae_C > Ramlibacter. Next base: position 130,937 of record CANJPU010000003.1, on the reverse strand, counting down.
CCTCCTTCCAGGAAATGATCTCGCCAACGTATTCCATGACCTTCTCGCCCCGCGCGATGGCCTGGGTCGCAAACACGCCCTTGCCATGCACGCCCGAGCGGCGCACCTGGATACGCCGGGACTGGCCCGAAAGGCCCGAAGGGGTGGGCGCATCCCCAGGGAAAGGGTCCACGCCATTGACTTCTTTTTCTGCCATCGCCAAAAACTCTGTTAATTTGAATATGCACACGTGCGCGCATGCGCGTACGCACGCGGGAAGCGCCGATTGTACGGATGCTGCGGTCAAGGTGACCTGCGGCCCAGGGAAATAGGATTGATCAGTCAGATGACAAAGACTTTGGTAATTGCCGAGAAGCCCTCTGTGGCACAGGACATCGTGCGTGCGCTCACGCCGGTGGCGGGCAAATTCGACAAGCACGACGAGCACTTCGAGAACGACAAATACATCGTCACCAGCGCGGTGGGCCACCTGGTGGAAATCCAGGCGCCCGAGGAGTTCGACGTCAAACGCGGCAAGTGGAGCTTTGCCCACCTGCCGGTGATACCGCCGTATTTCGATCTGAAACCGGTGGACAAGACCAAGACCCGCCTGAACGCCGTGGTGCGCCAGGCCAAGCGCAAGGATGTGTCGGCACTGGTCAACGCCTGTGACGCGGGGCGCGAGGGCGAGTTGATCTTCCGCCTGATCGAGCAGTACGCCGGCGGCGCCAAGCCCTTGGGCAAGCCGGTCAAGCGCCTGTGGCTGCAATCGATGACACCTCAGGCCATACGCGACGGTTTTGATGCGCTGCGCAGTGAAAAGCAGATGGCCGGCCTGGCCGACGCGGCGCGCTCGCGTTCGGAAGCCGACTGGCTGGTGGGCATCAATGGCACACGGGCCATGACCGCTTTCAATTCGCGCGACGGCGGCTTCTTTCTGACCACCGTGGGCCGGGTGCAGACGCCCACGCTGGCGGTGGTGGTCGAGCGCGAGGAGCAAATTCGCAAGTTCATCAGCCGCGACTACTGGGAAATTCACGCCAGCTTCCTGGCCGATGCCGGCGAGTACCCGGCCAAGTGGTTCGACCCCAAGTGGAAGAAGGACGCCGATGACGCCGAGATCAAGGCCGACCGCCTGTGGTCACAACGCGAAGCCCAGGCCATTGCCGATGCGGTGCGCGGCAAGGCCGCCACGGTCACCGAAGAATCCAAGCCCACCACCCAGGCATCACCGCTGCTGTTTGATTTGACTTCATTGCAGCGCGAGGCCAACGGGCGCTTCGGTTTCTCGGCCAAGACCACGCTGGCCCTGGCCCAGAGCCTGTATGAGCGGCACAAGGCCTTGACCTATCCGCGTACCGACTCGCGCGCTCTGCCAGAGGACTATGTGCCCGTGGTCAAGCAGACCATGGGCATGCTGGCCGCAAGCGGCATGCGACATCTGGCGCCCTTCGCGCAGCAAGCCATCGACAGCAATTACGTCAAGCCGACCAAGCGTATTTTCGACAATGCCAAGGTTAGCGACCACTTTGCCATCATCCCGACGCTGCAGGCGCCCAGCGGCTTGTCCGATGCCGAGCAGCGCCTGTATGACCTGGTGGTCAAGCGATTCCTCTCGGTGTTCTTCCCGAGCGCCGAGTTCACCGTGACCACGCGCATTTCGCAAGCCGTGGGCCACAGCTTCAAGACCGAAGGAAAGGTGTTGGTCAGGCCAGGCTGGCTGGCCATCTGGGGCAAGGAAGCGGCCGCCGAAGTGACCGACGCCAAGGAAGGCGACAAGGGCCAGAGCCTGGTGCCGGTCAAGCCCGGCGAGATGGTGCGCGCTGAAGTCGTGGAGGCCAAGGGCCTGAAAACCCGACCACCCGCGCGCTACTCAGAAGCGACCTTGCTCGGCGCCATGGAAGGCGCGGGCAAGCTGGTGGAGGACGACGAACTGCGCGAAGCCATGCAGGAGAAAGGCCTGGGCACGCCAGCCACACGGGCGGCCACCATCGAAGGCCTGATCAACGAGAAATACATGTTCCGCGAAGGCCGCGAGCTCATCCCCACGGCCAAGGCCTTTCAGTTGATGACGCTACTGCGTGGCCTGGGCGTGGAAGAATTGTCCAAGCCTGAACTCACCGGCGAATGGGAATACAAGCTTGCGCAGATGGAACACGGCAAGCTCAGCCGCGATGCCTTCATGCGCGAGATTGCCGAGATGACGAAACACATCGTCAAGAAGGCCAAGGAATACGACCGCGACACCGTGCCCGGTGATTACGCCACGCTGGCAACCGCGTGCCCCAACTGCGGTGGCGTGGTGAAAGAAAACTACCGTCGCTTCACCTGCACCGGCAAGAGCGGCACAGGTGACGACGCCTGCGGCTTCTCATTTGGCAAGACACCGGCAGGGCGCACCTTCGAAGTGGCCGAAGTCGAGCAACTGCTGCGCGACAAGAAGATCGGCCCGCTGGAGGGATTTCGGTCCAAGGCAGGCTGGCCCTTCACGTCGGAGATCGTCATCAAGTACAGCGACGAGGACAAGAACTGGAAGCTTGAGTTTGATTTCGGCGACGACAGAGGCGCAGGCGAAACCGGCGAGATCATCGACTTCAGCGGGCAACAAAAACTGGGCGCATGCCCCAAGTGCGGCGCTGGCGTTTTCGAGCATGGAAAAAATTACGTCTGCGAAAAATCCGTGCCCACGCAGCAGCAACCCACACCCACCTGCGACTTCAAGAGCGGCCAAGTCATTTTGCAGCAGCCCGTGGCGCGCGAACAGATGACCAAGCTGCTGGAAACTGGCAAGACCGATCTGCTGGACAAATTCGTCTCGATGCGCACCCGGCGCGCGTTCAAGGCTTTCCTGGCCTGGGACAAAGACGCAGGCAAGGTGAACTTCGAGTTCGCGCCCTCCAAGTTCCCGCCACGCAAGAGCGCTGCAGGCAAGACACCCGTAGCCAAAGAGCCGGCGGCGAAGTACACGGCTTCAGCGAAAGCAGCCAAGCCGGCAGCGGCGAAGAAAGCGGTCGCCAAGAAAGCAGCCCCTGCCAAGAAGGCCGCCGCGCCCAAAGCACCACGCAAGCCAGGCGCCGGCCTCAAACCCAGCGCCGAACTCGCTGCGGTGATTGGCGACCAGCCCGTAGCCCGCACCGAAGTGATCAAGAAGCTGTGGGACTACATCAAGGCCAATGGTCTGCAAGATGCCAAAGACAAACGCTCGATCAACGCCGACGCCAAACTGCAGCCGGTGTTCGGCAAAGCGCAGGTGACGATGTTTGAACTGGCGGGGATTGTGGGCAAGCATTTGTCCAATTGATGTGTTGCGCGACTGGAAGGCGGCGCTGCGCAAGTAAGGCGCGCTTTGGCCCGCCTCGCAGGTTTCGAGCTCACAAGCTGTTGACCAAGTGCCCGCCGTCCACCGCAATCACCGCACCGGTCATGTAGGACGATGCGTCCGATGCCAGCAGCAACAAGGGGCCATCGAGTTCGGGCATCTGGCCCACTCGCTGCTGCGGCACGCGCGAGATCAGCGCCTGGCCCACGGGTGAGCGCAGCATCTCGCGGTTAAGGTCGGTCTCAAAGTAGCCAGGTGCCAGCGCATTGACTCGGATGCCATGCTCGGCCCATTCGAGCGCAAGCGCCTTGGTCATCTGCACCACAGCCGCCTTGGTCGCCGCATAAGCCACCACTTGCGTGCGCACGCGCAGGCCCACGATCGAAGAGATGTTGATGATGGTGCCGGCCTCGCCTGCTCGCACCATCTCGCGCGCTGCCATCTGCGCAACGCGGAACACACCCGAGAGGTTCACATCCACCACGCTCTGCCACGCATCGTCGGCCAGATCCATGCTGGGCCCACGCGCCACAGTGCCCGCGTTGTTGACGACGATGTTGGCCACGCCCAGCTCCGATGCGAGTTGGCCAAAAGCGCTACGCACACTGACCGGGTCAGTCACGTCAATTGAATAGGCGCGCACATCCTGCGGCCGCCCCACCGCATCGCCCAACTGTGCGGCGACCTCGCGCCCGAGCTCGATGCGCCGGCCCATCAGTGCCACGCGCGCGCCATTTTCAGCCAGCACACGCGCGAAATGCAGGCCCAGGCCGCCGAAGCCGCCGGTGACAAGGGCCGTGCGACCTTGCAGATTAAACAGGTTCATGCTTGAGCTCGGCAGAGTGGTTCAAGCCCTTGAGCTTAGCGCAGCACCAATGCCCCCGTCTCGCCCTACCTTCGCACGCCGCCCTGCCTGGCCAGATGCACCTGATGCAGCGTGATCTTGCGCACTTCGGCCTGGCTGGTTTCGATGTGGGCACGCAGCAGCATCGCTGCCTGTTCGCCACGTTTGCGCTGGATGGCCTTCAATATCTTGGCGTGTTCGTCGTAGGTGGCCTCTATGCGCGCCTGTTTGGTGAAATCGAGCCGGCGGATGACGCGGATGCGCTCGGTCACTTCGCGGTGCACGCGCGCCATCTCGGCATTGCCGGCGGCGGCCACCAACTTGCAATGGAACTCTTCGTCCCAGCGGGAGACTTGCAGCATGTCGGTGCTGCGCTCGCCGGTGGGCACCAGCCAGATGGTGATGAGTTGCTCCAGCAGCTCAGGCTTGACCCGCGCGCCGTCGGCGCACAGGCGCTGCGCGGCCGTGGTCTCCAGCACCATGCGCAAGTCATAGAGCTGCTCGAACTGTTCGAAGTCAAAAGGCAGCACGCGCCAGCCGCTGCGAAAGAGCACTTCGACATACCCTTCCTGCTGCATGCGGAACAAGGCCTGACGCACTGGCGTGCGTGAGACGCCCAGGCGCTCGCTCAATTCATTCTCGGTGAAGCGGTCGCCGGGCACGAGCTTGAACTCGGCCACGTCGCGCTTGAGCTGCTCATACACTTCTTCGGCGCGCGAGCGGTGCAACACCGGTTGCACGGCGGGGTGGGGGGAGCGGCGCACGATCGTCTGCACGGCAATCACTCTATCAGCCCGGCGCGGCCAGGGCGGCCAGCAGCGAGGCGCTGTCCGCCGTCCAGCCGACGATGGCCCCCTGCGCGTGGATCATCTCGATCGCGCTGGCCTTGAACTGCGGGAAATAGCTTTCGGTGCAATCGGCGAGCAGCAGGCTGTCGTAGCCGCGGTCATTGGCCTCGCGCATCGAGGTCTGCACGCACACCTCGGTGGTCACGCCCATGAAGACCAAGTGCGTGATCTCGCGCTCTTGCAGAAAGCCCTGCAATGGCGTGGCATAGAAGGCGCCCTTGCCTGGCTTGTCGATAACGATCTCTCCGGCCACTGGTGCCAGCTCAGGAATGATCTGATTGCCCGGCTCACCCATCACCAGTACCCGGCCCATGGGGCCCTCATCGCCGATCCGCAGAGACGGATTTCCGCGATTGCGCTTGGCTGGCGGGCAGTCGGAGAGATCGGGCTGGTGTGCTTCACGGGTGTGCACCACCAGCGCGCCGACCTCTCGCCAAGCGTCCAGCACGGCACGGCAAGCGGGGACGATGGCCGAGAGCAATGCGACGTTGTTGCCCAAGGATTCACCAAACCCACCGGGCTCGATGAAGTCGCGCTGCATGTCGATGATGACCAAGGCGGTGCGCCTGGGGTCGAAGGTGTAGGGGAAAGGCTGTGCCTGAATGCTTGTCATGCTGCGGTCTCCATCAGTTCATGATGCCCACCGCCCATGTGCGCGCCCAGCACTTCGCGCCTGGCTTCAGCGGCACGCGTCTCAAAGACCACGCGGCCTTCGCTCATCACCACGATGCGGTCGGCCAGCTCCAGCAGCTCGTCCAGGTCTTCGCTGATCAGCAGCACCGCTCCGCCGCGCTCACGCACGCCCAGGATGCGGCTGTGAATTTCCTTGACGGCGGCAAAGTCCAGGCCAAACACCGGATTGGCCGCGATCAGCACATTGATCTGTCCGTTTAATTCGCGTGCCAGCACCGCGCGCTGCACATTGCCGCCAGACAGGCTGCGAATGGGCGCGTCTTCGCCCTGCGTCTTGATGCCGTAAGCCGCAATCCACTCACGCGCACGACTGCGCCATTGGCTAAAGCGCAGGCGTCCCCCAGCGCACAGCGGGGCGCGATCGAAATCGCGCAAGGCCATGTTCTGCGCCACACTGAGCTCACCCACGCAGGCATTGCGCAGCGGCTCTTCGGGCAGGCTGCGCACCTTGAGGCTGTGGTTCTCTTCGCGCCGTGCCGCATAGGGCCGGCCCATCACGCGCACTTGGCCGTTGGCGCGCACACGCTGGCCCACCAGGGCCTCGACCAGTTCGCGCTGGCCATTGCCTGACACACCGGCAACACCCAGTACCTCTCCAGGCGCGACGTTCAAGCTGAGGTCACGCACAGCCAGTGTGCCGCGGTCGCCCATGACATCAAGATGCTCCACTTCCAGTGACAGCCGCCCATCGCCCGGCCCGCGCAGGCCCGGCACGCTGGCGACGTCGAGCGGCCGACCCTGGTTGGTGTCGATGGCCGTATCTGGCGCCTCAGCGATGAGCGCTTCGCCCATCATCGCCCGCGCCAATTGCTGCGGCCCGGTGCCCGAGACCGCGCAGTGGTGCACCGCCTTGCCGCGGCGCAGCACCGTGACGTCGTCGGCGTAGGCCATCACCTCGCGAAACTTGTGCGTGATGATGAGTACCGTGCACATGCCACTGCGCGCGAAGCCGCGCACATGGCCCAGCACTTCGTCGGCCTCCTGCGGCGTGAGCACTGAAGTGGGCTCATCCAAAATCAGAAGCCGTGGCTTGAGATAGAGTTGCTTGAGCAGTTCGAGCTTTTGCTTTTCTCCAGCCGCCAGTTGAGACGGGCATGCGTTCAGGTCCAACTGAAACGGAGTGGAATCGAGAAACGCCTGGAGCTTTGCGCGCTGTGATTTCCAGTCGATGAAGGCCGGCGTCTTGCCGCCCGCCAGCAGCAAATTCTCAGCCACGCTCATGCCGGCGGCCAAGGTGAAGTGCTGGTAGACCATGCCGATGCCCAGCGCACGCGCGATGACCGGATTGGCGATGTCTTGTTCGCGGCCATCGGTGACCACCGCGCCGGCTGAAGGTCTGTGAAAGCCGGCGATGCACTTGACCAGCGTGCTCTTGCCGGCGCCGTTCTCGCCCAGCAGCGCGTGCACCGAGCCCGGTGCGATCTTCATCGTCACATGGTCCAACGCAGTGAACGCGCCAAAGCGCTTGGTCAGCTCGAAGGTTTCAAGCGCCATGGCGCCGGTGGGCGCGGGCATGGGGTCGATGTGCAGCGTCATTCAATGGCGTCCAGCAAAGCCTGCGAGGTGGTGTGCGCGCCGAACACGCCGCCTTGCATGGTGATCATCTTGAGCGCCGCCTCATGATTGCCTTTGTCGGTGGCTGCGGTGCAGTCGGACAAGGCCAGGCATTCGAAGCCGCGGTCGTTGGCCTCTCGCATCGTCGTGTGTACGCACACGTCCGTGGTGATGCCGGCGAGAATAAGGTTGACGATGCCGCGCGTGTGCAGCATCAGCTCCAGATCCGTCGCGCAGAATGAGCCCTTGCCCGGCTTGTCAATGATGGGCTCGCCGGTCGCGGGCGCCAGCTCTGGAATGATTTCCCAGCCGGGCTCGCCGCGCACCAGAATGCGACCGCACGGGCCTGCGTCACCAATGCCCGCGCCGAGCTGGCGTGAGCGCCAACGCTTGTTGGCAGGCAGATCCGACAAGTCAGGCCTGTGGCCTTCGCGGGTGTGCATGATGTGATAGCCCGCTGCTCGCATGGCTGCAAGCAGACGCTTCAAGGGCTCGATCGGCGCACGCGTGAGCGAGATGTCGTAGCCCATTTTGTCCACATAGCCACCGACACCGCAGAAGTCAGTCTGCATGTCGATCACGATCAATGCGGTGTTGGCTGGCCGCAAGTCGCCGTTGTAAGGCCAGGCGTAGGGGTTGGCCATGACAAAACGTTCCATCACTGTTGCGCTCCGAGTTCGCCCGGGCTGCCCGCGATCACGCCGCCGGGTTTGCAGGTCAGCACCAGGATCAGCAAGGTCAGCACATAGGGCACGATGTTGAAGAGGTGATAGCCCCAGCCCACGCCGATGGACTGCAAGGCCGGGCCGATGGCGCCGGCACCACCGAACATCAAGGCCGCACCGACGCAGCGCAAGGGGCTCCAGCGCGCGAAGATCACCAGCGCCACGGCGATCAAGCCTTGGCCGCTGGAGATGCCTTCGTTCCAACTGCCTGGATAAAACAGCGTCAAGGATGCGCCGCCCAGCCCCGCGATCATGCCGCCTGCCGCAGTGGCCGCAATGCGCAGGCCCGGCACCGAATAGCCCAGCGCGCGCGTGGCATTGGCAGAGTCGCCCGCCATGCGCAGCAAGAGCCCGGCGCGCGTGTTGGCAAAGCCCCACCACATGGCCACTGCCAGCGCCATGCCGATAGGCACCAGCACATTGATCTGCAGTGCCGAGCGCACCGCCGATGAGCTGCTCCAATCGCCCAGCGCAATGGCCGGCAATTGCGGCGCCTGCGGTTGAATCAAGGGCTTGCCGAGGTAGAAGGCCAGGCCCGTACCCAGCAGCATGAGTGCAATGCCGGTTGCGATGTCATTGACCCGCGGCAAGGAGCACAGCGCGCCATGCAAGGTGGCCAGCAAGCCGCCCGTGAGCGCCGCAACCAGCACGCCCACCCATGGCGAGCCACTTAGCCACGACGCGCCAAAGGCCGACATGGCGGACAGCACCAGCACCCCTTCCAGGCCCAGGTTGATGCGGCCTGATTTCTCAGTGATGCACTCACCCAGACTGACGAATAGAAACGGCGCACCCACACGTAGCGCACCGCCGACAATGCCGGCGAAAAAGATGAGCAACTGGTCTGCCGTCATGCTGAAGCCTCACTCATGCGAGCTTCTCCCCCATGGCCATCTGCGCAGCGCTGGGCCCGGCTGGCGGCTGCGCCGAGTGCGCCATGCGCGACCACAGCGCCTTCCAGTTGACATCACGCAAGGCCTCGCTGGCCAGAATCAACACGAAAGCGATTCCCTGCAGCAGCATCACCGACGCATCAGGCAAGCCCAGGCGCCGCTGCAACAAGCTGCCCGCTGCGCCGAAGCCGCCAAACAAGATGGCCACCGGAATCACCGCAAGCGGATGATGCCGCGCGATGAATGAAACCAGAATGCCGGCATAGCCATAGCCGGCGATCAGCGACGCATTGGCACTGGTGTGCACTGCTGCCACTTCCACCGCGCCGGCCAGCCCAGCGGCGGCGCCGCCCAGGCCGCACGCGAGCAACACCAGACGCGAGGCAGGCAAGCCCATCAACTGCGCCGTGCGCAAATTGCCACCGACGACACGAACAGAAAACCCGGATGGTGTCCAGCGCAGCCACAGCGCGCAAACAATGCACGCGATCAATCCCAGCACCAGACCCCAGTGCACATCCGAGCCGCCGATGCCGCCGATGCGCAAGCCCTCGGCCAATGCGAATGTAGATGGCTTGTTCAGACTGGACGGATCGCGCAGCGGGCCTTCCACCAGATGCTTGAACAAGCCGATGGCCACATAGGCCAGCAGCAGACTGCTGATGGTTTCGTTGATGCCGCGAAACTGCCGCAACCACCCCGCCAGCATGATCCACAGCCCGCCCGCGACAGCCCCGGCCACGCACACCATCAAAGTGCCCGCCATGTTGGCAGGCAGCGGCAGTGCCTGGGCAAGCCCCGCGCAAGCCAAACCGCCCAGCACCAACGCCCCTTCCCCGCCGATGATCACCAGGCCTGCGCGTGCCGGTATCGCCACGCACAGGGCGGTCAACATCAAGGGCGCGGCGCGCTGCAAGGTGTTCTGCCACGAATACCAATCTCCAAACGCGCCCTTGAACAACAGCACCCACACCTGCAGCGGACTCACCCCTGCAAACCACACGACCAAGCCAAACAGCAAGAGCGCCGCGGCGATGGCCGAGGTGGGCAGCAATATGTCTTTGAGGATGCTTCGCATGGAATGCTGCAGCCCAGGGCTCTTAGCTGATGGAGCCGATCACGCCTTCCACCAGGTAGTTCATCTTCTCCAGATCCATGTCGGTCTGCTTCATGCTCTTGCCCGCGGCAATCACGGTGGCACCCTTGTTGTCTTTGAGTGCGCCCTTGAAGATGTCGAACTTGCCGGCCATCATCTGCGTCTTGATCGCGTCCGCCGCTTTCTTGGCTGCATCGGTCACCGTGGGGCCGTAGGCCGACATCTTCACAAAGCCGTCCTTCAAGCCGCCGCGCACGAAGTTGGGATGCGGCTTGCCGCTGCGAGCGGCTTCGATGAAGGTGGTGTAGGCAGTGAGCCAGTTCCATTCGGCGCCGGTGAGGTAGGCCTGCGGCGCCAGTTTGGCCTGGCTGGCGTGGTAGCCGCAGACCATCTTGCCGCGCTTGGCTGCGGTCTCGACGATGACCTTGGGGCCATCGACGTGCATGGTGAACACATCGACTCCCTGGTCAGCCAGGCTGTTGGTGGCCTCGGCTTCCTTGACCGGCATGGACCAATCACCGGTGAAGATCACACTGGTGGTCATGGCGGGCTTGACCGAGCGCGCGCCCATGGTGAAGGCATTGATGTTGCGCAGCACCTGTGGAATCGGCTTGGCTGCAACGAAGCCGAGCTTGCCGCTCTTGCTCATGTGGCCGGCGATCACGCCGTTGAGGTACTGGCACTCGTCGATATAGCCAAAGAAGCTGGCCGTGTTCTTGGGGTGCTTGCCCTCGGTCCACATGCCACCGCAGTGGGCAAAGCGCACGTTGGGGTTCTTGCCCGCCACGGCCAGCATGTGCGGATCGAAGTAACCGAATGAGGTCGGGAAGATCAAGGACGCGCCATCCTGCGCAATCATGCCGGTCATGGTCTTTTGCACGGCTGCTGTTTCGGCCACGTTCTCTTCTTCCACCACTTTGATGCCAGCCATCTTCTTGAGCGCGGCAGCGGCCTCGGCCTGCGCCTGGTTGTAGCCGTAGTCATCGCGCGGGCCAACGTAGATGACGCCGACGGTGATGGGCTTTTGCGCGAAGGCAAGCTCGCTGAACGCACCCAGGGTGCCGACAGCCCCAAGGGCAGCCAAAGACTTGAGTGAATCGCGGCGATTGAAATTCTTGGGGTTCATGGGTTTCTCCGTAGGGTTGAGGGTTGAGGACGCACCAGAACAAGGAACTAGCAGGATTCGTGCAAGGAGATGGCCACGCTCGGTGTCAAGCGGCAGGCTTGATCGGAACGAGCAAACTCACGTGGGCCGCGACGACGCGCCAACCATCGGGCGTGTGCATCCAGGTCTGACTTTGCCGGCCTGTGCTATCAGCTCCGGCGCGTTGGAATTCGACATTCGCGGTGGCGAAGTCACGGCCGTAGGTGGTAATCACCTTCTTGTGCACACTGCGGGCGAGCCCCTGTGCGGGCCGCGCCGCGCGGAAGGCCTGTATGGCTTCATAGCCGTAGAGGTTCTCAGTGGCGCCGTAACGCAGCGTGTGCGGGCTGCGCCAGAAGAAGGCGTCAAGTGTCGCGACGTCGTTGGTGACCAGTGCCGTCTCATAACGCTCGAAAGCGGCCGTGACTTCGGCGAGCACCTCGGGCAAGTTGATATCCATGGTCTGTGTCATCCGTCTGTGTCATCTCGGTTTCAAGCGCGCAACCCCAGCCTGCTGCAGCACCATTGCCGCGCGCAGCGCCGCCTCTTCGCACCAAGGTGCGGCAATCAGTTGCACGCCGATGGGCATGCCGCCCGTGCCCTGGGGCCACATCGGCGCGGCCACCACCGGGCAGCCGGCAAATGAAATCGGCTGCGTGAGTAAACCCATGGCGGGGCGACACGGCAGCGTCTGCCCATTGATCTCCAGCCATTCGGTGCCGAGCACCGGCGCACTGACTGGCGTGGCGGGTGCGATCAATACGTCCCACTTCTCAAAGAGAGCGTTGACCCGGTCGCGATAGACGCGGCGAAAGCGCTGCGCCTTGATGTACCAATCGGCCGGCTGCAGCGCGCCCGAGATGAAGCGATCGACCGACAAGGGCTCGAAGTCATCGGCTCGCTCGCGCAAGTTGGTCATATGCAAGCTGCCGCCTTCGCTGGCGGTGATGATGAACGCGGCGGCGCGGCCCAGGGCGGCATCGGGCCATGTCACCTCTTGCGTCGCTCCCAGGGTTTGCGCGGCAAGTTGCGCAACCGAGCGTGCGGCGGCTGTTGCGTTGTCGTGAAAGTAGCCCCCCAGCACGCCGATGCGCAAGCCCTTGGCGCCGAGGTCGATTCGACCCGCCACTGCTTGCACCGCCAACGCATGGCAACCCGCATCCAGGGCATCAGGCCCTTGCATTGCGTCATAGGACAACGCCAAGGCTTGCACGCTGTCAGCCAGCGGCCCCAAGTGATCAATGCTGTGCACGAAGGGAAAGCTGCCTCGGCGCGAGAGCCGCCCGAAAGTGGGCTTGAGCCCCCACACGCCGCACAGCGACGCAGGCACGCGGATCGAGCCATTGGTGTCTGAACCCAGACTCAAAGGCACCTGGCCCGACGCAACTGCCGCCCCCGAGCCACCGGATGAGCCCCCTGCGGTGCGCGTGAGGTCATGCGGATTGTGGGTCGGCCCGTAGTGAGAATTCTCGGTCGTGAAGCCGTAGGCGTACTCGTCCATGTTGAGCGCGCCCACCAGCACCGCGCCCGCTTCACGCAGGCGCTGCACCAGCACTGCATCGCATTGCGCCGCTGCCAGGCCACGATTGATCTTCGATCCCGCCAGCGTGGTGAGTCCCTCGATGTCAAACAAATTCTTCACCGCATAAGGCAACCCGGCCAGCGGTGGCAGCACCTCGCCACGCGCGCGCCGCGCGTCGATGGCAGCGGCTTCGGCCCGAGCTCGCGCAAAGGTCTTGTCGGTGAAGGCATTGACCTGTGCATCGCTGGCATCGATGCGGGCGATGCAAGAGTTCAGCACTTCGCTGGCGCTCGCCTGTCCCGCGGCCACCGCACGAATGATGGAGACAGCGCCTGTCAATTCAGGCGACCTCATCGTCTGTGATCGCAGGGAAGGGGGCGGGTCGAAAGACTTCTGCCGGTTCATGTTCGGGCGACAGTTCGGCCTGATCGAGCAGGCGAGCCAGCGCCAGCGTGCGAGCGAAATGCGCGGCCACCGCCTGGGCGCGCGCATCATCCAATGCAAGACCCAACGCCCGCGCGCTGGCCTTGACGTAATCGAGACTTTGGCTGTCTTCCATATCTGGCGTATCTTGAAGGGGGCTTCGACAGGCTCAGCCCGAACGGTTGAGGGTTGTACGATCGATTGGGATTTGTGCGGCGCGCCCTTATCGACGAACCTCGCGCTGGAAAATCTCCAGGCTGCGCTTCTTGGCACTGATGAAACTGGGCTCGGACAAAGTCTCCACCGTGCGCGGCCGCGCGTCGCCATAGGGCAGGATCTCCGCGACCTTGGTGGGCCGCTTGGTCAGCAGCAACACCTGGTCGGCCAGGTACACCGCCTCTTCCAGATCATGCGAGACCAGCAGCATGGTCGTGCCGGTCTGCAAGAAGACCTCTTGCAGCTTTTCGCGGATGAACAGAGTCATCTCGAAATCCAGCGCGGAGAAAGGCTCGTCCAGGAACAACACCTCGGGATGATTGGCCAGCGCGCGCATGATCGATGCCGTCTGCTGTTGGCCGCCTGAGAGTTCATACGGGTAGCGATGCAGATCGAACTTCACATCGAAGGAAGCCACAAGCTCCTGCATCCGCCGGTCCACCTCGGCCTTGGAGCGGCCCTCCAGCTTGAGCGGATAGGCGATGTTGTCGATGGTGCGCATCCACGGGAACATGGCCTCGCGGTAGTTCTGAAAGACATAGCCGATCTTGGTGTCCTTGAGCGATTTGCCATCGAACAAGATCTCGCCCGAGTCAATCGGCACCAGCCCGGCGATCATGTTGATCAGCGTCGATTTGCCGCAGCCATTGGGGCCAAACACGGAGACGATCTTGTTCTTGGGAATGTCGAGATCGAAGTTCTCATACAGCGGCCACCCGGCAAAGTATTTGGTCAAGCCGCGAATCGTGATGTGCGTGCCGGCTGGGCCGGGCTGAAAGACCGGCTGCGGCACATCGGCGTAAACGCCAATGGGCGCATTGAGAACTGCGTTCATCTTCCACTCCAGTGCACAATGCGCCGCTCGGCCAGCAGGAACAGGATGTTGAGCACATAGCCCAGCACACCGGCCGACAAGATGGCGGCGTACATGCCCTTGACGTTCATCACTTGCTGCGCGTTGATGATGCGGTGGCCCAGGCCGCTCTCGGAGCCGATGAACATCTCGGCCACGATCACGATCACCAGCGCCATCGACACCGCTGAGCGCAGGCCCACAAATGAGGGCTGCAGGCTTTCCCAGATCAGCACATCGCGAAAGATTTGCCAGCGCGATGCGCCCATCACCTTGGCTGCCATCACCCGCTGCTTGCGCGCGTTGATCACCCCATAGGCGCTGTTGAACACAACGATCAGGAAGGCACCGAATGCGGCGATGGCCACCTTGTTGACATCGGACACACCGAAGATCAACAGGAACAATGGAATCAATGCGGACGATGGTGTGGAGCGGAAGAAGTCGATCAAAAACTCAACGCTGCGATAGGCTTTCTCATTGCTGCCGAGCAACACCCCCAGCGGCATGCCGATCACGGCTGCGATGGCAAAGGCTTGCAAGGTGCGCTTGACGGTGACTGCGAAGTCCAGCAACAAGGGCCCGCCCAGCAGACCCGTGACCAAGGCCAGCACCGTGTCGGCAGGTGATGGCAGCAAGATCGCGCGGATGAAGCCGAAGCGCACCACGAAGTCCCACACGATGAAGAGCACCAGCGGGCCCACAAAGGGCAGCAGCCGGCCCCACGATGGCGCGCGCGGGGGTGTGGGCACCGCAGCGCCCACAGGCGGCGACCAGGGCGCTGCGGCGGCTGCGCTGTTGGATTCAGCAGCCATGATGAACCCCTGCTGGTTGCGGCATGGCTCTCATCCCTTGTAGAGCATCGTGTCCACCATCAGACGCGATGGGAAGATACCTTTTTCAGAGAAGAGGTCGAAGAACTTCTGGAAATGCGCGATGTCCTTCTGCGTGAATTCGTTGTAGAGCGTGTAGGCTGCCAGCGGTACTTCAGCGGTCAAGGCCCCTTCAATGGCGGTGTAGCCTTTCAGGTATTGCCGCGCCTCGTTCGGATTGCTGCGCACCAGTGCAATGCCGTTGGCATAGGCCGCGACGAACTTCTTGGCCTCTGCCGGGTACTTCTGCACGAAATCTGATTTGAGCGAGGCCGAGCCGCCAAACCAGGGCGCCATCGGATCGCCCAAAATGTATTTGGCAATTACACCGGCTTCCAGCATGCGGGTGGTGCCATTCAATCTCCCGATGGTGCCAGTGGGCTCCAGCGTATAGACGCCGTCCACCTGACCCGCGGCCAAGGCGGCCACGTGTTGGCCGATGGGCAACTCGATCACGGTCACGCCGGTGGCGCCGGCGCGCTCCAGCACGGTCTTGGCCAAGGTCACGTTCTGAATGCCGGGGCCTGAGGCGACTTTCTTGCCCTTGAGTTCGGCAATGCTTTTGACAGGACTGGCCACAGGCACCAGGAACTGGTCGAGCACATTCTTCGCGTTACTCGGATTAGCCGCGAAGATCTTGAAGGTGCCGGGCGCGGCGATTTCACCGACCGCCAGATTGGCCGAACCAGTGCCATTGGAGCTACCGTCGCAGCGGCCGGACAGCATGGCTTCCATGATCTGCTGCGCACCTGCGAATCTGATGGCCTCCACATCGAGCCCCGCTTCCTTGAAGAAGCCTTTCTCAACCGCCGCGTAAAAAGGCAGGCCCGCTGCGATCGGCCAGTAGCCGATGCGAATCTTGGGACCCGTCTGCGCTTGCACTCTGGGCGCCCCAAGCGCAGCGATGGCCGCGGCGGCCGCACCGGTTTGCAGCACGGTGCGGCGTGAGATGGATTTTGCGATGGGTAATCTGGACGTCATGTAGCGCTCCTTGGCTGAAATGTGATGAGTGATTGAATGAATGGCGACTGGGGTGGCTGCGGTCATTGCTGTTGTTGTTGTTGTGAAAGCCAGGCGATGTAAGCCCGCCAGCCGCCGAACTGAGAGATGTCTTGCGCACCGGTGGTGGCCTGCGCTTCGCACAGAAATCCTTGCACCGCGCTGCCATCGGCCAGCTCCAACGTGCCTATGCACAAGGGCGATGGAATCAGTGCGACGAAGCTTCCGTAGTGCTCGGTGGGCATCTGCCAGACTTCCACATCGATGCGCGCGCCGCGCTGCTCGGCCACGCGCAGCATGCCCGGCTTGGGCGGCACGGTGCCGGGCAGGGCATAAAGCCTGTAGTGCGCGGCTGTCTGGCTGGCACAGACCAGCGTGGCGCCGCGCTCAGTGAGTTGACCATTCAAAGGCATGCCGCTCAGATGCGCGCCCACCACCGCCAGCTTCACTGTGCCGCTGGCTGTCAGGCCCGGGATGGTCTGCGCGCTTGGCAGTGGCAGGCCGGTTGCACCCTGTGTCATGCCGCTGGCCAAGTGGTAGCGCTGGCCCAACTCGGCCAGTTGCCAGTCGCTGCCGCACGGCCCTATCAGGGTGATACCAAAGGGCAGGCCATCGGGCCGGATGCTGCTGGGCACCGACAGGGCCGCATAGTCCAGCAGATTCACGAAGTTGGTGTATGCGCCAAGCTTGCGATTGAGCGCGATGGGATCGGCCTGCATTTGCGCGATGGTGCAGTGCGTGGGTGCGGTGGGCACCATCAGCACGTCGATGTCATTCCACATGGCTGCCACCTGCTGGCGCAAAGCCTGCAGTTGAGTCTGAGCTTCAAACACATCTGCGGCTGTGTAGTCGCGCCCTTGCGCAATGATGGCGCGCACCGGCTCCATCACTTGCTGCGGATCGGCGTCGAAGAACTCACGAATCGCGTGGTAGCGCTCGGCAACCAATGCGCTGTCGTAGAGCAGGGCCGCTGCTTGCGCGAGCGAGCGGAACGAGACTCGCACAGCCTTGCCGCCATGCGCGCCGATTTGCTCTACGGCTTGTGCGAATGCCTTGTCCGAGAGTTGGTCACCATGAAACTCCAGCACATCAGGAATGCCCACGCGCAATGACGCAGGAAACGGGCGACTGGCCATGGGCAGCTTGCGCGAATAGGGATCGGCGGGGTCGTACCCCATTGCCTGGGCCAGCACTTGCGCGGCGGTGGCGACCGTGCGCGCAAAGATCGAGACACAGTCCACACTGCGCGCCGCCGGCACCACACCGCGCGTGCTGATGAGTCCGCGCGAAGGCTTGAGCCCGACGATGTTGTTCAGGCCCGCCGGCACACGGCCAGAGCCGGCCGTGTCCGTGCCCAGCGCGAAATCCACTTGGCCAGTGGCCACCGCATAAGCCGAGCCGGAGCTAGAGCCACCACACACATAGCGCGCGTCGAAAGAATTGGGCACCACCCCATAGGGGGACCGCGTTCCGTTCAAGCCGCAGGCGAATTGGTCGAGATTGGTCTTGCCCACCAGTTGTGCACCAGCGCCGAGCAATTTACGCACCACGGCGGCGTCATCTTGCGCGACATAGGCGTATGCAGCACAGCCTGCGGTGGTGTTCAGCCCCGCAGCATCGATGTTGTCCTTGATGGCAAAGCGCAGCCCCGCCAGAGCGCCGGCGTCACAGTCAATGCGGGGCTGATCCAGGCGCGTGATCCAGGCCGATGGCGCCAGCTCGCCGGGCTGTGCCGGCGTACCGATCGGTGAATTCCTTGCCATCGCGGCCTGCACCATTTTTGAGCATCCCATCTTGTATTCAAGATGCAATGCAAAGGGTGTGCCAGCCTCTTCTGTGCCCTTCGGAAAACCGAGGAGGCCGTGGAACTGGCCACCCTCAAATGGATGACCCGGCTCAACCACCACCGACTGCTGCAGCCGATCGGGTACATTCCACCGGCCGAAGCTGAGGCAAATTACTATCGGCAACTTTTCAAGCAGACCAAAACCATGGCCTGCATTAAACCGGCTGGCCCCCACGAGACCCGAGGCAATTCAATGTTTCGTCAACTACTTCCATATGCAAGTTCCTTTCTTAGAGACTGCCTCAATCGTCCACAGCAAGATGCATTCATTAGGCGTGCTAGAGAAGCTAATTTTCCCAACACGGACTTCGCACTTTCGGGGGGTTCCCCATTAGCGGTTTGTGTTAGGAGCGAAGATGGCTCGCCGCCCCTGTCTGACGCGGCCAAGGAATACCACACAGCTTATTCGCTGCCCGGCGACGAAGGAACGCCCTTCTACGCGCCTAACTTGAGCGCACTACAGCCCAGCGAATGCGCCGAGTTCGTCCGGCGTTTTCCTGAAGGCCGGGCACTGGCAGACGTCTTACACACCCCAGCTACGCCCGATGAGGCCCCCACAACCCATCGCAAAAATGTAGGACTGGATTCACTCGTTTCGGAAGCTGCTCCGCAGCGTAGTCCCACGTGGACCGATCACACCTTTGTAATAGGCGCTGGCGGAGTGAGTATCGCGGAGATCGACACCCGTGCCCGACAAGGCTTCCTTGGGTCAGCCGCCCTTGGCTTCCTCAGCGCAGTCAACCCTCACCACGTGGAGCCAGCCTCTCACCGGTACTGGACTGCCAATGGCACCACGATGCGCGATTACCCTGGCCTGCCTGATACCAGAGGGCGCTACTTCGGGATCGGCGATGCGGCCGCGGCCGTGGCCGAGTTCGATCAAGCGACCTTCACAGGGGCACATCGTTTAACACGTGTTATGCCCTGTCATTGGCAGGTCTCTCTCAAGAATGGTGACGTTCATTCCTTTTGCGAAGGGCGGGGCGGCACCAGGTATGGGCTTGCGCATTGGCCAGAGCTTGATCGCGATCAAGCTACAAATGAAGAATACATACAGGGCTTCATTGAGAAGCTTAAGGGTGCCCAGGCGCTGGCTCTCTTGCATTTTGCAAGAGCTGGCACGCGGGCTGTTGTCTTGCCCCCAATCGTTCATAAGGTCTACCCCTGGGGACTCACTTCCGACGAAGCGAAGGCCACTGAGGCTGCGGCTACACGCATTGGAATGGCGTGCGCTGAGCATCTCGTGGGCCTCTTGCAAACAGGTGGCACTGCGCATGGCTTCTTTGACGTCGTGGTCTCTTGCTCCGCGCCGCCGGAACTATCGGCCATGGCAGCCGACCGACCGGCTCTTCTTCAGTTGTCCACAGCCGACGCAGTGGTAGACGCAATACGCGCCTTGAGCCCGGCAACGGTGGCCTCGGCAGCGGCGCTTGCACGCGCCGCTGATGAACGGCTTGCTGAAGAGCTCAAGAGCAAAATGGGAATCCCAGTGCCGGCAGCAACAGCACCAGAAGTACCGCCCGCCACACCTGTCGCTGCGACGCCACCCCCAACGCATGGCTCAGTCGCCCCTGCAGCGCCCGGCGCTGTTCCACCCCCATTCGTTGGAAACGCACTCTGGCCTGGCGGTTGCGTCCGTGTTCCCCGGCCCCCCGGATCAGGACTGAACCACTGGCTAGCAACATTGCCCCCTCCTCCAGGCAGAGGAGGCCTCCCAGCTCCCGCAGCGGGTGGGCATCCACCGCAAGCGCGTGGCGCGGTCAATCCAGTCATGCCAGCGGCAAAGCCCCCCTCATCTGCCGCCGAATCGCGCCGTGTCGCTGGATCGGTAGGGCTACACTGAACAAGCTCCCGTTCGCGCTGAGCCTGTCCTGAGCCGGTCGAAAGGTCGAAGGCTTCGACCCTTGATCACGCTTTACGCGAACGGGGAAACTTGTTCTGCATCCCCATGGCCCACAGGCCGCCTTCGTCTCACACTCCCGGCCTGGGGATGCGAAGCACCGGCCACTTGCGGGCCAGCGCAAGGGCTAGCAAAGTCGGGTCGGGGTCAACGCACACAGCTTGATCCACTGCTTCGAGTAGTGCCAGGTCATTGATGGAGTCGCTGTAGGCGGTGCTGTGGCATTGCTCCACGGTCTGGCCCTGCGCCGCCATCCACTCACGCAAACGCGCGACTTTGCCCTCGCGCATGTTCAGCGTGCCTTGCGTGCGACCGGTGAAGCGCCCCTCCACCAGCTCGGCCTCGGTGGCCAGCAAATGCTTGATGCCGAAATACCCCGCCGTGAGTTCGGTGATGAATCGATTGGTGGCCGTGGTCATCACCACCAGGTCGCCAGCCGCAAGATGGCGCTGGACCAACTCCATGGCTTGCGTGGATATGCGCGGCGCCACTTGCGTGGTCAAGAACTCGCGACGCAAGGCGTCCCATTGCTGCGGTGTCTTGCCCGCGAGCGTACCGACGTAAAAATCGGCAAACTCCCTGCTTGCCACCGTGCCTGCCCTGTACCGCGCCGCCATGTCTGCATTGCGCGGCGCAAAGGTGGCGTGCTCCAGCAGGCCATGGCCGATTAGGAAATCGCACCACAGCACATCGCTGTCGCCATTCAATAAGGTGTGATCCAGATCGAACAGCGTGAGCCGGCGACGTTGGTCCGCGCTGTCTGTGCTCATCGGGCCGATCTCAGGTGCCAGGCCCGTGTACGGGTGAAGGTCTGGATGCCGTAAGTGGACAGCGTGAGGCCGACGCCTGAATCGCCGAAGCCGCTCCAGGGCAGGCGCGGGCTCACACGATCGCAGCAGTTCCAGTAGAGGCTGCCGGCGTTGACGCGCGCGAGCAGCGCCTGGGCGCGCGCGCCGTCGGGGCTGTAGACGCCGGCGGTCAGGCCGTAGCGGGTGTCGTTCATCAGGTGCACGGCTTCTTCGTCGCCAGTGACTTTCTGGATGCCGATGATGGGGCCGAAGCTTTCTTCGCGCATCAGCTCCATGCGGTGGTCCACCCCGCTAAAGACCGTGGGTGCGTACCAGTTACCAGGGCCGGGCAGCCGATGGCCGCCCAGCAGCAGCGCCGCGCCCTTGGCCTTGGCGTCGGCCACCTGTGCATCGAGCACATCAAGCGCGGGCGCGCGGGTGAGCGGGCCGATGTAGGTGTCATCGCGCATCGGGTCGCCCAGCTTGAAGCCGCGGACGGTGTCGACGAATGCGGCGACGAAAGCGTCATGGATTGCTTCATGCACATAGATGCGCTCGACCGAGCAGCAGCTTTGGCCGGTGTTGTACATCGCGCCATCGGCCAGCGACTGTGCTGCGGCGACGGGGTCGGCGTCGTCGCAGACATAGGTCGGGTCCTTGCCGCCCAGTTCGAGTTGCAGCTTCATGAAACGTGGGCCCACTCTCTGAGCGATGCGCGAGCCGGTGGCATGCGAGCCGGTGAAAAACAGGCCGTCGATCTTTTGGTCCAGCAAGGCCGCGCCCACCGCGCCGTCGCCCACCAGGGTGCAAAACACATCCTGCGGCACGCCCGCCTCGCGCAGCAGGCGGGCAATCTCCAGCCCAGTGAGGGTGGCGTATTCAGAGGGCTTGTAGAGCACCGCATTGCCAGTGAGCAAAGCCGGCACGATGACGTTGCAGCCGACGAACCAGGGGTAGTTCCAGGCCGAGATGTTGCCCACCACGCCCAGCGGCAGGTGTTCAATGCGCTCTTGCATTCCGGCTTCATCGAAGACGGTTTCGTTGGCGATCACGGGGGCGACCATGCCGACAAAGAAATCAAGCCGCCCCAGCAAGCCCTTCAGTTCGTTGCGAGACATTTGTATGGGCTTGCCGGTTTCGCGCGTCAGCGTGGTGGCAAGCTGTTCCATGTCGCGCGTCACGCCCTCATGAAAGCGATCGATGCAGCTCTTGCGCTCTTGCAGCGGCACTGCGGCCCATGCGGGCTGCGCGGCGCGGGCGCGAGCAGCCTTGGCCGCAACCGAGGCGGCGTCATCCGCCGCAAGCTCGGTAATTTTTTCGCCATTGGCGGGGTTGTGGATGACAAGCGTGTTCATGGTGTGTTTGTTTCTCTCTTCGTCGCCCGCGCTGCATTCAGAAAGTCGTCCAGCAATGCCGCGTCGTCGATGGTGTCAGCGCCACTCTGATGAAATTCAGGATGCCACTGCACCGCCGCCAGGTAACTGCGGCCGGGTTCACTGCGGCGGATCGCTTCGACCAGCCCGTCTTCGCCGCTGGTGGCCTCCACCACGAAGCCCGGCGCGAGTTGCTTGATGGCCTGGTGATGGATGCTGTTGACCTTGACCCGGCTGTGGCCCGGATAAAGGCTTTGCAGGTGCGAGCCCGGTTCGATGTCCACGGTATGGAAGTTGCGGTCATACACAGTGGCGTCACGGTGCTGCAAGGCCTGGGGCAATTGGGTGGCGATGTCCTGGTACAGCGTGCCGCCATAAGCGACGTTCATGAGTTGCAGGCCGCGACAGACGCCGAACACCGGCTTGCCGTGCCGCTCGAATGCAGCCACGAGATCGATTTCATATTCATCGCGGATCTTGTCGCCGCACCAGCGCGCCTCCAGCGGCTGCTCGCCGTAGCTCAGGGGCGAAACATCGGCGCCGCCGTGCAGCACCAGGCCATCGAGCCAGTGCGCGTAGTGGTCCAGGGTGACGTCGCCGCGCTGGGTGGCGCCGCTAGGGCTGGGGATCATCACCGCCAGCGCGCCGGTGGACATGACCCAATGCGCGATGGACTGCTCCACATACTGCAAGGTCTTGCCGGTGAAGAGCGCGCGGGTCGGGTCGGCGTGCATGAAGCAGGCCGAGATGCCGATCTTCAGGCGCGAATGGCTGCTCATGGCGGCGGCTTCACATCGCGTCTTCAAACAGCCGCGCGAAATCCTGCGCGGTACAAGGCCGTGGGTTAGTCTGGTGGCAGATGTCGGCCTGCGCGATTTCCACCAAGCGCGCGATCTGCCCCGGACGCACACCATGGGCCGCGAGTTTGCCGGTGATGCCGATGCGCGCCTTGAGCGCGCGCAGCCAGGGCACGAACTGATCGCCGCCACCAGACACCTTGCATACATGCGCGAGCTCGTCGAACTTGCCCGGCACCGCCTGCTGGTTCCAGGCCATCACCGTGTCGATCATCAAGGCATTGGCTAGGCCGTGATGCAGATCGCAGACGGCGCCCAGTGCATGCGCGCACGAGTGCACTGCGCCCAGGTCTTTCTGGAACGCAATGGCGCCCATCATCGAGGCCATCATCATGTCGCTGCGCGCCTGCAGATTGCCCGGCTCATGCACCGCACCAAGCAAAGCCGCCGCCGCGATGCGGGTGCCTTCCAGTGCGATGCCATCGCACAAGGGGTGGTAGGCCGGTGAGAGATAGCTCTCGATGTTGTGGGTGAGCGCGTCCATGCCGCAAGCCGCTGTGATGTGCGCGGGCAGACCCAGCGTGAGCTCAGGGTCGGCGAACACAGCCCCGGCGAGAATCTTTGGGTTGAAGACGACTCGCTTGAGGTGGGTGTCGTTCTCACTCACCACCGAAGATCGGCCCACTTCGGAGCCAGTGCCCGATGTGGTGGGCAAAGCCACGAACCAAGGCAAGGGCTTGTCGATGGCGCGCACCTGCGGATGGTCCCAGACGTATTCGAGTATGTCGCCCTCATGCGTGGCCGCCACACCCACTACCTTGGCCACATCCAGCGCTGCGCCACCGCCAAAGCCGATCACGCAGTCGGCGCCGTGTTGCTTGAACGCGGCGGCACCTTGCATCACCTGGCTGCAAGTGGGATTGCCAAAGACGCCATCAAACACTGCAGGCTGCAGGCCCGCAAGATGCGATTTGAATTCGGCCAGCAATGGCAGCGCGGCCAGCGCCCTGTCGGTCACGATGAGAGGCCTGCGCAAGCCGCGCGCCAGCAGATGCGGCCCCACTTCCTTGCGTGCGCCGGCGCCAAAGCGAATGGCGGTGGGAAAAGAAAAACTGGTGATCTTCATGGGAGCCTTGGGCCTTCAGATGATTTCAAAGTAGCGCTTCAATTCCCAGTCGGTCACGCCGTCCAGCCACTGGCGCCATTCCCAGTCGCGGGTGGCTGCGAAGTGGTCGACGAAGGTGTCGCCCAGAAAATCGCGCGCGATGCTGGAGTTGCGGAAATTGCGGGTGGTCTCCATCAGCGTGCGCGGCGCGCGGGCAATGTGCTCGGCGCCCTGGTTGGTTCCGGTGATGGGTGGCGCGGTGAGCTTGAGGCCTTTCTCCACACCATACAAGCCCGCAGCAATCACTGCGGCCATGGCCAGGTAGGGGTTCACGTCGGCGCCGGGGCAGCGCGTCTCCAGGCGCGTGGCCTTGGGGCTGCCCGCGATCACGCGAAAGCTCGCGGTGCGATTGTCGATGCCCCAGGTCGGTTTGACCGGCGCCCAGAAGCCATCGACCAAGCGCTTGTAGCTGTTGATGGTGGGCCAGAACATGGGCGCGAATTCCATCAGGCAGGCGATCTGCCCGGCCAGGTAGCTCTCAAACAGCTTGCTCATCTTGCGCGGGCTCTTGCTGTCGTAGAACAGATTGGATTTGCCGTCCGACAGGCTCTGGTGAATATGCCCGCTGCAGCCCGGATACTGCTGGCTCCACTTGGCCATGAAGCTGGGCATGATGCCAAAGCGGGCACCGATTTCCTTGGCGCCTGTCTTGAACAGAATGGAGCGATCGGCCTGCTCCAGCGCGCTGGAAAAGCTGATGGCCGCCTCGTACACGCCCGGGCCGGTCTCGGTGTGCAGGCCTTCGATGGGCACGCCAAAGGCCAGCATCTCGTCCATCAGCGCGTTGAAGAACTCGCGGTTCTCATTGACCCGCAGCAGCGAGTAGCCAAACATACCCGGCGTCAGCGGTTGCGGCTGCACGCCCTTTTTGTCGGCCCAGCTTTGCGGCGTCTCGCGAAAATTGAACCACTCGTATTCCATGCCGGTCATCACTTGCAGGCCGAGCTTGTCGGCGCGCTGCAGAACGCGCTTCAAGGTCTGGCGCGGGCACACCGGGTAGGGGCTGCCGTCGGCGTTGATGAATTCACCCAGGAAGAAATCGACGCCGCCGTCCCAGGGCACACGCCGATGGGTGTTCAAGTCCAGCCGCGCCAGCGCATCGGGAAAGCCGTGCTGCCAGCCGGTCACCTGTGTGTTGTCGTAGACGTTGTCGCTGCTGTCCCAGCCGAACACCACGTCGCAAAAACCGAAGCCGCCTTCTGCCGCGCTTTCGAATTTGTCCTTGTGCAGGTACTTGCCGCGCAAGATGCCGTCGATGTCGCTGCACGCGACCTTAACCTTGGCGGCGCCGCTCTTGCGTATGGCCGCCAGGGCGGGGTGAAGCTTGTTTGCCATGATGCGTGCGCTCCTTGTGAGGTCTACCGAGCCGGCACGCCCGAGGCGATGCCCATGTCTTGCAGCGCCAGCGACACCGCATGCACCGCCTGCTCCATCTCGGTGGGGCCGATAGCGCCAATGCAGCCGACGCGAAAGGTCTCCAGCTGCGTGAGCTTGCCGGGGTACAACAGGAAGCCGCGCTGACGCGCTGCGGCGTAAAAAGTCTTGAAGTCATAGCGCGGATTGGCCGGCGCATGAAAGGTCACGATGATGGGCGCCTGGATGGCCGCGTCGAGGAAGGGCGCAAAGCCCAGGCGCGACATGCCGCCTATCAAGGTCTGGTAGTTGGCGCTGTAGCGGGCCAGGCGCGCGGGCTGTCCACCTTCTTCCTCGAACTGAGCGATGGCCTCGGCCAGCGCCACCACCACATGGGTGGGCGGCGTGAAGCGCCACTGGCCGGTTTTTTCCATATACACATACTGGTCGTGCAAGTCCATTGCCAGCGACTGGCTGTTGCCGGCGCATTGGGGCAGCACCTCCTTGCGGACGAAGACAAAGCCCATGCCGGGCACGCCTTCAAGGCATTTGCCGCTGGCGGCCACCAGCGCATCGATGCGCATGCGGCGCACATCGATGGGCAAGGCGCCAAATGAGCTCATCGCATCGACGATCAGGCCCTTGCCGTGGCGCTCGCACACATCGGCCACTTCCTGCAGCGGATTGAGGACGCCCGCGCCGGTTTCACAATGGATCAAAACCACATGGGTGATGGATGCATCCGCAGTGAGTTTGTCTTGCAAGAGCGAGGGCGAGACGGCGGCTGCTTCGTCGAAGGCGAGCACGCTGCAGCGGCGCCCCATCAAGGAGGTGAGCCGCACGGCCCGTTTGCAGTAAGCGCCGTTGTCCAGCACCAGCACATGGCCATCCCGCGGCACCAGTGTGGCCACCGCCGCCTCGACACTGAAGGTGCCGCTGCCTTGCAGGGGCACGACCACATGGGTGTCCTGCCCGTGAATGATCTGCAGCAGGCTGCGCCGTACCCGCGCGGTGACCTCATTGAAGTCGCTGTCCCACGAGCCCCAGTCGCGCAGCATGGCGAGCTTGGTGCGAAGTGTTGTGGTCAGCGGCCCGGGGGTCAGCAGGATTTTGTCTCTGTCCATGGGGTGTCTTCCTATCGGGTAGGTGCGGCAATACGCCAGGCCTGTGTGCGGCGGTTCACCCACCAGGCCGCTGCCATGAATAGCAAGGTGGCCAGCGCCGAGCACAAGGCGATGAGCACGGCCATGGCGGCGGCCGCGCCCATCTCGCCGGCTTCGTCGAGGTTGAGGATGGCGATGGATGCGACCTTGGTTTCGGGTGAGTAGAGAAACACCACCGCCGAGATGGTGGTCATGGCGTTGATGAAGAAGTAGCGTGCGATGTCCACCAGCGCCGGCGTGCAGATGGGCAGTGTGACGCGCCAGAAGGTCTTGAAGAAAGGCACCTTGAGCGATGCGCTCACCGCTTCGAATTCGCCATCGAGCGACTTGAGCGCGGTGACCGCAGTGAGGTGCCCCGTGGTGTAGAAGTGCACGATGGTGCAAAGCGTCAACAAGGTCACCGTGTGATAGAGGCCATTGAGTGGATTGCCCGGCTCGTTGAAGAAGAAGATGTAGCCCAGGCCCAGCACCAGACCAGGCACGGCCATCGGCAGCATCGAAAGCAGCCGCACCAGGCCGCGCACACCATCCATGCCTTTGGTTTTCTCCAGCAGGTAGGCGCTGCAAAACACCAGTGCCGTGCCGAACAAGGCGGTGCAGGCGGCCATCTTCAGGCTGTTGAGAAAGCCCACCCCCACTTCGGCATCGACCAGCCCGAGCACATAGTGACGCAGGCTGGGCTCCAAGTTGTAGGGCCAGAAGCTGGCGAAGGATGCAAACACCGCCATGCCCAGCATGGCCAGCACCAGCGCCGCGATGGCGCCGCAATACACAGTCATGATCGCATCGAAGCCACGCGCGGGCCTGGGCGAGAAGGGCACGGCGCGTGCGGTGAGCATGGCTGTCTGGCGCCGGCCGAGGTAGTTGTCCACCCCGAAGGTCAGCACCGCAGGCGCGAGCAACAAGATGGCCACCACCGCGCCCTTGGAAAAATCTTGCTGCCCGATGACCAGCTTGAACACATCGGTGGCCAGCACATTGAAATTGCCGCCTATGACCTTGGGAATTCCGAAGTCGGTCATGACCAGGGTGAAGCTCACCAGCGCCGCCGAGATCAGGCCGTACTTGGCACCGGGCAGTGTGATGGTGAAGAACTTGCGCGTAGCGCGGGTGCCCATCGCATCGGCGGCCTCATACAGCCGCGCATCGGACAGCGACAGCGCGGTCACCAGAATCATCAGGGCATGCGGAAACACCGCAAAGCACTCTGCTACCACGATACCTGGCGCGCCATAGATCTGGTCAATGCCCACGCCCTGCATCCAGTCTTTGAGCACGCCCTGGTTGCCAAACCAGTAGATCAGCGAGATGGCCGACAACAGCGAGGGGGCCAACAGCGGAATCAGCGTGATGCCGCGAAACAGCGCCTTGCCCGGCATGCACGAGCGAGTCAGCGCATAGGCAAAGCCAAAGGCCAGCGGCACGGTGAGCGCTGTGACCAGCAGCGAGACCCACACGCTGTTCCACAAGCTGTCAAGCAGGGCCGGTGTGCGTGCGTATTCAATGAAGTTGTCCAGCCAGACGAACTCGCCCTCTTTGCCTTGGGCGGCCTGGACCAGGATGGCCAACAAGGGCAGCGCCAGGAACGCCACCAGCGCCAGTGCCACCAGCAACAAGGCCAGGTGCGCGATGCGGTCAGTCCAGTGCGCGGCCTGCCTGATCGGCGGCTTGTGGCTGGCGGTCAGAGCAGCGCTCATGCTTTGCTCGTGATCAAAAGACCTTGATGCGCTCGGGCAGCAGCTTGAGCCGCAGCGCCGAGCCTTCTTGCAGAGACTGCTCGGACAGGAAGTTGAGCGACAGGTAGACGGTCAGCCTGTGCTCATCGAGCGCCGGCGAGGTGACACGCACATGACAATAAGAGCCAAGGAATTCGATCTTCTCGATGCGGGCATCAAACACATGCGGGTCGCCCGGCGCGATGGGGCGGGCCAACACGTCTTCCGGGCGCAGGTAAATGCGCGCGCTGCGGTCTGCGCCGTCGCAGGCAATGCTCAGGCTGCCCACGCGAAACTGGCCACCGGCCACCTGGGCGGGCAGCACATTGACCTTGCCGACGAAATCGGCCACGAAGGGCGATGCCGGCTCTCGGTAGATTTCAAGTGGCGTACCCACTTGCTCAATCACGCCATGGTTCATCACCACGATGCGATCGGCCAGCGCCAGGGCTTCTTCCTGGTCGTGCGTGACCATGATGGTGGTCACGCCCAGCTTTTGCTGCAAAGCCCTGATCTCCGAGCGCAGGCGCACTCGCTCCAGCGCATCAAGCGCCGAGAGCGGCTCGTCAAGCAGCAAGAGCCCCGGCGCGGTCGCCAGGGCGCGCGCCAGCGCGATGCGCTGCTGCTGCCCACCCGAGAGCTGCGCGGGGTATTTGTTCTGGCTGCCGGGCAAGCCGACCAACTTGAGCAGCTCTTCCACCCGCTGCACTATCTGTGCGCGCGGTGTCTTGCGGTTGACCAGGCCGTAGGCCACGTTGTCGGCCACGCTGAGGTTGGGAAAGAGTGCATAGCTCTGGAACACGATGCCGTAGTCACGCTGCGCCGGCGGCAGGCGCGAGATGTCGCGCCCGCCTTGCAGCACCTCGCCCGCGCTTTGCACCTCCAGCCCCGCAATGATGCGCAGCAGTGTGGTCTTGCCACAGCCCGATGGGCCGAGGAAGCAGACGAACTCGCCCTTGCTGATGCCCAGGTCGATATCGTGCAGGGCAGTGAAGCCGCCGAAATCTTTGCGGATACCACGCAGTTCAAGGAACAAGTCCGCAGCCACCCTTTCAACCTAGGCGCAGCTCAGCGCTTTTCTGTCTTGGCGTTGTAGCGCTTGGTCCACTCAGCCAAAATGCGCTCGCGGTTGTCGGCGGCCCAGGCGAAATTCATCTTGACCAGGCGCGCTTCGTAATCTTTGGGCA
This sequence comes from Comamonadaceae bacterium, assembly GCA_947476285.1. Taxonomy (GTDB): domain Bacteria; phylum Pseudomonadota; class Gammaproteobacteria; order Burkholderiales; family Burkholderiaceae_C; genus Ramlibacter. The sequence continues at coordinate 101,670 of CANJPU010000003.1, read as the reverse complement.
CGTTGGCCAGTGGCTCTGCCACGCCAGGCTGAGCCGTGATAGCGAAGTTCTTGCCGTACAGCAGCATCGCGTCTTTGCTCGATGCCCAGTCGGCCAGCTTCTTGGCGGCGTCGAGTTTCTTGGTGCCTTTGTGAATGGCGAAAGCCTCCAGGTCCCAACCCAAGCCTTCTTTTGGGAACACCAGGTCGATGGGGGCGCCCTTGGCCTTGTTGGTGTTGCCGCGGTATTCAAAGGAAATGCCCATCACGAATTCACCGGCCGCGGCCATGTTGCATGGCTTGGAGCCAGAGTGGGTGTACTGCGCCATGTTGTCATGCAGTGCGTCCATGTATTTCCAGCCGCCGCCCTTGCCATTGTCGTCGCCAAACAAAGTCAGCCAGGCGGTGACGTCAAAGTAACCGGTGCCGCTGGAGGCCGGATTGGGCATGACGATCTGGCCCTTGTAAATCGGCTTGGTCAAGTCCTTCCAGGTTTCGGGCTTGGGGATGTTCTTCTTCTTGGCTTCCACCGTATTGAAGCACACCGTGGCTCCCCATACGTCCATACCCCACCAGGCTGGCACCTTCTTGCTGTCGCGGTACTTGCTCATGATCGCGTCCAGGTTCAAAGGCGCGTAGGGCTCCAGCATGCCTTGCTTGTCCAGCAAGGCCAAGCTGGACGCAGCCACGCCCATCACCACATCGGCCTGCGGATTGGCTTTCTCGGCCAGCAGCTTGGCGGTGATGACGCCGGTGGAGTCGCGCACCCACTTGATCTCGATGTTGGGATTGACCCGGTTGAATGCTTCCTGGTAGGCCTTGAGCTGGTCGGTCTCCAGCGCGGTGTAGACCAGCAACTGGGTCTTCTGGGCAAAGGCGCCGGCCGCGAAGGCGGCGAGGCCGGCAAGCAGCACGGATTTCAGAACAAGCGACGCACGCATAAGGGTCTCCTCAAGAACATGGGTTTTGACTGTCACTGACCAGGATGACCGTACGATGACCAAAGCGATGAATAAGGGCGAACACCCGCCAGCCACCCGCACGCGTCTCGGATCATTTAACGCTGGCCTCCAAATGATGTCAATTGTTTTTTGCAGATTGTTGACAATCCGGCGCTTGCTGCATTTAATGCCTGGATGAATGCACTGCTTCACCCCACCATCGCGCTGCTGCAAAGCAGCTCTTTGGCCAACGTGGTGCAGCAGGAGATTGAGAAAGCCATCCTTCAGGGCGAATACGCGCCTGGCAGCAAGCTGATCGAGGCGACGCTGGCCCAACAGATGGGCGTCTCGCGCGGGCCGGTGCGCGAGGCCTTCCGCATGCTGGAAGAAGCCGGCCTGGTGCGCAACGAGAAAAACCGCGGCGTGTTCGTGCGCGACATTCCGATCATGGAGGCGGTGGAAATCTTCGATCTGCGCGCGGCCATGGACGAACTGGTAGGCCGCAAGCTCGCCACCGACGTCACGCCCGCCCAGCTCAAAGAGCTCAAGGGCTTGGTCGACTCGATGGAAAAGGCTGTGAAGACGAACGACGCCTACAACTACCACTTGCTGAACCTGAAGTTCCATGATCGCCTGGTGGAGATGGCCGGCAACAGCAAGCTCACCGCGATCTACCGCAAGCTGATCAAAGAGTTGTCGCTGTTTCGCCGCCTCAATCTGGCCGATAGCTGGCTGCTGCCGATCTCCGCGGGCGAGCACCGGCAGATCATCAAAGCCATTGCGGCGGGCGATGCCCAGGCCGCCGGCCGTGCGATGTTCGACCACGTGATGGACAGCAAGAAGCGAACCATTGAAAACGATTTGCGTCGGCAGTCACGCGCGAAAGATCGCGAAGCCGCCGGCCCAGCTGCAAAGGTGATACGTGCTCACAGTAAATGATCGAAGCTACAAACTGCCGACGCATCCCACGGTGGTGGTCTGCGTCGATGGCTGCGAACCCGACTACCTGGCGCAGGCGGTGGCGGGTGGCCACATGCCGTGGCTGGCGCGCACGCTGGAGCAGGGCTGGGGCCAGGTGGCCGACTGCGTGGTGCCCAGCTTCACCAACCCCAACAACCTGTCCATCGTGACCGGCGCGCCGCCCAGCGTGCACGGGATCTGCGGCAACTACCTGTTCGACAGCGCCAGCGGCACCGAGGTCATGATGAATGACCCCAAGTGGCTGCGCGCACCCAGCGTGCTCGCGGCACTGGCCAACGCAGGCCTTGGCGTGGCGGTGGTCACCGCCAAGGACAAGCTGCGCCGCCTGCTGGGCCATGGCATGAAGGGCATCTGCTTTTCAGCGGAGCACGCCGACCAGGTGTCGCTTCTTGAGAATGGCATCGAGGACGTGCTGGCGCTGGTGGGCAAGCCGGTGCCCAGCGTTTACAGTGCAGCCCTGTCGGAGTTTGTGTTTGCCGCCGGCGAGCGCCTGATGGCCACGCGCCGGCCCGATGTGATGTACCTGTCCACCACTGACTATGTGCAGCACAAGCATGCGCCCGGCACTGCTGGCGCCAATGCCTTCTACGCGATGATGGACGGCTACCTCGGCAAGCTCGATGCGATGGGCTGCGTGATCGCGCTCACTGCGGACCACGGCATGAACGCCAAGGTCGCAATGAATGGCCAGCCCGATGTGATCTACCTGCAGGACTGGTGCGATGCAAAGCTGGGCGTGGCACGCGCACGTGTGATCCTGCCGATCACCGATCCTTATGTGGTGCACCACGGTGCGCTGGGATCGTTCGCCACCATTTACCTGCCGCCAGATGCGCCGGCAAGCGAGGTGGTAAACCAGTTGCGGCAAGTTCGCGGCATGGAGGTGGTACTCACCCGCGAAGATGCAGCGCAGCGTTTCGAGTTGCCGGCAGACCGCATCGGCGATGTGGTGTGCGTATCCGAACGCAGCACGGTGATTGGCACATCGGCCAGCCGGCATGATTTGTCTGGCCTTGACGCACCGCTGCGTTCGCACGGCGGCATCAGCGAGCAGCGGGTGCCCTTGATTTTGAATCGCCGCCTGACGGGCATGGCACCGCAGCGGCGGTTTCGCAATTTTGACGCGTTTGATCTGGCCTTGAACCATGCGCAATGATTTGATCGCTCAGTTCATCAGCGACCACGCGCTCGATCAGATGCGCATTGCCGGGCGCAAGCTTGCCGGTGCGGCCGATCGCAAGATCGAGGTGTTCAACCCGTTTTCCGCGCAATGCATCGGCACCGTGCCCAAGGCCAGCCTGGAGGATGTGCGACAGGCCTTTGCACTGGCCCATGCCTACCAGCCCACGCTCACCCGCTATGAGCGCGCGGCCATCTTGAACCGGGCTGCGGCCATCGTTGGCGAGCGACGCGATGAGATCGCCGGGCTGATCACGGCGGAGTCGGGCCTGTGCCTGAAGGACTCGCTCTACGAAGCCGGGCGGGTGAGCGACGTGCTGCTGTTTGGTGCCAACGAGGTGCTCAAGGACGATGGTCAGATTTTCAGTTGCGACCTCACGCCGCATGGCAAGCGCAGGCGGGTGTACACGCAGCGCGCGCCGCTCTTGGGCGTGATCAGCGCGATCACGCCATTCAATCACCCGATGAATCAGGTGGCGCACAAGGTGGTGCCGGCCATTGCCACCAACAACCGCATGGTGCTCAAGCCCTCTGAGAAGGTGCCTTTCTCGGCCATCTTGTTCGCGGACATCCTGTACCAGGCCGGGCTGCCGCCGCAGATGCTCAGCGTGATCACCGGGGATCCGCGCGAAATCGCCGATGAGCTCATCACCAACCCCCAGGTTGACCTGGTTACTTTCACCGGCGGCGTGGCGATCGGCAAGTACATCGCGGCCCGCGCAGGCTACCGGCGCATCGTGCTGGAGTTGGGTGGCAATGATCCGATCATCGTGATGGAAGACGCCGACCTGGACGAAGCGTCCACGTTGGCGGTGCAGGGCTCCTACAAAAATTCCGGCCAACGCTGCACTGCCGTCAAGCGCATGCTGGTGCATCAGGCGGTGGCTGATCGCTTCACAGAGATGGTGGTGGCCAAGACCCGCGCCTGGAAGTGGGGCGAGCCAGGCGACAGCGCCAATAACATGGGCACCGTGATCGACGAGGCCGCCGCATGCCTGTTTGAATCAAGGGTGAACGAAGCCGTGGCACAGGGTGCGCGCCTGCTCGTAGGCAACCAGCGCGAGGGTGCGCTGTACTCGCCCACGGTGCTGGACCAGGTGCTGCCGGGCATGCACCTGGTGCGCGAAGAAACCTTCGGCCCGGTCTCTCCCATCATTCGCTTTGGCAGCATTGATGAGGCAATCGCCATCTCCAACGGCACGGCCTATGGCTTGTCCAGCTCGGTGTGCACCAACCGGTTCGACTACATCACCCGCTTCATCAACGAGCTGCAGGTGGGCTCGGTCAATGTGCGTGAGGTGCCTGGCTACCGGCTTGAGCTGACACCCTTTGGCGGCATCAAGGACTCAGGCCTGGGCTACAAGGAAGGCGTGCAGGAAGCGATGAAGAGCTTTACCAATTTGAAGACCTATTCGTTGCCGTGGCAGTGAGCGGGCACAAGCGCACAAAGCAACAAGCGACGCAGCATGGCACTGACACTGGCCGACATCGAACAGCTCTTTGCGCAGCGCGGCGCCGAGCAATACAGCGGCGAGGCGGTGACACAACTTGAACACGCGCTGCAATCGGCATCGCTGGCCGAGGCCGAGGGCGCCAGCGACGAGCTGGTGACGGCGGCCCTGCTGCATGACCTGGGCCACCTGCTGCACGATCTGGGCGAGACACCCACACTCAAGGGCGTGGACGACGTTCACCAATACCGCGCCCTGCCCTTCTTGCGCGGCATGTTCGGCAATGCGGTGCTCGATGCGATCAAGCTGCATGTGGATGCCAAGCGCTACCTGTGCGCGACGCGGCCAGCGTATTTCGATTCACTGTCGGACGACTCGCGCCGCTCGCTGGTCTTGCAAGGCGGCGTCTTCACTGATGAACAGGCCCAGGCGTTCATGCGACAAGCAGGCGCAGCCGATGCGGTGCGCCTGCGCATCTGGGACGACACAGCCAAGCAGGCCGGGCGGGTGACGCCGCCGCTTTCGCATTTTCTCGCGCGCGCGCACCGCTGCAGCCAAGACGCCGCTGGCGCGCAGGACGCGAGGGTGCCATGAGCCTGACCTGGCCAGTGGCCGCAGCGGTATTGTTCGGCGCGCTGCTGCATGCAAGCTGGAACGCGCTGGTCAAGTCCAGCTCGGACAAGGCGCTGGACACCGCGGTGATCCACATGCTGGGCTCCTTCATCGGCATCCCGCTGGTGCTGGTCACGGGCCTGCCGCCAGCGGCCGCCTGGCCCTACATATTTGCTTCGGTGGTGATACACATCGCCTACTACATCGCTCTGGCCGAGGCCTATCAGCATGGCGACCTGGGCCTGACCTATCCGCTGATGCGCGGCACCGCGCCGCTGCTGGTGGCGCTGGCCTCCAGCCTGGCGTTGGGAGAGTCGCTCAGCCCCCTGGCCTGGGCCGGCGTGCTGGGCGTGAGCTGCGGCGTGCTGGCACTGGGTTTGTCCCGCCATGCGCTGGAGAGCCCGCGCGCCGTTGCTTTTGCGCTGGCCAATGCAGTGGTCATCGGCATCTACACACTGGTGGACGCACTGGGTGCGCGCACCGCCGTCGGCAACGGCGGCACGGCATTGCAGTATGTGGCGGCTCTGTTCGTGCTGGACGGCTGGCCTTTTGCCTTGCTGGTGTTCATGCGCCGGGGCGGCGCGGTGGTTTGGCCTTATGCGCGCATGCGTTGGCCCGTGGCCGCAGGCGCTGCCGCCGCGTCACTGGGCTCTTACGGCATTGCGCTGTGGGCCATGACCCGCGCGCCGGTGGCCACGGTGGCCGCGCTGCGCGAGACTTCAGTGCTGTTCGCGGCGCTGTTGGGCACTTGGTTTCTCAAGGAAACTTTCACCGTGCGGCGCGTCATCGGCACGGCGACCATTGTGGCCGGTGTGATGGCGCTTCGACTTGGCTGATTGATCCATGACGCTTCCAACTCAGGCGCAGATTGTCATCGTCGGAGGCGGCATCGTCGGCTGCTCCGTCGCCTATCACCTGGCGCGAATGGGCCGCAGCGATGTGCTGCTGATCGAGCAGGGCAAGCTCACTTGCGGCACCACCTGGCACGCAGCCGGCCTGGTGGGCCAGATGCGGCCCAACCGCAGCATGACGCAGATGAGCAAGTACGGCATTGAGCTGTATCAGACTCTGGAGGCGCAGACCGGCCTGGCCACCGGCTGGCGTCAGTGTGGCAGCGTCAACGTGGCGCGCACGCCTGAGCGCATGAAGGTGTTGAGAAAGCAGCTTGCGCTGGCGCGCAGCTTTGGCGTGGAATGCCACGAGATCTCTCCGGCCGAGGCTGGCGAGCATTTTCCGGTGATGCGCACAGACGACTTGCAAGGTGCCTTGTGGCTTCCCGGCGACGGCAAGGCCAACCCGGCCGACCTGTGCATGTCGCTGGCCAAAGGGGCGCGCCAACTGGGCGTGCGCATTGTGGAAGACGTTGAAGTCACCGGGGTGCTCTCTCAGGACGGCCGCGTGACTGCAGTGCGCACCGCACTGGGCGATGTGCGCTGCGAGCTGCTGGTCAATTGCGCGGGCCAGTGGGCGCGGCAGTTCGGCGCGCTGGCCGGCGTGAACGTGCCATTGTTTTCGGCCGAGCACTTCTACATCGTCACCGACCAGATCGCCGGCGTGCACCCGATGCTGCCGGTGATGCGCGACCCTGATGGCTTCATCTATTACAAGGAAGAAGTCGGCGGCCTGCTGATGGGTGGCTTCGAGCCCAAGGCCAAGCCCTGGAAGGTGGACCCCATCCCCAGCAGCTTTCAATTCGCACTGCTCGATGAGGACTGGGCGCAGTTCGAGATCCTGATGACAAACGCAATGCACCGCACGCCTTGCCTTGAGACAGCGCAGATCAAGATGCTGCTCAACGGGCCGGAGAGTTTCACGCCCGATGGCAATTTCATCCTGGGCGAGGCGCCCGAATTGCGCAACTACTTCGTTTGCGCCGGCTTCAATTCCGCCGGCATAGCCAACAGTGGCGGTGCTGGCCGCCTGATGGCCGAGTGGATTGTCGCTGGCGAGCCCAGCACCGATCTGTGGGATGTGGACATCCGCCGCTTCGCGCCCTTCACCGGCAACCGCAAAGCCCTGGCCGAGCGCACCGGTGAGACGCTGGGTTTGCACTACGCCATGCGCTGGCCGCGCCAGGAACTGCAGACGGCTCGCCCGCTGCGCACATCACCTTTATATGACCTACTGTCCGAACAAGGGGCGGAGTTTGGCAGCAAGAACGGCTGGGAGCGGGCCAACTATTTCAAAGCAGGCGCCGACATGCCAGCACCCGCCCACACGCTGGACACACCCGGCTGGCTGCCCTGGGTGATCGCCGAGCAGCAGGCCACCCGTGAGGCTGTGGCCCTTTACGACCAGAGCTCTTTTTCCAAGCTGCTGCTGCAAGGCAACGATGCGCTGGCAACTCTGCAACGGCTGTGCGCCAACGAGATGGACGTGCCGGTGGGCAAGATGGTCTACACGCCCATGCTCAATGAACGCGGCGGCATCGAGAGCGATCTGACGGTGACGCGGGAGGCACCGGGGCGCTTCTTGATCGTCACCGGCTCGGCCCAGGCCACCCGCGACTTTGACTGGATCAGCCGCCATATCGAGCCCGGCAGTCATGCCATGCTCACCGATGTGTCACCCATGTACAGCGTGCTGTCGGTGATGGGCCCCAAGGCGCGCGAGTTGCTGGCCCGGGTCAGTCCCGATGATCTTTCGGCGCAGGCGCTGAAGTTCTCATGGACTCGCGACATTGACTTGGGCTTTGCCCGCGTGCGCGCAGCCCGCATGAGTTATGTGGGCGGGCCAGGCTTTGAGCTGTATGTGCCGGTGGAGATGTGCCGGCATGTCTATCTGGAGTTGATGCGGGCTGGCCAAGACCTGGGCTTGCGCAACGCCGGCTACTACGCACTGGACGCGCTGCGCATCGAGCAGGGCCGCAGAGCCTGGGGTGCAGAGCTCGGGCCAGATGAGTCGCCCTGGGAAGCGGGACTGGCCTTCAGCGTCAAGCCCGACAAGCCTTCGCCCTTCATCGGGCAAGCCGCGCTCAAGGCAAGCCAGGGCCAGCCGCTACGCAAGAAGCTGGTGACATTGGTACTGCCGCCCGGTGTGTACGCCTGGGGCGGCGAAACCATCTTGCACGAAGGCCAACCGGTCGGCGAAATATCTTCGGCCGGATTCAGCCCGCTGGCCGGCGCCTGTGTCGCGCTGGGCTATGTGCGCGGCGCCCCTGCCCAAAGTGAGCACCGGGGCGCCAGCGCGGAAATCAATTTGTGGGGTGAGCGGGTGGCTGTTCAACTGCATGACCGCTGGCCGGCATCTGGCGCCTGAGCGCAGCGGTCAGCGCAACAGTTCTTGCCCCAGAACAAACCAAAGCCCCCCGACGTGGCTTAACATGGCATTGCTTTTCGTGAAAGGACTCTGCAATGGCGACCACCTCTGCGGATATTGCCGCGCTACGCACCCTGGCCCTGGTTGGCCCCGCCACCTCGGGCAAGACCAGTCTGGTGGAAGCCTTGCTGCACAAGTCGGGCGCCATCGGCGCGCCGGGCAGCGTTGAGCGCGGCTCCACCGTCAGCGACTACGATCCATTGGAGCGCAAGGCGCAGCGCTCGCTCAATGCCTCGCTCCTGAATCTGCGATACCGAGGGGTGCATGCCCATTTGATCGACACACCGGGTGCGCCGGATTTTCTGGGTCAGTCTCTGCCGGCGCTGGAAGCGGTGGAAACCGCCGCAGTGGTGATCAGCGCGACCGCCGGCATCGAACCCATGGCCGTGCGCATGATGCAGTGGGCTGCGCAGCGCGAGCGTGACCGTCTGATCATCGTGAACAAGATCGATGCACAAGGCGTGAACCTGGAGGCCCTTGTGCAGCAGATTCAGGAAGTCTTCGGCCGCGAATGCCTGCCTGTGAACCTGCCGGCCGAGCGCGGGGCCAAGGTGGTGGATTGCTTCTTCAACATGGCGCAACAAGGGCCGGGCACTGATTTTTCTTCGGTCGAGCAAGCGCATCGAGCGCTGGTGGAGCAAGTGGTGGAGGTCGATGCCGCATTTGTCGAACGCTATCTCAACGATGGCGACGTCGATCCCTCGGAATTGCATGCGCCTCTGGAACAGGCTTTGCGTGAAGGGCATCTGATTCCGATCTGCTTCGTCTCGGCTCGCACGGGCGCGGGCGTGCCCGAGCTGCTGGATGTGATCGCGCGCTTGCTGCCCAACCCGTCCGAGGGCAATCCTCCTGCCTTTCTCAAGGGAGAGGGCGACGAGGCCCAGCCGCTGTTGGCCCTGCCAGACCCCAGCCTGCATGTGTTGGCCCATGTCTTCAAGATCACCCAGGACCCTTACGTCGGCAAGGTGGGCGTGTTGCGGGTGCATCAGGGCACCTTGAGCGCGGGCAGCCAGCTCTATGTGGGCGACGCGCGCCGGCCCTTCAAGGTGGGCCACCTGTTCGCGCTGCAGGGCAAGGAGTTCACCGAGATTGCCCGCGCGTTTCCGGGCGACATCTGCGCCATTTCGAAGGTCGATGAGCTGCATTTCGATGCGGTGCTGCACGACGCACCCGAGGACGACCACATCCACCTCAAGCCATTGGACTTTCCCGTGCCGGTGCATGGCCTGGCGATCGAGCCCAAACGGCGCGGCGATGAGCAGCGGCTGCACGACATCTTGCACAAGCTGGTCAGCGAAGACCCTTGCCTGCGGCTAGACCATGTGGCGGTGACCAACGAGAGCGTGGTTTACGGCCTGGGCGAGCTGCATCTGCGCACCTTGCTTGAGCGCTTGACCGATGTGCACAAATGCGAGGTCATCACCCGGCCGCCGCGCATTGCCTACCGCGAGACCATCACCGCGCCGGCCGAGGGGCATCATCGGCACAAGAAGCAGACCGGCGGCGCCGGGCAGTTCGGCGAAGTGTTTCTGCGTGTGGAACCGCTTGCGCGCGGTGCGGGATTCGAATTCGTCGACCATGTGAAGGGCGGCGCGATTCCCTACAACTTCATGCCCGCTGTGGAAAAAGGCGTGCGCCTGGCGCTGGAGGCCGGCGTGGTGGCAGGCTATCCGGTGGTGGACCTGCGAGTGATCGTTTATGACGGCAAGCACCACACAGTGGACAGCAAGGAGATCGCCTTCATTACCGCAGGGCGCAAGGCATTGGTCGCGGCAGTGCAGGCGGCGCGGCCCAGCTTGCTTGAACCCATCGTGCATGTGGAGATCACCGCGCCCGAACAAAGCATAGGCGACATCACTGGCGACCTGGCGTCGCGCAGGGGCCAGGTGAGCGGCACCGACTCGGCCGCATCGGGCCTGGCGGTGCTGGCGCAGGCGCCGCTGTCGGAGCTGGCGAGCTATCAGTCACGCCTGAACGCACTGACTGGCGGCCAAGGCCGCTTCACGCTGGAGTTCAGCCACTATGAGGCGGTGCCGCCGGCGCTGCAATCGCAATTGGCATCGCAGTACCGGGTGAAAGAGGAGAGCTGAGTGCTGCGGCCCGCTTCGGCCTCAGAGGGCCGCAGCCGGGGTGTCATGCACTGTGCCAGCCCAGTTTCACCCGACCGATGGCAGCCGCCACCGCTGCCTGAGCCGGATCAACGACCGGCACATTCATGGTCGCCTGCAGGCGCGCGCGGTAACTCGCCATGCCGGCGCAGCCCAGCACGATCACGTCAGCGGCGTGTCGCTCGCGCAATTCCCGGGCGACCTCGACGAGTCGCGAGAAGGTGCGCGCCTCATCGGTGAGTTCGGCCACCCCCATGTTCAGCGGCAGTTCCGCAGCCAACCGACCGGCAAGGCCCATCGCGCCGAGGTAACGCAGGTGCCGCGGGATTGATTTGTGCAAGATGGCGATGACGCCGATGCGGTGGCCCAGCGTGAGCGCAGTGAGCAGACCCGACTCAGCGATGCCCAGCACCGGCTTGGGCGTGATCTCGCGCACCGAGTGCAGGCCCGGGTCACTGTAGCAGGCGATGACGAAGGCGTCGTAACGCGGCTCGCACTCGCGCACCAGTCTCAGCAGCGGCGTCACCACGCTGTCCGCGTGCTCTTGTGTCTCTATGCCCGGCGGGCCTTCATGCAAGGTGACGCAATCGATGATGACTTCGCCTTCGGTGCGCAAGCATTGCATGGCGGCATCCAGCCCGCGTGTGACGGCTTCGCTCGAGTTGGGGTTGATAACCAGAATCCGATGAGGCATGTTGTTCACCTTCTTGCTGCAATTTTTCTGCGGCCTGATGCGCTCGGCTCAAGCGCCGATGAGCTTGCGAAATGCGCCCACGGCGCTGTCGGCACTTCGGTTCCCGTGTCTCTCTAACGGTTCCGGCGTGCCGCAGGGGATGAACTGACCCGAGCCGCGCTGCGCGAGGAGCCGCCCGCCTTCGACGATGACCTTGCCGCGCAGCACCACCACCTCAGGCCAGCCAGTGACCTCGCGGCCCTCGTAGGGTGTGTAGCCAGCATTGTCCTTCATCATCTCGGCCGACAAGGTGATCTGCTTGTCCGCATCCCAGACCAGGATGTCGGCATCGCAGCCCACCTCAAAGCTGCCTTTGCGCTCGGCCAGGCCATACATGCGCGCGTGATTGGTGGAAGTCAGGGCAACGAATTCATGAAGGGTGATGCGGCCCTTACGTACTCCTTCAGAAAACAGCAAGGGCATGCGCACCTGCAAACCGGGCACACCATTGGCCATGTCCTTGAAGGTGGTGGCCTGGCCCTTGGGCAGCTTGCCGGTCTCGTCAAAGCGGTAAGGCGCATGGTCGGAAGAGAACAGTTGCAAGGTGCCGTCCTTGAGCCCGGCCCAGACGGCTTCATGCGACTGCGCGTCGCGTGGCGGCGGGCTGCAGCACCACTTCGCGCCTTCCAGGCCTGGGCGGTCTGCGTCCTGCGCAGTGAGAAAGAGATATTGCGGGCAGGTCTCGGCAAAGATGCTTGCGCCCAGCCGCTTCGCATCGCGAATGGTGTTCACCGCCTCGATGCCCGACACATGCACGATGAGTGCGGGCACGTCCAGCAGTCGTGACAGTGCGATCACTCGGTGGGCCGCCTCGGATTCAGCGATAGGATGGTGGCTGGTCGCATGAAACCTGGGCGCGGTGTGGCCGCGTTCGAGCAAGCGTCTGGCGATCCACCTGATGATGTCGTTGTTCTCCGCGTGCACCATGACGAGCGAGCTCTCGCGATCGGCGGCGAGCAACACGTCGAGCATCTGCTCGTCGGACAAGCGCAGCAGGTCGTAGGTCATGTAGACCTTGAGCGAAGTGATTCCGCGCCCGGCCATGAGTGGCAGCTCTTCTTGCAGCGCCTGTGGCGTCGGGTCGGAGACGATGAGGTGAAAGCCGTAGTCGACCACCGCCTTGGGCGCGGCGCGCGCGAAGTAGTCGTCCACCACTGCAGTGAGGGAGTCGCCACGGTGCTGGGCCGCGAACGGCACGATGGTGGTGGTGCCGCCGAATGCGGCTGCGACACTGGCGCTGTAGAAATCGTCGGCGCACATCTGGCCGGACGATGACAATTGCTCCACATGGCAATGGCTGTCTATGCCCCCAGGCAGCACGAGTTTGCCGGTGGCATCTATCACCGTGCGGCCGGTTAAGCCCGGCGCGACGCGCGCGATCTTGCCTTCACGAACACCGACGTCCGCACGCAGGGATTGCTGCGCGTCCACCACGGTGCCGCCTGCAATGACGAGGTCGAATTCCAATTGGGAACCTATTCGAAAACCTATTCGTTGGCCGGTGTCACCTGCGCGCCCACCCGTTCGACGATGAGGCCGTAGTGCTCGGGCCGGCGGTGCGCGGCGAAGTTGAACATGGTGCGCTTGAGGTCGGCCGCCAGATCCAGATCGCAATTGCAGGCGATGACTTCATCTTCTTCGGTCAGGCTCTTGGCGGCGATCTCGCCGGTGGGGGCGACGATGAGCGAATGGCCAAACATGCGAAAGCCGTCTTCAAAGCCGCACTTGCCGGACTCGACCAGCCAGGTGGCGTTCTGGAAAGCCATGGCCTGCGCCATGATGAGGTGATGGTGCACCCGTAGCGCCGGCGGCTCGGGGTAGTGCAGGTTTTCGGTCGGCGTGTTGTAGCCTAAGGCAACCAGCTCGGCACCTTGCAAGGCGAGCACTCGAAAAGCCTCGGGCCAGCGTCTGTCGTTGCAAATGAGCATGCCGGCAATCATGTTCATGTAGCGCCAGACACGAAAGCCCAGGTCACCCACTTCGAAGTATTTTTTCTCAAGGTGCTGGAAGGCGGCCTCGGGTTTGTGATCGGCGTGACCAGGCAGATGAACTTTGCGGTACTTGCCGACGATGCTGCCATCGGGTGCGACCAGGATGGCGGTGTTAAAGCGCCGGATGCGACCACCTTCTTCTATCTTCTCGGCATAGCCGATGTAGAAGCCCATGCCCAGGCGCTTCGCTTCATCGAACAGGGGCTGGGTGTCGGCCGAGGGGATGGTGGACTCGAAGTAAAGACTGTCGACTTCGTCCTGGTCGGGCATCCACCAGCGCGGAAAGAAAGTGGTGAAGGCCAGCTCGGGGAACACCACGAATCGCGCGCCCATGCTGTGGGCCTCACGCAGCAGGTTCACCAGCCTGCGTGTGGCATCGCGCCGTGTGTCTGAACGATGAAGAGGGCCCAGTTGCGCGGCCGCAATCTTGAGGTGTCTGCTCATATCTTTTGTGCTTCCTGCATCTATGTCACGCGCGCCGCGGCCCCGCTCTGGCCACACATTTGATCAATGAAGTCCGCCGCCGGGCAGCATGCCTGCCGGGGGTCACTCATGAAGTTCCTTGTAGGGCAGCATCTGCGCCGCCCAGCTCTGGTATTGGGCTTTGAGTTCACGAAAGATAGCGGGCTGCTGCTCTTTTAGATCGTGCCGCTCGGATTCGTCGCTGGACAAGTTGTACAGACGCTCGTGCTCGCCCGATATGTAGTATTTCCAGTCGCCGCTCAGGTGTGCGCCTTGCTCGGGAATGCCCGGTCTAGGAAAGCCGTGGTGCCGCCAATACAGATTGCGCTCGTACAGCGGCTTTTCTGCCTTGAGCACCGGTGTGAGGTCTTGGCCGTCCAGCGGCCAGTCAGGGTGAGGGCTGACGCTGGCCGCTTTGAGAATGGTGGCCGAAAGATCCATGCCGACAACCACCTGATCGCTTACCTGGCCGGGGCTGACCACGCCCGGCCAGCGAATGATCTGCGGCACACGGATGCCATTCTCATGCAGCCGGCCACGCCTGAGTGGGCCGGGCTGGGCCAGTTCATCGCCGCCTTGGTCGCTCACGAAGATCACCAGTGTGTTGTCTGCCTGGCCGCTTTCTTCAAGTGCGGCCAGTACGCGGCCCACGCCGGCATCCAGCGCCTGCATGACCTCGGCGTAATTTTCGGCGGTGCCTGTTTCAAGCCAGTTGCGCTGGCTGTCCTTGCCCTTGAGAGAGTCGCTCAGTGGCAGGTCCTTGGGGCCCTGCCAGGGCCAGTGTGGCGCGTTGTAGAACAAGCACATCAGAAAGGGATTGCTGCGCTTTCGGCGGATGAAGTCGATCGCGCGGTTCGAATAGAGGTCGGTGCTGTACTGCCCTGTGCAATCAACCAGCTTGTCGTTCTCCCACATGTCGGGATTGCCTGCCGCGTCCACATGGCGGAAGTAGTCCATGCTGCCGCTTTTGTTGCCGAAGTGTTCGTCGAATCCGATCTTCAATGGGCTATAGGTCGGCAGATGGCCACAGTGCCACTTGCCCACCAGGGCCGTGTCATAGCCCGCCTGCTTGAGCAAGGAGACGATGGTGGGTTCGTCGGCGGACAAGCCGACGCGGTCGCCGATGATGCTGGCCATGGCCAGCGGCTCGCGTATGCCGATGGCGTTGCGCCCCGGATAGCGGCCGGTGTAGAGCGCGTCTCTGGAGGGCGTGCACATGGGCGCGGATGCATAGGCCCTTCGAAACATCATGCCCTGCCTGGCCAGCGCATCGAGGTGTGGCGTCTGGAAATAGGGGTTGCCGTAGATGCTCATGTCCGCCCAACCCTGGTTGTCGGTCAGGATGAACAGAATGTTCGGTTGCATGGGTGTGGTGCTCCTGTCGCTTCAGTCGGGCGCGTTCATTCAGGCTGAATGGCCAGGTCCTTGACGAGTTTTTGCCACTTGGCGTATTCGGATTTGAGGGTGGCCGCAAACTGATCTGAAGACGCGAAGGCTGGCTCGTTGGTGGTGCCGACAATGCGTGCCTGCACATCGGGCAGGTCCATGACTTTCTTCAGCTCGCGCTCCAGGCGCGCGATGATTTCAGGTGGCACTCCCTTGGGTGCCATCAAGCCCTCGCGCAGCGTCGCGTCAAAGCCGGGCACCGCCGCTTCGGAAAGCGTCGGCACGTCGGGCATGAAGCGTGAACGCTGCATGCAGGTCACGCCCAGGGCCCGCAAGCGGCCCTCCTTCACATGCTGCGACACAACCGACAGACCGGGGATGGCTGCCTTGACCTGCCCGGACAACAATTCGGTCACGGCCTGGCCCACGCTCTTGTAGGGAATGTGGATGAGCGAGATGCCTGTCATGGAGGCAAACTGCGCCATGAACAAGTGCTGGCCCGAGCCGTTGCCAGTGGACGCAAAATCGATCTTGCCGGGGTTGGCCTTGGCATAGGCCACGAACTCGCGGGCCGTGGTCACCGGCAGCGAAGGATGCACGACAAGCAGCGAGCAGGTCTGGGCAATCTGGCCGATGGGCACGAAATCATCGATCGCATGGTAGGGAAGATTCTTGTAGACGTTCGCGCTCAGGACGTGCACGTTGGATGTGCCCAGCAATGTGTAGCCATCAGGTCTTGCGGCCGCGGCCATGGCCGCACCGATGGTGCTGGCGGCGCCAGGCTTGTTCTCGATCACCACCTGCTGCCCCAGGGCCTCGGACAGCCGGGGCCCGACGATGCGCCACGGCGTGTCGCTGGTACCCCCGGGTGCCCATGGCACGATCAGGCGTATGGGCTTGTTGGGGTAGGCCCCCTGGGCATTCGCGGTCGCGGCATAAAACGCTGCGCAGGCCGCAAGCGACAGCACGCGTGCGATGGTGGCTAAGATCGAAGTCATGCGTACATCCCTTTGCGTTGCTAAACCAGGCGTTTCAAGCAGGAGGCCTCAGGCAAGACGCGGGCCACGATGCCATTGCGATAACCACGGGCCATCCGCCGGCCTTCATGGTACCCGGGCGTCAGGCTCCTAGGCCAGCGCTTTCTTCACCGTGGACGGATCCATACCGTACATCTGCGCGAATGCCTCCACATCGAGACCGCTGCCTTGATAGGCGCGCAGCAGCGCTTCACGCTTGGCGGCCTGTTCGGCGAGGTGTGTGAAGGCGTCTTCCAGGGCGGCCAAGGCGAACTCGTCTTGCGCGTGCACGCGTTCGGTGTAGGCCTGGCGATCCAGCCCAGACGCCTCAATGGCATGCACCAGCCGCTCGCGCAGCCAGGGCTTGAGGTCGTGCTTGCTGCGTGCCTGGCGGCGGCGAAACACCTCCATGATGGCGTGGTGAACATGCTCGGGTGCGACATCCTCCACCGGCTGGGCGTGAAGGTCATGGCGCTTGTGCCCTGCGGCAATGCTCTCCAGGTAGCGGGTGGAGCGTGCATGCAGGCCCAGCGCGGCCTTGAGGTCTTCTTTCTTGAACGCGTCGGGATGCAGAGCCAACAGCTCCTGGTAGACGCCTAGCTTGAGAGGCAGAAACCGGGCGCCGAACATTTTTGGGTAGAGCTGGAACAACTGCTCCAGCACCTGCAAGGCTGCGCCTGGCGCGGCAGGTGCGCGGCCCGGTTTTGCCTTGGTGGCGGTGGCGGGCAGGGGGGCATCGCCTTGAGGCGTGCTGCTGGTGGTGGGTGTGGTTTGGGTTTCGGTCATCGATATTCGGGGGCAATTGGCTCGCAGCCCAGACTGTACGCACTTTCCACGGCAAAATCGCGGTCATGAAAATCGAAAAAGACACAGTGGTCACCCTGCGATACAAAGTGGCGCAAGCCAACGGCAAGCTGATCGAAGAAAGCAAAGAGCCTATGGTCTACCTGCACGGCGGCTACGAGAACACCCTGCCCAAGATTGAGGAAGCGCTCGACGGCAAAGAACGCGGCTACGAAGTGAGCCTGCTGCTTAACCCGCAAGACGCCTTCGGCGAGCGCGATGAATCGCTGGTACGCAGCATCCCCAAAAAGGAATTCCCACCGGGCGTCAAGGTGGGCGGGCAACTCGAAGGCGTGACCGATTCGGGTCAGCCTCATGTCTTCCATGTGATGAAGATCAAGGGCGACACAGTGCACCTGGACGGCAACCATCCACTGGCAGGCATGGAGTTGCGTTTTGCCCTGAAGGTGATGGGCGTGCGGGGCGCAACGGCAGAAGAGATCGAACACCGCCATGTGCATGGCGAACATGGCCACCAGCACTGACGCGTTGGCGGAGATCCGCATATGAGCAGCACGCCTGTTCTTCAGATCAAGCCCCTCGGTTTTCCCTGGGAGACCGCTGATCCTTTCCTCTTTTGCGCCTACCATGATGACGCTTACCCAGTGGGCAATGCGCAGATGGGCCCAGTGGATTCGCTGGCCGGGCGCGACATCGGGCAGGACTTCAGCCGCAAGAACGGCTGGAGCATGTACCACGGTGAGACAGTGCCGGGCTTTCCGGCCCATCCGCACCGCGGCTTCGAAACCGTGACGGTGGTGCGCAAGGGGCTGATCGATCATTCCGACTCACTGGGCGCGGCGGCGCGCTTCGGCCAGGGCGATGCGCAGTGGCTTACCGCAGGCGGCGGCGTGGTGCATTCGGAAATGTTCCCCTTGCTCGACAGCCGCCAACCCAACCCACTGGAGCTGTTTCAGATCTGGCTGAACCTGCCGGCTCGCAACAAAATGGCGCCGGCGCACTTCACGATGTTCTGGTCCGCCGACATTCCGAGCCTGTCGGTGCGCGACGAGGCCGGCCGCTTGACTGATATTTCCACAGTCGCGGGCCAGCTTGCCGGCGCCGGAAAGCCGCTGCCCCCGCCACCTGACTCCTGGGCGGCCCAGCCCGAGGCCGACGTCGCGATCTGGACGCTGCGCATGGAGCCGGGCGCACGCTGGACACTGCCTGGCGCCACAGGCAAAGGCACTCAGCGCACCTTGTATTTCTTCAAGGGCAAGACGGCACGGGTTGCGGACCAGAGCGTCACTGGCCCGGTGGCGATCTCCTTGCAGGGTGACATCGCGGTGGAGCTGATTGCGGGCGAGGTAGAAACCGAATTTCTGCTGCTGCAAGGCCGCCCCATCGCTGAACCGGTAGCCCAGTACGGCCCTTTCGTGATGAACACGAAAGAAGAAATCATGCAGGCCATGCAGGACTACCGCCGCACTCAGTTCGGCGGCTGGCCCTGGCCGGACAGCGCGCCGGTACATGGGCGCCAAGCCGAGCGCTTCGCGCGGCATCCGGATGGGCGCGAGGAAAAGCCCGAGGCATCTGCAACCACCCGCTGACCGATTGGCCCCGCCTCAGGTCTTGGAGTCAGCGCGGTCCACTTCGAGCTTGTCACGCAAGGCCAGTGCTGGAAACAGGCGTCTCCAAGAAACCGCGATCAAGATGGTGCCGATGCCTCCGGCCACCACGGAGCCGACCGGCCCCATCAACGCGGCGGTGGCGCCTGACTCGAATTCACCGAGCTGATTGCTCGCACCAATGAAGACGCTGTTGACGGCGCCCACGCGGCCGCGCATGGCGTCGGGCGTTTCCATTTGAACCAGGGTCATGCGGATCACGACACTGACCATGTCAGCGCCGCCTGATACCGCGAGCGCCGCGAGCGAAAGGTAAAAGCTGGTGGACAGGCCGAAGACCACCGTGCTGATGCCAAACACCGCGACCGAGATGAGCAACGAGCGGCCCACACGGGCGCGCAGCGGCCAGCGGCTGAGCACGATGGACACGGCCACCGCGCCCGCTGCCGGCGCGGCGCGCAAGAGGCCAAGCCCTTCCGGGCCCACTTGCAGAATGTCGCGCGCAAACATGGGCAAGAGCGCCGTGGCGCCGCCCAGCAACACCGCGAACAAGTCAAGCGAGATGGCGCCCATCATCACCTTGTGGTGCCAGATGAAGCGCACGCCGGCCAGCAGAGTCTTGAGGCTGGTGGGCTCGGGCGGCGGTGGAATGTGCCGGTAGCGCAGGCGCAGCATCAGCACGCAGCCGATGGCCAGCAGCACCGCGATGGTGGCATAGACCACATGCACACCGGCCACGAAGATCAGTCCGCCCAGTGCCGGGCCGCCTATGGTGGCGGCCTGCGTGGCGGTGGCGCTGAAAGCCGTGGCCCGCTGCAGCAATGACGCCGGCACCAGCGAGGGTGTGAGCGCCTGTTGCGCCGTCATCTGGAAGGCCCGGGCCGCGCCCAGCAGCAATGACACGGCCAGCAGCAGTTCGCGCGATGCCCAGTGCGCGCTGCTGGCGTTCATCAGCACCAGCGCGGACACGCATTGCACAGCCAGGGAGACAGCCACGATGCGGCCGCGGTGGTGTCGGTCGGCCACATGGCCTGCCCACAGCGATAACAACAGCGCCGGCGCGAATTGATAGAGACCGATCAGGCCCAGGTCCCAGGCGCTGCCGGTCAGGTCGTACATCTGCCAGCCCACGGCCACCATCAGCATCTGGTTGGCCGTGGTGCCCGCCACGCGCGCCACCCACAGGCGCATGAAGGCGTGCTGGGCGAGCAGGTCTCGAAAGCGCGTGTCGCCTGGGGTGTTCATGATGACCCTGGAAACGGCTGCTGTGCAGCGATGAAAAAACGCGCCCGAAGACGCGTTTCATTGTCAGGCCTGCTGTGCATGCTTACTTGCAGACCACACGCACCATCTCCAGGCACTTGTTCGAGTAACCCCACTCGTTGTCATACCAGGAGACGAGTTTGACGAAGGTGCTATCCAGGGCAATGCCGGCGTCGGCGTCGAAGATGGAGGTGCGGGTGTCGCCACGGAAATCGGTGGCGACCACTTTGTCTTCGGTGTAGCCCAGTACGCCCTTGAGCGCGCCTTCGCTTTGCGCCTTGAACTCAGCGCAGATTTCTTTGTAGCTGGCTTCCTTGATCAACTCTACGGTGAGGTCGACCACCGACACGTCGGAGGTGGGCACGCGAAAACTCATGCCGGTGAGTTTCTTGTTGAGCTCGGGGATGACCACGCCCACCGCCTTGGCTGCGCCAGTGGAGGAGGGAATGATGTTTTCCAGAATGCCGCGGCCGCCGCGCCAGTCTTTGTTGCTCGGCCCGTCCACGGTTTTTTGCGTGGCGGTGGCGGCGTGCACAGTGGTCATCAGCCCACGCTTGATGCCCCACTTGTCGTTGAGCACCTTGGCCAGCGGGGCCAGGCAGTTGGTGGTGCACGAGGCGTTGGAGATGATGGCCTCGCCCTTGTAGGTCTTGTCGTTGACACCAAAGACGAACATGGGCGTGTCGTCCTTGCTGGGGGCTGAGATGATGACTTTCTTGGCGCCGGCGGCCAGATGCTTGCCCGCGCCTTCCTTGTCCAGGAAGAGGCCGGTGGATTCGATGACCACTTGGGCACCGACTTCATTCCACTTCAGGTTGGCTGGGTCGCGCTCTTGCGTGAGGCGGATTTTCTTGCCGTTGACGATGAGGGTGTTGCCCTCGACCGAGACCTGGCCCTCAAAGCGACCATGCACGCTGTCGTATTGCAGCATGTAGGCGAGGTAGTCGGGTTCGAGCAGGTCATTGATGCCGACGATTTCAATGTCGCTGAAATTTTGCACCGCAGAGCGCAACACGTTGCGCCCGATGCGTCCGAATCCGTTGATGCCGATCTTGATGGTCATGTAATGCTCCAGGATGATGAATCAGGGGTTGTCTGGGCCAGGTGGTCCCGGGTCAAGCCCGGGATGACAGGACCTTGCGCACGGTGTCCGCCACGTTCTCCGGGGTGAAACCGAAGTGCTTGAACAGCACAGGGGCCGGGGCCGACTCGCCGTAGGTGTCGATGCCGACCACCGCTGCGCAGCCATACTTCCACCAGAAGTCGGTCACGCCCATCTCCACTGCAATGCGCGGCACGCCAGCGGGCAGGACTTGGCTCTTGTAGGCAACACTTTGACGATCAAAGGTGGTGGTGCTGGGCATGGAGACCACGCGCACCGCGATCTTGCGGGCCGCGAGCAGCTCTTGGGCCTTGAGCGCAAGTTGCACTTCAGAGCCGGTGGCGATGATCACCGCCTGGGGCTTGCGAGACAGGCCGACTTCGGCCGGCTCGGCCAGCACATAGGCACCCTTGCTGATGTCTTCCAGACCCGACTTGGGGGCGTAGGGCAGGTTCTGGCGTGACAGCAGCAAGGCCGTCGGCCGGCTGGCGTTTTGCAGCGCAACGGCCCAGGCCACTGCGGTCTCGGCCGTGTCGCAAGGACGCCAGACATCCAGATTGGGAATCAAGCGCAGGCTGGCCGCATGTTCGATGGACTGGTGGGTGGGGCCGTCCTCGCCCAGCCCGATGGAGTCGTGGGTGAACACATGGATGACGCGCTTCTTCATCAGCGCGGCCATGCGAATCGCATTGCGGCTGTAGTCGCTGAAGGTCAGGAAGGTGCCGCCGTAGGGAATGTAGCCACCATGCAGGGTGATGCCGTTCATCACTGCAGCCATGCCGAACTCGCGCACGCCATAGTTGATGTGGCGGCCAATGCTGCCTTCGGCTGTGCGAGCGACAGCGCCGCTTGCATCGAAGCGCAGAGGCGCCGTGCTCTTGGTGTTGGTGAGGTTCGATCCAGTGAGGTCGGCCGAGCCGCCCAGCATTTCAGGCAGGGCCGCGGTGAAGGCCTCCAGCGCAAGTTGCGAGGCTTTGCGCGACGCCACGGTCTCGGCCTTGACATGCGCTGCCACGACGGTGTCCACGGCGGTTTGCGCGAAATTGCGCGGCAGCTCGCCTTTCATGCGGCGGGTAAATTCGGCGGCCAGTTGGGGATAGGCCGCACGATACGCGGCAAAGCGCAGCTTCCATTCATCTTCGGCTGCCGCGCCCTTGGCCTTGGCATCCCAGTCGCGGTAGACCTCTTTCGGCACGGTGAAGGGCTCGTGCGGCCAGCCCAGGCTCGCGCGTGTGAGTTTGATTTCTTCGGCGCCCAGCGGCTCGCCATGGGCCTTGGCGGTGTTGGCGCGGTTGGGGCTGCCTTTGCCGATGTGGGTCTTGGCGACGATGAGGGTGGGCTTGTCGCTGCTCTTGCGGGCATCGGCAATGGCGCTATCCACCGCGCTCACGTCGTGTCCGTCAACCGGACCGATCACGTTCCAACCGTAGGCCTTGAAGCGCGCTGGCGTGTCGTCGATGAACCAGGGCTTGACCTGACCGTCGATGGAGATGCCGTTGTCATCGTAGATGGCGATCAGCTTGTTCAGCTTCCATGCACCGGCCAAGGCGCAGGCTTCGTGGCTGATGCCCTCCATCAGGCACCCGTCACCAAGGAACGCATAGGTCTGGTGGTCCACCACCGGGTGGCCTTCGCGGTTGAATTCAGCGGCCAGCAACTTCTCGGCTAAGGCCATGCCCACCGCATTGCTGATGCCCTGGCCCAACGGGCCGGTGGTGGTCTCGACGCCAGGGGTGACGCCGACCTCGGGGTGGCCCGCAGTCTTGCTGTGCAACTGACGGAAGTTCTTGAGTTCCGTCATGGGCAGCTTGTAGCCGGTGAGGTGCAGCAGCGCGTAGATCAGCATGGAGCCGTGTCCGTTGGACAGCACGAAGCGGTCGCGGTCGAACCAGTGCGGATTTTGCGGGTTGTGCTTGAGATGGCTACCCCACAAGGCCACTGCAATGTCAGCCATGCCCATGGGCGCGCCGGGATGCCCCGAGTTGGCTTGTTGCACGGCATCCATGGCCAGTGCCCGGATGGCGTTGGCCATGTTTTCGCGGTTGGGGTTCGCCATGGGGGAATCGTTGGCCATTAGGGGCTGCTCCGGGGAGGGGTGGTCGAGGGGGGGACCCCGGATTTTAACTGGTGCAGCACCGGGAACGCTGAGCCCTCTTGATCGACTAAAGTCGAGCCTATGAAAGGCCTACATCTGACTGCCGACCTGTACAAGTGCCGTTGCGACGCCGCCTGGCTGACCGACGCGGCCAAACTGAGCGACTGGTGCGCGCAAACCGTGCAGGCGGTGGGCCTACAGCAGGTGAACCAGCTGTTCCATACCTTTGCCAGCACTGCGGACAGACCTGGCGGGGTGACCGGCACGGTGCTGCTGGCCGAATCGCATATCTGCCTTCATACCTGGCCTGCGGACCGTGCAGTGACGCTGGATGTCTACGTCTGCAATGCCGGCACAGACCATTCGGCCAAAGCGCGCGGCTTGATGTTCGCGCTGGTGAATCGATTCCAGCCGGAATGGACCGAGCAGCGCTCGCTGGACCGCGGCGACTCAGACGAATGAGCGCTGCAAAGGCCATGATTCTTGCGGCCGGCCGCGGCGAGCGCATGCGCCCTCTGACCGACCAATGCCCCAAGCCGCTGCTGGAGGTGCGCGGCAAACCGCTGCTTCTGCATCACCTTGAGGCCTTGCAGCGCGCCGGTTACAGCGATCTGGTGATCAACACCGCATGGTTGGAACATTTGATCGAGAGCCGACTTGCCCAAGCGCAGCTGCCGGCAGGCATTCGCCTGTCGCGCGAAGGGCATGACTTCGGCGGCGCGCTGGAGACCGCCGGAGGTATCGCCCGCGCCCTGCCCTTGCTGGACGATGTGTTCTGGCTGCTCGCAGCCGATGTGTATGCGCCGCAATTCGAGTTTTCAAGGATGGCCATGGACCGCTTCGCGGACGGCTCAGCCCTGGCCCATATCTACCTGGTGCCCAACCCGCCGGAAAAGCACAAGGGCGATTTTGGCCTTCGCGCGGACGGCGTGGCACTGAACCAGGCCGAGACGATGTACACCTATTCCACCATCGGTCTGTACCGCAAAGCCTTTTTTGCCAGCCTGCCCGTGGGCAACCCGCAAGGCCTCAAAGCCCCACTGGCCCCGCTGCTGCGCGAGGCGATGGACAATGAGCAGGTTACCGCCGAGGTCTACGCTGGCCCATGGACCGATGTCGGCACACCGCAAAGGCTGGCCCAACTGAACCCTCAAATATGAGCACTTCAATTTACACGCAACGCCGCGCCCGCGTGGCCGCACAGCTTGGCACGGATGGCATCGCCTTGATTCCGACGGCGCCCGAGCGCGCGCGCAATCGCGACAGCGACTTCCTGTACCGGCACGACAGCTATTTCTATTACCTCACCGGGTTTACTGAGCCCAATGCCTGGCTAGTCATCACAGGGGACGGCAAGAGCACCTTGTTCTGCGCGCCAAAGGACAGCGAGCGCGAGATCTGGGACGGCATTCGGCTGGGCCCGCAGGCGGCACCGGCAGCTCTGGGCGTGGACGCCGCGCATTCGGTTGCCGACCTGGATGCGCAATTGCCCAAGTTGCTGGAGAACCGCGATCGGGTGTGGTACCCGTTTGCGATTCACCAGGGCCTGGAGGCTCGCGTGGGCAGCTGGCTGAACCAGGTGCGTGCGCGCGTGCGCTTTGGCGCTCTGTGCCCCGAGCAGCAGCGCGATTTGTGCGCGGTGCTCGATGAGATGCGCCTGTTCAAGGACGCGCATGAGCAGGACATCATGCGACGGGCCGGGCAGATCAGCGCACGCGCCCATGTGCGTGCGATGCAACTGTGCGCCCGCATGCTGCGGGACGGCCAGGATGTGCGCGAATACCACCTGGACGCGGAGTTGCTGCATGAGTTTCGGATGGGCGGCTCGCAGTACACCGCCTATGGCTCCATCGTGGCGGCCGGCGCCAATGCCTGCGTGCTGCATTACCGCGCCGACACCGCGCCGATTCGCAGCGGCGAGCTGGTGCTGATCGACGCGGGCTGTGAGCTCGATGGCTATGCCAGCGACATCACCCGCAGCTTTCCGGCCAACGGCACATTCAGTGGCCCGCAGCGCGCGCTGTACGAGCTGGTGCTGGCTTCGCAGGACGCGGCGGTTGCAGTCACGAAGGCGGGCGCGCGCTTCAACGATCCGCACGATGCCACGGTGAAGGTGCTGGCACAGGGCATGCTCGATCTGGGCTTGCTGGACAAAAACAAAGTGGGCGGCCTGGACGACGTGATTGAAAAGCGCAGCTACTTTCAGTTCTACATGCACCGCACCGGCCACTGGCTGGGCATGGACGTGCATGACTGCGGCAGCTATGTCGAGCCCTCGCAGGTGGGCGAGGTCAGCGAGCGCAAGGACCCGCTATCGGGCGAAGTGATCAAGAACCGACCCAGCCGCATCTTGCAGCCCGGCATGGTGCTGACCATCGAGCCAGGCATTTATGTGCGGCCGGCGCCAGGCGTGCCCGAGCAGTTTCACAACATCGGCATTCGCATCGAGGACGACGCGATCGTCACTGAAAGCGGCTGCGAGCTGATCTCGCGCGGCGTGCCAGTCAAGCCCGATGAACTAGAGGCCCTGATGCGAGCGTGAGCGCCCCTGCTCAGGCCTCCGAAAATCCCAGAAGCTTGTCGGCCCAGCGCGGCCGAAAGGCGGCATGCAAATAGAGTCGGCCTGCTGCCAGGCTGGCGACGAGGCTGGGGCCACCTTCCTCCACCGCTGCGCCATCAATCAACAGGGACAAGTCAGCCAACTCAATGGCCTGCTGAAGAAGGGCCAGGGCGGGACCATAGCGCGTGATGACCTTGTGCGCCGGCACATCGAGTCCCCCTTGTTTTGCGCTCTGCTTGACCCGCGCCTGCAGCAGGCGATGTTGGTCAACGCAGACGATGTAGAGAACGATTTCAAATCCGGCCGACCTGCCCTGCGCGATCAGATCCAGTGCGCTGGGGCGGCTGAAGTTCGACTCGACTGCAAAGGGCTGGTCTTGCTGCAGACGGTGTGCGAACTCTTGAACGGCAGCTTCCTGGACCAGAGAAATGCCCGGGTAGCGCCGCGCGATCAGCGTGCGAAAAAGGCTTGTCTTACCCGCGCCGTGGGGGCCGGCAAGCAGATGAAGCACCCGCATGGGCTGGTCAGGCTTTCTTGGACCGGGTTGGCTTGGCCGCCGTCTTGAGCGCCGTGCTTGCCTTCTTATTGGCCGACTTGGCGGCTATTGGCGCACTGTCAGTCTGGCCGGATGTCGCTTCGCGAGTGCGCTGATTCAGAGAGCCAGACTTGGCCAGGGCGAGAACATGGCCATGCAATGCGTCAAGCTCGGCAGACAAGGCCGCCGGCCGGCCCACCGTGTAGCTCGCTCGATCCTGCCGCGCAATGAGCGCATGGCTGTCGCCGGTGGTCAGGCCCGCGTTTTCCAGCGCCTTACCCAAGGTGGCCCAGTATTCGATCTGGCTTGCAACTGAACGACGCATGGTCTGCGCTGCCTCGCGGGCCTGGTTGACCAACGCGGCGGACAGCTTGACTGACACAAACGGGGCGGCATCTGACATGGCGTTGTTCTCCTCAATGGCGCATTTTGCGCCATGGTGTGCCATTCGGTCAATTCAGACTCGCATCAGCCTCGTTGCATATCCAGAAAATAGCGGATGCCTGAGCTGGCCGACAACACCGCCCGCACGAAGGGTGCTTTTGCGTCGGTATAGGCCTCGCGGTCGAACTGGAACTGATCGGCCAGGCGCAGCTTCAATTCGGCATACTGCGCAGCCAAAGAGCCACTACGGCGCAGGGCATCGCGGAAACAAAGACGCTCAAACCACAGCCAACTGTCCAGCGGCACCAGATGCAGATGGTGCGTTCTGAAATGCGGCGCGGGCTTGCAGAACCAGTGCATGACCTCGGCCTTGTAGGGGTAGTGGACATAGCCCGCCGCCACGGCCGCGTCGATCGCACCGTGCGCAGCTTCCAGCGAATGCACGGGCACCATGATGTCGACGATGTCCTTGGACGGCATCAGTGGTACGGCAGTGCTGCCGATGTGCTCAATGGGGCCGGCCAGCCAGGGTGCGAGCACCTTCGTGAGCATGGCACTCTCGGCCTCGAAACGAGCCGGCCAAGTATGGTCATAGGGCACCACCGACACTGGCGCGTCCAGTTCGGGGCTGCACGTGTCAAGTAGTGCGCTCATGTTCAATCCTTCGGGTGGGTGCTGCCGCGGGTCTGGAAAGTACGGCGTCTGCTTGCAGCGGCAAGATGAAGTAAACGCCTTGGTGCTTGTCGCCGTGGACTTCTGGCTGCGCGCCAAAGCCCAGGGCCAATTTGACGCGATGGTTGGCATCGCGCCCATAGCTGCTGTAGGAGGCCACTTGATGGCAGCCCAGTTCGCGGGCGCGCATGATAGCTCGTTTTTGCAGTGCCGTGCCAATGCCCCGCCCCCTGGCTTCTTCACGCACGGCGAAGGCGTGGATCTTGGCTTCGCACAAGGCTGCGTCACCGATGTGCAGCGTCGGGCATTTGGCCTCCGGCCCGATGGGTTGCACCGCAAAGCGCAGCAAGCCCATGACCTCACCCGAGCACAGCGCGACGAACAGGTACGAGCGGTGCGCCCGGTACTGCTCACCCAGCACAAAGGGCAATTGGTCGGGTGCCACTTCCGTCAGGCAAGCGATGAACTCGGGCCAGCGCGATGCCCGCTCGTTCCACTCTTCAATTTTGAAGTTCATAAGCATTCTCAGTTTCAATCTGCTCAGGCAGGAATCCGCCGGCCTGCATCTGCCACATGCGGGCGTAATGCCCACCCTGTTTGAGCAACAGTTCATGCGAGCCGTCTTGCACAACGTGTCCTTGGTCGAAGACCAGAATGCGGTCCATTTCCGACAGGGTGGAAAGCCGGTGGGCGATGACGATGGTGGTGCGGCCCTGCATGAGTTCATGCAGGCCGGTCTGGATGTGCTTTTCAGTCACTGAGTCCAGGGCCGAGGTGGCCTCATCCAGAATCAGAATGGGCGCGTCCTTGAGGAATGCGCGGGCGATGGCAATACGTTGACGCTGCCCGCCCGAGAGCTTGGTACCGCGCTCGCCCACCAGCGAGTCATAGCCACTGGGCAGGCGGCTGATGAATTCGTGGCAGTGGGCGCGCTGCGATGCGGTGATCACGTCCTGGTCGCTGGCGTGCAGGCGGGCGTAGCGGATGTTCTCCATCAGCGTGCGGTGGAACAGGCTGGCATCCTGAGGAATCATTGCAATGTTCGCGCGCAGCGAGTCCTGGCAAACCAGGGAGATGTCCTGGCCATCGATCAGGATGCGGCCAGAAGCCACATCGTAGAAGCGCAGAATCAGATGCGCGAATGTGGTCTTCCCGCTGCCAGAGAAGCCGACCAGCCCGACTTTCTGCCCGGCTTCGATGACAAGACTCTTGTTCTCGAAGATGTTGTTGCCGCGCAGATAGTGAAAGCCCACGTTCTGGAATTCAATTTGTCCTTTGTTGATTCGCAGGGGTTGGGCGTTGGGGATGTTTTGCACATCACGCGGGGCCGACACCAATTCAAGGGCTTGCCGCGCAACCCCCACTTCGCGGAACAAATCAGTTAGTGAGTGGCCCAGGAACCACATCTGCATGATGACCGCCCAGGACATGTTGAACACATACACCACGTCGCCGGTGCTCAACTGCCGCTGCTGCCATTTGACGACCACGAAGTAGGCCATGCAGCCCAGCATGGTGAGGAAGGCCAGATCCATGAACAGGCGCAACTGGTTGGTGCGAATGATCAGCAGCGCATTACTCGCCGCCTCCAGCGCTTGCTTTTTTCCAACGTAGCTCAGCTCATAGGAGCGCCTTGCGAACAGCCGCACCGAGGTGATGTTCGCCAGCACGTCCACAATGCCACCACTCAAGACGCTCTTGTCCTTGGCGTTGCCTTCGGCGCATTGATGCACCACGGCGCTCAGATACAGCGTGACCGACAGATGCACCGCGACCCACACCCCAAGAACCAAGGCGAAAGCGGGACTGAGCACCGCCATGAGCGCGAGCGACACCACCAGAACCGCGGCCGTGGCGACGCCGGGATGGGCGATGAGCATCACGATGCTTCGGGCCGATCGGGGCAAGTCGGCAATCTTGTTGGCCAGATTGCCGGCCTGCTGATCTGCGAAATAGGCATGCGATTGGTGCATCACCTGCTCCAGCACGCCCATGCGGATCTGCGCCTCGAAGCGCGGCATGATTCGACTTTCGGACCACTCCTTCAGGCGCCACATGGCGATCACGCTCAGCCAAGCAGAGCCCCCCAGCCACAGCGCAGGGGCCACATGCTGGAAGATCGTTGTCCTGTCGTCCGAGTGCTCGCTGATGCCATCAATCAAGAGTTTGAGGGCGTATGGCACCACGTTCGTCTCAAGCACCAAGGCACAAGGCGCGATGAAGAAGAACGCAAACGCGAGAGGCTGGCACCTGATGAAGTGCCACAGAAAGGCCGGCAATGACTCGGGCAGCTGCTTCATGTCATGCCGCCACGATTGAACGCGGCACTGGCGCGGGGCGCATGAACTGCACACCACAATGGCTCTCCAGCACGATCCGAAACCGCAGACTCTTGCCGCCGCCGCACTGCACCGGCTTGAAGAACTCTTCCACCAGCACACCACCGCAGCGGGAGATGACTTTTTGCGATGCGATGTTGTCGGGGTCGGTGGTGATTTCCAGCTCGCTCAAACCCAGCTCTGCAGCCTGCGCCAGCATCGACGCAAGCGCGAAGCTCGCGCAGCCGCGCCTCTGCTTCCAGGGCACGACCGCATAGCCGATGTGGCCGGGCACGTGGTCTGGCAAGGCCGTGGTGCCGACCTGCCAGCGCAGGTTGATGCTGCCGCAAAACTCGCCATCCCAGATCCAGCGGGTGAGCCCGGGAATGCGTGGCACGGTGGAGCCGTCGGGCAGGACAATGCGCGGGCCTGCACCGGCAGCGTCATCCATGCTGGTCAGGAAGGCCTGCGGGTGGTGGTGAATGTCGTACAGCTCTTCGCGCGCCCTGGCCTGGCCGCGCACATTGTCCGGCGACCAGCCGCGCTTGAGCGCGCTGGTGTAGCTGACTAGATGCTGGGCGGTGGGTCTGACGAGTTCCATGATCGGGTTTGCCTTGATGACGCGCTTGGGCAAATGGATTTTGCGGAGTGCACCGCCGCATGGCGCAGGCAGGAAGCGAGAGCCATGAAATTGCGCACGGAATCACGGAATCAGGGAACGAAATACCAGGGCTGTGCCTATTCCCAGGCCTTGCTTAGATGTGAGGTCTACAATCGCAAGCCCGCAGGAACCGACGCACCGGCCTTCGAAGACGCCGCTTTGAAGACGCCCGAATGCGCGCCCCAGGAGACACCCCCATGCCCCTCACCCCACCCGTCAAATCGTCCGATAAACATTCCGAATTGCGGCGGGCCGCACTGGAATACCACGAGTTCCCGACACCGGGCAAAGTGGCGATTCATGCCACCAAGCAGTTGGTGAACCAGCACGATCTGGCGCTGGCCTACTCGCCCGGTGTCGCCGCACCCTGCGAAGAGATCGTCAAAGATCCGAACAACGCTTTCAAATACACCAGCCGGGGCAACCTGGTGGCGGTGATCACCAACGGCACTGCCGTGCTGGGCCTGGGTGACATCGGCCCCCTGGCTGCCAAGCCGGTGATGGAGGGCAAGGGCGTATTGTTCAAGAAGTTCGCCGGCATCGATGTGTTTGACATCGAGATCAACGAGAAGGAAGACCTGGACAAGCTGGTCGATATCATCGCTTCGCTTGAGCCCACGTTCGGCGGCATCAACCTGGAAGACATCAAGGCGCCAGACTGCTTCTATGTGGAGCGCAAGCTGCGCGACCGCATGAAGATTCCGGTCTTCCACGATGACCAGCACGGCACGGCCATCGTTGTCGGGGCGGCCATCATGAATGGCCTGAAGGTGGTGGACAAGAAGCTCACCGAGGTCAAGCTGGTGACCTCAGGCGCGGGCGCTGCAGCCCTGGCCTGCCTGAACCTGCTGGTCAAACTGGGTTTGCCGCGCGAGAACATCTATGTGACCGATCTGGCCGGCGTGGTCTACGAGGGCCGCACCGAACTGATGGACGAAGACAAGATCCAGTTCGCGCAGAAGACCACGGCTCGCACGCTGACTGAGATCATCGAGGGCGCGGATATTCTCCTGGGGCTGTCCGCCGGCGGCGTCGTCAAGCCTGCGATGGTGAGCAAAATGGCGGCTCGCCCCATCATTCTGGCGCTGGCCAATCCGAACCCGGAGATCACGCCGGAGGAAGTGAAGTCCGCACGCTCGGACGCCATCATCGCAACCGGCCGAAGCGACTACCCGAACCAGGTCAACAACGTCCTGTGCTTTCCGTATATCTTCCGAGGCGCGCTCGATTCAGGCGCGACGACGATCACGGCGGAAATGGAAATAGCCGCAGTGCATGCCATTGCCGAATTGGCCCAAGCCGAGCAAAGCGAAGTGGTGGCTGCCGCCTATGCAGGCCAGCAGCTAGCCTTCGGCCCAGAGTACCTGATACCCAAACCCTTCGATCCGCGTCTGATGATGAAGATCGCACCTGCGGTGGCGAAGGCGGCTGCCGACAGTGGCGTGGCCTTGCGGCCGGTGCTGGACATGGCCGCTTATCGCGAGAAGCTGCAAAGCTTTGTTTACGCTTCTGGCACTGCGATGAAGCCCATTTTTGCTGCCGCCAAGGTTGCAGCCAAGAAGCGGGTGGTGCTGTGCGAAGGCGAAGAAGAGCGCGTGCTGCGCGCCTGCCAGATCATGGTAGACGAAGGCGTGGCCCGGCCCACGCTCATCGGACGACCCGGCGTTATTGCCCAGCGCATCTCTAAGTTCGGTCTGCGACTCAAAGAGGAGCTTGACTACGACATCGTCAACGTCGAGCAGGACCACCGCTATCGCGACTTCTGGCAAACCTATCACCGCATGTCCGAGCGCAAGGGCGTCACAGCGCAGATGGCCAAAATCGAGATGCGCCGTCGGCTCACCTTGATTGGCGCAATGCTGCTGCACAAGGACGAAGTCGACGGCATGATCTGCGGGACCTGGGGCACCACCGCCATTCATCTGCACTACATCGATCAGGTGATTGGCAAGCGAGCCGGCGTGTGCACCTACGCCTGCATGAACGGGCTGATGCTGCCAGGCCGCCAGTTGTTTGTCGTGGACACCCATGTGAATTACGACCCCAGCGCGGTTCAGTTGGCCGAGATCACCGTGATGGCGGCGCAGGAGATGGTGCGCTTTGGATTGAAGCCAAAGGCCGCGCTGTTGTCGCACTCCAACTTCGGCAGCAGCAACCTGCCCAGCGCGCTGAAGATGCGCGATACCCTGGAACTGCTTCGCTTGCAAGCCCCCTGGCTGGAGGTCGATGGCGAGATGCATGGCGACGTAGCCCTGGATGGCGCTGCGCGCATGCAGATCATGCCCGGCAGCACACTGGCAGGCGACGCCAATTTGCTGGTGATGCCCAACATCGATGCAGCCAATATTTCTTACAACCTGCTCAAAACCGCCGCTGGAGGCAACATTGCCATCGGTCCGGTGCTGTTGGGCGCCGCCAAACCAGTGCATATATTGACTGCAAGCACGACCGTAAGACGCATCGTGAACATGGCCGCCCTCACCGTGGCGGATGCAAACGCCGCCAGATAAGGATGCTGAACACAGCAGGCGCTTACTTAATGCATCGCGCCGGATCTCTGAAAGTCCTCAATGACTGCCCATTTCTTGGGCAGACGCTTGCCTTTTGGAAACAGATCGGTCACACTACCGCCTGAAATTTCCGGGTTTACCCGGAGTGGCGTCCCCCCTCGAAGGTCACCGAAGAAGGTCCGTTCATGGCGCGCGTTGCGGCTATCAAGTTTGCGCTAACTAGCGTCTTGTTGGCAGTTGCGCTCGGTAGCCCACTGGCGCAAGCCAGGTCTGAATCGGATCGCCATGCCCAAGGTGCAGCAGCCGTCATTCGTGTCGCTGAGCTGCCCAGGCAAGGCCGGGAGACCTATGAACTGATCCGCAAGGGCGGACCGTTCCGGTACGAAAAGGACGGTGTCGTGTTCGGGAATCGAGAGCGTTTGCTGCCGATCAAGACGCGCGGTTTCTACCGCGAGTACACCGTCAGCACGCCAGGATCGCGCGACCGGGGGGCCCGGCGCATTGTGTGTGGAGGCCCCGCAATGGCTCCGGATGCTTGTTATTACACCGCTGACCATTACGCCAGTTTTCGAATGATCGTGGAGTGACCCAAAAAAATGAAGCGGGACTTGTTTGTGACTATGGAAAGAGACGCGGAGATGGAAACACCACTTCGTACCGAGCCCCCCGAGAACGTGCTCAAGGGCGTGCGAACCAACATTGTGCAGTCGATCCGGGCTTTCCGGGTGCAACAGCTGCAGGATGCGGCTCGCGCGCTGGGACAGCATTTTCTGTATGCCAACCTGGCCATTGCCCAGAGCAAACAGGACGTGCTCGACTTGCTCGCGCAGCAGTTCATATTGCCGGCCCACTTTGGCAAGAACTTCGACGCCTTGTATGACTGCATGACCGACCCGGTACATAAATCGGGACCGCAGCCGGGCTTCATCATGGTGCTTGAACAGATTCCGGCGAACGCCAAGTTCGACAAGGAAGCACGCGAGCAGTTGCTTGACATCTTCCGTGACACTGCGGATTACTGGGGTGAACGAAAAATACCCTTCAGGTGCTTCTATTCTTTTCTGTAGCCCGTTCTGCACACACTAGCCAAGCAGAACGGGCGAACGAGGCTCAAGGCACCGACACGGCCGCCACCACCGAAACCGGCGAGAAGATGCCCACCGACAAACTGGTGGACGTCTCTCCCCTGGCGCTGCGCATGAGCAGCCCTTTCAATGCGGGGTACTGGCTCGCGGCGGCCTGACACCTGCATGTTGTCAGTCATGAAAAGGCCGGGTCTCCCGGCCTTTTTTTGGCTCGCAAATTGTCATTTGGCTGGAGGCGCGTTGGACGCCTCCAGGCACAACGAAAGGTACTCGGCCACCGGGACCTCCTCCGCCCGCCGCTGGGCATCAAACCCGGCCGCCACCCCGCGTTGCTCCAGCCATTTCCCCAGTGTGTGGCGCAATATCTTGCGGCGCTGGCTGAAGGCCACCTGCACCAGTTCCGAGAGCAGCGTTTCGTTGACCGGCACAGGCGCCGTGCGCGGCACCATGCGCACCACCGCGCTGTCCACCCGCGGTGGAGGCTCGAAAGATTCGGGTGGAACGAACAGTACGTTTTCCATTTCATAGCGCCACTGCAGCATCACTGACAGGCGGCCATAGTCGCTGGTGGCCGGCCGCGCCACCATCCGGTCAATCACCTCTTTTTGCAACATGAAGTGTTGGTCTTGGATGTGGTCGACAAAGCCCAGCAGGTGAAACAGGATCGGCGTGGAAATGTTGTAGGGCAAGTTGCCCACCACGCGCATCTTCTGTCCGCCAAATGACTGTGCGAACTGGGCGAAGTCGACCTTGAGCACATCGGATTCGATCACCGACAGGCTGGCATGGGCGCGCAATCGGGCTGCCAGATCGCGATCGAGCTCTATGACGGTGAGCTTGCCCAGGCGCTCGACCAGAGGCTGAGTGAGGGCCGCTAGGCCCGGCCCGATCTCAACCATTGGCTGCCCGGGCTGCGGCGCAATGACTCTCACAATGGCATCGATGACGGACCGGTCAGTCAGAAAATGCTGGCCGAATCGCTTGCGCGGTATGTGGCTCATTCGGCCCCGCTATTGCGGCGGTTCGCGCATTTCCACATAGGCTCGGCCGCGCACCTCTTGCGCCCATTGCAGGTACGCGTCGTCGAGCTTTTTCTCGCGCACCTGGTTGCGCGCCATCTCACGCTGCTCACGCTCACCGAGCGCAGCCTGACGGCGCTCGAGCAGCTGGATCAGGTGCACGCCGAAGCGGGAAATCAGCGGGTCTGCAATCTGCCCTGGCGACAGGCCATTCATTGCATCCTCGAATTCGGGCACGAACACCCCCGGATTGGTCCAGCCTAGATCGCCGCCGCTTTTCGCGCTGGCATCTTCCGAGAATTCACGGGCCAACTGGGCGAAATCGGTCTGGCCCGATTCAACCCGCCGCTTGTATTCAGCCAGCCGCTGCACCGCCTGTGCTTCGCTCTGGCGAGCATTGGTTCGCAACAGAATGTGGCGGGCATGACTTTGCTGTACTTCAGTTCCGGGCGCAACAGCCTGGCGCCGTTCCACCAACTTGACCACATGAAAGCCCGCACCGGAACGCAGCACTTCGCTGACTCCACCCACGGGCAGATCTTGCACGGCCTGGGCAAAGAGAGGTGGATAGCGGTCAGCCGCGCGCAGTCCGACTTCACCTCCGTTGGCGGCTGCACCCTGCACATCGGAAAATTCAGCCGTCAACCGGGCGAAATCTTCGCCGGCAAGGGCGCGCTGCTGCACCCGCTGGGCACGGCCCTGCAAGTTGGCAAGCTGGGCTTGGGTTGCGTTCTCCGGAGCTGAAATCAGAATATGCGCAAGGTTGATTTCCGGGGCTGCGGTCTGTGCGTTTTCACGTTGCTCACGCAGGTACTGATCCAGATCCAGGTCGGTGACTCTCCCGCGCGCCTCCAGTTCGCGCTCACGCAGCCGCGTCAGCAACAACTGATTGCGCAACTCCTCGCGAAACTGCGCCAGCGACATGCCGTCGCTATCGAGGCGGCGACGCAGTTCCGGCACGTCGATCTGATTTTGG
The DNA here is from genome assembly GCA_947476285.1 of Comamonadaceae bacterium. Lineage (GTDB taxonomy): Bacteria > Pseudomonadota > Gammaproteobacteria > Burkholderiales > Burkholderiaceae_C > Ramlibacter. Next base: position 65,923 of record CANJPU010000003.1, on the reverse strand, counting down.
CGGGCGACGTTCTGCTCGGCCTGATCCACCAGTGCTTCGTCGATCTTGACGCCCGATTCACGGGCCAGTTGCAACTGCGCTTTCTCACTGATCAAGCGCTCCAGCACTTGGCGGGCGAACTCCTGCCGTGGCGGTATGGGCTGCCCCTGCTGAGTCAACTGCCGCTCGAAACGAGCCATGCGCGCGCGCACCTCGTTGTTGGTGATGGGTTCGGTGTTGACCACCGCCACAATGTAATCAGCCGATCGCGGGCTGGTGTCGACGGACGCAGAAGGCCGCAATGTCGGTCTTGGCCCTTGGAGTTGAGATGGCCGAAGGCCCTGGGCAGCGCCAGGCAGGTGCAATGTCAGCAGCTGCAGGCAAGCCAGCCACAGCACACAAGCACGGTGGTTCAAAGTGATGTTGGGCTTATTCATAATTGCTGAAGCGGCTGGGCGTTGTGGTCTGCTCGCGCAGAAACTGGTAACGAGGGATATTGTTCCTGAGGGCCTGCAAGGTGTTCGAGCCTAACTTGCTAAAGCCCACAAAATCGAGCTGAAAAAGGATTCGCTTGTTGGCTGTGGTTGAACTGCTTTGCAGCCGTTCGATCACGATACGACCGACCCAGCATCCCGCATCGTATTCGAGACCGACGATGGCGTCGACCAAGCGTCGGTCCTTCAGGCTCACGTTCAGGCGTCCCACGCTGTACCAACGGCCCTCGCCTTCTCCCTGGCCGGGTCCCAGGTTCTGCCCCTTGTCGCCCCACAGGTCATTGATGGGCCACTGCCAGCCCACGTCGAGTTGCTCGCTGGCACCGCGCTGCAGCCGGTAGGCCGCGCTGATGACCCTGTAATTGGCGGGGCTGTAGCGCCCGCCCACGGTTGAGCGGATGGAGCGCCCCGTCTTCGGGTTGTACTGAACGGTGGAGTCGACGCTCCACTGAGGGGTCCAGTTGATAGATGCGCCGAACAACACATCGGACAGTCGCTCGCTGACAGGCGGCTCACCAGGCAAGGTAACGAGCTGATCCTTGAACCGAACACGCTGTGCTACACCAAAGCGGGCCGCCTCGGCACCCGTGTCCGGGTCCAGCAGCCGGGTGCTGGCACCCAGGGTGAGCAGGTTGTTGTCCGAGATGCGGTCATTGCCGCCGAATGCGTTCTCGGTGTAGATGGTGGCGAAATTGAAGTCGTTGGCTGCGGAATCATAGTTGGGCAGCAAGCTCTGATCGCGAAAAGGCGTGTAGGTGTAGAAGGCGCGCGGCTCCAGTGTCTGGCGGAACGCGCGGCCGAAGAAACTGGCGTCGCGCTCAAACACCATGCCGCTGTCCACGCTGATGGTGGGCACGTTGCGGCTGGCCGAGCGTTCGCCGTTGGCTAGGGGAGAGTCAAACTGGTACTGCGTCGTGTGCAACTGCAACCGCGGCGTGACAAACCAGCCGGGCGCCTGCCAGGGCCGGCTGACCTGGGCCAGCGCGAACATTCGCTGGCCGTTGGGTTGCCCGGTAAGCGCAGCGCTTGATTCGAAGCGTGTGTAGTCGGTCTGTATCGAGGCTTCCAGCCCGCCGGCAAGGCGGTTGCGGTCATAGCGCGCGACCAGTTGCGGCATGCGGTCATAGGGCGGCACGATGGGCGATGCCACATCTTGCAGAATCTGCCACTTTAGTGCCCTCGCACTGAGCGAAAAACCGCCTTGCGCCCAATTGAGCGAGCCGTCGTTGGCCAAGAGGCGCTGGGTGAGCGAGCCAGTGGTGCGGGTGAAGTCGCGCCAATAATTGTCATCGCTCACCCGGTTGAGATTGAGATTCACACCCAGCGGACCGGGAGTCAGGCCGGTTTCCAGCGCGCCACGGTGCTGCAGCGTATAGGACCAGCGATCACGATCGCGCAGCTTGTCCTGCGGCATGTAGTCGGCGCGCACGCGGCCGGTGTAATCGCGCTCCAGATAACGAAACTCGCCGCCCACATCAACCCCGCGCTTGGTCATCAGCGACGGATAGAGGGTGGCGTCGCGATTGGGCGCGATGTTCCAGTAGTAGGGCAAGGTAATGTCAACACCGTTGAGGTTGTCCAGCCCGATGGTCGGCGGCAAAACCCCCGACTTGCGCCGCTCGGTCAAGGGGAAACTCAGGCTGGGTATCGGCAATATGGGCACGCCCATAAAGCTGAGCACTGCGTTGTCCGCCTGTCCGACCTCTTCTTCGTTGTCCACACGGATGCTGGCAGCGCGCAAGATCCAGTCGGGCAACCAGCTCGGCCCCGGCCGGCGCTGGCAGGTGGTGTAGGTGGCGTTGCGGATAATGGCGCGCCTGTCGTCAATGAAGTCGATGCGATCGGCCTCGCCATAGGCGTTGTTGCTCAGAAACCGATAGCGCGGCTGGTTGAAGAAGCCCTCGAAGGCCTCCACCTTGAGCTCCAGCAAAGGCCCCTCGAAAACATCGCCAGCCCTGTTGATGCGGACATTGCCGCGGGCGCGGGCAAGGTCGTCGGGCTGGTAATAATCCAGGCGGTCCGCACGTATCACGGTCGCGCCGCGGCGCAATTGCGCCTGACCTTCGACCGCTGTTTCCAGATCGGTGCGCCCGGAAACCCGGTCACCGGAAATGTGTGTAGGCAGCTGGTTGCGAACGGTCTCCGGCACGTCTTCACGCAGCATTGGGCTGGGCTTGAGCGCCAGCGGTGCCTGCGATTGAGCAAGCGCGGCCCGACCATGCAGGAGCAGGCACGCAACGAGCGCGACAGGCGTGAGAACGAAACGGGCGCGAAACGCCTTGGGCTTCAAGTCGTACATCTAAGGGAGTGGCACCCGGACAACGGGACTGGATTTGTAGAATGGATTATCCATGAGCCAACATACCCCTCTGCCCAAGTCTTCCCAACCTCTCGTCAACTGGACTGATCCCGGGCGCGAAGCCGCCTTCCACCAGTGGCTAGACCGCATCCGCGACACCCACGGCCTGCAGCCGGCGAGCCTGCGCTTGGCTTCGGCCGATGCCAGTTTCCGGCGCTATCTGCGAATTGACACCCCGCAAAGCGGCACGGGCAGCCTCATCATCATGGATGCACCTCCCGACAAGGAAGACAGCCGACCCTTTGTCAAAGTGGCCGCCCTGATGAGCCGGGCCGGGCTGAACGTACCGCAGGTACTGGACTGGGAACCGGCCACGGGCTTTTTGCTGCTAGCCGATCTGGGCAGCCTGACCATGATGGAGGCCATCGACGCGAACGATGCGGACGCCAACCAGAGCCTTTACCTTCGCGCAGTCGACGCGCTCGTGCTCTGGCAGTCGGCCTCCCGCACAGGGGTACTGCCAGCCTATGACGAGGCCTTGCTTGCCCGTGAGCTGTCGCTCTTTCCAGATTGGTACCTGCAACGCCATCGCGGCGTGGTGGTCGAAGGTGCCATGCGCCAGACACTGAATGATCAGTTCAAGCTCATCGTTGAGCGCAATCTGGCTGCTCCCGCGGTTTATGTGCATCGCGACTTCATGCCGCGCAACCTGATGGTGCCAGGCGAATCTGAAACACGGCTGGGTGTGCTGGACTTCCAGGATGCCGTACACGGCCCCATCACTTACGACATCGCCAGCCTGATGCGAGATGCCTTTCTGAGTTGGGATGAGGAGTTTGTGCTGGACATCACGGTGCGTTACTGGCAAAGGGCACAAAAGGCCGGCCTGCCCGTGGACAGCGACTTTGGTGAGTTCTACCGGGCGGTCGAGTGGATGGGGCTGCAGCGCCACCTGAAAGTAGCCGGCATTTTCGCGCGGCTGGGCTTGCGCGACGGCAAGCCACGGTACCTGGCCGATGCACCCCGCTTCATTGCCTACATCCGCGCCACCACCAGCCGCTACCGAGAGCTCGCGCCACTGCTGCGCCTGTTGGATCAGGTCGAAGGCACGCAGGCCCCATCGGCCTACGCCTTCGGTCGCGTGTGATCGGCGCGCCCATGCCGCGGTTCTACTGTCCAGTGCCCCTGACCACGGGGCTTGCGCTCGCGCTGCCGGCAGCGGCAGCTCGGCACGTGCAGGTGTTGCGACTGCAGCCTGGCGCCGCTTTGACGCTGTTCAACGGAGAAGGCGGTGAATTCGATGCTGTGGTCGAGCACATGGGGCGAAGCGAAGTGCGGGTGATGGTGGGAGCCCACGCCCCAGTGGAGCGCGAGTGCGCACGGGCAGTGCATCTGGCGGTGGGCATGCCCGCCAATGACCGGATGGACTGGCTGATCGAGAAGGCGACCGAGATCGGGGCTTGTAGCATTCAGCCGCTCACGGCCGAGCGCAGCGTGCTCAAGCTCGCGGGTGAACGCGCCGATCGCAAGCTGGCGCACTGGCAGGCTGTTGCGATCGCCGCATGTGAGCAGTGCGGCCGCAACCGCGTGCCAAAGGTGCAACCGGTGTTGACTTTGCGCGAGTGGCTGTCGCTGCGCGAGTTGCAGGAATATCGCCGCCTCCTCCTGTCGCCCGCGCCCGAGGCAACGCCTTTGGCGATAGACACCCGAGGCCATCCTGTCATGCTGCTTTCTGGGCCAGAGGGCGGCTTGAGTCCTGGCGAAGCGCAGGCGGCTGTGACCTGCGGATTCGAACCTGTTAGCCTTGGACCGCGCATTCTGCGCGCGGAGACCGCGCCACTGGTGGGCATTGCGCGGCTGACCTGACTCTCACGACAAACTTCCATGAACAAAAATCTGGCCCTGTTGACCCTTTGCCAGGGCTTGTTCCTGACCAACAACGTCATCTTCATCGCCATCAATGGCCTGGTGGGGTTTTCGCTTGCGCCGCTGGGTTGGATGGCGACGCTTCCGGTGATGGGCTATGTGGTGGGTGGTGCGCTGTCCGCAGGGCTTGTGGCGCACGCGCAGCGGCTGCTTGGCCGCAAGGCATCGTTCCAGACCGGTCTTGTGGTGGCGGCGCTGGCAGCCTTGCTGTGCGCCTACGCTGTCGCAAGCCGCAACTTCTGGCTGCTGTGCCTGGCCACCGTGGTGGCAGGCTATTACAACGCCAACGCAGGCCTGTACCGATTTGCGGCGGCTGAACTGGCCGGCACGACCTCACGCGAGCAGGCTGTCTCCTGGGTGATGGCTGGCGGCCTGCTGGGCGCGGTGGCCGGCCCTAATCTGGCCTCTGCCACCCACAATCTCTTGGACGTGCCCTTCGCCGGCGCCTACCTGGCTTTGGCCGGCGTCGCCTTGCTGGGCATGCTGGCGCTGTCCTTCATCACTTTCGCGCCTGCCACGCAAGCCTCGCGCGTGCAAAGCGGCAGACCGCTGCGCGAGATCATGAAGCAGCCAGTTTTCATCGTCTCGGCCGCTGCGGGCGCCCTGGGTTATGGCGTGATGAATCTGTTGATGGCCGCCACCCCGATTGCCATGCAGTTGTGCGCGCTGCCCTTTTCCGACACCGCGCAGGTCTTGCAGTGGCATGTGATCGGCATGTTCGCGCCGGGGTTCTTCACTGGCAGTCTGATCAAGCGATTCGGCGCCTTGCCGGTTATGGGTGTGGGCGTGATCCTGAACCTGGTCTGCATCATGGTGGCCTTGTCCGGCGTCGAGCTGCAGCACTTCCTGGTTGGCATGCTGCTGCTGGGCGTGGGCTGGAACTTCCTGTTCACTGGCAGCACCACCTTGTCCTTGTCCTCCTACAGTGCCGACGAGAAGGACAGGGCCCAGGGCGCGTTGAACTTTTTTGTCTTTGCCACCTTGGCGCTGAGCTCCTTCGCCTCGGGCGTGCTGGTCACCACCCAGGGCTGGACGTTGCTGAACTACGGCTCGCTTGTGCCGGTGGTGCTCACGGGGGCAGGTTTGCTTTGGCTGGCCCTGTCGCGCCGGCGCCTTGGCTCCTGAATTCAGAAGCTTCGGGCATGCACTGGCGCAGGACACATGCGAGCATCCAGCCAAGCCCTGAGCGCATCGAACACCGGCTCGGTGTCGAACTCGTTGAAGATTTCATGAAACAGGTCTTCGAAACAATGGGCCGCAACCAGTTGCGCCGGAGCGGCCGCCGCGAACGCACGGCTGCCTGCTGGATTGACCAACTTATCCGCACCGGCGTAGAGCAACAGGGTGGGAACGGTCCACTTGGGCGCGTGGGCGAGGACCGCCTGTCCAGCATCTGCAATGAAGCGCGCCAGGCGGCCTGAGACCCGCCGGTGAACCAGCGGGTCTGCCTTGTATGCGGCAACCACCTGCGGATCATGCGAGATGAAGTCGGGGTCCAGTCCATTGCTGACGGTGAGGTTCGGCGCCAAGTGCGGCAAGGTCGCCAGCAGCAGTCGCTGCAACGGGCCCAGGCCCGGATCGATGGCTGGCGAGCTCATCACCAGGCCTTCAATGCGCACCCGCCCGAGCGCCACCGTGAAGGCCGCAACCAGGCCACCCAGGCTGTGCCCCAGCACAAACAGGGGCACACCTGGGTCTAATCTCGACCGAGTGCTTTCGACGATATCGGCCAGATCATCCACCAGTCGCGTGGCGACCGGGATGGTGCCGCGCCGGCCGTTTGACTCGCCGTGCCCGTACTGGTCATAGCCGCGCACCGCAAAGCCCCATTTGTTGAGCAGGCGCGCCACATGGTCATAGCGTCCCGCATGTTCGCCCAGACCATGCACCAGGATCACCACGCCACGCAGGTGCTGCCCCTCATGCAAAGGCCAGTCCTGCACCGCCAGGTTGTCTCCATCACTGGCGGTGTAGGTCGAGAGCGTCGAGTCGCTGGCGTTGTAACCCATGGCCTGGCGATACGGGTGAGCTGGTGGGTCAGGGCAATTGCGCGATCACCTGGGCCACTGCCGCAGTGAGCTTCTTCGCATAAGGCACGTGCAGAAATTCGTTGGGTCCATGCGCGTTGCTGCGCGGACCGAGCACGCCGCAGACCATCATCTGCGCCTTGGGAAAGCCGGTGCTGAGCATGTTCATCAAGGGGATGGTGCCGCCTTGGCCGATGTAGCCGCACGGCGCACCGAAATGCGCCTGCGAGGCTTGGTTGAGCGCCTGCTCGAACCAGGGGGCGGTGGTCGGCGCATTCCATCCGGTCGCACCGCCCGAGTTTTCAAATGTGACGCGAGCCTGATAAGGCGCGTTGTCTTCCAGCAGTCGCTTGAGTTCCTGAACCGCACTGGCTGCATCCACCAAAGGCGGCAGACGCAGCGAGAGCTTGAACGCCGTGTAGGGGCGCAGCACATTGCCCGCGTCCTGCAGTGCGGGAAAGCCTTCGGCTCCTGTGACCGACAAAGTCGGACACCAAGTGCGGTTGATCAGCGCCTGCAAGGGGTCGGTGGTGGTGGGCAGTGCAAATGCGGTGGAGCCACCGCAATCGTAGTGCGCCCACGGGAAGCGCTTGTACACCTCTTCGCCAAGAATAGCGGCGCTTGCCTTGGCCTGCGCCAGCCGCTCCGGCGGCACCTCGCAGTGAAAGCTGGCCGGCAGCAGTCGCCCGGTGCGGCTGTCTTCCAGTCGGTCCAGCACCTGGCGCATGATGCGAAAGCTCGAAGGCACCAAGCCCGATGCATCGCCGGAATGAACGCCTTCGGTGAGGATCTCAACCTTGAGCGTGCCGCTGGCCATGCCACGCAATGAAGTGGTCAGCCATAACTGGTCGTAATTGCCGGCGCCCGAGTCCAGGCAAATGACCAGCCCCACATCGCCCAATCGCGGGCGCAGTGCGTCCACGTAAGGCAGCAGGTCGTAGGAGCCCGATTCCTCGCAAGTTTCGATCAGGCCGACGATGCGTGGGTGCGCAAGCTTTTGTGCCTTCAGTGCCTGTACCGCGGCGACGGCGGCATAAACGGCATAGCCATCGTCGGCGCCACCGCGACCGTAGAGCTTGCCGTCTTCATACTTTGGAGTCCATGGGCCCAGATCGCTGCGCCAACCGGTGAACTCGGGCTGCTTGTCCAGGTGGCCATACATCAGAACCGTGCCGCATGCACCGCCAGCCTGCTCGCAATTGCCCGAGGACGGGGCGATCTCGAAGAACAGCACCGGTGTGCGCCCGGGCAAGCGCACGATCTCCAGCGCAAGCCCTTCGACTTTCTGGGCCTGAACCCAGGCCGCGGCGTTGCGCACCACGGTTTCGATGTGGCCGTGCTGCTCCCAGTCCTTATCGAACCCTGGTGACTTGGCGGGAATGGCGATGTAGTCGGTCAATTGCTTGACGATGTCGCCGTCCCACTTGGCGGTGACGTAGGCAAGCGCGGCGGCGCCGTCAAACAATCCGGCGGGAACTTCACGGTGCAAGGGGGCGTTCATGACAAGTGGCAGATTTTGCTTGTAGGGTTCAACCCCGCACTTTACGCCGCTGACGGCCAACGCGCCAGCTTGTGTCTGTGCTTGTGTCTGTGCTCAGTCACGCCAATGCAGCGCACCTTGCCCGGCCTCGTTGAGTCGGGCCATTAAAGGCAGGGCGGCGCTGTCGGCAACGCAGAAGGTGATTTCCACTGTTTGGCCGTGCCGGACTGCGACCAAGGCCGCCTGTGCCAGTTGAAGTTCGCGCCGGACCTGTCCTTCGATCGCGTAGGGCAGCTCACAGTGCAAGGTTCGCATTTTCTCTAGCGGCGTCTTGGTAGCCGTCAGCAAGGCCTGCGCCACTGCATCGGTATAGGCCCGCAACAGGCCGCCAGCCCCCAGCTTGATGCCGCCGAAATATCGAACCACAGTGGCCAGCACACCTTCCAGGTCTTGGCGCCGCAGCACTTCCAGCATGGGTCGCCCGGCGGTGCCGCCGGGCTCGCCATCATCGTTGGCCGCCGACTGGCCACCGGCCAGCAAGGCCCAGCACACATGTGCGGCATTCGGATGTTCTGCCCGCAACTGAGCCACCACGGCCTGCGCGGCGGAGCGATCGGGCACGGCCTGCACGCATGCGATGAAGCGACTCTTCTTGATGACGAGTTCGCTGTGAGCGGCTTGGACAAGCGTCAGTGGCACAAGGCGATTGTCTCAGCGCGAGGACCTCAGGCGACACCGGCCATGCGCAGCACCAACCCGGCCAAGGCGCAGACCGCGATCACGGGAATGACGCCGACTTTGTAGCGCAGCAAGGCAAGCCCGGCGACAGCGGCAATCATGGGGGCCGCCAGGTCGATGCGGCCGTCCGCCGTCTCTCCGATATGGACCAGGAAGAACAGCGCCAGGCTGGCAATCACGCCCACAACCGCTGCGGTGATGGCGGTCAGAGGTGCGGTGAATTTCAACTGGCCATGGGTGGACTCCACCAATGGGCCGCCGACCAGGATGAACACGAATGAGGGAAGAAATGTGAACCACGTCACCAGCACGGCCGCCAGCGCTGCGCCGGCGAAAAGCATGTCCGGACCCAGCACCTGATGCGCCCAGCCTCCCACGAAACCGACAAACGCAACGACCATGATGAGCGGGCCAGGCGTGGTCTCGCCCAGCGCAAGTCCGTCCATCATCTGCGCCGCGCTGAGCCAATGGAACTGCTCGACCGCGCCCTGGTACACATAAGGCAGAACCGCGTAGGCGCCGCCAAATGTCAAAAGGGCCGCCTTGGTGAAGAACCAGCTCATCTGCGTGAGGGTCGCATTCCAGCCATGGATGGCAGTGAGCATGCCCATGGGTGCCGCCCAAAGGACCGCGCCGATGACCAGCACCTGTGTCAGCCGGGTCTTGCTAAAGCGTGCATGGGCTGGTGTCGGCGTGGCGTCGTCAATGACATACGCGGCGGCGCCGGCGCTGGCAGCGGTGTGCACGGTTTTGCCATGGCCGCCCGCAGCCGAAAATTGCCCTGGCAGATATTGGCCGCCCACTGCGCCAATGAGCGCGGCTGCCAGCACCACCCAGGGGAAGGGAATGTGCAGAAAAGCAATTGCAGCGAAACTGAGCGCGGAGATGGCCCACAGCAAAGGCACCTGCCGCGGGCTTCGCAGCGTACGGCTACCAATGCGCCAAACCGCCTGCAACACAATGGCGGCCACAGCTGGCTTGATGCCATAGAACAGCCCGGCGACCCAGTTGACCTGCCCAAACACGATGTAGATCCAGCTAAGCGCAATGAGGATGAAGACCGAGGGCAGGACGAACAGTACACCTGCCACAACGCCGCCCCACGTGCGATGCATCAGCCAGCCAATGTAGGTGGCCAGTTGCTGGGCTTCGGGTCCTGGCAGCAGCATGCAATAGTTGAGCGCATGCAGAAAGCGGCTCTCGCTGATCCAGCGCCTTTGCTGCACCAGCTCGCGGTGCATGATGGCAATCTGCCCAGCAGGACCGCCGAAGCTGATGAACCCCAGCTTGAGCCAGAACTTGAACGCTTCACCAAAAGGCACGACGCGCGCGCTGCCTTCGTTTGCAGTTTGAGTCGCACTCATGGCTTTGCTTTCATCAAATCGGGGTTCCAGCCGTGGGTCTCGGATTGCGCGCTGCGGCACCAGGCATAGAGTGCGTCGTACACGGGCAGGACGGCGGCAAGCATCGCATGGTCGTCAACGTGCAGGCGTGAAAAACCCAGTGAGATCGCGAGCAGGCCCGCCGATGGTGGCGCGAGATCCGGGCGATCGGTGTCAGCGCCCCGCACGATATGAGCCAGCGCCAGCAGCGCGGGATCGTGCAGGTCGAACGCGCGCAGCAAGGTGTCGAAGCTGCAAAGCTCACCGTCGTGCGAGATGGGCGCGCCGGGTATGTCATAGGCGATGGCCTGCAGGCGCTGCGCCTCATCGAAGACTTGGTCCGTGGGGACGTAGATGAATTCCGCCGCAGGATCGATGAAGCGCTGAACCAGCCACGGACACGCGATGCGGTCGATCTTGGGACGTTCACGGGTGATCCAACGCGAAGGCCGCTCTCCGGTCACGCCCAGCTCTGGACATTTGCGCAAAGTGGGCAGGCCGCGCTCGATCAGGGCTTCGATGCCACCTTCAAGGAAGCGGGCATGCCAGCCGGCGGCGCGCAACTGCGCCGCTGCCTGGCTGCTGACCTCGTGCCCATACACGCAGTACACAAGGGCTTCGGACGGACGACGACTGGCCGCGAACGCTGCAACTTGTTCGGGAGCGCAGCGCTGTGCGCAGGGCAGGATGCGCTCGCTTTCGCGGAAGCGGGCTTCGCGCCGCACGTCCAGTACCAAGGGGGCGTTGGCTCGACCCAGGGTGGCGACAAACTCTTCAGGGGAAATGGAGGTCATATCGGTGTCCACGGAAAACTCCAGGAATGAAGTTGCCAGCGCTTGGACGGGACACCGTCTATCTGTGAAGAACCGGGAGGCCGTATTCCCGAGGAACCCATGGTACAACAAACGGGCGCAAGCTCACTCTCGTTCAAACTTGAATACCGCCGTTCCAGCTCGGGCATTGGGCAGGAAACGCACCTCGCGTCCATCCTGCAAGCCGAACGCATCCAGAATGTTCAGGCGGTTCTTCGTCGCAAGGGCCTGGAAGTCCTTGTAGGTTCCCACCCGAATATTGGGCGTGTCATACCACTGGTAAGGCAGCCGACGGGTCACCGGCATGCGGCCCTGCGCGACGGACAGCCGATTGGGCCAGTGCCCAAAGTTTGGAAACGCCACCACGCCCATGCGACCGACGCGAGCCGTCTCCACCAGCATGGTCTCGGCATTGCGCAAGTGCTGCAGCGTGTCGATCTGCAACACCACATCGAAGGACGCATCGTCAAACATCGACAAGCCCTCTTCGAGATTGAGCTGGATGACATTGACGCCCCGCTTGACGCAGGCCAATACGTTGTCGTCCGCAATTTCGATGCCATAGCCCGAGCAAGCACGCTCGCGCTGCAGGTAGTCCAGCATCGCGCCGTCACCGCAGCCCAGGTCGAGCACCCGCGACCCCGTGGGCACCAGCCGGGCGATCGATTGCATGGTGAGGCTGTCGCTCATGGCGCGCCCTCTGCGGCAATGCGCTCGAAGTAGGAGCGCACAACGCCCATGTAGCGCGGATCTTCCAGCAGAAATGCGTCATGCCCGTGGGGTGCATCGATTTCCGCGTAGCTGAGGTCGCGGCGATTGTCCAGCAGCGCCTTGACCAGCTCACGGCTTCGCTTGGGGGAAAAGCGCCAATCGGTAGTAAAGCTCACCAGCAGGAATTTCGCCGTAGCGACAGCCAGCGCGCGGGTCAGGTTGCCGCCGTGGCTTTGCGCGGGATCAAAGTAATCCAGTGCCCGAGTGATCAGGAGGTAGGTGTTTGCGTCGAAGTATTCGCTGAATTTTTCGCCCTGATGGCGCAAGTAACTCTCGATCTGGAATTCAACATCCTGGGTGCTGTAGCGAAACCCCGGCCCTCCCGAGGTGGCCGGCGCGTCGGTGCGCGGACGCAGCAGCCGGCCAAACTTCTCGTTCATCACATCGTCCGACAGATAAGTGATGTGGCCGATCATGCGTGCGATGCGCAGTCCGCGCTTGGGCACGACGCCGTGTCGATAAAAATGGCCGCCGTGGAAATCAGGATCGGTGACGATGGCACGGCGCGCCACTTCGTTGAAGGCGATGTTCTCAGCCGTTAGGTTGGGCGCACTCGCAATCACCACCGCATGGCGCACACGCTGGGGGTATTGAAGCGTCCAGGACAAGGCCTGCATGCCGCCCAGACTGCCGCCCATCACCGCAGCGAGTGTCTGTATGCCCAGCGCATCGAGCAGGCGCGCCTGTGCGGTGACCCAATCTTCGACAGTGACAACTGGAAAGTCAGCGCCATAGACTTGACCGGTGTCCGGGTTCTGATCCATCGGGCCGGTGGAGCCGAAGCATGAGCCCAGATTGTTCACACCGATGACGAAGAAATGGTCTGTGTCAACCGGCTTGCCCGTACCGATCATGGTGTCCCACCAGCCAACCGAATCTTCCTGACCCTGGTAGCTGCCCGCCACGTGATGCGATGCATTCAGCGCATGGCAGATCAGCACTGCGTTGCTGCGCTTGGCATTGAGCGTGCCGTAGGTCTCGAACGCAAGCGAATAGTCGCGAATGGACGCACCGCTTTGCAGAGCAAGCGGCTGGTCAAACGATATCGACTGTGGCGAAACGATCATCTTGGCGAACATCAATACTGGCTCAGCTTGTGCCGACAACAAAAAACCCGGCGTCGCTAAAGAGGCGAGGCCGGGCTGTCGGGCTGGCTATCTTTAGCTGGATTTATTGAGCGCCCGCAAGCTGGGGCAAATCGGCGCTTGGGTTGAAGTATATCAACCCCACCCGGCCAGCGCCGCAACTCCCAGTGCAATGAAGATCGCCGCTGAAACCAGATGCACGGCGCGGATCGGCACACGCCGCATCATGCGGTCGCCGAACCAAACGACTGGCGCGTTGGCCAGCATCATTCCCAGCGTGGTACCGGCCACGACCCAGGCCCACTCGTTGTAGCGGGCAGCGAGCATGACCGTCGCCACCTGCGTCTTGTCTCCCATCTCGGCCAGGAAGAAGGCCAGCGCAGTGGCCCCAAACACGCCCAGCCGCGATGCACGTGCGTGCCGGCCTTCGTCTTGGTCGTACTTGTCAGGGATCAGCATCCACAAAGCCATGACGATGAAGGAGCCACCCAGGATCTGGCGCAGCAACTGGGGCCCCATCACGGTGGTCACCCAGGCGCCCGCAGCGCCGGCCAACGCATGGTTGGCCAAGGTAGCCACCAATATGCCCAGCACGATGGGCCAAGGCTTGCGAAAACGTGCCGCAAGGACCAGCGCGAGAAGTTGAGTTTTGTCGCCGATTTCGGCCAGGGCGACGATGCCAGTGGAGATGAGGAAGGATTCCAAGCAGGTAGAGCCGTGCGGGCAAGCACCTCCACGGCGGCGCTGATTGTACGATGCGCTGGGCTTTGCAGGCCTCAAACACCTGCGATTCGCACGCTTCTGGCGCACTTATTGCTACGTTCTGGTGCGCCGTCTATTTCCAGCCGATTTGCGCACCAATATCAGGCATTTCATTCAAAGAGGGGCTTATGGAAGCACTAAAACAGGGCTCGGACGCTTTGTTCATCCTTTTGGGCGGCATCATGGTGCTTGCCATGCATGCGGGGTTCGCCTTTCTGGAACTCGGTACCGTGCGCAAGAAGAACCAGGTCAATGCCCTGGTGAAGATTCTTGTCGATTTCTCAGTTTCCACGGTCGCCTACTTCATGGTTGGGTATACCGTGGCCTATGGCACCAGCTTTTTTGTCGGAGCCGAGCAGCTTGCCGCGAAGAACGGCTATGAGCTGGTGAAGTTTTTCTTTCTGCTGACCTTTGCGGCGGCGATTCCGGCCATCATTTCCGGCGGCATTGCCGAGCGTGCACGATTCGGGCCGCAACTCATTGCCACTGCAGTCATCGTTGGCCTGGTCTATCCCTTGTTTGAGGGCGTTGCTTGGAACCAAGCCTTTGGCATACAGGCGTGGATCAAGTCATTGACCGGCGCTGAGTTTCATGATTTCGCTGGCTCGATCGTAGTTCATGCGATGGGCGGATGGCTGGCCTTGCCTGCTGTCATTCTGTTGGGCGCGCGCAGCAATCGCTATCGCAAGGATGGTGCAATCTCGGCCCATCCCCCCTCCAACATTCCGTTCCTGGCCCTGGGCGCCTGGATCCTGACCGTGGGCTGGTTCGGCTTCAACGTGATGAGCGCGCAGACCATCGACAAGATATCTGGCTTGGTCGCTGTCAACTCTCTGATGGCAATGGCCGGAGGCACGCTCGCTGCGCTGGCGATCGGACGCAATGACCCGGGCTTCGTGCACAACGGCCCGCTCGCAGGACTGGTGGCTGTTTGCGCCGGCTCTGACCTGATGCATCCGCTGGGTGCTCTGGTGGTCGGCGGTGTGGCTGGCTTCATCTTCGTAGCCATGTTCACACTCACTCAGAACAAGTGGAAGATCGACGACGTGCTGGGCGTTTGGCCTTTGCACGGTCTGTGCGGCGCCTGGGGCGGCATCGCTGCCGGCATCTTCGGCACAAAGGCTCTGGGCGGACTTGGCGGAGTGAGCCTCAGCGCGCAACTCATAGGCACCGCACTTGGCATCGCCTGGGCCTTGGTGGCCGGCTTCATCGTTTACGGCGTGATCAAGCAGTTCAGCGATCTGCGCTTGTCGCAGGAAGAGGAGTATGAAGGCGCCGACCTTTCCATCCACCGCATCGGCGCAACACCCGACCGCGAAGTCAACTGGTAGATATTGCCCAGGCGACCGGGTCCAGGTGAGAGGCGCATCCACCCGAAAGATTGGGAGCCCAATAATAAATTAGGTGCTTTTCCTTTAAATAGCCCATAATGCGGGGGTGTTTGCCTCAAAGCAGCACATTGGTTTGCGGTGAATGGTCGGTTCGCGTGGTTTGTTTATTGCGTTTTTCGGACTCCATCGCTTGAGCGTTTTTTATTCGAGGAGTCCTTTTCATGGGCAATAAACTTTACGTGGGCAATCTGCCCTATTCTTACCGCGACAGTGACATGGAGCAGGCGTTCAGCCAATACGGCACCGTCTCCAGCGCCAAAGTCATGATGGAACGCGACACGGGTCGCTCCAAGGGTTTCGGTTTCGTTGAAATGAGCAACGACGCTGAGGCCAAGGCTGCCATTGAAGGCATGAACGGCCAGCAAATCGGTGGCCGCGGTCTCGTGGTCAACGAAGCCCGCCCGATGGAGGCTCGTCCTCCCCGTACCGGCGGCTTCGGCGGCGGCGGCGGTGGTGGCGGCTACGGTGGCGGCGGTGGCGGCTACGGTGGCGGCGGCGGCGGTGGCCGTCGTGACGGCGGTGGCGGCGGCGGTGGTCGCGGCGGTTACTAAGACCGTCCAGACCATCGACATTGTCGATTTCAGCAAAAAGGGCCTTCGGGCCCTTTTTTCATGGGCGGCTCAATCCCAGAGCAGCGTTTCACTCTATGCAGCACTAGGGTTTTTGCGGGTTGGAAAGGCCTTGCGCGGGGCTGCACGGACGCGAAATATCTGTTCATAATTGAAAAGCGTGACTCATGCAGGTCATGCAAGGTTTGCGGTGAATAGGTCACTTTTCGCGTCGCTCAGGCTTAGTTGAATGCGTTTTCGGGACTCCATCGCTCTCGTCATCGTTTTTTTGAGGAGTCCCAATCGATGGGCAACAAACTTTACGTGGGCAATCTGCCTTACTCCGTGCGCGACAGCGATCTGGAGCAGGCCTTTTCTCAATTTGGTACTGTCACCAGCGCCAAGGTCATGATGGAACGCGACACGGGTCGCTCCAAAGGCTTCGGCTTTGTGGAGATGGGCAGCGACACGGAAGCCCAAGCCGCGATCAGCGGAATGAGTGGCCAGTCACTTGGCGGTCGCAGCATCGTGGTCAACGAGGCCCGGCCCATGGAAGCGCGCCCTCCGCGCAGCGGTGGCTACGGTGGGGGTGGGGGTGGCGGTGGGGGTGGCTATGGCGGCGGCGGTGGTGGCTACGGCGGCGGGGGAGGCGGCGGCCGTCGTGAAGGCGGCGGCGGTGGTGGTGGTGGTGGCTATGGCGGCCGAGGTGGTGGAGGCGGTGGCGGGGACGGTGGCTTTCGCAGCCCCTACGGCTCTGGCCCGCGTGGTGGTGGCACTGGCGGTGGTGGCGGCGGCAATCGCGGCGGCAATCGCGACGGCTACTGAGCGCGCCCAGAGTCGCAACCCATTCCCGAGTCGCGCTGGCTTAGAGGCTGGTGTGGCGCGGCTTGCGTGGCCGACCCACCAGCAAACGATCAAAAATGAAGTTGGGCAACAGGCGCAGCAGTTTCGCGACGGCGCCCATCTGCCACGGAATCACCCGGTAGCTTGCTCCTGAGTCGATCGCACGCACAGCTTGCTGTGCAAAATCTTGCGCCTTCATCAGGAACGGCATCGAGTACGGGTTGCTGCGGGTCAGCGGCGTGTCGATATAGCCGGGGCAAATGGTGACCACCTTCACGCCGTAGGGGCGCATTTCGCCTCGCAGGCTTTCGCAGTAGCCGATCACCGCGGCCTTGCTGGCGCAATAGGCAGCGTGCCCCGGTAAGCCCCGAATGCCTGCCACACTACCGATGCCCACCAGTGCACCTGTGCCACGCGCAGCCATGCCTTTGACGAATGGCTGGAAAGTCGCCGCCAGCCCGACGTTGTTGACCGCGAAGGTACGCGCGATTGTCTCGATATCTTCCCTCTCTCCTGTGTCGACTCCGGCGCTGATGCCGGCGCTGGCGATCACCACATCTGGCAGCCCTTGCTGCTCCAGACAAGATTGGCCCGCATCAACAATGCTTGCGATGTCGGCGACGTCTGCCGCATACACGGCGTAGCGCTCAGGCGGCCAGGCTTGTTCTTGCGCCCATTCCTGCATCGCGCTGGCGCGCCGCGCAACCAGCGCGAGCCGCCAGCCACGCTGGTAGTAGTGCAAGGCCAGCGCCTGACCGATGCCGCTGGATGCGCCGGTAATGAATGCCAGCTTGTCCATCGCTGAGTTATCGCCTTGCCTCGGGAGCCGGTGCCAGTGTGCCACGCACCCTACCCCTCAGTTCCATGATTTGCGCAACGTTGTCGTAGTCAAGGCTGTCGGCGATCATTCGGGTCTCGCCCCGCGTGATCTGAACCGGCTTGTGCGACTTGAGCCGCTCGGTGGCAAGGAACGCATGCAGAAACTCCCCTCGAAATTCCAGCCGCGGCCGCGTGTGTCCGAGCTTGTCGGTGCTGGCCTGGCGCGTCACCACTGCGTCGCCTATCAGTTGAACCTCCGAGCCGTCGGCGTTGCTCAGCGCGCTTCGGGCTGTCGCCACTGTCAGCTCTGCGCGCGCATTGAAAGAGCGGACACGCGGCTGGTCGATTTCCAGCGTGTCTGTGTCCGGGTAATGGCGCGCCTGCGCACCGAAGACCTCGCTCTTGATGCGCCCGGTGGGGTCGAATGTCTTGACCGAAAAACGATTCATGGAATAGTCAGGGTCGTGCGTGGGCGGGCGCGTCGGCTCAGGCGGCGCAAGCATCGGCGTGTTGCGGGCCAGCCAGTAGGTGCCCAATGCCATCAAGCCCATGAGAATGATGGGAAGGTAGACAGACGCGCGCTCCCAGAGGCCGCGCACCCGCATGCGCACAGTGCGACCCGGTAGCAACTTCGCCATGACGGTCACGCCCTCGCGCTCGGCTGGGCGCTCATGAGAAATCCTCCAGCAACTCGCGGTAGCGGCCGCTGGCGATCAGCAGCACATCGCAAAATTCTCGCGCCGCCCCGGCTCCGCCTGACAGCGAAGTGACAAAGTGGGCAATGGCCTTAACCTGCGCATGCGCGTTGGCCGGTGCGCATGCAAAAGCACAACGACGCAGCACTGGCAGGTCCGGCCAATCGTCGCCCATGCCCGCAGCTTGCGACCAGTCAAGCCCCAACTGCCGCAGCGTCAGTTCGGCCGCTGGCCGTTTGTCCTCGGTGCCGTAGTGAACATGGGTCACGCCCAGCGCCTTGAGCCGCGCTCGCAAAGGTGCGCAATCCCGCCCGGTGATCACCGCCGGGGTGATGCCGGCCTTCTGGAGCAGCTTGAGCCCCAGTCCATCCAGAATGTTGAAGCGTTTGAGTGATTCACCCGCATCACTCATGTACAGGCCGCCATCAGTGAGAACGCCGTCCACATCAAAAAAAGCCACGCGAATGCCTTGCGCGGCCAGCAATAGCTCAGCGGGGAAGCCCAGCGCGGGCTCGGGTGCGCCGCTCATATCACCTTGGCCCGCATCAAGTCGTTGCTGTTGACAGCGCCGCAGAGCCTGTCTTGTTCGTCCACCACAAGGACGCAGGTGATGCGGTATTGCTCCATGAGCTCGGCGGCTTCTACCGCCAGTGCGTTGCGCCCGATGGTGCGAGGTCCGACCCGCATGACTTCGCACGCCTTCAGACCACGCAGGTCGGCGCCGCTTTCAACCAGGCGCCGAAGGTCGCCGTCGGTGAAGATGCCCAGCACCTTGCCAGCGGAATCGGACACGGCGGAAGCGCCCAAGCCCTTGCCGCTCATTTCTCGCATCAGCTCGCTGAACGTCGCCTGCGGTCCGACACATGGTATGGACGGGCCGGTTCGCATCACGTCGCCCAGATGGGTCAGCAGCCTGCGACCAAGGGCACCGCCGGGATGTGACCGGGCGAAATCCTCTGGCTCAAAGCCGCGTGCGTCCAGCAGCGCCACTGCCAGCGCATCGCCCAGCGCGAGCTGCGCCGTGGTGCTGGCGGTGGGAGCCAGGTTCAGCGGACAGGCTTCTTTCTCGACGCCACTGTCCAGAACGATGTCGGCGTGCCTCGCGAGCGTTGAATCCATTCCACCCGTCATGGCCACCAGTGGCACGCCCTGGCGCTTGAGCACCGGCAAAATCACCGTGATCTCGTCGCTCTCGCCGCCGTTGGAGATAGCCAGCACGATATCGACCGCCTTGATCATGCCCAGATCGCCGTGGCTGGCCTCGGCGGGATGAACGAACATGGCCGGTGTGCCGGTTGAAGCCAGCGTGGCTGCGATCTTGCGGCCCACATGGCCGCTCTTGCCCATGCCCATGACCACTACCCGGCCTTTGACATGCAGCATCAGTTCCACAGCTTGGGCAAAAGATGGGCCAGTGCGCGCCTTCAGGCCCAGCACCGCGCGAGACTCGATGTCGAAGGTTTCCTGCGCCAATGCAAGCGCACGCGCGGCATTGAAGGGCTTGTCTGGAGCGGGCATTGCCATCCTGCGATTCTATCGACGCGGCGCCTGTCCGCCCGGGTCCTTGGTAGCATCGCGACATGTCATCGCTCGAACTCACCTTGCTTTACCTGCTGTCGGCAGTGCTAGGCGTGGTGGCATGCCGCTCATTGAAGCTTCCGCCCATGCTGGGCTACCTGGTGGTGGGTGTGGTGATAGGTCCCAATGCGCTGGCCTTGGGCGAGAACAGCGAAGCCCTGCGGCACCTGGGTGAATTCGGCGTGGTGTTCCTGATGTTCGTCATCGGGCTGGAGTTCAACCTGCCCAAGCTGCGGGCCATGCGCGCCCATGTGTTCGGCTTGGGCTTGTTCCAGGTGGCACTGACCGTGATACTGATCACCGCCGGGTCACTTTTTCTGGCAGGGCTGGCGCCCAAGCTATGGAAGATGGAATGGCGCACTGCAGTTGCGCTGTCGGGCGCACTGGCCATGAGCAGCACGGCAATTGTTGTCAAGCTGCTTGCCGAACGGCTGGAATTGGAGACCGAGCACGGCAGGCGCGTCATGGGCGTGCTGCTGTTCCAGGATTTGGCCGTGGTGCCCTTGCTGGTGCTGATTCCGGCCCTGGGCAGCGAGCCCGAGATGCTGCTTAAAGCATTGGCTTTGGCGGCGGTCAAGGCCGCGGTGCTCATCACGGTGCTGTTGGTTGGCGGGCATTGGGTCATGCGATGGTGGCTGACCCTGGTGGCGCGGCGCAAGAGCGAAGAGCTGTTCGTGCTCAACCTGCTGCTGGTGACTCTGGGGCTGGCCTGGTTGACTGAGCTGGCCGGTTTGTCGCTGGCCCTAGGCGCCTTCCTCGCCGGTATGCTGATCTCCGAGACCGAATACAAGCATCAGGTGGAGACCGACATCCGGCCCTTCCACGACGTGCTGCTTGGCCTGTTCTTCATCACCATCGGCATGATTCTGGACTGGCGGCATGTCGTAGAGCAATGGGGGCTGGTGCTGGTGCTGCTGACACTCCCGGTTTTGTTCAAGCTGCTGCTGGTGACGGCGCTGGCCCGACTGCTGGGCACGTCAGCTGGGGTGTCGCTGCGCACCGGCCTTTACCTGGCGCAGGCTGGCGAATTCGGTTTCGTGCTGCTGACACTGGCCCAGCAAAACCGTCTGGTTCCGCCGGATCTGCTCAATCCCATCTTGGCCGCCATGGTGCTGTCGATGCTGGCCACGCCATTCATGATCATGTATGCCAATCAAATTGTGATGAAACTGGTGGCTAGCGAATGGCTGCAGCAATCACTGCAGATGACCAGCATCGCCCGCAAGTCGATCAACACAAGCCGCCATGTGCTCATCTGCGGTTATGGCCGCTGCGGCCAGAACCTGGGCCGCATCCTGGAGCGCGAGGGCATCCCCTACATGGCCCTGGACCTGGACCCCGACCGCGTGCGGCAGGCTGCGGCAGCGGGTGACTCGGTTGTGTTCGGCGATGCCGCGCGCCTGCAGGCCCTGATGGCCGCCGGACTGGCACGCGCCAGCGCGGTGGTGGTGACCTACCTGGACAGTCCGGGGGCAATGAAAGTGTTGGCCAACACCCGCGACCACGCTCCGCAAGTGCCGGTCATCGTGCGCACCCAGGATGACCGCGATCTGGAGCGGCTGCGAGCCGCCGGTGCGACCGAAGTGGTGCCCGAGGCCATGGAAGGCTCACTCATGCTGGCAAGCCATGCTCTGGCACTGGTGGGCGTGCCAATGCGGCGCGTGATTCGCATCGTGCAGGACCAGCGCGACGAGCGCTACAGCCTGTTGCGCGGCTACTTCCATGGCGCGGACGACGACACCGTCGACGAGCTGGAGACCGAACGCCTGGCGACCGTCACCCTGCCAATGGGCGCGCGCACATTGGGCCGCCCGCTCAGCCGGCTCGCACTGCAGGCGCTGGGTGTGCGGGTGATCAGCCTGCGGCGTGCGAACGGCAAGACGGTGGATCCAATCACCGATCCTTTGCTGGCGGACGGCGACACGCTGGTGCTGTCAGGTCTTGCCGAGACGCTGGCAATCGCGGAAGAAAAGCTGCTCAGGGGATGAGCGTGTCGGATTATTTCAGGCTGCCATATTGAGTGCCGCTCAGGTCCTGCGTGCCTGCGTTCGATTCTGGCAACTCCGTGTCCTCGAACCCGGTGAGGAGCGTGTAGCTCGGAGCCGGCTGGCGCGCGCCGCCGTCTGTGGGTGGGACTGCCCCCGCGGGTTTCTTCGCCGCCGTCTTCTGCGGCTCAGCGACCAGCGAAGCAGTGGCGCCACTGGTCAGAGCCTGATTGAAAGCCGCCACCTCATCCGCTTCAATTGGATCAAACCCTGGGGGAGCACTCCTGTCCACAGGTGGCGGCGGCGCCTTCTCCTTCTGCCTGGCCTGGGCATTGGGGTCGCCCACCGCAACATGCTCGTTGACGCGCCAGTAGACCGCGGGTGACCAGAATGTCATGACGTGATTTGGCCGCCTGCGCGATCAACGCTTCGATCTCTGCCAGCCGGGTCGTGTTGCCGCTGCGCTCCTGGGCCAGATCGACCATCACCAGAAACTGGCGTCCACGCGCGTCCAGCGACAAGACTTTGAACTTGTAGCTGGCCGACAGCACGCCCGCGCGCATCATTGAGTCGCGCACCACCGTGTAGAGCAGCTCGCGCCGCGCCATGCGCTCGCCCTTGCGATTGGCCGCCTGTGCATTGCCGCTTGGCGGCACCATGCTTGCACCGCCGCGCGACGCCGGACGGGTGGCCTCCATGCGGGACAAGCCCGAGCTTTCGGCCTGGGGCTTGACCGGCGTCATGCTGCGAAACAGCCAGTGAAACAGTGACATGGATAACCTTCTGCCTGAAATGAGCGCATTGGGCACGGGCATGAAAGCGCGCGTCTCCTCCGCTTTCTCGACAGATGCAGTGTAGTTGGCGCTCCAGAAATTGCCCACAACTTTCCGCCGAGCCGGTATCCAAGCGCCGACACGCGGCTTCAGTCGTGAAAAGCTTGCAGGCTCAGGTCACCGCAATCCGCTTGGGTTTGTTGACCAGGCGCCGCGACACCAGCGAGCCCAGGGCCATGGCCAGCTCCAGCGCAATCCCGGGGTGGCGGTTGCTCAACTGCGCAAACCGGATGGGCGTGAGGCACCACAGCTTACTGGTGCTGGCCGCCTGCACCGTGGCATTTCGCGGCAGGTGACTGAAGAATGCGCCTTCTCCCACGACCGATCCCGCACCCACGATGGCCAGCCGCACCCGACCTTTGACGTCCTCGTAATGCACAGACAAGCTGCCGCTCTCGATCAGGTAAAGCGAGCGATCCGTTGCGTTCTGCTCGATCAGCACCTGACTCTGAGGCAGTTCGAAGGGTTGCAGATAGACGCCCAGCACTTCCCACTGATCTGGAAACAGAGTCAGAGAGAACCCATCGTTCGACTGGTTGTGGGCCACAGCGCGCATGAGTCCGCGCAAATCAACTTTGGGCAGAGCAAGTACAGCAGCAGTCATCCAGAGGTCACTTCCGTGTTCATGTTGGAGCGACAGTAACGGGCCTCCTGGCAACACACAAGTGCCGTTAACGGGTCATTACAGTTGATACCCCGGACTCTGGTGCGGTTACACGAGCGCGATTCAATGCATGATCCTAGTGGGGGCATCCTAATCGCCCAATTTCGTCAACACGAGACTAGGAAGAGTTATGCGTCACAGTGAACGTCACCGGTCGGATCGAATTGGGTGGCTTCGTGCAGCCGTACTAGGGGCAAATGACGGAATCGTTTCAACCGCCAGCTTGGTGCTGGGCGTGGCCGCAGGTGGCGCAACCCCGAGCGCTGTCATGATCGCCGGCGTGGCCGGCACTGTCGCGGGCGCGATGTCCATGGCCGCGGGGGAATATGTTTCGGTGAGCTCTCAATCGGACACGGAAGAGGCCGACCTTGCGCGCGAAAGCCGGGAGTTGGCAACACAAAGCGTCGCCGAACATGAAGAGCTGGCGGCCATCTACGTCACCCGCGGTCTGGAGCCTGAACTGGCCAAGCAGGTGGCCGCACAGTTGATGGCCAAAGACGCGCTGGGAGCCCATGCGCGCGAAGAGCTCGGCATCTCCAGCATGATGCGCGCACGTCCGGTGCAGGCGGCGTTCGCGTCAGCCGGGTCATTTGCTGTCGGTGCTGCAGTACCGCTGGTGGTGGTGGTCCTCGCACCGCAAGCGACACTCACCCTTGCCGTGACGGCCACCTCCCTTGCTCTGCTGGTTGTTCTGGGCGCAGTAGCAGCTCGGGCCGGCGGTGCATCGGCCGCTGTCGGTGCGGCCCGGGTCGGCTTCTGGGGCGCGCTGGCGATGGCCATCACCTACGGTGTTGGTGCAATGTTCGGGGCCGTTGTCTAGCCTTGATGTGAAGTCTCGCAACGTCGCGAGTGCAGCTGTGAGCACGGCTTCAACGCAGGCTCAGGCCGGCAGGGGGAAGCGCCGGACCAGGTCCTCGTAGCCAGGCTCCAGGTCCACCTCGAAGCATGCAATGAGGCGGACCACGCTGTTGTAGTGGCCGATGATCAAGGCCAGATCAACCAGTTGCTCGCGTCCCAGGCTTTGCTCCAGGAAAGCGAAGGTGTCCCAGTCCAGGCGTATCTCCCCAGTCAATTGGCGGGCCATGCGCAAGACCGCGCGTTCCAGCTGGCCCAGTGCGGTGTGCTCGCCCCTGGTTTCTGCGATGACTGCGTCGACGTCGGCTTCTGTGACACCGAAATCGAAACCGATCTTGACGTGGTGGTAGAACTCGTAGCGCGCACCGACCAGGCAACCCACCTGGAGGATTGCCAGTTCGCGCAACCGAGGGTCAAGACGGCTGCCATCGCGCATGTAGCGGCCCAGGCTCAACATTGCGCGCGTGCCGTCAAGGCTGTGCGCCAGGACGGCAAATGCGTCCGCTTTCCGGGCCGCTATGTCAGGGTGGGTGGATGGGATGTCATGTGGGCGGATGAAGGGCAGGCGAGCCATCGCATCAGGGTACACCTTTCCCCGGCCCGGCTGCCCTGACACAGGTGCATTCCACAGCTGGGGTCTGCCCGACTGTTGCCTTACCGGGAATTCGTGCTTAGGAGCCTGTCGGAGATTGAACGTCGAAGCGAAATTTGCGCAAGCCGAGGACAATCCCAAAGTCCGCCAGGCTCCTAGCGACTTTTTAAAGGAACAACGCATGAGCAAGACATTGGCTGCCCTGGCCCTTGTTGTCTCGGGGCTGCTTGGCGCTTCCAACGCGCCGGCACAAACATGGCCTGACCGTCCGATCAGACTGATCTCCTCGAGTGGTTCGGGGGGCTCAGGTGACTTCGTCGCGCGCTACTTGGCGGACAAGCTGAGTCAGTCGCTGGGTCAGTCCGTCGTGGTGGACAACCGGCCGGGCGCCTCGGGCATCATCGCAGCCAAGGCGCTCATCGGAGCTCGCCCCGATGGGTACACCCTGCTGCTTTTCTTCGGCGACAACCTCGCCATCGCCCCGCAGCTGGTGGAAAAGTCGCCGTTCGATTCGATCAAGGATTTCACCTACATTGGGGCCGTCGCGCGCAGCCGGAGTTTCTTTCTGGCCGTGCATCCGAGTGTGCCGGCACAGACCTTCGAGGACTACATCAAGCTCGCGAAGAGCTCACCGGGCAAGCTCACCTACAGCACTTACGGACAGGGGAGCTTTCCGCATCTCAGCTTCGAGATGATGAGCGCGAAGGCTGCGATCGAGATGCTCCACGTGCCCTACAAGGGGGGCCTTGAAAGCCAGCGCGCGGCAGTTGCCGGCGCCGTCGATGCGGTGTCGGCGATCAACATCGTGGAGCTGATAAAGGGCGGGAAGCTGCGAGCATTGGCTGTGGGAGGCGCACAGCGATCAGAGCAGCTGCCCTCTGTACGGACCTTCGCGGAGCTCGGACACGGAGACGAGATCTTCGGCCCCGTGATCTACGCCCTTGCCGCTCCCGCTGGACTTCCTGCTCAGATTCTCGGTCGCCTCGCCACTGAAGTGCGCAAGGCAGCCGAGGCGCCGGACGCCGTCCAGAAAATGGCAGGCATCGCGTCCGAGCCGTTTTGGGCCAGTGGAGAACAGATTCAACGCACCATCGGGAGGGCGATCACCACCTATGCGCCTCTCATTGAGAAGCTGGGATTGCCCAAACAATGACCACCGGTATAGAGCACACAGCAATACCCAAAAGGAGATACATGAGCCACAACTTCCGCAAACTCAGCTTGGCCTTGGGTCTCACGCTGGCTGCCGCGCTGGCCGCGGCGCAAGGATACCCCGATCGGGCCGTTCGCCTGCTTGTGACGAGCAACACCGGCGCATCTGGCGATTTCATCGCCCGGCTGGTCGCCGACAGACTTTCGAAATCATTGGGCCAACCCGTCGTCGTTGAAAACCGCGCGGGCGCGGGTGGCGTTCTCGCAGTCCGGATGCTGCTCGGCGCCGTGCCAGACGGGCACACCCTGATGATGTTCATCTCGGACAACGTGGTCATCGCGCCCTATCTGTTGAAGATACCGGCATTTGATCCGCTGAAGGACCTCAGCTACGTTGGCACGATCGCGCGCAGCGTCAGTTTTATTCTGGCAGTCAATCCGAGTGTCCCTGTGCACTCTTTCGCCGAATACGTGAGTCTCGCCAAGCAGGCGCCAAAGAAGGTGAGCTTCAGCACCTACGGCTTGGGCAGCGTGCCGCAGCTAAGCTTCGAGATGATGGCCGCGCAAGCCGGGATCGAGCTGCTGCATGTGCCGTACAAGGGCGGGGCCGAAAGCTACCGGGCAGCCGTCGCCGGCGATGTCGATTCAGTGGCCGGCACCAGCTTCACCGATCTGCTCAAAGCCGGCCGCCTGCGGCCGATCGCGATAGGCGCAAGCAAGCGCAGCCCGGAGTTTCCGCAGGTGCCGACCTTCGCCGAGTTGGGGTACGGGGACCAGATCTTCGGGCCCGTTTTCTATGGGATGGCAGCGCCTGCGGGCACTCCGAGGGAGATCGTGAATCGCCTGACCGCGGAGCTCAAGGCGCTCGCGCAGATGCCCGATATCGCGCAGAGGCTGCGAACGGTCGGCACGGAACCGTTTTCGACCGGCCCCGAAGAGCTGGTAAACATGGTGCGCACGCACTCGGACCGGTATGCCCCGCTGATCCGCAAGCTGGGTCTGAATACACAGTGACTGGCCGAACTCGGGTTAACAAGCTGATCTTCTCCGGTGGCGCGCGTGGATCGGCCGGTACCGTGGCGCGTGCTTTGTCCTTGCCGCTGGAAGAGCGGCTCGAGGTGCCGGTGGTGGCGGCGGCGACGTGCTGTCATTTTCCTATACAGAAGCTCGAAAAGATCACCCCCAGCAAATCATCCGACGTGAACTCCCCCGTGATTTCATTGAGCGCGTTCTGCGCCAAGCGCAACTCTTCGGCCAAGAGATCAAGCGACTGGGCTTGAGAGGCAAGCAAGCTGTGTGCCTCATCCAGATGGCTCTGCACCCTGCGCAGCGCCTGTACGTGGCGCTCGCGCGCGATGTACACGCCTTCGGGTGCCGACTGCCAGCCCGCCACTTCCAGCAGGCGTTGGCGCAGGGCCTGCAGTCCAACGCCGTTCTTGGCGGACAGATGCAGCTTGTCGCCGGGTGTGGCGGACAGTACTGCATCGGGCGCGGCGTCGATTTTGTTCCACACATCAATGATCGGAACCGAGGACGGTAGTTTGTCGGCCAGGGTTTGAGCAATAGCATCATCGGCCGCCACGTAATCGGATTGATGCAAGCGCGTGAGGTCGTGCAGAAACAGCACTGCATCCGCGCTTTCGATCTGGCCCCAGGCTCGCTCGATGCCGATCATCTCCACATGGTCCTGGCTGTCGCGCAGGCCTGCGGTGTCGATCACATGCAGGGGCACGCCTTCGATCTGGATGGTCTGACTGACGACGTCCCGCGTGGTGCCAGGCACTGGCGTGACGATAGCAAGCTCCGCACCGGCCAGCGCATTGAGCAGTGAGCTCTTGCCGGCATTGGGTTGTCCCGCTATGACTATCTTGACGCCCTCGCGCAGCAAGGCACCCTGGCGAGCGCGCTGCATCACGCGCGCGAGGGTCTGACGCAAGTGATCGAGCTGGCCTTGCGCGTCGGCCTTTTGCAGAAAGTCGATTTCTTCCTCAGGGAAATCAAGAGTGGCCTCCACCAGCATGCGCAGGTGGATCAGCGCGTCGCGCAGCAGGGCGATTTCGCGCGAGAACTCGCCTGACAATGAACGGCTCGCGCTGCGCGCCGCAGCCTCGGTGCTGGCATCGATAAGATCGGCGATCGCCTCGGCCTGGGTCAGGTCGATCTTGTCATTGAGAAAGGCGCGCTGGGTGAACTCTCCGGGCTGCGCTACGCGCAAACCAGCGTCGGCCCCGGATTCCAGGCAACGTGCCAGCAACAATTGCAACACCACCGGGCCCCCATGCGCTTGAAGCTCAAGCACGTCTTCACCGGTGTAGGAGTGCGGCGCCGGGAAATAAATCGCCAGGCCCTGATCGATGCTGCTGCTGTCTGCGGCCCTAAATGGCAGGTAGGTCGCTTCACGGGGTTTGAGCCTTCGCCCGCAGATGGCCGCAGCGACTGCCTCGACAGCCGTGCCAGAGACTCGCACGATGCCCACTGCCCCGCGCCCCGACGCGGTGGCGATGGCGGCGATGGACTGGGCATTGTGTACGGACATGGTCCTTTATTGTCGCCTCCGCACGGGCTTGACGGCACGGATAGGGTTGCAAGAAACGCCAAGGGCCGCTTGTGGCGGCCCTTGGCTGTAGCGGCTGAGTAGCCGGCTACCTGAACTTGGGCAAGTTGAATTGCGGCGGCACGCCCATGCGCGTGTTGATCAGCCACTGCTGTGCGATGGACAGCACGTTGTTGGTGATCCAGTACAGCACCAAGCCCGAGGGGAAAAAGAAGAACATCACGCTGAATGCCAGCGGCATGAACCACATCAGCTTGGCCTGCATCGGGTCTGGCGGCGTGGGGTTGAGCGCGGTCTGCAACATGGTGGTCAAGGTCATCACCACCGGCAGGATGAAGAAAGGATCGGGGGCGGACAAATCCTTGATCCAGCCAATCCAGGGCGCGCTGCGCATTTCCACGCTGGACAGCAACACCCAGTAAAGCGCGATGAACACGGGGATCTGAACCATGATGGGGAAGCAGCCACCCATCGGATTGACCTTTTCTTCGCGGTAGATGCGCATCATCTCCTGTTGCATCTGCTGCGGGTTGTCTTTGAAGCGCTCGCGCATGGCCATGACCTTGGGGTTGATGGCCTTCATCTTGGCCATGCTCTCATAGCCTTTGGCCTGCAACCAGTAGAACGCAATCTTGATGGTCAGCACCAGCGCCATGATGGCCCAGCCCCAGTTGTGCAGGAAGCTGTACAACTGGGTTAACAACCAATACAGAGGCTTGGCCAGAATGGTGAGCCAGCCGTAGTCCTTGACCAGTTCCAGGCCGGGAGCGATTTTTTCCATCAAATTTTCTTCCTGGGGACCAGCGAAGAATGTCGCCTCTACCGCCTTGTTGCTTCCTGGAGCGATTGGGCCCAGAGAGGCAATCATGCCAACCGAGTAGAAGTTGGTGTCGACCTTGCGAGCGAACAGCTCTCTCTTGATTCCGTCGGGCAGGATCCACGCACTGGCGAAGTAATGCTGCACCATGGCCACATAGCCGTTGGAAGATTCCTTCTGGAAATCGGCCTTGTTCTTCTCGATGTCGCTCTGGTCGACCTTCTGGAATTTCTTCGCTTCGGTGTAGACGGCCGGGCCGGTGAAGGTGGAGTAGAAGGAAGAGTCACCTGGCAGCTTGAAATTCTCGCGAACCAACTGCAGGTAAAGCTGCGGCGAAGCTGGCGCGGCGCCGGCATTGATCACCTCGTGACGTACGGTGGCTTCGTAGGCGCCGCGCTTGAACGTGTAGGTCTTGATAAACCGCACGCCACCTTGTTCGGGTGATTCGAACTTCAACACAAGCTCGTTGGCCCCTTCCTTGAGCTCCCGCGCCCCGCTTGCGCTCATGATCGTCGTGTGATTGGGAAAATCGCCGCCGATCAAGCCGGTCTCGGCCACGTACTTGCGGCCCGCGCTGTCATCGAGCAAGACATAGTGGCCGGCCTTGTCTTCTCCTGCCACGTTGAGGAACTCGGTGCGCACCAGCGATCCGCCCACGGTGTCGAATGTCAGGCGAAGCAAGTCAGTGGTGACGGTGAATTTCTCTCCCTTGACCGCTGGCGCGACTCCTGCGCTGGCCGGCGCGCCACCCGGGACCATTCCGGCTGGGGTCGGTGCTGCTGCGTTGGCAGCTGCGGGCACTGCGGCGGATGGCACGCCAGATGCGGGTGCCTTGGTGGTAGGCGCGGGCGCTGTGGGCGCGCCGGGGAAAAATGTAGGCTTGCCTCCGTTATGGATCTGCCATTGGTCCCATAGCAACACCATGGAAAAACCGAAGATCACCCACAAAATGGTGCGGCGAATGTCATTCATGAAGACTTCTTCTTGGAAAAGGAAGGATGCAAGGCGGCAAAGATGCTGGGCGCCTGGGCAGGCACCGGGTCATGCCCGCCTTCGCACCAGGGATGGCATCGCGCGAGACGCGCCAACGTGAGGTAGGTGCCAGCAGCGGCGCCATGCTGCTCAAGCGCCTGCAGCGAATAGGCCGAGCAGGTGGGCGCGAACCGGCAAGATGAGCCCAGCCACGGACTGAGCAAGAGCCGATAGCCCTTGACCAACGCGATCAGCAGAGAGCGGATCATGCTGCCGCCCGGCTAAAGAGCGCCTGCAACTCGGTCCGCACGGCGCGCTTTAATGCATCCGAGGTGGCACTCACGAATTGGGTACGGTCAAAGCCCGACCGCAGCCGCACCACATGGGCGGCAAGAGGCAACTGGGGTTCGATGGCCTGGCTCACGATATAAATTTGTCGTTTGATGGCATTTCGCGTGACCGCCCTCTTGGCCCAGCGCTTTGGTATCAGCGCGCCTATCCAAGGCTCCTGCACAACAAACAGGGCCTGCGGTCGCAAGGACTCAGGCCCTGTGGGGGATGGCACGCTCAGCGCAACGCGGTGCAACACGAAGTGCGCGGTACGCGATACAGTGGCGCCCGCCATGACGGCCTGGAACTGCGCCCGTGTCTTCAGCCGCTGCACATCAGTGCGCTGCGAGGCCCGGCCGGCGGGAGGCCGGCTCAGACAGCCAGACGCTTGCGGCCCTTGGCTCGGCGTGCGTTGATGACAGCGCGGCCACCGCGTGTCTTCATCCGAACGAGAAAGCCGTGGGTACGTGCGCGGCGCACTTTGGAGGGTTGGTAGGTGCGTTTCATGATTGGCTCTAAGGGAAACCCACGATTATCACTGAATTTCTCAATGACGGCAACGACATAGCGCTGTAAAGCCTCTTTCACCACCTTTCGAACTTGTCATTGGACCGATCCCCTCATATTAAAATCATCTTTGTGGATAAGGCTTTGATAATCTAGAATCGCGCCCTTCCTAGAATGAATATATCCACAGAGGCAATAGCCAATAATGAGTGAGGGGCAACACAAGAGTCTGGCGGTCAACGCCGGCCATGGGGCGGGGGGCAGCCTGTGGCAAGCCTGCCTCGACCAGTTGGCCCAGGAGCTGCCCGAGCAGCAGTTCAACACCTGGATCAAGCCACTTGTCGCCCAGGTTTCCGAGGACTTCTCCAAGGTCACCATCTTCGTTGCAAATCGCTTCAAACTGGACTGGGTGCGGGCTCAGTATTCAGGTCGTATCGCCAGCCTTCTGGAAAAGATTTATGGGCAATCGGTTCATCTTGAGTTAGCGCTTGCACCCAGAGAAATATCGGCCCGCTCTTACAGCACCCCCTCTTCCCCTGAATTGAGTCCGGTGCGTGAGCCGGCTGAAATCAATGATGACGGAGCGGCCGCCGGCTTCAAGAACCGCCTGAACACTGCCTTGACTTTCGACACCCTGGTCGAAGGCACAGCCAATCGAATGGCACGCGCCGCGGCCATGCATGTGTCAGGTATGCCTGGTCAACTCTACAACCCACTCTTCATCTATGGCGGCGTCGGATTGGGTAAGACTCATTTGATGCATGCCGTGGGCAACAAACTGCTGGCCGACCGGCCCGGCAGCAAAGTTCTCTACATCCATTCCGAACAATTCGTGTCAGATGTGGTCAAGGCGTACCAGCGCAAGACTTTTGATGAATTCAAGGAGCGCTACCATTCGCTGGATCTGCTGCTGATCGACGATGTCCAATTCTTCGCCAACAAGGACCGCACCCAGGAAGAGTTCTTTAACGCTTTTGAGGCGCTTCTAGCCAAAAAGTCCCACATCGTGATGACCAGCGACACCTATCCGAAGGGTTTGGCGGACATCCACGAGAGGTTGGTTTCGCGCTTCGATTCCGGCTTGACGGTGGCGATCGAGCCGCCTGAGCTGGAAATGAGAGTGGCCATTCTGATCAATAAAGCGCGGGCTGAAAGCGCTGAGATGCCAGAAGAAGTGGCTTTTTTCGTGGCCAAGAACGTCCGATCGAACGTACGGGAGTTGGAAGGCGCTCTGCGTAAAATCCTGGCTTACTCACGCTTCAACCAGAAAGAAATCTCCATCCAGTTGGCACGTGAGGCCTTGCGCGACCTGCTTTCCATTCAGAACCGACAGATTTCGGTTGAAAACATACAAAAAACGGTGGCCGATTATTACAAGATCAAGGTCGCCGACATGTATTCCAAGAAGCGCCCGGCATCGATCGCCCGGCCCCGTCAGATCGCGATGTACCTGGCCAAGGAGTTAACCCAGAAGAGCCTGCCCGAAATCGGTGAACTGTTTGGCGGGCGTGACCACACCACGGTACTGCATGCGGTACGCAAGATCGGCGGCGAACGCCAGCAAATGACAGAGCTCAATCAGCAACTTCATGTGCTGGAACAAACGCTGAAGGGCTGAAAATGACAGGTCCTTTATTACGTTTAAAGTTCGCATATAACAAGCCTGGGGATAGATCTGGCACAACTGACACCTTATCCACACAAAATGGCTGGCAGAGAAAGTTATCCATGCCGGGCGTACACCACGGAAGCACACCTAAGCACAGTGTTTTTATTTGGGCAAGTGCTTGATAAAAAAGGGGAAAATAGCGGTTGTCCACAGCGGACCCGCTCCCTTATCTAGCTACTACTAATCTAAATTAAAGAAATAAAGAGAAGAGGTTGACATGATCGTCCTGAAGGCAACGCAAGACAGGCTGCTCTCGGTTCTGCAATCGGTTTCCGGCATTGTGGAGCGCCGGCACACCCTGCCAATTCTGGCCAACGTGCTGATTCGCAAGACGGGCGAGTCGCTGCAGCTCACCACCAGCGACCTTGAGATCCAGATTCGCACCACCGCGCAGCTCGACGGCGACAGCGGCAACTTCACCACCACGGTGGGCGCACGCAAGCTGATCGACATTTTGCGCACCATGCCCAGCGATCAGACGGTGAGTCTCGAGTCCAGTCAAAACAAGTTGGTTCTCAAGGGCGGAAAGAGTAAGTTCACCTTGCAGACCATGCCCGCTGAAGATTTTCCGCTGGTCCAGGAAGCCGCCAATTTCGGGCCGATTTTCAGCGTGCCGCAAAAGACGCTCAAGGACCTTCTAAACCAGGTTTCCTTCGCGATGGCGGTGCATGACATTCGCTACTACCTCAACGGCATTCTGTTCGTGGCCGAGGGCAAGCAGCTCAGCCTGGTGGCCACCGATGGGCACCGTCTGGCCTATGCCAGCGCAACGCTGGACGTGGAAGTTCCAAGGCAGGAAGTCATCCTTCCGCGCAAGACAGTGCTGGAAATGCAGCGCCTGCTTTCGGATGCAGAAGGCGCCATCGAAATGCAGTTCGCCAACAACCAGGCGAAGTTCAGTTTTGAAGGCATGGAATTCGTCACCAAGCTGGTCGAAGGCAAGTTCCCCGACTACAACCGTGTGATACCAAAAAATCACAAGAATGCCGTTACGCTGGGCCGCGCGCCGCTACTGGCAAGCCTTCAGCGCACGGCCATCCTGACCAGCGAAAAATTCAAGGGTGTGCGCCTGAACATTGAACCCGGCACTCTGCGCGTGGCCTCCAACAATGCCGAGCAGGAAGAGGCTGTGGATGAGTTGGACATCGACTACGGCGGCGACGTGATTGAGATCGGTTTTAACGTCACCTACCTCATCGATGCCCTGACCAACATGAGCCAGGAGATGGTGAAATTGGAACTGGCCGACTCCAACAGTTCGGCGTTGTTCACCATCCCCGAGAACTCGACCTTCAAATACGTGGTGATGCCGATGCGGATTTAACCCTTGGCCGACATGCCTGACTTGCTCTGGCATCCACGCAAACCCAACCCGCCGTCACAGGCGGGTTTGGTCCTTCAAGAGTTTGAGAAAAGTTGTCTATGTCCGAAGAAAACAATGTGAACACCGGCCCGGTCGGTGAGGAAAGTTCCAATTTCCAGCCTCAGATCGATGCGCATCAGGTCGGCGCAAGCGCCGCATATGGTGAGTCTTCCATCCAGATTCTGGAAGGGCTGGAGGCGGTGCGCAAGCGCCCTGGCATGTACATTGGCGACACGTCTGACGGCACAGGCTTGCATCACTTGGTGTTCGAGGTGGTGGATAATTCCATCGACGAGGCACTGGCCGGTCACTGCGACGACATCGTGGTCACCATCCACACCGATAACTCCATCAGCGTGGTGGACAACGGGCGCGGCATTCCCACCGGCATCAAGATGGATGACAAGCACGAGCCCAAGCGCTCGGCTGCCGAGATCGCCCTGACGGAACTACATGCCGGGGGCAAGTTCAACCAGAACAGCTACAAGGTTTCAGGCGGTCTGCACGGCGTGGGTGTGAGCTGCGTGAATGCGCTGTCCAAGATGCTGCGCCTGACAGTGCGGCGCGAAGGCAAGGTCCACGTGCTGGAGTTTTGCCGTGGCTTTGTGCAAAACCGCATCACTGAGACCGTCGATGGCGTCGAGGTTTCGCCCATGCACATTCTCGGTGAGACCGACAAACGCGGTACCGAGGTTCACTTCCTTCCTGATGGCGAAATTTTCAAGGAAAACGCTGATTTTCACTACGAGATTCTCAGCAAGCGACTGCGTGAGCTGAGTTTCCTGAACAACGGTGTGCGCATCCGCCTGATGGACGAGCGCAGCGGCAAGGAAGACGATTTTTCCGGCGCCGGCGGCGTCAAGGGCTTCGTCGCCTTTATCAACAAAGGCAAAACGGTTCTGCACCCAAACGTGTTCCACGCGGTGGGTGATCGCCAGAGCGACCAGAACACCAACATCGGCGTCGAGGTGGCGATGCAGTGGAACAGCGGCTACAACGAGCAGGTGCTGTGCTTCACCAACAACATTCCGCAGCGCGATGGTGGCACCCATCTCACGGGCTTGCGCGCCGCCATGACGCGCGTGATCAACAAGTACATCGACGACACCGAGCTGGCTAAGAAGGCCAAGGTCGAAGTGACCGGCGACGACATGCGTGAAGGCCTCACCTGCGTGCTGAGCGTGAAAGTGCCAGAGCCAAAATTTTCCAGCCAGACCAAGGACAAGCTGGTCTCCAGCGAAGTGCGCGGGCCAGTGGAAGACGTGATCGCGCGCATGCTGGGCGACTACCTGCAAGAGCGCCCGAACGACGCCAAGATCATCGTTGGAAAGATCATCGAAGCAGCGCGCGCGCGCGAAGCTGCACGCAAGGCGCGCGAGATGACGCGCCGCAAGGGCGTGCTCGACGGCATGGGCCTGCCCGGCAAGCTAGCTGATTGCCAGGAGAAAGACCCGGCGATGTGCGAGATCTACATCGTAGAGGGCGATTCCGCAGGCGGCAGTGCAAAGCAAGGCCGCGACCGGAAGTTCCAGGCCATCCTGCCCTTGCGCGGAAAAATTCTGAACGTGGAGAAAGCGCGCTATGAAAAGCTGCTCACCAGCAATGAGATCTTGACGCTCATCACCGCACTGGGCACCGGCATCGGCAAGGCCACTGGCGCGGGCGGCAACACCGGCGCCGATGACTTCAACGTCGCCAAGCTGCGCTACCACCGCATCATCATCATGACCGACGCCGACGTCGACGGCGCGCACATCCGCACCCTGCTTCTCACTTTCTTTTATCGGCAGATGCCCGAGCTGGTCGAGCGCGGGCACATCTACATTGCTCAGCCACCGCTCTACAAAGTGAAGGCCGGCAAGGAAGAGCTTTACCTCAAGGACGGCACCGAGCTCGACCGCTTCCTGTTGCGCATTGCCATGAATGGCGCGAGCGTGCAGACAGGTGGCGATGGCACCCCTGTGCTGTCCGGCGAGACGCTCACCGAATTGGCGCGCAAGCACCAGGCGGCCGAGGCAGTGATCAACCGCCTCTCGGGCTTCATGGATGCCGAAGCGCTGCGTGCGATCGCTGACGGTGTGAGCCTGAACCTGGACACCGTGCTTGATGCAGAAGCCGCTGCGGTGGCTTTGCAAACCAAGCTGCAAGAGCTGGACAAGGCGAGCAACGCGGCTCCTGCCGAAGTCGCCGGTGAATTCGACACCCGCACCGACAAGCCGATCTTGCGCATCAGCCGCAGGCACCATGGCAACATCAAGAGCAGCGTCATCACGCAAGACTTCGTGCACGGTGCCGACTATGCCGCCCTGGCCGAAGCCGCCAACACCTTCCGTGGCCTGCTGAACGAAGGCGCCAAGGTGACGCGCGGCGAAGGCGAGCGGCAGAAGGAAGAAAAAGTCACCGACTTCCGCCAGGCGATGCGCTGGCTGATCGGCGAAGCAGAGCGCGCCACCGCCAGGCAGCGCTACAAGGGTCTGGGCGAGATGAACCCGCAGCAGCTATGGGAGACCACCATGGACCCTACCGTGCGACGCCTGCTGCGTGTGCAGATCGACGACGCCATCGAAGCCGACCGCGTGTTCACCATGCTGATGGGCGATGATGTCGAGCCGCGGCGGGAATTCATCGAGACGAATGCGTTGCGAGCGGCCAATATTGACGTTTGAGGACCAATGCATGTCGAATCCCGACACAGATGCAACTTTTCCCACCATTAGCGCAAGCTGCTCGATAGTTTTTCGCAGGGCCTGTCTTTTCTAGCAGGCGTTGCAGTTTCGCGAAGAGCGACGACACCATAGACAGTCATGGCGGCCCTCCTGAGCTGAGGACGCTCACGCTCTCCTTGTAGGCCATGGGCCGAGCCTTCGCTATCGCCTCCCTGGCTCTTGCAGCGGATTTAATCCACTTCTTTTCTTGTGCGTATTCCAAAAATGCCTGTGTGCTGAGTAAAACGTATGGCTTGGTCAATGAGGTGGCATTGTTAAGAAACCAACTGTCTTCAAACAAGACAACGGGACTTGCCCACGGAGATGTTATTTCCAATTCAGTGAGAAGGCTTTGAATGGATAATTCACCGAGGTTTGGAGGCAGACGATAGTTCGGCTCAAGTCTTCTTTGTGTCGCAATCAGGGCCCCGACTTGGGTCGGAAACGTAGAAATATTTGCGGAGTTCGCGTTGTAATAGTCAAGAAGGCTCTGCGCTTCCTTGGAGGCGTTTGCCTTTTGCCCCTTGTTTACTGTTTCATCGCGAACAATGTCTGTAATGCCCACGTTGAAGTTAGCAAGCAACGGCAGCAAGTTTCCAGCAGCCAACGAAAAGAGCGGTCCCGAGTCCGGAATCAGCAGCCGAGTCATGCTTTGGCTGTGCGGGAGACGCGCTTTCGATTCTTTTTCCCTGTGACATTAGGTTGCACCAAGCAATCGTCAAGAGCCGCACGTGCAGCGCCCAATTGCCCAAGCACAAGCTCTTCGGGCAACCTAGGCAAGGGCAGGCCAGTGTCAGCCAATCTTTGAAGGACGTAGCCTGCATCAGGCAATTCGAGGCGACGGGCGGCTTCCGTAATGGACATCGCCCCCGTGCTCACCGACATCAATACTTTCAACGATGGGTCGAGAACAGGCGCTCGAGCAGTCTCTTGCTTGCCTAGAGTGGCGAACAGCGCGGATACAAGCTTGTTCAGTGAGCCGCCGTTCTTTGCGACGTAAGCCTTGGCGTTTGCCAAATCATTTTCATCGACCTCAAAACCAATTTTTGATTTACCCATCACCGCCCCCAAAAAGCCCAATATTTACCCAATAATCATGGGGTAAATAAAGGGCTTTGTCAACCTGCTCTCCGCCGCTGCAGGATTGGCCGGGCCAGTTCCGAAGCCGGGGAAGATATATGGCACAGGTCTCAGAGCCGCTCAAGTAGGTCGGCTACCCTTCGCGCGTTTCGGGTGCAGGTGCCGCGGAACTCTATGCTGATGCGGCTGTCCTGTGATGCTTCGTTCCAGAATTTCTGTGCAGCTTCGGCTGCGGCCATCCAGCACCTGTGCTCGGCAGGCAAAGGAAGGGCGGGCTCGAACTGGCGCTTTGGAAGCTCCACCCCACGTACCGGCGCATAGAACATGGGCAACATGTCGTACGCGGGAGCCACGCGCAGTCCCGGAAGAAACGACAAGTTACCCTCATGCATGTCGCTGTTGGCGATGAGTTGGCCAAAACGCCACTGCAGCTCGATGCACTCGAGCCCCGCCTCGTCCAGCAAACCCTTATCGCGAAGCGCCCGCGCCGCCGTCGTCCAGGGCTTGCCGCCCAGACCAAATAACGCACCATTCAGCGAAGCCCAGGAGCACACCGGCGAGCGTCCGTGCGCCCCGTGACGGTCAAAGCGCTCTACCTCCAGGAACGTGCGCCCGCCGGCTTGGAGGATGTGGCTTCGAGCCGCTGATAGGTGCAGGTGGTCGGCAAGCGCGTTGAGCGCCAGATGCTCGCACACGAGCAGGTCCGACCAGCGCTGGGTTCCGGGCGAGGTGTCAGAGCCTGAGAACTTCACGATGACATGGCAGAAAGCCCCGGCCCGTCGGCGCACGGCTGTGAACTTTGGAAACTCCCCGCCGGCAGATGAGCCGGCCACACCAAGTGCCATTGCGTTCTCTGCCAGCGCCAGATAGGCACCCTGAAAGTTCGCTTCGTCCACCACCGCAGGGTCCTGGTGTGCCTGGGCGAGCCAGCGACGCATAGCCGGCTCACCCAGGATGTAGCAACCTGGGTGGTCACTCCCTAGCAAAGCAAGAGCGTAGAGCGTGTCGTCCTCGGACCAGTGCTGCGGGTCTTCGTTGACTTGCAACACGCTGGCGTTGTGCCGGGCGAAGTGCCGCCCGAGAAATCCCTGTGGCCGCATGTCCTCCAAGGGATATGGCAGGCCGTCAAACCAGCCATCCTCCATGTCCCGATCGAGCGGCCAGGCAAAGGGCTCTCGGTATTCGAGTGCGCATCCGTTCGGATACGTCGGGATGAGAGTGGCCACCTCATGGGCGCGACCGTGCTCATCGACCCGAAACAATGGCAATCGCTCAAGAGTTCCCCGGACGGTTCGCCGGGCCGCATACGCCGTGCGCCTTGCCTGTCCGCGCGCGACCACCCTCAGCCCCGCCGCGCGCACGGCGCGCATGAGCGTCGCGCGGCTGACCTGCAGGCGCTCCAGTAGCTCCCGCGCCCGCACACGGCGCGAGATGCGCAAGGTCTGCAAGAGTATGTCGAGAATAGGCATGGTATGAAACGATGCTTGGCTATTAATTATGCTGCTTCTACCTCTCAGACTTGCGGTAGACAATGTGCGACATGAAACGATTATTGAAACAATAACAGTATCTCATGGATGCCTTGCCGAGAGGCCAGTGGCTACCCGGCCTATGGCCTATGGGGCACTTAACAGCTCAAGGCGGCGTCAGATCACAGCACGTGCAAATGCGTCAAACCCTTTCGCCCGTAACTCACAGGCCGGACACTTGCCGCATCCGTAGCCCCACGCATGCAGCGTGCTGTGGTCGCCCACATAGCAGCTATGGGTATCGCGCCGGATGATCTCCACTAGGCCCGGCCCACCCAGACTTTTCGCCATCACCCAGGTTTGGCTCTTGTCCAGCCACATCAAGGGGGTTTCGATGACCAGGCGTTGATCCAGCCCCAGGCCCAGGGTCACCTGCAGTGATTTCAAGGTGTCGTCGCGGCAGTCGGGGTAGCCCGAGTAATCGGTCTCGCACATGCCGCCCACCAGCACGCTGATGCCGCGCCTATAGGCCACGGCTGCGGCGAAGGTGAAGAAAATCAGATTGCGGCCGGGCACGAAGGTGTTGGGCAGGCCGCTTTGTTCGAAGGTGATGACCTTGTCTGCGGTGAGCGCGGTTTCGCTGATCTGGCCCAGTAAGCCCAGGTCCAGCAAATGATCTTGCCCCAGGCGAGCGGCCCAGTGCGGGAAGGCATCGCGCAGGTTTTGAAGCACGGTTATGCGGCAATCGAGTTCAACCCGGTGGCGTTGGCCGTAGTCAAAGCCGATGGTCTCGACCTGTTCGTAGCGATCCAGCGCCCAGGCCAGGCAGGTAGCGGAGTCCTGGCCGCCAGAGAAGAGAACGAGGGCTTTCTTGTGCATGGCTCGAAATGTAGCGTAGCCCCGCACGGCCCGCGTGGCTTCATAATCCGCCTACACAAGCTTTGGAGAGTTTCCAAATGACGATGCTGATCCTGGGGCTCATATTGTTTCTTGGCGTGCATGCCACGCGTATCTTTGCCGACGGCTGGCGCACTTCGATGATTGCCAGGCTGGGTCCACTGCCCTGGAAGGGCTTGTACACAGTCGCTTCGATTGTCGGCTTTGCCGTCATGGTCTGGGGCTTTGGCCAGGCGCGGCAAGGGTCGTTGGTGCTGTGGACTTCACCGGCCTGGATGCGGCATGTGACTGCGCTGCTGATGGTGGGGGCCTTCATCCTGTTCGTCGCGGCCTATGTTCCGCGCAATGGGTTCAAGGCCAGGCTGCATCACCCGATGGTCTTGTCGGTCAAGGTCTGGGCGCTTGCGCATCTGCTCGCGGCGGGCAGGTTGGCCGATGTGGTGCTCTTTGGCGCTTTTCTCGCCTGGGCGGTGCTTAGCTTCCGGGCGGCACGTCAGCGTGACCGGGCGGCAGGCACCGTGTATCCACCTGGCACTGTGGCGGGCGGAGTCATCACGGTGGTGGTCGGCGTGGTCGCCGCGCTGGTGTTTGCCATGGTGTTGCATGCGCCTTTGATCGGTGTGCGGCCGCTGGGGTGATGTGTACTGGACTTGGCTGAAGGTACAATCACCATGAAATTCCCGCACGGCGATGCGGGAATTTCATGGTGAATGGGATACACTTCAGTGATGTTGCAACGCCCCAGGCTTATTGCCCACATCCGACAGCTTCTGTCTTTTTTCAGAGCGGTGGAGCTGGTCGGCCCAAGACAGATCGGAAAAACCACGCTGGCGCGCCAGATCTTGCCGGCCGATCATCCCAATTATTTTGACCTGGAGCGTCCCTCGGCACGCAGGCTGCTTGCCAA
Source organism: Comamonadaceae bacterium (assembly GCA_947476285.1). Classification (GTDB taxonomy): domain Bacteria; phylum Pseudomonadota; class Gammaproteobacteria; order Burkholderiales; family Burkholderiaceae_C; genus Ramlibacter. The sequence goes on along the minus strand of CANJPU010000003.1, from coordinate 24,943 downwards.
TCCGATGGAAACCTTGAGCAAGCTCGAGGGCCTCGTGGTGATCGATGAGGTTCACTATGCCCCCGAATTGTTCCAGACACTGCGGGTGTTGATTGACCGGCCGACTCACATCAACCGGCCAGGCCAGTATCTGCTGCTCGGCAGTGCCGATCACAAGCTGCTCAAGCAAAGCGAGTCGCTGCTAGGGCGAATCGCGAGCGTGGAGGTCACAGGATTTTCGGTGGACGAAACGGGAGTCGGCTCCAAAGAGATGGATCGACTTTGGCTTTACGGAGGGTACCCTCAGGCATATCTGGCACCGGACGAGGCATTGAGTTTTCGCTGGCGTGAAACTGCGATTGACAGGTTTGTGCGCACTGATTTGCCGGAGTTTGGCGGTGCAGTTCCGGCGCCTGCGATGCTAAGGTTTTGGTCGATGTTGGCGCACTTCCATGGGCAGATATGGAATGCAGCCCTGCCGGCACAGTCGCTCGGTGTCAATGAGTCTACGGTCAGGCGTTATCTTGACTCTCTGACTCAAACCTTCATGATCCGGCAGCTTCTTCCCTGGTACGAAAACCTTGGCAAGCGGCAGGTAAAGTCGCCCAAGATTTATTTTCGCGACACCGGCCTGCTCCATACTTTGTTGGGTATCAAGTCACTCCCTGAGCTGGTGACGCATCCGCGAGTCGGTGCAAGTTGGGAGGGCTTTGCGCTCGAACAGGTGCTGCGCATCGCGCAGCCCGACCAGGCCTACTTCTGGGCCACCCATCAGGGCGCTGAACTTGATTTGCTAATGCTCAAGGGCCAGCAGCGAGTCGGCGTCGAGTTCAAGCGCGCCGACGTGCCCAAGGTCACGCCATCCATGCGCATTGCCATGGACGACTTGAAGTTGGATGCGTTGTACGTTGTGTACCCGGGATTGCACAGATTCAGTCTGGCCGACGGTATAGAAGCTGTGCCGCTGTGGGCGATGATTCCTGCGACTGCGTGAGTGAGAGGGGGCAATAGCATGACCCTCATCGCCGTCATCGACTTCGAGACCACTGGCCTCTCGCCCGCCATGGGTGACCGGGCCACCGAAATCGCCATTGTGCTGATGGATGGCGATCGGGTGCTTGATCGGTTTCAGAGCCTGATGAACGCGGGTGTGCGCATCTCTTCTTTCATCGAGGCCTACACCGGCATCAGCAACGAGATGATCGCGCGCGCGCCGCCAGCCGCGCAGGTCATGGCGCAGGCCAGCCGCTTTGTCGGCGCCAGGCCCATGGCGGCGCACAACGCGTCATTCGACCGGCGCTTCTGGGCGGCCGAGCTGGAGAGATTGGGCCATGCCGCGCCGCAGCCCTTTGCCTGCACGATGCTCTTGTCGCGCCGCTTGTATCCGCAGGCGCCCAATTACAAGCTGGGTTCTCTGGCCGCTTTTCATGCCTTGCCTTTGTCGGGGCGCGCGCACCGGGCGATGTCCGATGCGGAAACAGCGGCCGCCTTGCTGGCGCAAATTCGCACGGACCTGCGGTCTCGCTTTGGGGTGGCGCAGCCTTCGCACGACTTGCTGATGAAGCTTCAGGCATGCAGCCGCGCCGCAGTGCCGCGTGCCATCGAACAACACCTGGCCGCTGCCTGCGCCTGAGTCCGCGCGGCTCAGACCATTCCGGGTATTTTGAACCTAGAAACGGCAGTTGGACGCGCTCTCACCCAATCGGTGAGGAACTTCAAGGCCATAAAGCTCAATGCCGACGGGTACTTCCTGCTGAAAACAAGCGGTCAACTGCCGTTTCTAGGTTTACTCCCCAACTGCGCGTGCTGAGAACCTTGTCGAGCTCGCTGAGCATGTTGACCCAGCCCAGCCGCGCGCGCTCAGCGTTCGCGCGGGCATCTTCGCTTGCGCCCAGTTCGTGTATCAGCACGATCTCGCACAAGTTGTCTCCCAGGGCGGTGAAGTCCAGACTCACGCGCGTGGCTTGATCTGAGTAAGGCTCGACGCGCAAGTCGAACACCAGTTTGCGCGGCCGCTCGATCTGGATGAATACGCCGTGATGCTGCGCTTCGAAGAAACTCTCGTCCCCGTCTGCAGTAGGCCTACGGTCGGTGACGGTGAAGCGGCCGCCGACCTGGGGGTCGATCTCGCAATGCAGGATGTTGCCGGTGCGGGTGGCAAAGAGAAAGCGCCCGGCCAGGGCAGGCGTGAGCCACGCATCGAATGCGCGCTGGACGGGCAGCTGGTAGCGGTGCGTGACACGCACCACGGTAGAGTTGAGCATGCAGCCTTTATCGGCCTGCGGGTGCATGCTGTCAAGATGGTCGGCGTGTAAGGGAGTGTGAGGCCCTCAAGCACAACAGCGGGCTACTTGTGGTGTTCGGGCAATTCGATCTTCACTTCCAGCACCTCCAGGTTGACCTTGATGTCTTGCGGGCCGATCTTGATGTACTTGGAGATGACGGCGACCAACTCCTTTTGCAGGGCTGGCAGATAGTCAGGCTGGGCCGCACCACGGCCGCTGCGCTCGTGCGCCAGGATGATCTGCAGACGCTCCTTGGCGACGCTGGCGGTTTTCTTTTTCTCGCCCAGCAGGAAAGACAGGAATGTTCCCATGTCTTATTTGCTCCCGAACAGACGCTTGAGAAAGCCCGTCTTTTGCGCATCGACAAAGCGCATCGGTTTGTCAGTGCCCAGGAAGCGATCGATGACGTCCTTGTAGGCCTCGGACACGTCGCTGCCCTTCATGTGCACGGCTGGCGTGCCCTGGTTGGATGCCTGCAGCACCGATTCGCTTTCGGGGATGACGCCGATCAGCTTGATGCGAAGAATGTCCTGGATGTCATCCAGTGAAAGCATCTGCCCCTGGTCAACCCGGTTGGGGTTGTAGCGAGTGATCAGCAGGTGCTCCTTGATGGGCTCCTTGCCATCAATGGCGCGCTTGGTCTTGCTGGCCAGCATGCCCAGGATGCGGTCGGAGTCGCGCACCGAGGAGACTTCGGGGTTGGTCACCACCAGCGCCTCGTCGGCAAAATGCATGGCCATCAAGGCGCCGGTCTCAATGCCCGCGGGTGAGTCGCACACAATGTATTCGAAGCCCATGGCCGACAAGTCCTTGAGCACCCGCTCCACGCCATCCTTGGACAGGGCTTCCTTGTCGCGCGTCTGGGAGGCGGCCAGCACGAACAGGTTGTCGCACTGCTTGTCCTTGATGAGGGCCTGGTTGAGATTGGCTTCGCCCTGTATCACGTTGATCAGGTCATACACCACGCGCCGCTCGCAGCCCATGATGAGGTCCAGATTGCGCAGCCCGACGTCGAAGTCGATCACGGCGGTCTTGTGGCCCGCCATTGCCAGGCCCGAGGCGAAGCTGGCGCTGGTGGTGGTCTTGCCGACACCACCCTTGCCGGATGTGACGACGATGATTCTTGCCATGGAATGTCCTTGTGGTTTTATGTTGGATTCGTGGGTTGGGGCGGCGCCTCAGCGGCGTGCGCCTTCGTTGAGAAGCTCCATCACCAGCTTGCCTTCAACCCCGCCTTCCAGGCGCACTTGAGTGGGCCGGGACAGCAAGTCGGAAGGCAGCGGCACTTCGCTCGTGCGGTAGACGCCTGCGATGGAGATGAGTTCGGGTTCCAGGCACAACGACAGAATGCGCGCCTCGGTATTGCCGCGTGCTCCGGCGATGGCTTTGCCACGCAGGGGCGCGTAAACATGAATGTGACCATCCGCAATGACCTCCGCGCCGGGGTTGACCATGCTGAGCACCACCAGATCGCGCCCGCGCGCATAGACCTGCTGACCTGAGCGCAGCGGTCGGTCGATGATGAGAGCTGATACCGGCGGCGGCTGAGGTGCCGGCTCCGCTGTTTGATGAAGACTGGCAACAGGCATCAGCAAATCACCGGCGGGCGCCAGGCCAGCGGCGAGTGCCGCTTTCATTTGTTCGGCATTGCCGCCGCGCACCGCCACTGGCAGCACGCGAAAGTCTCGCAGCAAGGCCACCAGGCGGCTGAAATCGACGGGCAGATCCTCTTGCGCTTTCAGCGCGGAGAGGTCCAGCACCATAGGGTCATGGTCGAAGAAATCGGGCAGGTCGCCAAAGCGGTCCTGCAGTTCGGCCGCCACGGCGCAGAGATCGGCTGACTTGAGGATCAGCGACACCAATGGCAGGTTTGCGCTCTTGATTTCAAAAGTGGCAGGGGCGCGTCCTGCGAGGGCAACGGTCATCGAGCTGTAGCGAGTGAAGAAACGGGGCTAAAAAGCGGCGAATCTTAACAGCCGCGTCCAGGCTCCTGGCCACAGGCTCGATGATCCGGCATCACACGAGAGGTTCAGCCCGCGTGATTGTGGCCTTCTGGTTGCTGACCGAACATGCCGCCATGGTGGCGTGGGCCTCCTCTGCCGCCGCCATGGTGGCGCGCGGTCGTGTCATCGAACACTTTCTTTTGTTCGGCGGTGAGCGCGGCGTAGAACACCTTGGTGGCATCTGCGCGCTTGTCCATCTCGGCCATGCGCGTTGAGCGCAGGGCACGCATGCGGTCGATGCGCTCGGGCGTGCTCAGGCGTTGAATCTCAGCGCGATCAGGGCGTTGCATGGGCGTTGGCTTCAGTGCTGCGGCAAAGGTGGTCCAGGCACCTTCTTGCGCCGGGCTGATCTGCAGCTTCTGCTTGAACGCGTCCAAGCGTTTGGCCATGCGCTCTTGCATGCGGCCCATGCGCTCTTGCATGCGCGCGGGGTCCATGCCGCGTTGGCCGTCGTGCATCATGGCGCCGGGCCCAGGGCCCATGCCCGGCGGTGGTGTCTGGGCACTGGCGGCCAGACCCAGCGTGGCCAGCAGGCCAGCGATGATCAAATGCTTGTGAGCGGATTTCATGAACATGTCCTTTCGTTCGTGAACTGCGTCCGAATTGGCTTGCAGCATGAAAGAGAGTGTGGATGCCTCATGTGTACCGCAAATGCAGCGCAAGTAGCTGGCGTGTAAATGCTGCAGGTTTACCAGCGTGACCCGGTTACACCAACGCCTGCGACAAAGCGGGGGCTAGCGCCGGGTAATCGGTGTAACCCTTGGCGCCGCCGCCATAGAAGGTGCTCTTGTCTGGCGGGTTCAGCGGCGCGTCGGTCCGCAGCCGCGTGACCAAGTCCGGGTTGGCAAGGTAGTGCCTGCCAAAAGAGACGAGGTCGGCGCCGCTTTGCAGGGCGTGTTCTGCCAAGCGCTTGTCATAGCCATTGTTGACCATCCACGCGCCCTTGCCGCCGGCCTTGCGCCAGGCGTTGCGCATGGCTGCATAGTCAAAGGGGCGGTCTTCGATTTCGCGCGGACCGCCGGTTGCGCCCTCCACCACATGAATGTAGGCCAAGCCCAGCGACGCAAGTTGCCGCACAACATATTCGAACAAGTGCTGCGGGTCGTCGTCGTGGATGTCGTTGGCTGGGGTGACCGGTGACAGGCGCACACCGGTACGTGCGCCGCCCACTTCGCCGACCACGGCGCGCATCACCTCGAGCAGCAGCCGCGCGCGGTTGGCAATCGAGCCGCCGTAGTCGTCGGTGCGCTTGTTGGCGCCGGTCTTCAAAAACTGGTCCAGCAAGTAGCCATTGGCCGCGTGGACTTCTACCCCATCAAAGCCGGCGGTACTCACTGCATGACGCGCTGCGTGGCGATAGTCGTGCACGATGCCGGGGAGTTCTTCTGAGTCCAGCGCCCGTGGCTCGGAGGTGGGCGCGAAGGAGCCAACGCCGTCCTTGATCAGATAGGTCTTGGTCTTGGCGGTGATTGCCGATGGCGCAACGGGCTTGCCCGCGTGGGGCTGCAGATCCACATGGGACACCCGCCCCACATGCCATAGCTGAACCACAATGCGGCCGTGGTGAGCGTGCACGGCATCGGTGATTCGCCTCCAGCCGTCGAGTTGCTCGGTGCCATAAAGGCCGGGAACGTCGGCGTAGCCCTGGCCTTGGGCACTGATGGCGGTGGCTTCGGTGATCAGCAGGCCGGCGCTGGCGCGCTGCAGGTAATACTCGGCCATCAAAGGGGTGGGGATGGCGTCCGGAGCGCGGTTGCGCGTGAGTGGCGCCATCACGATGCGGTTGGGCAGGTCCCACGGACCGACCCGCAAGGGATCAAAAAGACTGGGCATGAATAACTCCTGCCCTCAGCGTAGCGGGAAACCAGCAGCCTTGCCAACTCAAGGCGTTGGCATTTGCGCTAGCGCAAGCTTGGGCGTGTCAGACAGCGGCAAAACGCCGCGCGGCCCACACCACCTGGTCAATCACGCCCTGCACATTCTTGATGGCGGCCTCGTTGATCAGTTGCCCCTGCGCATCGAACGCATCGGCGGCGCGGCCCAGCGCAAAATTTTTGGGCGCCACCCAGCATTGCAGGTTCAGCAGCAGCGGCACCAGGTGAGATTGCGAGCGCAGGCCGCCCAGTGCGCCGGGCGAGGCGCTGAGCACGCCCACCACCTTGCCGCGGGTCGCACGGAAATCGTCGTTCCAGACCGGGTCGGATTTGACTGGGCTTGAGATCCAGTCGAAGGTGTTCTTGACCAGGGCCGGATAGCTGGCGTTGTACTCGGGTGTGCAGATGATCCAGGCCGCGTGCTCATAGGCGATCTGCTTGAGGCGGATCACGTCCACCGGGGTGCCCTTGGCTTCCAGGTCGGCGTTGTACATCGGCACATCAAAATCGCCGAGCTCGATGTGGGTGACCTCTACGCCGCTCGCGCCGGCCATGTCAGCCGTCGCCTTGGCGAGTTTGCGGTTCCAGGAAAGTTGGCGTGTGCTGCCGGCGAAGACGAGGAGTTTCATGGGGCGTGCAGAGGGAGGTTCGGGCTATTGGCTGCCTAGCAATGAGCGCCACCAAGAGCCGCTGGTGGGTGGTCGTGCAGGCAAGGGCGCTACCTCGGCCATCGGTGTGTTGCTCAATATGGCGGCGGGTCGCTCTTGAACCATGCGCTGCGCTTCTTGCGCGCCAGCCAGGCGCTCGGCCACCGCCAAACCTTGTGACAGCACCGGGATGCGCCGCTTGCTGGAGTGGGCATCGCTTGCCAGGATGTGGACCAGGCCTTCGCCTATCAATCGCTCGCCCCAGTACTTGGCTGGGCGCCCGAAAACCCCGGTCAGGGCGCCAGCGGTCACTTGCAGCCAGGCGCCTTCCCGCGCGAGCTGGACAAAGGTCGGGTAGTGGCCTCTGATCCAGGTCAGCCGCTCCGGGTGCGTGATCACCGGCACATAGCCCGCCCACACCAGTTGCATCACCAGATCGGCAAAACGCGGAGGCGCCTGGTGGTGCGATGGCTCCAGGAGAAAGTATCGGGAGCCATTCAATGAGGGAATCGTGCCCGTGCGAAGGCCATCGACTATGCCGGGCACGAGGTGCACGTCGGCGCCCACCACCAGGGTCAGATCGATGCCGTTTTCGTCCAGTGCCGCTTGCAGTTTGTCGCGCGCAGCCTGAATGCCTGGCCCGTCGTTCATGTACAGGCCCGGGTAGATATGGGGTGTGCAGGCCATCACCCGAATGCCATCGGCCACCGCGATGCGGGCCATCGCAAGAGACATCTCCAGACTGGTGGAGCCGTCGTCTATGCCGGGCAGGATGTGGGTGTGCAGGTCGATCACGAGAGTGGCTTGGGCGATGGCAGAGGCCGCAAGAACACGCCGCCCAGCAGAGCGGCAAGTATGGCGTTGGCGGGTATGCGCATGTTGAACTCTACCAGCGAGTGCAACAACAGGCCCAATAGCCCCAATCCACACAGGGCGGCTGCCATGCCCTCGCTGTGCAGGCTTCGCTCGCGCAAGGCTGTGCGCACAAGCGCGACGATGCGGCTACATGCGGCTTAGGCGCGGCAAGAGGAACGAGGCGCAGTTGTGGATCACAAATTTCCTTCAGACCGGCAATGGTGTGGCCGCTCAATTGTCACATACCAGTTGATATCTGAGCGTCGCACGTACCTTCAAACATGAGGCCACTTGCAAGGGATCGGTCCCGGTTGTCCAGTGCTTCTAAGGCCGCGTGATACCACCGCGCGCGCACCACCGCATCGCAGCCTTCCGATCCATGTTCTTTGGCCGGAATGCTTCCAGATATCGGCCCCCATGTTGTCGGCCACGCTCGTCCAATTGGGTGACGCCGGCTGCCAGACATGCCCATCCCGCCATGTTGTTAGGGCACAAGACAAGTTCGCGGCTTCGACACGATGGGATAATCGCGGTCAAGAGGTCCCTGGCAACGTCCGTCGCCGCTTGCCCCAACTTGCTAAGACCTGAACTTAGCTGCATTGGGCTGCTTCTCATGCACAACAAAGGGGGCCATCCTGATTGACCGCACATTGAAAGCAACGGGAATGGCGCCGTCGACCGTGCGCGATCGCATCATGGCTGCGCTTCTGCTGCCGCTGCGGATCTACACGAAGTACTCTCCGTTCAGGCGTGGGCGAGGTCTCTTCATTCGGCCTATTGAAGCGCTGAAACGACGGGGCTGGCCGGCTCCTGTCGTGCTCGTGGGTGACCGACTGCAAATGGAATTCGAACCTTCGCTGATCGGGTGGACCTGTTTCGAGCGCGGCACGTGGGAACCCGAGCAGACAGCGATCATTTCTGACTCTCTTTCGCCGGGGGCGATTGTTCTCAATGTTGGTGCAAACACAGGATACTATGCGCTCCTCGCCGGTTCTCTGGTGGCACCGCAGGGTCACGTTCATGCGTTCGAGATCCAGCCGGCGATCATTGAGATTCTGCGTCGAAACGTTGCGCGCAACAATCTCCAGGATGTAGTAACGATCGTCACCGCCGGCTGTTTTTCGAGCGAGCGAGACGCAACCATTCATTGCCCGGGCGATCCCGGCTCAGCAAGCGTCGCCTTTAATGAGTCTGGCGTGCGCGTACGGCTCACAACGGTGGATCACTACGCAGCCATCAACGGGCTTTCGCGTGTCGATCTCCTTCTCATCGATACAGAGGGAGCCGACTTCGAAGTCCTCAAAGGTGCAGCGACCGTTCTCACCCGCTTTCGCCCGATGGTGGTCGCTGAGGCACATTTGCTGGCCAGGTTTGGTAGTTCCGAGGACGAGATGATCACCTTCATGTCGCAGTATGGCTACTCAGTTGCTGCCCTGAACTCCGAGTTCTCGCGCGATCTCTTGTTCTTGCCGCCGAAGGCTTAATCTCGTCGGCCACTCATTGCATATCCACCGCCAGCAGGCCCCCATACTCTCGCATGAGTTTGGTGGTGGCGGCCAGCGCGCCGGCGGATGGCAAGAGCCAGGCCAGGATGTCGGGGCTGCGGTCTGGGTCTGTTACTTCGACGTCCGTGCTGGCTGGCAGCAGCTCCAGCCCTGAGCCGGCCCACACTTTTCTAAATGTCTTGACTGCCCGTGGCATGTGCTGCGCCGATGTCACCAGCAGCACCCGGCGCAGCCTGAGTTGCTCCATGATCTTGCGGGAGTTGGCGGCGTTCTCCAGGGTGTTTCTGCTGGTGGTTTCCCGGGCCATGGCAGAGCGCGGCACGCCCAGGGCTTCCAGCATATCGGCGATGGCGTCGGCTTCTATTTGCAAGTCGGCCTGGTCAGGCTGATTGCCGGCGGCGATCACGATCCACCTGGCCTTGCCGGCTTTGTACAGTGCGGCCGCGTGCCACACGCGGTCAGCCGCAGGGCCGAGGTCGAAGGTGGGGCGATGCGGTGGATGCGCGCCACCCAGGGCGCCGCCCAGCACCAGTATGGCGTCTGCCTGCGGGGTGGCCTGTACTGTCAGCGCTGGGTATTGCGCCTCTAGCGCCGCCGCCAGTGAAGAGGCCACTGCCGGCAGCGATGCCACCCACAGAATCGCCACTGCAAACACGGTCAAGGCCAGCGCAGTGGCGCGGCGCCGCAGCAAGAGGCAGACGAAGGCCGCAAGCCACACCAGAAAGGCCAGGGTCATGGGCGCCAGCACATAGCCCGCGAGCTTGGCCAGTTCGTACATCGTCATGCGATGGCCACCGGGTTGCCGCGCCGCACCAGGGTGTTGCCCAGCACCAGCAAGTCCATGCGCGTGCGCACAAAGCAATCCAGTGCCTGCGCGGGTGTGCAAACGACGGGCTCGTTCTCATTGAACGAGGTGTTCAAGACCATGGGCACACCGGTGATCTGCAAGAAGGCGCTGATCAGGCGGTGGTAACGCGCATTGGCCTGCGCGGTCACGGTCTGCAGACGGCCGGAGCCGTCCACATGGGTCACGGCCGGAATCAGCGCGCGCTTGTCTTGCCGAATCTGGAACACCTGCATCATGAAGGGCACGTCGCCGTCTTGCTCGAACCACTCGGCCACCGCCTCGCGCAGCACCGATGGCGCAAAGGGGCGAAACGATTCGCGCCGCTTGATCTTGAGGTTGAGTATGTCTTTCATGTCGGCGCGCCGTGGGTCAGCCGCACATACATACCGCTTGAATAGCGTTTGACGGGTGTGTCGATGAATTTGTCGATCTCGGCGAACGCGACGATGGCATCGAATTTACGGGCGACTTCGCTGCGCGGCATGCCCAGGATGGAGCCATTCAGAAAGATGTTTTCCCGGCCGGACAGTTCGGGGTGGAAGCCCGTGCCAACTTCAAGCAGGCTGGCCAGGCGCCCATGTATTTCGACCTTGCCACGCGTCGGTGCGGTGATGCGGCTCAGGATCTTCAGCAGGGTGCTCTTGCCCGCGCCGTTGCGGCCGATGATGCCCATGACCTCACCGGGTTTGACTTCAAAGTTGATGTCGCGCAGGGCCCAGAATTGATCGGCTTCGCGCTCGCTGTCCGTACGGACATGCTTGCGGCGAAAGGGCGCTGTCAGCGAGTGAGTGAGTAGGTCGTAGAAAGTGGCGTGGTGGTGTTGAGCCTGACCGACGGTGTATTGCTTCCACAGCCCTTGGACGCTGATGGCAGGTGATGTCATGGCGCCTCAGATGACGTCGGCAAACCGACGTTCGACCTTCTCGAAGTAGGCGATGCCCGCCACAAATACCAGCACGGCCAGGCCAAACGAGATGCCTAGGCCGACCAAGTCAAACGGTCTGCCCAGGAATGCGCTGCGAAAGCCTTCGACCAGTCCCGTCATGGGGTTCAGGTAGAGAAGCCAATGCCAGCGCTCGGGCACCAGCGACGTGGGAAAGATGATGGGCGTGACGTACATCCATATCTGCACGATGAAGGGCGTGACATGCGTGAAGTCGCGGTAAGCCACGGTCAAGGCGGACAGCAGCGTGCCCACGCCCAGGGCCAGGAAGATGGTGGCGAGCAACAAGACGGGTGCGAGCAGCAGGTTCCAGGACCAGCCGATGCCGTACCAAAGCATCATGAGCAAGAGAATGCCGCTGGAGATGAGCAGATCGAGCAAGAGCGCGCCCACCGAGGACATGGGGATGATCAGGCGCGGGAAATAGACTTTGCTGACCAGATGGGCCGAGCCGATCAGCGATTGCCCCGAGGTGCCGATGGCGGTCGAGAAGAAGGTCCATGGCAGCAGTGCGGCGTAAACGAATATCGGGTAGGGGTAGCCGTCGGACGGGATCTTGGCGAATTGCCCGAAGACCAGGCTGAAAATCAACATGGTCATCACCGGGCGGATGATGGCCCAGGCTGCGCCCAGCACGGTCTGCCTGTATCGCACCTTCACATCCCGTGCCGTCAGCACCCACAGCAGTTCGCGATAAGCCCACAGCTCGCGCCAGTTCAGCATGTGCCAACCCTTGGGGGGTTCGATCACGGTGACATGCTGGTGGTCGAAGAAGGAGTCTTGCGAAGGGTGTGTCATGGGTCAATAACCGCAACGGCCAGCAGGCGCTGTCGGTGGAGTCCGGATTATCCAGGCATGCGGCTTAGCCAAGCGCCCGACTCCTCACGCCAGGAAACACGCCGACGAAGCTGGACCAGAAGGTCTCCTGCGCCCGCTGAGCCGTGTATCTTTCTTCAACCATGGCTCGCGCAGCGGCAGCCATGCGTTTGCGCAGTGGGCGATCAGCGACGATGCGCTCAATGGCGTCGGCCATGTCTGTTGGCTCAAACCCAGCCAACTCACCCGTCCGCCCAGCAATCACAAACTCCTGCGGCCCGCCACATCGCGTTGACACCACCGGCACGCCGCAGGCCATGGCTTCGAGCCCGGCGATGCACAGGCCTTCCTGGTGCGAGGGCAGGACGAAGACGTCCAGTGTTTGCAGAAGGTCGCGAAGGCTTTGCGTGTCGGGCGCGGCCACGAACTCCACTTGGGATTGCAGGCCGAGCCGGTGGACGAGATGCAGAATTTCTTGCGACGGCGTGTCGCCGATCAAGACGGCATGGACCTCATGCCCTTTTTGCCTCAGCGCGGCCAAGGCGGAGACCAGCAGCCGCACGTTTTTGCGTGGGTCGTTGTAGCGGCCGGTGAAGCCGATTCGCCCGATGACGGTGGCGCTGGGGCGGGGTGTGAAAAAGCTGGTGTCCACTGGCACGGGCAGCGTGATCTTTTGGAAGCTGGGTCCGGTGATGCCGGCCAGCATCTCGGCCGTGTAGTCGCTGAGCGAGAGTATCTTGCCTGACTGCAGCAATTTCTTTTCCAGGCGCCGGATGACGGGGCTGTTGATGCCCGCGTCCAGGCAGCGGCGGGGCAAGGGAAAATCTTTGATGCGGTCTTTGCGATCGCCGTGCCAGTCGGTGGCGACCCAGGCCAGATAGGGGCGGCCTGTTTGCCAGAAGGGGGTGGCGGCCAACACGTTGCCTGCGGCGGACACGAATGCATCGCAGCTGTCCATGAGGTGCTTCCAGTGGCCGGTGGCCAGGTAGTGGGTGAACTCAAGCTCTGGTAGCCATGCGCCTATGGCGTGGGTTTCTTTGCCGTCGTATGACTTGCGCAGCGCCTGCTGCGGGCGCCGTTGCAGCAGGCGGAAGGTGGGCACGGACAAGGCAGGGTCCGCGCGGTAGGGGGCGTAGTGTGCAATGACGGGTTGGCAGCCGTGGCGCTCCAGGGCATGCACCACGAACCGGGCCATCATGTCCACACCGCCCGGGCCGGGCGTGAGTGTGGAAACCAGCACGCGGGGGGCGCCGGGGCGAACCGGTTTGGGCTCTCCGTTCATCGCTTGCTCACGCCGCATACCGCGCATGCATCAGTTGCGCCCAGCCTCGCAGGCCACGGGTTCGGGTGGGCAGCCGGCTGGACAACCAGTCCCGCACGGGCACGCTGAAGCCGGACTTGGGTTTCTTCAGCAGGGCGTGCGGCAGCTGCGGTGCTGCTGCCGCAGCGATGCGTGGCTTTGACAAGCTGGGGTGCGCCGCCAGTTGTGGCGCCACCGATTGCAGCAAGGGCACGTCCACCAGGGGCACGCGGATTTCAAGCGAGTGGGCCATGCCGGCCCAGTCGGCATCGTTGAGCAACTGGTGGCGCATGTAAAAGGACATCTCCAGCGCGCTGACAGCCAGGCGGTTGCCGGGGCGGCCGGGTATGCGCTGGGCTACTTCGTCGAGTTGGGCCAGGGGCCGCAGATCTTGCCAGCCTTGGCGGGCCATGTCCGGGTCCATGAGCTGCGGCAGCTCCCAGGGCATGTAGAGGCCACGGCGCAACAGATAGGCGCCACCAGTGCTGCCGCCGTATTCGATGAGGCCCGCGTACTTGGGTGAGGTGAAATGCCGCAAGAGTGGTGCGGAGAGCTTGCGCGCGATCATGCCCAGGCCGGGCACGCGTGAGAGTGGGCGCGCCACGCGCAGGATGCGTGGCAGATCACGAAAGCTGGGGTAGGAGGCAAACAACTCATCGCCGCCCAGGCCTGATAAGGCGACCTTCAGGCCTTGCTGCGCGGCGGCGCGGGCCACAAACCATGTGTTGACGCCATCGATCGATGGCTGGTCCATGGCGTTGAGCAGGCGCTCGGTCTCGCCTTCAAAATCAGCGCGGCGAACAATGGTGGTGGTGTGCTCTGTCTTGAGTTGCCGTGCCACGGCCTCGGCCAGGGGCACTTCATCATTCGCGGTGCCTGCATATTCGGCAAAGCCCAGCGTCACGGTGCGCGGGCGCAGGCCGGCGCTGGCGACCATGGCGCAGAGCATGGCTGAATCCAGCCCGGCCGAAAGGAAGATGCCTACCGGCACGTCGGCCACCTGGTGCGCGGCGAGGCTGTCGTGCAGTGCGTTTGAAATGGCTTGCAGCGCGGCTTCTTCGTTGCCTTGCGCTGGCGCTTGCGCGGCGTGGGCCAGGATGCCGGTGATGTCGCAATAGGCCTGCGGCGCGCGGCTGCCGTGTGGGTCGGTCCACATGAAGTGACCGGGTGGCAGGCTCTTGATGCCGCGGTAGAGAGTCCATGGCCCGGGCACACTGCCCCACAGAAAAAAGCCGACGTGGCCGGCGGGCTCTGGGCGGGTGTCGACCGGCGCTTGCAGCAGGGCCTTGACTTGAGAGGCCAGGCGCAATGTCTTGCCGTCGTCGGCGTAGTAGAGCGGTTTGATGCCAAAGGCGTCGCGCGCCAGCAGCATGGCGCGCTTGCGGCCGTCCCACAGGGCAAAGGCGAACATGCCGCGCAGCTTGGTGAGCATGGTTTCACCGAAGTGCTCATAGAGTTGCAGCAGCACTTCGGTGTCGGATTCGGTCTTGAACACGCGCCCCAGTGATTGCAGCTCGCTGCGCAGGGCGCGGTAGTTGTAGATTTCGCCGTTGAAGCTAATCACTAGCTGCCCGTCGGCACTGGCCATGGGTTGGGCGGCGCGGTCAGACAGATCGATGATGGACAGGCGTCGGTGCGCCAGTGCGGCACGGTTGTCTTGCCTGATCCACTTGCCGCTGCCGTCAGGGCCGCGAGCGATCATGTGGTCGCGCATGGCGCACAGCTCTTCGCGGTTGACCGCAGGGGCTGAGCTGGAGTGGGCGTAGACGCCGGCGATGCCGCACATGATTATGGTTTCGGGGTGTCGGGCGTCAGCAGCCAGTCGAGCGCGCGATGCAGCTTCACGCCGGCGGGCACTTGCAGGCCAGCAGACCAGTCAAGGGCAATCAGGTTGAGGGAGGCACGTGGCCATGACTGGGCTGCGTCCTGCAGTGCGCGCACCTCGCGGGCCAGAGTGGCGGGGTCGTCCAGCTCGGCGCAGACCTGAACAAGGGCTTGCTCGCCTTGCAGGCCGCGAACGAGAAAATCAACCTCAAAGCCGGCGGGGGTGCGCACATAGGCCACTTCGGCGCCACGGCGCTGCAATTCATGAAGTACGACGGTCTCCAGCGCATGGCCGGTGTTGGCCTTGCCGGAGCGGTCGAACAGTACGCCCAGGCTGGTGTCCACCGGGTAGACCTTGCGCGGGTTGACTTGTCTTTGCCTGACCGAATCGGTGGCGATGCCCACACTGGTGAGCAGGAAGGCGTCCTCCAGATGGGTGAGTAGGCTGTGCAGGGTTTCCTTGCTGACCGATACGCCGCGCGACTTGAGATCGGTGTGAAATTTGTTGATGCTGAAGCTGCCTGCCGCATTGCCCAGGAGTTGCTGTACCAGCCAGCGCAACACCTGCGGTTGGCTGAGGTTGTGGCGCTCGACCACATCGCGCAGCAAGACGACGTCGACGTAGGTGCGCAGCAGCTCAAGGCGGGTGCGGGTATCGAGCCCCTGGGCCTCTGGAAATCCACCGCACACGAGGTAGTTAAGTAGTGCGCCGGAGAGGTCTGAGCGTTCGGCCTTGGCCAGGCGGGTTGACTCTTGGGCGGGCTCTCTACCGGCATGGCGCAGGGCTTCGCGGAAACTGAATGGCGAGACGATGGCTTCCATGGCGCGTCCGCGCATGCTGGTAGCGACTTCCCGGGAAAGCATGCGGGCCGAAGAGCCGGACAAGAACAGTTCGATGTTTTCGCTGTCAAGGATGCGGCGTGCAAACAATTACCAGCCGGGGACGAGCTGGATTTCGTCCAGAAAATAGCAGGCTCGGCGGGTGTCGCGCCAGGCGGGGTGCAGCCTGTAGAACTCTTCGATCAGGATGTCCAGGTCGGGCAATTGCATGCCTGCCAGTCGCTCGTCTTCAAAACTGAAATACAAGAGACCTTCCCGATCCATGCCTTTGGCGTGACGGTCGGCGAGTATCTGCCACAGCAAGCTGGTCTTGCCCGCCCGCCGCATGCCGATGACGGCGGTGGCCTTGCCTTTGACTTCAGGCAGCCAGACGTCGCGCCGCGTCAGCACCGGTAGCGGCGCTGCCTGGGCGTCAAGAATCTTCTGACGAATGGTGGACCGGAATTGGCTGTCCATGGCGGACAATTTTAGGCTAAATTGTCCGTTTAAAACGGACACTTTTGGTCAAAGTTGTCCGTTTCATACGGACAATTACGCCGCATCGGCTGTGAGCATTTGGTCAAAATATGCGATGGTCTTGCGCAGGCCTTCTTCGAGCTGCACGGTGGGGCTCCAGCCTAGGCGTTGTTTGGCTAGGGTGATGTCGGGTTGGCGCTGGCGCGGGTCGTCGCTGGGCAGGGGCTTGGCCATGATGGCAGAGCGCGAGCCGGTTAGTTCTATCACTTTGTCGGCGAGTTCACGGATGGTGAATTCGTTGGGGTTGCCAAGGTTCACCGGGCCGGGCAAGTCGGCCGGCGAATCCATCAGCCTCAAGAAGCCTTCCACCAAGTCGTCGACATAACAGAATGATCGGGACTGGCTGCCATCGCCATAAATGGTGATGGGCTCGCCCTTGAGAGCCTGCACGATGAAGTTGGAGACGACGCGGCCGTCGTTGGGGTGCATGCGCGGGCCGTAGGTGTTGAAGATGCGAGCGACTTTGATGTCGAGTTGGTGCTGGCGGTGGTAGTCGAAGAAGAGTGTTTCAGCGCAGCGCTTGCCTTCGTCGTAGCACGAGTGTATGCCGATGGGGTTGACGCTGCCCCAGTAGCTTTCGGGCTGGGGGTGTACGGCGGGGTCTCCGTACACCTCGCTGGTGGATGCCTGGAAGATGCGGCAGCGCAGGCGCTTGGCCAGGCCCAGCATGTTGATGGCGCCGTGCACGCTGGTCTTGGTGGTTTGCACCGGGTCGTGCTGGTAGTGAATGGGACTGGCGGGGCAGGCCAGGTTGTAGATCTGGTCGACTTCCAGGTAGAGCGGAAAGGTGACGTCGTGCCGGATGAATTCAAACGCCGGGTTGCCGTGCAGGTGGGCGATGTTGCGTTTGCTGCCGGTGAAGAGGTTGTCGGCGCACACCACTTCATTGCCTTGCGCGAGTAGCCGGTCGATCAGGTGTGAGCCGAGAAAGCCGGCGCCGCCGGTGACGAGGATTCGCTTTTGGGGGCTGTAGTTGCGCATGGGGGGTGGTCTAGGTTTTTGTCTTGGACTGGGCTGGCTGGGGGGCGGTGGATTGCGGGTCAAGCCCGCAATGACAGAGAGTGGCTGCCGACCATGCCGCGGTGTCCTGCTACGAAGATCTTGGGGTGGGTGGTCATTTAAGGGTGGCGTCGCATCGATATGGGTTCGATATGGAGTCGGGCAGGCTACCGCAGTGTTTTGCGCTAGTTTCGCAAAACACCTGCCGCTTGTTCCTGTTCACTGCCACGGTTCGGGGCGGTCCTCACAGGGTGGCTCGGCTCGGCCAACCCCAACCGATTGTGCTCGACCTTTGAGCCAGATTTGATGTCGCGAACCGCCTTCGACGTTCCCGGCAATGCTCTATCGTGCTCACAATTGAATTTCGTCGAGGGAGGGCCGTTGGCGGTGGATGCGATGCCGGCAGTCGAAGGGCCGGAATGGGTCGCCTCTAAAAGACTTGAGGCCGGCAAAAGCTCCCCGTGCGGATCGCCCCGATACATTTGTTTACAGATACTAACCGAATCCGGGAGCAAGGGCGTCGGTGTCAGGCCGTTTGTTGTGAGTCGGCATATGCGGTGACTGCTGCGTGTGCGGACGGGACATTCGCGTGCGAGATCGAACTCGTATGATTCGCCCGGATACCTTGCTTTTCTATGGCAGCTTGCTCTGGGCGGCTTTGCGCGACCCGGTGGTGCGGCCGTTTTATGGCATCGTTGCGGTGTGCTCGCTCACCATCAACGTCATGGAATTGTTTCCCGTCAATCTGCTGTTGGGGATGATTGTCTGAGTCTGGTGGTGGTTGGACTGCTTGGAGTCTATCCGGATGGCATGACCTACCGCCATTTTGTGCTGGCTGAGACGGTGTACTCAGCAGCGGTGACGGTTTGCGCATGCATGGCCGCCCTCGCATTGGCATACGACGGCGGTCGCCGAGTCTCTCTGTTGGCGGGGGCCGCGCTGTGTGCCGCGTTGGCGGCCTGCTTCAAGTCAACTGGTGTCGCGCTGTTCACCCGTCGCCATAAAGAGCGAGTTAGCCAGCAGCAAGGCAAGAAAAACGGGATCGGCTGTCGAGGTGCGTCCAACTACCGCTCGGTAGATGGTCTTGGCAATCAGTGGAACCAAGATTCGCGGCCTCGGGTCTCTGTCCTGGGCCAATGTCGGCGGCCGCATCGAATCAGAGGCAACCAAAGCATAGTATTCCGCAGAGTCGGTGTTACCGACTTTGCGGGCATCGAAGCGATTGAGCGTGGGATAGCCAAGCCCTGTGCAGATCAAGACGAGGAGCGTCCACAAGACTATCCAGCGGTACCGATCAAATTGACGCTCGATCCATTTGCCCACAAGCAATGCCTTATTTTGAGTCCCTGATTCTCGCCGATCAATTGAGCCTGGAGACCGAGGTTTCTAAGTTGAAGCGGATGCCTCAAGTCATTCAACATGAGAGTCGGTGTAGTGCTCGGTGGCGAGTGCTTGGCGGCTGGCCGCGTTGTCTCGCGAGCGATGACTGAAGGTCACCAGTAAAATCCAGGTTTACCCTGCCGCCACGACTGTCGCGGCCACCCCATGCTCTACCCCCAAGAATTCGACGTCATCGTAGTCGGCGGCGGCCACGCCGGGACTGAGGCCGCGCTGGCTTCGGCTCGCATGGGCTGCAAGACGCTGCTCTTGACGCACAACATCGAGACCTTGGGGCAGATGAGTTGCAACCCCTCCATTGGCGGCATTGGCAAGGGGCACTTGGTTAAAGAGGTGGACGCGCTGGGCGGGGCGATGGCCATTGCCACGGATGAGGGCGGGATTCAGTTTCGCATTTTGAATGGCTCCAAAGGGCCGGCCGTTCGGGCGACGCGCGCCCAGGCTGATCGCATTTTGTACAAGGCGGCGATTCGTCGGCGTCTTGAGAATCAGCCAAACCTCACACTTTTCCAGCAGGCAGTTGATGACTTGATGGTGGAGGGTGACCGCGTGACGGGGGCTGTCACACAAGTGGGCATTCGCTTTCGGTCTCGTACCGTGGTGTTAACGGCGGGTACTTTTCTGGATGGCCGCATTCATGTGGGGCTGAACAACTACCAGGCTGGGCGCGCGGGTGACCCTCCGGCGATTTCGCTTTCGGCGCGGCTGAAGGAGCTTAAGCTGCCGCAGGCGCGGCTCAAGACGGGCACGCCGCCGCGCCTGGATGGGCGGACCATCGATTTCTCAAAGTGCGAAGAGCAGTCAGGCGATTTGGACCCGGTGCCGGTTTTCAGCTTCATGGGCAATGCGGCGATGCACCCGCAGCAGGTGCCGTGCTGGATCACCCATACCAACGAGCGCACCCACGAGATCATCCGCTCCGGCTTTGATCGCAGCCCTATGTTCACCGGCAAGATTGAAGGGGTAGGGCCGCGGTATTGCCCGAGCGTGGAAGACAAAATCAACCGCTTCGCCGACAAAGAGAGCCACCAGATTTTCCTGGAACCAGAGGGGCTGACGACCAATGAGTTTTACCCCAATGGCATTTCCACCAGTTTGCCATTTGACATTCAGTATGACTTGGTGCGTTCCATGGCGGGCCTTGAAAACGCGCACATCTTGCGGCCGGGCTATGCCATTGAGTACGATTATTTTGACCCGCGCTCATTGAAGAGCAGCTTCGAGACGCGTTCCATCGCGGGGCTTTTCTTCGCGGGGCAGATCAATGGCACAACAGGTTATGAAGAGGCAGCGGCCCAGGGTTTGTTCGCTGGGATCAACGCTGCGCTGCAATGTCGTGAACAAGAGAGCTGGCTGCCTCGTCGAGACGAGGCCTACCTTGGGGTGCTGGTTGACGACTTGATCAGCAAAGGTGTGACCGAGCCCTATCGCATGTTCACCAGCCGCGCAGAGTTTCGGCTTCAGTTGCGTGAAGACAATGCCGATTTGCGTTTGACTGAGGCGGGGCGTCGGCTTGGCTTGGTGGACGATGCCCGTTGGGACACTTTCTGCCGCAAGCGCGATGCTGTTTCACGTGAAACAGAGCGGCTCCGGTCGGTGTGGGTGAATCCGCGAAACTTGCTGGCTGAAGAGTCGGTGCGGGTTTTGGGCAAAGCCATCGAGCACGAATACAACCTGGCGGATCTCTTGCGCCGGCCGGGAATCACTTACGACGCGTTGATGTCCTTGAGCGAGGGGGTTTATGCCAACCCCGAGGTTTCCGAAGAATGCCTGGGTGAGCTTTTGGGGCCGGTGGTGGAGCAGATTGAAATCGCCGCCAAGTACTCGGGGTACATCGACAGGCAGAAAGACGAAGTCCGGCGGTCCGCCCATTTTGAAAACTTGAAGCTCCCACCAGATCTTGACTACATGCAGGTGGCCTCTTTGTCGATTGAAGTCAGGCAAAAACTCAACAAGCACCGCCCAGAGACGCTGGGGCTGGCCTCCAGAATCTCCGGCGTGACGCCTGCGGCGATTTCGCTCTTGCTGGTGCATTTGAAGAAGACTCAGTTCAAAGGCTTTGCAAAGAATGACGCGGGGCAGGCGGCCGCATGAGGGGTGCTGTTGGAGAGTGCCGTGCAGAAGTTTGAGGCGCTCTTACGCGATGGGCTGGGCCAACTGGGCTTGAGCTTGGGCGACCAACAGCTTGCTGACTTGCTCCAGTACCTGGGTTTGATCCAGAAATGGAACAAGGTCTACAACCTGACGGCAGTGCGTGATCCGGAGCAAATGCTGAAATTGCATCTGCTCGACAGCCTGGCGGTTGTTTTGCCGCTGGCGCGGCAGATGGGCGAGGGGCCGTGGTCTTTGCTGGATGTCGGATCCGGGGCCGGGTTGCCTGGCGTGGTCATTGCGATTTGCCTGCCCCAGGCGCAAGTTACCTGCGCGGATGCGGTTGCCAAGAAGGCGGCGTTTATTCAGCAGGTGGCCGCAACGCTTCAATTGTCTCGGCTTCAGGGGCTGCATGCCAGAGTTGAGACTCTCCCTGGCCGGTTCGATGTCATTTGCTCCCGGGCTTTCGCATCCCTCGCCGATTTTGTGGCTCTGTCCGAAGGTGCCTTGGCGGCGCATGGGGTTTGGATGGCGATGAAGGGCAAGTTTCCCCAGGAAGAGGTGGATGCGCTGCCGCCGCAAGTGCAGGTGTTTCACGTGGAACAGCTACAAGTGCCGCAGCTTGAGGCTGATCGTTGCATTGTCTGGATGAAGCGCGTGGCTGCGTAACGTAAACTCAGGCTTCCGTTTTTTCGGGGCATTCATGTTCGGCGTGGCAGATTACGGCGCTTTCGTCGTTGCAATCATTGTTTTTCTGGCAATCCCTGGCCCTGGAAACCTGGCCTTGATCACCTCGACCGGCAAGGGCGGTGTTTCGGCCGGCTTGGCGGCAACGCTGGGGGTCATTGCCGGCGACCAGGTTTTGATGTGGGCTGCTGTGGCTGGCGTGGCCGCTTTGCTGCTTGCCTACCCAGCGGCTTTTCATGCGGTTCAATGGCTGGGTGCGGCTTATCTGGCATGGCTGGGTATGAAGATGCTGCTAGCCAAGCCGGGGGCAAAACCCATCCTGAACATTCGGCCGCGTCATTATTTTCGCCAAGCCGCGTTGATCACCTTGCTCAACCCCAAGGCCATTGTGTTCTACATGGCTTTCTTCCCCTTGTTCGTGGACCCTGCCAAGCACCAGGGAATGCTGACCTTCGCATTCATGGCAGTCACCATTGCCAGCCTGACTTTTGTTTACGGATTGATTGTGGTCCTGCTGACCCATCACTTGGCTGAGCGGATGCGAACAAACCCATGGGTCGCGCGCATCTTGGAAAAAACGGCGGGTGTGTTCCTGCTGGGCTTCGGCATCAAACTGGCCCTGTCCAAGTCATGATCGCCACAGCGCCAATGCGCTTCGATTCATCTCAACTCAGCCCCCGGATGCGGCTGCAGCACGCTGGAGCCTGCATCTAATGGCAAAAATATTTTGTGTCGCCAACCAAAAAGGCGGAGTGGGCAAGACCACAACCACGGTGAATCTCGCTGCCGGTCTTGCCAAGGTTGACCAGCGCGTCTTGATGATCGATCTGGACCCGCAAGGCAATGCCACCATGGGCTCGGGTGTGGACAAGCGCAAGCTCGAGCTCTCTGTTTACGATGTCTTGCTGGAATCGGCGTCCGTTGCCGAGGCGAAAGTTCGAAGCGAGAAGTGCGGCTTTGATGTGCTGGGCGCCAATCGAGATTTGGCGGGCGCTGAAGTTGAGCTGGTGGGAGTGGAGCGAAGAGAGCAGCGCTTGAAGCAGGCCATCGAGCAGGTGGCACAAGACTATGACTTTGTCTTGATCGACTGTCCGCCGTCTTTGTCCATGCTGACGCTCAACGGTTTGTGCTCTGCGCACGGTGTCATTGTGCCGATGCAGTGCGAATATTTTGCGCTGGAGGGCCTGACCGACCTGGTCAACACCATCAAGCAAGTTCATGCCAACATGAACAAGGACTTGCAGATCATTGGCTTGCTGCGCGTGATGTTCGATCCGCGTATCACCTTGCAGCAACAAGTGAGCGAGCAACTCAAGGCGCATTTTGGCGACAAGGTTTTCAACACTGTGATTCCACGCAATGTGCGTTTGGCTGAAGCGCCCAGTTACGGCTTGCCGGGTGTTATCTTCGACCCCGCAGCGCGTGGCAGCATTGCTTACGTCGAGTTCGCCAGAGAGATGGTCGAGCGCATCAAGGCGATGTGAGTTGAGCTATACATGCGACAGAAACGCACGCCAGTACTAGCTCTGTAGCTATTAATAGCATAGCAATGAAGCCCTCCAATGTTTTGATTCTCCCCGGCTGGCAAGGCAGCGGCCCACGCCACTGGCAAAGCCTATGGCAGCAGCGCCATGGCTACACGCGCGTGGAACAGCACGATTGGCGCAGCCCGCTTCGAGGTGATTGGTTGATACAGCTCGAAGAAAGCCTGTTGTCGCACGACGAGCAGGTGGTGTTGGTCGCGCATGACCTGGGCTGTATTCTCGCTGCGGCCTGGTCGGCGCAATCAGCGCATGCACAGCGCGTCAAGGCCGCCTTGCTGGTTGCGCCATGCGATGTGGAGCGCCAGGACATTCGCGATCGATTGCCCACCTGGTCGCCTATCGAATCTGGCTGGCTGCCGTTCCCAAGTGTGTTGCTTGCCAGCCGCAACGACGCCTATTGCAGCTTCGATCGCGCCCAATTCTTTGCGCAATCCTGGGGTTCGCAGTTCATGGACTACGGCCACTGCGGCCACATCAATGCCGATTCGTCACTGGCGAGTTGGCCTGAGGGGCATGTGCTGCTGCAAGACCTGATGAAAGATCGGTAATGACAATTCACCCATTCCTCGCCGCCACTTTCGGCATCGCCCAATCAGCCGGACAACTCAAGAACACGACGGAGGGATACTGACATGGTCACCAAGAAGCCCAAGGGCCTGGGGCGCGGACTCGAAGCATTGCTCGGCCCGACGGTATCCGAGCAGAGCGCCGACATTCCGACCAACAACCCTGGTTTGCCCGCCTCGCTGCTGCTGACCGACATGGTGCCTGGCGCCTACCAGCCGCGCACGCGAATGGACGAGGGCGCCCTCTACGAGCTTGCCGAAAGCATCAAGGCGCAAGGCATCATGCAGCCGATTTTGGTGAGGCGCCTTAGCGATGAGAAGGCCCGAGCACAGCGCAGCAAGAACGGGCCGGCCGACGCCTCTGGCGGTGCAGTGACGGGTGACAGGGCGCAGCGCCCGCTGTATGAAATCATCGCGGGTGAGCGGCGGTTCAGGGCGGCCAAACTGGCCGGTCTTGACAGCGTGCCCGTGCTCGTGCGCGATGTGCCCGACGAAGCCGCGGCGGCCATGTCTCTCATTGAGAACATCCAGCGCGAAGATCTCAATCCGCTCGAAGAAGCCCATGGTCTGCAGCGCCTGGTCAAGGAATTCGGCCTCACGCACGAGCAAGCCGCCCAGGCGGTGGGCCGCTCGCGCAGTGCTGCCAGCAATCTGCTGCGCTTGCTGAATTTGGCCGAGGCTGTACAAACCATGTTGATGGCGGGCGATCTGGACATGGGGCATGCCCGCGCTCTGCTGGCGCTGGAGCGCGCCTCGCAAATCACCGCGGCCAATCAGATCGTTGCCAAAAAACTTTCCGTGCGCCAGACCGAGAGCCTGGTCAAGAAGCTCTCAGCCGAGTTCAACTTGGTCTCTGCCAAACCGAAGGCCGAGAAATCACGCGACCTGCGTCGTGTGGAAGAAGAACTCTCCGATTTGCTCACCGCTGAAGTCGAGGTGCGCGTGAAAAAGCGTGTGAAGCGCAACGGCCGCAGCGAGGAGATGGGCGAGGTGGCGATTCAGTTCGGATCGCTCGATGAGCTCAACGGCTTGATCGACAAGCTGCGAGGCCGAGCATAAAAAAAGCCCGCCGTAAGGCGGGCTCTTTGATGCGCGCTGGCTGATTAGCGTGGCGCCAGCGTGTAGGTTGCCCACAATGGGAGCGCCGGATACGCACTTGGCGGTGACCAGTGCGTTGGCCAATGCAGCGCCGGTGGCGGCCACCCCGCGCAGCTCAGGTGAATCTGAACCGCCGCAACTGACCAACAACAAAGCGGCAGCACTGACGCTGGCTAGACTGAAGTTCCTCCCCCAAAAACCCGAGTTTTCCCAATGACGCCTACGGTAATTTTGGTTCCACGTTCTGACTACATTTTGATCTGACCGATCAGTTCAAGCGCCCGCTTTTGCTTATCGCTTGGTGTCGTGGTGATCTGGAACGTGGG
>CANJPU010000002.1 GCA_947476285.1 Comamonadaceae bacterium | reverse complement strand
GACTTCATCGACTGGAGCGCCGTGTGCGGGAGAACTGCATGCACGGTGCGGAGGGAGGGGAGGCTTGCGCCTTCCCTACCCCTATTCAGGCCGCAAATCCCAGCCGCCACAGCAAATCGCGCCTGCCGGGCATCGCCTGCCGCGACGGGTAAAGTGGTGGCGTGCGTGGCGGTCAAGACATTTCGAGCGCACAGGTTCCTCAATGCGCAGCCCAGACGCCTGCTGTCATTGCGGCCTTGAGCCGCAATCCACGTCGCGCCGGTCAACACGTTTGCGCAAGTGAAGTGGATCCCGGATCGAGTCCAGGATGACAGTGAGAGGTGTAGTGATCACTTCGTCTGAGACGTTCGCGCGCCCACCAAGTTGTCGGTCGCGGCAGGCGCAAGGCGGCCAGGGCTCATTCTGGGGCGGCTGTGATTTGTGCTCTGGGGTCGGATCGCGCGCAGCGCGACACGTTGTCATGCTCGGTGTGCTTGTTTGAGCGCAGCGCCCGAAGGGCGAGAAGCGAGTTGCACACCGCCGACCCCAGAGCACAAATCACAGCGGAGTCGAAGCGAAGCGCAGACCGCCACAGCATGAGCCCTGGCCGCCTTGCGCCTGACGCGACACGCGACACATACCGCATGAAACGACGGGCGATACATGAGCGCAGCGTACGAGCCATGCGGCCGTCGCCGCACACTCAGGGCGGCCAGCAGGAGCTAGACATTTCCAATTTTGGTCTGCCAAACAATACGCTCTGACACGCCCCTGAGTACACTGTGCGCTGCATATGCAGCCATGAGGTGTAGGACATGAAAATCAGTGATGCAGTTGCCGCTGCAGTTAAAGCCGAGGGCGGCACTGCTTTCGGCCTGATGGGAGACGGCAACATTCCCTTGTGGGGTGCGATGGTCACCGCGGGAATCAAGATTCATTCGGCGCGTCATGAGGCCGCAGCCATCGCCATGGCCGATGGTTATTTCCGCGTCACCGGGCAAGTGGGCATTGCAACCGTGACCTGGGGCCCGGGCCTGACGCAGGTGGGCACATCCCTGATGGCCGCTGCGCGCAACCGATCCAGCCTGGTGCTGCTGCTGCCCGAGTTGCCTGCTGGCACCAAGAACAAGCTGCAGCTCATGGACCAGCGCCCCTTCGTCGAGTCTTGCGAGACCCGCTATCTGCGCCTGTCGCGCGCCGACAACCTGGCCGAGGACATCGCCGAGGCGTTCTACGCTGCCAGGCTGCATCGCCAACCCGTTGCGCTGGCCATGCCAATAGACATGCTAGACCAGCTCATGGAGTGGGAGATTGACTACCAACCCAGCGCCACCTTCATGCCGGCCCCGCAAGGCGCTGACCCTGCCGCCATCGATTCCTTGATCGATCAATTGCTGGCCGCACAAAGGCCCATCATCATCGCCGGGCGCGGCGCCAAGTCATCGGGCGCCAGGGACGAAATCATCGGCCTGGCCGACCGCGTGGGCGCCTTGCTGGCGACCAGCCTGCAAGCCAAAGGCCTGTTCGACGGACATGAGTTTGATATCGGCATCGCTGGCGCATTCGCCAGCCTGCCCAGTGAAGCGCTGTGCGCGGATGCCGACTTTGTGCTGGGCGTGGGCGCCGAACTGGGCTACTACACCAGCGAAGGCGGCCTGCTCTTTCCCAGCGCAAAGGTCACCCGCATCGACATCGACGTGCCGGCCCAGATCGGTGTGCTGCCGGGGCAGTTCGTGCGCGGCGATGCGCGCAAGACGGTCCGCTCGATCAATGCGCAGCTTGACAGACGCGCCATCAAAGCCACCGGCTACCGCAGTAGCCAGACCCGCGCCGTCATGGCTGCACCCACACCCGCGATTGCAAAGCCGACGGACGGCCTGGACCCGCGCCTTCTGATGCGTGAGTTGTCACGCGCGCTGCCGGCTGGCAGCCAGGTCACTTGCGGTGCGGGGCATTTCTTTGGATTTGTCGGCATGTATCTCGCGCTGCCCGAAGGCGGCGACATTCAGTTCTCATCGCAGTTCGGCGCGGTGGGGCAGACCTTGCCGCTGGCCATCGGCATGGCTCTGGCGCAGCCCGGTCAGCCGCGCATTCTGATCGAAGGCGACGGCAGTCTTCTGTTTCACATTCAGGAGTTGAACTCGGTGGTCCATCACCGCCTGCCTATGGTGATCGTGCTGCTCAATGACGCGGGCTATGGCGCCGAAGTGCACAAGCTGCACTCTCTGGGGCTCGATGGCGCGCTGGCGCGCTGGCCATCGCCCGACTATGTGGCGCTGGCCAAGGCATTCGGCGGTGACGGCGTGCTGCTGGAGCGAGAGAGCGACCTGCCCGCTGTGTTCAAGCGCGGCCTGGCATCGGGCGGGCTCTTCTTGATTGACTGCCGAATTTCGCCCACCACTTTGAGCGACCCCTACGAAAAAATCCACAGAGGCGGGGAGAACAAAGCCCCCTTGCTGCGCCGCCTCACCTGAACTAGTTCGGCTCAATCCCAGTTGCTTTGACCAGCAATCGGTTCGTCTCAAAATCCGCCTTCAGGAAATCGCCAAACTCGTCGACTGACATCAGCATTTCGTCCATCACCATGGAGGCAAAGCGCTCCTTGACTTCGGGCGTGCGAATGGCCTTCGCGGCTTCCTCGTTGAGCCGGTTGATGATTGCGCGTGGCGTCTTGGCCGGAGCAAACATGCCGATCCACACGTCGTATTGCGAATTGGCCAAGCCCGCCTCCACCGTGGTTTGCACGCTGGGCAGCGCACTTGAGCGCTTGGAGCTGGTGGACGCCAGCGCGATCAGCTTGCCTGCGCGCAAGTGCGGCACCACCAGCCCGAGTGGCGCGACATGGAAATCCACTCGCCCGGCCAGCACTTCGCGCAGGGCCTCGGCTGAACCTTTGTAGGGAATGTGGGTGGCGGTGAACCCGCCTGCCAGGCGAAAGCGCTCAGCCCCCAGGTGGGTGGCGCCGCCAGCGCCCGATGATGAATAGTTGATGCTTCCGGGGTTGGCCTTGGCCGCGCGCACCAGGTCAGATGGCGCGCTCCATCGCTTGTCCACTGAAGTCACGATGGCCATGGGCACCGATGCCAGGGGAATGACACCGACAAAATCACGGGCCGCGTTGTAGCTGAGGTTCTTGTAGGTCCATGGCGTGAGGGTGTGCGAATTGGAATGAACCATGATGGTGTAGCCATCGGGATCGGCCTGCGCCACCGCTGCCTCGCCGATCGTGCCGCCCGCGCCGGGTTTGTTCTCCACGATGATGGGTTGGCCCAGTTGTTTGGACACCCTCTCCAGCACCAGCCGCGCCAGAATGTCGGTGGCTGCACCGGCGGGGAACGGCACCACGGCTTTGATGGGTTTGCTTGGCCACGGCGCTGCCTGGGATGCGGCCAGCCCAGGAAGGGCCGCGATGCACAAGGCCAGCACGCACTTGATAGTTGTCTTCATTGCAATCTCCTGCGAGCATTTTCACCGCCACACCCCAGGCAATCCCTAGGGGTTTCACCGAGCGAAGTTTAATATTGACGCAAACGCCCAAGACGCCTCAAATACCGGGGTCGCCCCTTTAACCAACTTCTGAACCATGCACTCGACTCACACCGACTCTGAAAGCTACAAACTCCCCGCCGCCGTTACTGAGTTTTGCGACCTGGCCAAACGCGTCGTGCGTGATGAGCTGATACCGCTTGAACAAGAGTTCATGGCCAGCCCCAAGCAGGCATACGGCATGCCTGAGATCTCGATGATTCGCACCGTGTTCCGCCCTGAAGTGTCGGCCCGGCTTGAGAAGATTTCCCGCGAAACCGGCCTGTGGTACCTGATGGTGCCTGAAGAGTACGGGGGCCTGGGCCTTTCCATGCTGGCGCAGGTGGCCATCATGGAGCAACTCATGTACACCTCTGTGCCGCTACCGCTGGCCAACGTGGGCAACATCCTGTACGAATGCAAGGGCGACCAGATTGACCGCTTCTTGCGGCCGGTGATCGAAGGCACCAAGACCACCGCCTTCGGCCAGACCGAGCCCAATGCCGGCTCCGACCCCGGCGGCATGATGCAGACCCGCGCGGTGCGCAAGAACGGCCAATGGGTCATCAACGGCAGCAAGATGTGGATCTCCAACGCCGACGAGTGCGACTTCATGATGCTGCAGGCGGTGACCGACCCTGACAAGCGCCAGCGCGGCGGCATCACCATGTTTCTGGTCGATCGAAAGAACCCGGGCATGCGCGTCAACACGCCGGGCATAGCCACGTGGCTTGGCAACAACCCAAAGCAGTATGTGGTGGACTTCGACAACTGCGTGGTGCCCGACGAAGACGTGCTCGGCGAAGTCGGCAATGGTTTCACCCTGGGCCAGCGCTGGCTGACCATTCATGACCGCTTGCTGCGCGGCCCCTATGCGCTGGGCAAGATGCAGCGCGCACTGGATTTGTCGGTCGTGTGGGCCAAGCAGCGCATGACCTTTGGCAAGCTCTTGTCAGAGCGGCAAGGCGTGCAGTTCAAACTGGTTGACATGTACGTGGACATCCAGGCCTTGCGCTCCATGACCTATGAGATGGCAGCCCGCGCCGATGCAGGCGAAGACGTGCGCGCCGAAGCCGCGCTGATCAAGCTGTGCTCAGGCGAATGGGGTGCGCGCTGTCTGGACCAGGCAATTCAAATCCACGGCGCCATGGGCGAATCGCTGGAACTGCCGCTCACCCTGTTCTACCGCTACCTGCGACATGCGCAGATTGGCGGTGGTGCCAATGACATCCAACGCATACTCATCTCGCGCAAATTGCTTGCCTGATGAATTGATCAATCCAAGCCTATCGGAGACCCCATGAAAAGACAGATCGCTCGAACCCTCATGGCGCTGGCGGCCGTTGCCTTCACCGGCCTTTGCCTGCCCGCCATCGCGCAAGACGCCTACCCTTCACGGCCAGTGAGAATCATCATCGGCTTTGCACCCGGCAGCGGCACCGATGTGACCGCGCGCATGATCGCGCAGGAGCTGGGCAAGTCCCTCAACCAGACCTTCATCGTTGAGAATCGCCCAGGCGCAGCGGTGCAGATCGCATCCAACCTGGTCAAGGCCGCCCCGCCCGATGGTTACACCCTGCTGCTGACATCGAACTCTTCGCACTCGGTCAATCCACATGTCTTCAAGACCTTGTCGTATGACCCCATCACTGACTTCACTCCCATAGGCGGCGTGGCCTCGCTGCCCTTCGTTGTGGCGGTCAATGCGGCTGTGCCAGTCAACACCATGGCCGAGCTGGTGAGCTGGTCGCAGGCCAACAAGGGCAAGGTGTTCTATGCCTACAGCGGCACGGTGTTCCGTGTGCCGGGCGAATCGCTCAACCGCTCGCAGAACCTGGGCGCCACCGGCGTGCCTTTCAAGAGCAGCCCCGATGCAATGACCGAAGTCATCGCCGGCCGCGTTCAATTCATGGTGGTTGACCTCGCCTCCAGCCAACCGCATCTCACATCCAAACGCATGCGCGCGATCGCGTTGACCAGCGCCAAACGCTCCGCACTCGCGCCTGATTTGCCCACTGTGGAAGAGGCCCTGCGCGTGCAGGACTTCGACATGGCCGCCTGGACAGGCCTGTTCGGCCCGGCCAACCTGCCGCGCGACATTGTGGACAAACTCAATGGCGCTTTGCAGCGCATCCTGAACCGCCCCGACATGCGCCAACGCATGCTCGCAGCAAACCTGGAGCCCATGCCGTCTGACCCAGCCGCCTTTGCCGAGTTGGTCAAGCAGCAGCTCAAATCATGGGGCGCGAAGGTCAAGGACGCTGGAATCGAACCCGAGTGAGAGTGCGCACCTTCCCACTTCATCACAGCCAAGGACAAGCCCATGAGCATTGACATCAAAGTTGAGAACCACATCGCCCTCATCACCATCAATCGCCCCGAGCGGATGAATGCGCTGGACGAAGACCATTACCGCGCGCTGTCGCACGCCTGGACTCGCGTGCGCGACGATTCCGACATCCGCGCGGCAATCATCACCGGCGTAGGCGAGCGCGCGTTTTGTGCGGGCGCGGACATCAAGTCTCTTCTCACCAACCCCACTTCGCTCTCCGAAATGTGGCTCACGCAAAAGGACCAGATCCTCAACCGCGGCCTGGAGGTGTGGAAGCCGATCATCAGCGCGATCAACGGTGTGTGCATGGGCGGCGGCGTGTGCATGATGCTGGCCACTGACATCCGCATCGCGGTGCCCGGCGCAAAGTTCAGCCTGGCAGAAGTCAAACGCGGGCTGGTACCTGGCAATGGCGCCACCCAACGACTGCTAGGTCAACTCCCCTACGCCATCGCCATGGAGTTCATGCTGACGGGCGACGTCATCGACGCCGAGACGGCGGCACGCTGGGGCCTGATCAACCGCATCGTTGCGCCTGAGAAACTGCTAGAGACAGCCTTCGAATACGCCGAGCGCATAGGCCGCAACGCGCCGCTGGCCGTGCAGGCCGCCAAAGAGCTGGCCATCCGCGCGCGCGACGTCGATCTGCAGACCGGGCTGCGCATGGAGCTGGTGATGAACCGCCTGCTGTGGGAGACCCAAGACCTCAAGGAAGGCGCTGCCGCGTTCGCGGAAAAACGACCGCCGCAGTTTCAGGGGCGTTAGACCTCGCTTACACCAGCTTGAAGCTGCCAATCGACTCAGCGCGCTCAATCATGTAGCGCGCCAGCTTGAGGTGTTGCCGCCGCACGGTGGCATTCCTCTGTGCAGGCGGCATGGCCTGTTCCTCTTCATAGGTGCGCAGCACTTGCCTGGCCCACTCCAGCTCCGACGGCGATGGCGAGAACACTTCGTTGGCCCCTGGAATCTGTGGCGGGAAAAGAATGATCCAGCCGTCAAAGCCCATGCGCTTGGATTGCCACATGCCAGTGCGCGCCATGTCGGTATCGCGCGGGTCCTTGAGCATCAAGGCATCGGCCACCGTCCAGCCGTAGGCGCGCGCCACCGCCAGGGTCTTGGGCCTGATCCAGCTCAAGTGATCCTGGCTCGGCTCGCCCGCCTGGCCGAACAAAGCCCCGGACGAATTGACCTCCAGCGCATAGTCGTTCACGCCCACCATGAGCCCATTGACCAAAGTCGCCTGGCTGGCGATGTCTTCCAGGTTGCACAAGGCAGCCGGCGTCTCTATATCCAGCAACACTTCCGGAACCGGGCCATTTGGCCGCATCGACTTAAGCAGCCGCTCAAAGTAAATGACATCGCCGGCGTTGCGCAGCTCAGGCAGCGTGACCGAAGCCACGCCCACGTCGAGAATGAAGCGGATATCGTCATGCAGCCAGGGCGTATCGACCGCATTGACCCGCACATTGACTTCGCGCACTTTGTCGAACGGCTCGGCCAAGGCAGCGCGCAGCGTCTGGCGTGCCTGCATCTTGGCTTGGTCGTCAAAAGGCACGCTGTCTTGCAGATCGAACATCAATACATCTGCGCCGCTGTCACGGGCCTTGCCAATCTTTCGCTCGTCGCCGGCGGGTACAAGCAGAATGGATCTTCTGAGTTTCAAGCTTTGCTCCAATGCATCATGCGGGTCAGCGGATCAGTCTATCGGGCACGAGGGGATTGTCAATCGCTGAACCGGTCTATTGCCCGCAGAGGAGAAACACACCATGATGAGTCACCTGGCGGCGCTCCCGCGCAAGATGCGTGGGACTCCAAACGACAAGGACACTGACCCATGGCACAGATTGAATCCACCGTTGTTCCGGCCAGCGAGGCATTCCAGGACAACCGCGCCGGCATGCTGGCCTTGATCGATCGGGTGCGCGAATTCCAGCAGCGCACGGCCGTGAAGTCAGGCGCATCCAAGGCGCGCTTCGAGAGTCGCGGCCAGTTGCTTCCGCGCGAGCGGGTGGCCTTGCTGCTGGATCCTGGCACGCCCTTCCTGGAGCTGTGCGCGCTGGCCGGCCTGGGCCTGGACACGCCCGACCTGGCCAAGAGCGTGCCAGGCGGCGGTGTCATCACCGGCATCGGCACGGTCTCTGGCATACGCTGCATGGTCAATGCGTCCGACTCCGGCATTGATGCCGGCGCCTTGCAACCGATGGGCCTGGACAAGCAGCTTCGCATTCAAGAACTCGTGCTAGAGAACAAGCTGCCCTATGTGCAACTGGTTGAATGCGCTGGCGCGAACCTGCTGGAGTACAAGGTCGAAGAATTCGTGCGTGGCGGCAATCTGTTTCGCAACCTGGCGCGAATCTCGGCGGCTGGTCTGCCTCTGGTCACGGTGACCCACGGCGCCTCCACCGCGGGCGGCGCCTACCAGACTGGTTTGTCCGATTACATCGTGATGGTCAGGGACAGAACCCGCGCGGCACTGGCCGGCCCGCCCCTCCTGATGGCCGCCACCGGCGAGGTGGCTACGGATGAAGAACTCGGCGGCGCGGTGATGCACACCTCGGTCTCCGGCCTGGGCGACTACCTGGCAGAGGACGATCGCGATGCGATCCGCATTGCCCGCGAGGTGCTTGCGCAGATCGACTGGCAGCGCGACCTGCCCGGCAGCGCGCAGCGCAGCTACAAGCCGCCGCGTCACGACCCACAGGAATTGTTAGGCATCATGCCCATGGACCACAAGCGGCCGGTGGACATGAAGCAGGTGATCGCCCGCCTCGCCGACGACTCCGAGTTTCTGGAGTTTGGCGCGAACTACGGCAGCGCCACCGTGTGCGGTCATTTCAAGATTGAGGGCTGGCCCATCGGCGTGATCACCAACAACGGCCCCATCGATCCGGCCGGCGCGTCCAAGGCCACGCATTTCATACAGGCCTGCTGCCAGTCGCGCACGCCGATTCTCTACCTGAACAACACCACCGGATTCATGGTGGGCCGCGCCTATGAGGAGGCCGGCATGATCAAGCATGGCTCCAAGATGATTCAGGCGGTGACCAATGCCACCGTGCCACAGATCACCATTTACTGCGGTGCCTCATTCGGCGCTGGCAACTACGGGATGTGCGGGCGCGGCTTTCACCCGCGCTTTTGCTTTAGCTGGCCCAACGCCAAGACCGCAGTGATGGGCGGCGAGCAAGCCGCCCGCACCATGGCCATCGTGACCGAGGCGGCCATGATGCGCAAGAGCGGCAGCGTGGACCAGCCCCGACTCGATGCCTTGCAAAAAACCATCATCGATCGCTTTGACAGCCAGATGAGCGTGTTCACCACCAGCGCGCAGTTGCTGGACGACGGCGTGATCGATCCGCGCGACACCCGCGCAGTGCTGGCCAATGTGCTGGCAGTGTGCCGCGAGGCGCAGGCGCGCACGCCTGTGCCCATGCAATTCTCAGTGGCCAGGCCGTGAAAGGCGACACCGACATGCCAAGCCCAACACCCTTTCACAAGATCCTGATTGCCAACCGAGGCGAGATTGCCCTGCGCGTCATGCGCAGCGCACGCTCCCTGGGCTACCGCACGGTGGCCGTCTATTCCACCGCCGATGCGCAGTCGCGCCATGTGCGTGAGGCCGACCAGGCCGTCTGGATCGGGCAGTCTCAACCAGCGCAGTCCTATCTGAACATCGCCGCGCTGATTGCAGCGGCACAGGCGTCGGGCGCGGATGCGGTCCACCCTGGCTACGGCTTTCTGGCCGAGAACGCCCACTTTGCGCAGGCCTGCGTGGATGCCGGGCTGGTCTTCATAGGCCCATCGGCCAAGGCCATCACCGCCATGGGCAACAAGGCCCATGCCAAGCGCCTGATGAGCGATGCCGGCGTGCCTTGTGTGCCCGGCTATCAGGGCGATGACCAGTCGCCCGAGCACCTGGCGCAAGAGGCGCAGCGCATCGGCTTTCCGGTGATGATCAAGGCCACCGCTGGCGGCGGCGGACGCGGCATGCGGCTGGCGGCATCGGCAGCGGCGTTTGCCGATCTGCTACGCAGCGCCAAATCGGAGGCGCGCAACGCCTTTGGCGACGACACCGTCATTCTGGAGCGCGCGATTGTCGATGCGCGCCACATCGAGATCCAGATCATGGCCGACCGCCACGGCCATGCGATTCATCTGGGCGAGCGCGACTGCTCGGTGCAGCGCCGGCACCAGAAGCTGATCGAAGAGGCGCCCTCGCCCGCCGTCTCTGCACCCTTGCGCGAGCGCATGGGCGCCACCGCTGTGGCCGCAGTCAAAGCCATCGCGTATGAGGGCGCGGGCACGCTGGAGTTTTTGCTTGATGCGCAGGGCCAGTTCTACTTCATGGAGATGAACACCCGGCTGCAAGTGGAGCACCCGGTGACCGAGGCACTCACCGGGCTGGACCTGGTTGAGCTGCAACTGCGCATCGCCGCCGGCGAGCCGTTGACCATCGCACAAGAGGACGTGCGCTTTGACGGCCATGCGATCGAAGTGCGGCTTTGCGCGGAAGACGCGGGCCAATCCTTCATGCCGCAAAGCGGCACCATCGCGCTGTGGCAGCCTGCGCCAAGCTTGCGAACCGAGCACGCGCTTGAATCGGGCTGCACCGTCTCGCCCTACTACGATTCAATGATCGCCAAGATCATCGGCCATGGCAGCACGCGCGAGGAAGCCCGTCGCAAACTGGTGGCAGGCTTGCAAGACACCGTGGTGCTGGGCGTAACCACCAATCAGGCCTTTCTGGCGCGCTGTCTGCAGCAGACTCAGTTCGTGCAAGGCGAGGCGACCACCACTTTCATCGATACAAACCTGCCTGAGTTGATTGCAGCGCATGAAGCCGGCGAGAGCCGCGCCTGTGCGCTGGCTGCCCTGCTGCTGGTGGCCACTTCGCCGGGTGCAAGCCAACAGCCCGGCGCACGGCTGCTGCCGCATTCACTGCCCACGAGCCTGCGGCTGGAGGTCAATGGCCACAGCATGAATGCCGCATTCAAAGACCTGGGCAATGCTCTCCAGCAGGTGCAAATTGGCGAACGCACACATGAAATGGCGCTGATCGCACTTGACTCAACCAAAGCTCGCTTCATCTGCGACGGTGTGATGGAAAGTGCGGCCTATGCGCGCGACGACGCACACCTGTTCTTGCACATGGCTGGCACCGCCTACCCCGTGCTCGATACCTCGCGCGCCGCCACGGTGCGCAAGGGCAGCGACGCGGTGAGCGACGGCAAGTTGCGCGCCACCATGAATGGCCGAATCGTCGCGGTCTTTGTGGGCCTGGGCGACGCGGTGACGGCCGGCCAGCCACTGGTGACCTTGGAAGCCATGAAGATGGAGCATGTACACACCGCGCCGATGGCCGGCATCGTCACAGCCTTGCACGTGAACACGGGCGAACAAGTGGCCGCACGGCATGTGCTGCTGGAGATTCGAGACCCGTAGAGGGGAAGCCGGCCTGGAAGGCACTTTCTATCTGGATGATGGCGCCAAGTTCACGTCCAGGTGATCCGGCGCCAGCCCTACTCGGTTGCGTTCATACATTTGCACATACGCCGCCTCCATGCTTGCGGCAAAGCGCGGTGTATCGAACAGGCGGCAGCGCGCGCGGTTGGCCTGAAGCCGTGATCGAATGACTTGAAGCTTCTCTGGATGGGTGGCCAGATCAACCGCCATGGACTCATACTGCGCGCGGCTTGAAGCGATCAACTCAGGCAACTCCACAGCATGCAACAAGCTCGCCGCCACCCGGCTGGCAAAAGACTGCCCCGGCAAGGTCAGCAAGGGCACGCCCATCCACAATGAATCGCTGGCGGTGGTGCCGGCGTTGTAGGGGAATGTGTCCAGGAACAAATCCACCGCCCGGTAGCGCGCCAGATACTGCGGCAGCGCCAACCTCTGGCCGAACAGTACACGGTTTCCATCCACACCACTTCGCACCGCCTGCGCCTTCAGATTTTCCTGCGCACCATCCGTGTCCCCATACAGCAGCAAGACGCTGCCGGGCACCTGTTTCAAAATGCGCATCCAGCATGCGTACACCTCGGGCGTGATCTTGAAATTGTTGTTGAAGCAGGCAAAAACAAAACCGGTAGGCGGCAGGCCCAGCGCGTCCCGCGTGAAGAGCGGGTCGGGGCGAAGCCGAGTGGCATCGTTGACTTGGTAGCTTGGCAGCCAGACGATTTTCTCCGCGTAGTGATGGGCGAGCTCGGCCGGCACGATGGTCTTGTCGGCGATCAGGTAGTCCATATAGGGAACCGCCATCGTGCCCAGGTAGCCGATGTAGCTCACTTGCACAGGCGCTGCCCGCAGTGCAAAGATGCCGGTGCGGCTGTCTCGGGTGAAGCCACCCAGATCGACCGCGATGTCGATCTCCATCTTGCGGGCGAGCGACGCAATGGCCTCATCGGTGAAGCTGCGCACATCGATGAACTGATCAAATGCCTGCGTCAGGCGCTGGCGCATCGCGTCGCCGGTGTCAGGGCCGAATGAGAAGGCGATAACTTCAAACCGTGCTCTGTCGTGCAGCTCGTAGAGTTGCGCGGTAAGCAATGACACCGGGTGCTCTCGGAAATCAGCCGAAAAATACCCAAGCCTGATCCGCTCATGCGGTGCATATGCAGCCAGCGGCCCCAGCGCATCGCCCGGCGCAAACAAATGCTGCGCATAAGTCTGCGTAGCTTGCCTGTGCAGCGCCGGTGAATCGAACAGCGCCAGCAGCGGCAATGGCGTGCTGGCCCTTCGGTCGCGCGCGATGGCATCGGCCAGCAGGGTCATGTCGGCCTCATGATCGCGCCAATCGCACAAGTGCATTTTGGCGTGCGCGCGCACACCTTGCAGGTAGTCCAGATCGGGCTGCAACTGCGCGGCCCGGTCGTAGTCAGCGATGGCGGCTTCAAAGCGCTTGAGGTCGCGCAGCAAGTTGCCCCGGCTGTAAAGCGTGCCGGCATTGTTGGGGTCAATGCGCAAAGCCTCACCATAGCTTGCCAGTGCCTCTTGCAGCCGCCTGAGCCCCATCAAGGCCACTGCGCGCCTGGCGAATGCATCGGCCCACTCAGGCACCAGGGCGAGAGCCGCGTCATAGCTCGCAAGGGCCGCATCCCAGCGCATGATCTGGCACAAGGCATTGCCCCGGTTGTAGAGTGCCTGTGCGTGATCGGGCTTTGCGGCGATGGCCTGGTCGTAGCTGCGCACTGCCTCTTCCCAGCGCATACACGCCTGCAAAGCGTTGCCTCGGTTGTTGTGGGCCTGGGCATGGGCGGGCTCAATGGCGAGTGCCTGCTCGTAGCTTGCGACGGCCGCGTCCCACTGCGAAAGTGCCAGCAAGGCATTGCCGCGATTGAAATAGGCGCCGGTGTAGCGCGGCATGATCTCGATGGCCTTTTCGTAGTCGGCCACCGCAGCCGTGAACTGGCCTTGCTGCTGCAGCACATTGCCGCGGTTGCAATAGGCTTGGGCATAGTCGGCTTGCAGGCTGATGGCCAGCGAAAAGCCGGTGTACGCTTCATCGGATCGACCCAGCTCATGCTCAGCACAGGCACGGTTGTAATGAAACAGCGCGTTGCCAGGATACAGCGCGATGGCCTGCGAGATCAGGTCCACGGCACGCAGGTGGTCGCCCTGCTGTAGGGCCACAACACCCAGCAGGTGCAGGGCGTCGAAGGTGCTCGGGACTGCCGCAAGTGCGGCTCTGTACACCTCTTGCGCTTCTTGCAACTGCCCCTGCTGATGCAGCGCCAGGCCTTGTTGCAACAGTGCTTGCGCTTGATCGCTCAAGGCCTCAGCCCTGCTCGCCCAGTTGGCACAGCGGCTTGATCACCGCATCGAGATTGGGCAATTGTTCCAGGCGTTCCATCACATCGAACAATGAATTGCCCTCATCGTCAGGCAAGATGCTGTGGGTGCAACCAAGAAACTTCTCGCGCCGCTCGGCCGTGGTCATGGGGTTGCGCGGGTCGCCCGAGGGCACCAGCACTTTGTGGCTAAAGCTGGTGCCACGCGCATACACAGTCACTTCGGCCGGCACTGCGTCAGCGGAAAAATCGGGCTCCAGATCGGCGCGCGACTCAAAGCTGATGCGTGGCAACAGATCAAGCACCCGTGGGTCTGTCACCCACTTGTCTTCAAAGTGGCGCAAACCGGCCTGGCCTTCAATCGCCGCCACCGCCAGGCTGAACTCCATGCTGAATTTTCCTTCCAGCCCGGTCTTGGGACGCGGATAGAGCAGCACCTTCTTGGCGAAGGGGCTGGCATCGCAGACGATCTTGTCGATCTCGCTCAATTCAATCTGGTGCTGCTTCTTGATGGCGATCATCGCGTCCAGCCCGCAATGGGTGCCGCCACATGCGGGGTAGCGCTTGAGCACAATGCCCGGATCGGTCAGCTCCCAGGGCTTGCCCAGAGTGGCCTGCAGTGCCTTTGCGTCCGGCACGGTGCGCGCGTTCATGGTTTGCGCCCAGCCGAAGTCGCCTTCAAATGTGGTGAGGTCGGAGGTGAAGCCCTCCAATGCAAGCTCGGCCGCCAGCACGCCGCCGCGCGCCGCGTTACCGGCGTGAAAGGGCTTGGTCATGGTGCCGAAATTGCGGCGTACACCACAGGCTTGCGATGCGGCATTGCCCAGCGCCATGGCAATTTGTGCCTGGTTCAATCCCATCAGCTTCGCGCTGGCTGCGGCCGCGCCGATGACGCCGATGGATGCGGTGGCATGCCAGCCGTGTTCATAGTGCAAAGGGTTGACGTAACGGCCCAGCTTACCCAGCAGCTCCACACCGATCGCATAGGCCAGCACAAGATCGCGCCCGGATGCGCCCACCATCTGGGCCACCGCTAGGGCCGAGGACAAGATGGTTGATGACGGATGGCCGTACAGCGTCCACAAAATGTCGTCATAGTCCAGCGCATGCGCGGCCGTGCCATTGATCAATGCAGCAGCCTGCGCACTCAGCGCGCGGCGCCCACCCACCACGGTGGATGGGCCATCCGCGCTGGACCTTTCCGTCACGCGGCGCACGATACGGCCGCAGTCGGTGCGCGAGCCGATGATGATGCAGCCCAGACAATCAGAAATAGTGGCCTTGGCCGCATCGATCTCGCGCTGTCCAATCGACTGCGGCCCCGCTGTCGCAATAAACTCTGCCAGTACTTCGCTGATCGTCATATCACGCCCTCTGCTTTCAATGTTTCAAGTCGCGCCTGGTCGTAACCAAGCAGTTCGTGCAGG
The DNA here is from genome assembly GCA_947476285.1 of Comamonadaceae bacterium. Taxonomy (GTDB): domain Bacteria; phylum Pseudomonadota; class Gammaproteobacteria; order Burkholderiales; family Burkholderiaceae_C; genus Ramlibacter. Next base: position 150,733 of record CANJPU010000002.1, on the reverse strand, counting down.
ACCGCCTGCGTGTGCTCGCCCTGCACCGGCGCCGGTGTGGCAACGCCATCGCGTATGCCATCGACCTTGATCGGGTTGCCCGGCGCACGGGCCCGGCCATAGAGCGGATGATCGGTCTCGACCACCATGTGGCGCTCCAGCAGCACCGGATCAGTGAGCACCTGGTCCACCGTGTTGATCGGCCCGCACGGCACCCGCAGTGCCAAAAGCTCATCCAGCCATTGCGCAGCAGGCCGCGTCTTGAGAATGGGCTTGATGATGCCCAGCAGCTCTTCGCGATGCTGCGAGCGCCGCTCTGAAGTCAGATAACGAGGGTCAGTCGCCAGCTCGGGGCGGCCGAGAACGTCGCAGGTTTCCTTCCAGTAGCGCTCACCGAAAATGGCGATCACCAGCCACTGTGTCGATGTCTCGAAGGCCTGATAGGGCACGTTGACCACATGGCCCGAGCCCTGGGGGCCGGGCACGATGCCGGTGTTGAGATAGTTGGCGCCCATGTAGCACAAGAGCGCAGCCATGCCATCGAGCATGCTGATCTCCACATGGCGGCCAGCGCCGGTTTTCTCACGCGCATGCAGTGCAGCCAGGATGCCGGTGCCGGCATACATGCCCGCGCCCAGATCGCCCATGGGCAGACCCAGACGCACCGGCGCGCCACCGGGCTCGCCAGTGACGCTCATGGCACCGCCCATCGCCTGCACGATCAGGTCGTAGCTAGACCGCAGGCGATACTCGCCAGTGGAGCCAAAGCCCGAGATCGAGCACGACACCAGGCGCGGATTGACATTGCGCCGCAGCTCCTCGTAGTTGATGCCCAGGCGCTCCATGGTGTCAGGGCGAAAGTTGTCGATGATGACGTCGGCCTTGGCCACCAGCTCGCGCAAGGCCTGCACACCCTTGGGGTGTTTGAGGTTGAGCGCCACGCCCTCTTTGTTGCGGTTGACGCTGGTGAAGTAGGAAGAAACACCGTGGCCCAGATGCGGTGCCAGGCCACGGGTGGAATCACCGTCGTCGCCGGGCTCGATCTTGAGCACCCGCGCACCCAGGTCGGCCAGCATCATGGTGCAGTAGGGGCCAGCGAGCGCGCGGGTGAGGTCCAGCACCAGCAGATCCTGCAAGGGCGGTGAATACGGGGGCTGTGTGCTTGTCTGGGTCATTCCGGGCTGCTCTCCTTTGGCCTGTAGCGATGCGGCAATGCTGCATGTTCCTTACTTTTCAAGCTTCATGTTGGAAGCCTTGATGATCTTCTCGAAGCGTGCGGTGTCAGAGCGCACCAGCGCCGCGAACTGATCCGGGGAACTTGTGAAAGACACCAGGCCCTGCGCCGCAAGCTGATCCTTGATCTCGGGCAGATTCATGATGGTGCCAATCTCGGCCGAGAGCTTGTTCACCACATCACGCGGCGTGGCCGCCGGCGCGAGAATGCCGGCCCAGGTGCCGGCGTCAAAGCCGGGCAGCCCGGCCTCATTGAAGGTGGGCACATCCTGCATGGCGGGCAGTCTGGCGTTGCCGGAGATGGCATAGGCCTTGAGCTTGCCCGCTTTTACATGCGCAATCACTGCGGTGGGCGAACTGAAATAAGCCTGCACATGCCCGCCCAGCACATCGGCCAGCGCCGGGCCGGTGCCCTTGTAGGGAACGACCTGAATGCGCGTGCCGGCCATGGTGTTGAAGGTTTCCGCCGCAAGATGCGTGAGGCCTGCGTTGTCACCAGCAGCAAAGTTGATCGCGCCGGGCTTGTCCTTGGCAGATGCAATGAATTCGCGCAGGTTCGCCGCTGGCACGCCCGGATGCGCCACCAGCACCAGCTCCAGCCGATACAGCGTGTTGACTGCTGCAAAGTCTTTGTTGGTGTCATAGGGCATGGTCGCCATCATCAAGGGGTTGATGGAGTGGGTGTTGACCACCATGAGCATGGTGTAGCCATCGGCCGGCGCCTTGAGCAACTCTTCGGAGGCGATGATGCCGTTGGCCCCCGGGCGGTTGTCGATGATGACTGGCTGGCCCAGGCGCTCGGTGAGCTTCTGGCCCATGAGGCGCGCCACCACCGTGGTGCTGCCCCCTGGTGGAAACGCCACGATCAGGCGCAGCGGCCTGGACGGATACGCCGCTTGCGCGCCTGCGGTACCTGCGAGGGTGGCCAGTGTGGCCGCCACGAATGTGCGGCGTGTGGTGTGCACTGCATTCTTGCTGCTTGTCATTTCGATTTCCTTATCTTTCTCTATTCGACACGCACATTGGCACTGCGGATCACGCTGGTCCATTTCTTTTCTTCGGAGACCCACAGCCTGGCGAACTCATCTGCCGTCACACTCACCGGCTCGGCGCCCAGTGTGGCGTAACGCTGGCGCACGGCTGCGCTGGCCAAGGCCTTGTTCACTTCGGCGTTGAGTCTTTGCACCACCGCGTCGGGCGTGCCCTTGGGGGCTACCAGGCCATACCACACGGTGACGTCGTAGCCCTTGGGGCCTTGCTCGGCGGCAGTGGGAATATCAGGTGCAAGCGTCGATCGCTCCTTGCTTGTGACGGCCAGTGCGCGCACAGTGCCGTTCTTCACATGCTGAGACGACGAAACCACCGTGTCCAGCATCATGGAGACCTGCCCGCCTATGACATCGGCCAATGCGGCAGAGCTGCCTTTGTAGGGCACATGCAGCAGATCGACGCCCGCCATGGACTTGAACAACTCCATGCCGACATGGTTCACTGAGCCGTTGCCGGCAGAGCCATAGGACAAGGTGCCGGGTTTGTCCTTGGCCAGGGCCAGCATCTCGGGCAAGGTTTTAGCCGCCAGCTTGTTGTTGACAATGAGGATGAAAGGCGAAGTGCCGATCAGCGCCACTGGCTTGAAATCGGTGACGGGGTCAAAGCCCAGGTTCTTGTACAGCGAGGGCATCATCGCCGTGGCGGTGCTGCCCACGTAAAGCGTGTAGCCGTCGGCCGGCGCTTTGACCACGATGCCCGCACCCAGCGCGCCGCCCGCACCGGGCTTGTTCTCCACCACCACTTGCTGCTTCATCTGCTCGGCGATCTGCTGGGCCACGATGCGGGTGAGCACATCGGTGCCGCCGCCCGGTGCGAAGGGCACGACGATGTGGATCGGGCGGCTGGGAAAGGTCTGCGCGTGCGTGGCGAGGCCGCACAGCGAAAGAGCAAGCGCGCCAAGGCTGCGCCAGTTGAAGATCGAATGCATGTTGTCTTCTTCTCCTTTGAATGAATCTTGACGATGTCTTATTGGGCAGAGCGGCGCGAAGCGTGCTGCTTGACGTAGTCGATGATGTTCTGAATGGGTGTGCCGGGCAGAAAGATTTGATGGATGCCCGCCGCCTTCAGGGCTGGAATGTCCGCATCGGGAATGATGCCGCCAGCCACCACGATCATGTCGTCGCGGCAGCCACGGCTGCGCAGAGCCTGCATCAGCATGGGGCCAAGCTGCAGATGATCGGCTGCGGAAAAATTCACCGCCACCACATCGGCGTCTTCGTCGGCTGCGGTGTCGGCGATCTGGTCCACCGACAATCGCATGCCCAGGTAGATCACCTCCATGCCCGCATCGCGCAGCGCGCGTGTCACCACCTTGATGCCGCGGTCATGTCCGTCAAGGCCAGGTTTGCCGGCGACGATGCGAATTTTTCCGGTCTTGTTTGCTTGCGTGTTCATCAGTACGCCTGCATTGGATTGTGGACACCCCAGCACTTGCGAAGCACGCCACAGATCTCGCCCAGCGTCACACGGGCCTTGGCCGCTTCGATGAACAATGGCATGAGATTGTCCTTGCCGCGCGCCGCTGCATCGATGCGCTCCAACAGGCTTGCCGCCCGCGCGGCATCGCGCCTTGCGCGCAACTGGGCCAAGCGCTCGCACTGCGCCAGCTCCAGGGCCGGATCAACGGTGAATGTCTCGATCGGATCGGCTGCCTCACCCTCTGGCGCCCGATATTTGTTCATGGCCACAAAGACATGCTCTGCGCTCTCCACCTTCTGCTGAAAGGCGTAGCTCGACTCTTCGATGGCGCGCTGCACCCAACCGCTTTCATGGGCAGCGACCATGCCGCCCATCTCATCGATCTGGCGCAAGATGTCGGCCGCCTGCGTCTCGATCTCAGTGGTCAAGGACTCCACGTAATAGGAGCCACCCAAGGGATCGATGGTGTTGGTGATGCCGAATTCGTCCACCATCATCTGCTGGGTGCGCAGGGCAATGCGGGCGGAGCGCTCGGTGGGCAGCGCAAAGGCTTCATCCAGGCCGGCAGTGAAAATCGCCTGGGCGCCACCCAGCGCGCCGATCAGCGCATGCATGGCGATTCGCACGATGTTGTTCTCGGGCTCCTGTCGGGTGAGCGTGGAGCCCAGTGTGCCGCAGTAGATCCGAAACATCGACGAGCGTGGGTCTTTGGGCGCGAAGCGCTGCGCCATCACCCGCGCAAACAAGCGCCGTGCCGCGCGAAACTTGGCCACCTCCTCGAACAAGTCGCGGTAGCAGCCCAGCGAGTAGGACAAGCGCGGCGCGAATTCATCCACCGCCAGCCCGCGCTCAAGGGCCGCCTCGATGTAGACGATGGCATGCGCGATGGCAAAGGCCAGTTCCTGCACCGCAGTGGCACCGGCCTCGCGCATGTGCACGCCGGTAATGGACAAGGTGTTCCACTTGGGCGTGTTGTGAAAGCAATACTCGATCAGGTCGGTGGTCAGGCGCAATGACGGGCGCACTGGGAAGATGTAGGTACCACGCGCGACGTATTCTTTCAGGATGTCGTTTTGCGTCGTGCCCTGCAAGATGGACAAATCAATGCCGCGCTCTTGCGCCATCGCCAGATAGAAGGCCAACACCACGGGCGCAGTGGAATTGATGGTCATGGCCACGCTGACATCCTGGATCGGGATGCCATCAAACAGCGCCTGCATGTCCTCAATCGAATCAATGGCCACACCCACCTTGCCTACCGAGCCGCGTGCCTGCGGTGCATCGGAGTCATAGCCGATCTGGGTTGGAAGATCGAATGCGATGGTCAGCGCCTTCTCATTGAGGCCCAGCAGGTATTTGAAACGTTGGTTGGTTTCCTCCGGTGTGCCAAATCCGGAATAAGGCCGTATCGTCCACAGCCGGCCACGGTACATGGTGGGATACACACCGCGGGTGAAAGGCGCCTCACCGGGAAAGCCAATGTCTTGCGCGTAGTCCTGGCCTTGCAGATCGGCCGGTGTGTAGATGCGCTCGATCGGGATGTTGGCCTCCGACACGAACTGCGCTTTGCGTTCGGGCGACTTCTTGAGCACCGGCGCAAGCGTCTCTTTCTCCCACCGTTCGAGCGATTGGTCCGGACTGGCCGGACCGGGGGACTGCCGGGCTGGGTTCTTCATGATGGTTTGGATTGAATGATAGACACGCTCTCGGCAGGTGGCGTCAATTCCTGAGCGCGCTCAAGCACCTCTTGCACCGCACCGACAAAGCTCGCCTGCCCGCTCAGCACAGTTTGACAGATGCGGTCCATTTGCGTGTCGTCCATCTTGGTCACGCGCCGCTGCATCTCTTGCACGGCCATGGACTGAAGTGTCAGGCGCATGCGGCGCACGCGCTCAAGTTCCACGGGTGCCTTCTTCGCCGCATGCGCCGCGACCAGCACATCCATGAGTTTCGCCACGCCCTCTCCGGTGGCGGCGGATGTGGCCACAACAGGCGGCGCAGCACCGGGCGCCAGGTGGGCGGCTGCCTGCAGTTGCCGTATCACTCTTTGCGCCTCGGGCAGATCGGCCTTGTTCACTGCGTACACATCGGCCATCTCCAGCACACCAGCCTTGATCATCTGCACATCGTCGCCCATGCCGGGGGCGCACACCAGCACGGTCAAATGGGCAAGCTGGCTGATCTCCGTCTCGGACTGTCCAACGCCCACGCTCTCGATGAAGATCACGTCCTTGCCAGCGGCGTCCAGCACATCGACCACCCTGGAGCTGGCCGACGACAAGCCGCCCAGATGGCCGCGGGCAGCCAGGCTGCGCACATACACATCTTTGCCAGAGGCCATGGCCAGCATCCGGATGCGGTCGCCCAGCACCGAGCCACCACTCACCGGGCTGGATGGGTCCACCGCGATGACGCCCACGCTCATGCCACGCCCAACCGCATCGGCAATGCAGGCGGCGATCAAGGTGGATTTGCCCGCCCCCGGTGCGCCGGTGAAGCCCACCACCATGGCCCGGCCCACCAGCGGATACACCGCCGCCAGCACGGCAGGCGCATCGGAAGTGTTCTCCTCCACGGCGGTGATCGCCCGCCCCAGACTTGCGCGATGGCCTTGCAAGGCCTGATGCAGCCAGGACTGCATGGTTACTGAGAGCCCTCGACCCCTGCGGCCCGGGCCATGGCGCGCCACTTGACAAGCTCCGAGCGGATGTAGGCCGAGAACTGCTCGGGTGTGTGCGTGGGAAAGGACTGCAGGCTCTGGGCGGCCAGCAGATCGCGCATTTCTGCGCTGCCAAAAATGCGCGTGGTTTCGGCATTCATGGCGGCAACAATGTCGCGTGGCGTGCCCGCCGGTGCGAGCAGGCCGGTCCAGCCAACCACTTCAAAATTTTGCAAACCCGGCAAATTAGCCTCAGCAACTGTGGCCGCGGTGTCCAAAAAAGGCGAGCGGGCTTTGGACAGAATCGCCAGGGCCTTGAACTTTCCTCCCTTGATCTGCCCCAGTGCCTGGGGCATGCCATCGACCATCACCGAGACCTGGCTGCCGATGAGATCGGTATAGGCCTGAGCACTGCCTTTGTAGGGAATGTGTCGCATCTTCACACCTGCGCGCGCGGCCAGAAGCTCCATCACCAGATGACCGAGCGTGCCCGAGCCAATGGAGGCATAGGTCAATTCATCGGGCCTGCGGCTTGCGAGCGTGATGAGTTCGGGCAAGGTATTGACGCTGATCCCGGGGCCGGCCACCAGCACGACGTCATTGAAACCCAGCAAGGCAACCGGCAGAAAATCGCGCTCGGTGTCGTAGGGTAGTGCTTTGTTGATGGCCGGGGTAATGACCAGCGGCGAAGTTGACGACACCAGCAGCGTGGTGCCGTCGGGCTTGGACGCAGCCACATGCTGCAGCGCGATCGCGCCGGAGGCGCCGGGGCGGTTGTCCACCAGCACAGTCATGCCCAGCGATTTGCGCAGGTGCTCAGCCAGCACCCGCGCTTGGAAGTCGGCAGCGTTACCCGGCGGAAAGGGAACCACCAGGCGGATGGATTTGGGCAGCACACTGGCCTGCGCCCATGCGCCTTGCCCCCACATGCCCAGCACGCAGGCGGCCAGGGCGAGAAACAGACGAGCCAATGCATTCATGAATAGACCTCTTTGTGATCAGAAAGCAAAACGCCGCAAGCCCCCATCCACCGGAATCACCGCGCCCGTGATGTAGCTGGACAGGGGCGATGCGAGGAAAGCTGCAAGATGGGCGAGTTCCTCGGGTTCGCCAAAGCGCCCTACCGTGCTCTCGCGCTCGCTGTAATCCTTGCGAAACTCTTCCGTATATTTTCTGCGGATCTGCTCGCTCATGATGTTGCCAGGCGCGATGCAATTGACGGTGACGCCGTGACGCCCGACAAAGTGAGACAACTCCTTGGACCATGCATGCACCGCCGCCTTGGCCGGGGTGGCGGCGATAAAGGCCTCGCGGGCGAATGAGGGCTCGGATTTGCCGGTGATGCTGATGACCCGGCCCCAACCGGCCGCCTTCATGGCGGGCACTAACTCGTTGGTGAGCTGGCGCAAGCGCACGAAGTTCAGCCGCATCATCTCTTCCCACTCATTCTCGGGTGCGTCTACGGGAATACCAAGCCGGCTGCCACCGGCGCTATTGGCCAGAATGTCCACACGGCCCATGGCCTGCTTTGCAAATTGTGCAAGCTGCGCCGGCGCGCCCTCCTGCATCATGTCGAACACCGCCAGATGAGGCTTCTTGCCGCCCGCGGCCATGATCTTGTCAGAAAGCGCCTCAAGCAATTCGCGGCGCCTTGCCACCACGCAAAGCTGCACGCCTTCAGCAGCCAGTGCCCGGGCAATGGCATTGCCGATACCCATGCTGGCGCCAGTCACCAGCGCGGTCTTGTTCGATAGTTGCAAGTCCATGTCTCACGCCTCTGTTCTTGGGATGCCTCTCGGAAGGGCTGGCAGCATGCTACCTGATCTTCCAGTGCGAACAAGCTGGCGCGAATCAAGCCCGTAAAGTATCGACGCTGCCCAGGATGGCGACGGCCTGATGGGAGAGCGAGCCGCCGGTGGCCTGCGCCAGGGAGAGATTGACACCTGGCACCTGGCGCTGCCCGGCCAGTCCACTGAGTTGTTGCGCCGCTTCCACCAGCGAGAAGATCCCGTACATGCCGGGGTGCACGCAGGACAGGCTGCCACCATTGGTGTTGGTGGGCAATGCGCCCCCCGGCGCGATGCGCCCGCCCTGCACGAAACGACCGCCCTCGCCCTTGGGGCAAAACCCAAGGTCTTCCAGAAACAGGATGGGATTGATGGTAAAGGCGTCGTAGACCTGCACCACGTCGATCTCCGAGCGGCTAACGCCCGCTTGCCCAAAGGCGCGTGCAGCGGCCTCCTTGGCCGATGTCTCGGTGACGTCGGGCATGCTGGAGATTTCGCGGTTGTAGCAGGCTTCGGCGCAGCCTAGAACATAGGCCGGCTTAGCCAAATGGTCTGGCGCCCTATCGGCACGCACCATCACCAAGGCAGCCCCGCCATCGGTTGACACGCAGCAGTCGCGCGCCGTGAGCGGGTCAGATACCAGGCGTGCTTTCAGATAGTCGTCCATGCTCAAGGGCTCGCGCAGGAACGCCTCGGGGTTCAATTGGGCCCATAGGCGCGAGGCCAGCGCAACGGCACCGAGTTGCTCACGCGTGGTGCCATACAGATGCATGTGCCGTGAGGCCGCCAACGCGTAGGACGAGACCGGCTCTCGCATCTTGTAGGGCGCCTCGTAGATCGAAGGGCGCGAGGGCACGACCATTGGCTTGTTTGGGTTGGTGCGCTGGTTGCTGCCGTAGGCGATCAAGGCCACTTCGCACAGGCCGGCGTCCAGTGCCAGGGCCGCGCTCATCATGTGGGTCATGAATGACGAGCCGCCGGTGCGGTTGTTGTTGGACAGCTTGGGGCGCAACCCCATGTATTCCGTGATGGACATGCCCGAGAAGAAGTCATCGGGCAGCGCGACGGACACACTGTCCACGTCCGCTGGAGTGAGCCCGGCCTGGGCCAGCGCCTTCAGGCTCGCATGCACGGCGATGTCCAGCGAGCTGAAGCCTTTGGCCTCGCCAATGCCGAAGGTGGCGGTGCCCACCACCGCTGCCTTGCCTCTGGGAAATCCGCTCATGTTCAATCCGTGGAAGAAGCTGGCGGCGCACGCCGGGGCCGATTTGGTAGAAGGCTGCGGCCAATGATTTGCTTCATGACTTCAGAGGCGCCACCGCCGATGCGTGTCATGCGCGCATCGACAAAGGCCCGGGCGATGGGGTAGTCCCACATATAGCCCCAGCCCCCGAAGAGTTGCAGGCACTGGTCAGCCACCTTGCCCTGGGTTTCGGTGGTGATCAGCTTGGCGGCGGCCGCGTCAATCGGATCGAGCTTCTTGTGCAGGTGCAGTTCCAGGCAGCGGTCGATGAACACCCGCTGCGCCATCACTTCGGCATGCAGTTCGGCCAGCTTGAATCGGGTGTTCTGAAAGTCGCCGAGCGTCTGACCGAACATCTTGCGCTGGCTCACGTACTCGATGGTGTTCTCCAGCGCCACCTCCGATGCCGCCACAGCCCGGATCGCCATGATCAAGCGCTCCTGGGGCAATTGCGTCATGAGCTGGGCAAAGCCCGCGCCTTCCGCGCCCAGCAGGTTGGACACCGGCACCCGCAGATTGGAGAAGAACAACTCCGCCGTGTCCTGCGCCTTGCAACCCATTTTCTCCAGCCGACGGCCGCGCCGGAACCCGGGGCGGTCTGTCTCCACCAGAATCAGGCTGACACCTTTGGCGCCTGCGGCGGGATGGGTCTTGCACGCCAGCACCAGCAAGTCGGCCGTATGGCCGTGGGTGATGAACACCTTCTGGCCATTGATGACATAGTCGTCGCCGTCGCGCACCGCGTGGGTACGCATGCCCGCCAGGTCGCTTCCGAAATCGGGCTCGGTCATGCCCACTGCCACGCGCACTTCGCCGCTGGCGATCTTTGGCAGCCAGCGCATCTTCTGCTCCTCGGTGCCGAAGTCAGCCAGGTACGGCGCCACCACATCCGATTGCAATGAGAACATGGCCCCCGAGGCGCCGGCACGCCCGACTTCTTCCAGAACGATGGCACTGTGCAGAAAGTCGCCGCCCATGCCGCCGTACCGCTCTGGGATGTTGCAGCACAGAATGCCAGCCTGCCCGGCCTTGATCCACATCTCACGCGGTGTCTCGCCCACCTTCTCCCAGTCTGCGTGGTAAGGCGTGATCTCGGTGGCGATAAAACGGCGCACTGTATCGCGAAAAACCTCGTGTTCAGATGAGAAGAGTGTGCGTGGAATCATGGCTCGACTAGACGATGGGCTGTGCCCGGGTTAGGTTCATTTTGCATCGATTGACTCGCCAGCAGATCCAGCGCCACAAACCGATTGGGGGCACTGGCCGCCAGAGGGTTGATCTCGATTTCGGCGATGCGCTCATCAGAAAGGTAGCGATCGCAAAGCGCCGCGATGCACTGGGCCAGACTGGAAAGATCCACACCGGCGCGGCCGCGAACCCCCGCCAGCCGTGCGCCGTAGCGAAGGCGCTTGAGCGCCGATTCAATCTGCTGCGGCGAGACCGGCAGCAGTGCAATGGCAACGTCCGGGTCGTACTCAGCTTCAGTGCCGCCACGGCCCAGCACCAGCGCCGGGCCAAACACCGCATCACCCCGAATGCCAACAATGAGCTCATGCTCATGGGCGACCATCTCCTGCAGCAAGACGCCGTCGAGCCGCACCCCCAAGCGCTGAGCTGTGGCGAAGAGCTGCTTGCAGGCCATGCCCGCGGCTGCGGCGTCCTTCAGGTTCAAGCAGATGCCGCCGTGCTCGGTCTTGTGCGGCATGTCCGGGCTCTGGATTTTTGCTGCCGCAGGGTACTTGCATTGGGCCAACGCGCCTTCAATCTCCTGCGGAGACCGGATCAGCACGCCTTGCGGCCAGGACAAGCCTTCGATGCGGCCCATCAGCTCGCGCGCACTCACCTCGGAAAGGTAGGTTGCGGCGCCGGTCCGGCTGGCGAACGCCATGCCGTTTGCCGGCGGCACAGACTCACTGGGCCCACTGCTGATGCGACACCAGGCGGCCAATGCACTCACCGCCTGGGGAATGTCCGGGTAGTGGGCGATGCCCGCATCGATCAATGCTTGCTCGACTTGCGCCTGCGCCGCAGACCACACCACCGCACAGGGCTTGCCTGTTGCGCACAAGATGTCCTTGATGGCCGCGATCAACTCGCGATGCGCTGCGCTGAGCAGGCCCAGAAAGACAAGGAAAGAATCCGCACCCTCATCGTTCGCCACTGCCTTGGCAGCTTCGACGAAGATGTTGGTATCGATCGCCATGGAGCCGGTCAAGTCCAACGGATTTCCAGGCGTGCCAAACGACGGCAGTGTCTTGGCCAGCCGGGCGAGAGTGGCATCCGACAGTTTCGGCAGGCTCATGCCCTTTGCATTGGCCAGATCAGTCGTCATGGCCCCGGCACCGCCTGAGATGGACATGACAATCGGCCGACCAACGCAGGGCAGTGGATCGGTGGCCATAAGCTTCATCGCATCGATCATTTCGACCAAGGAGTCAAAGGCCAACACGCCAGTGCGCTCGAAGAGCGCGCTCCACATCCGCTCATCACCGGCAATGGCGCCCGTGTGCGACATGGCCGCGGCAGCACCTTGTGCCGAACGCCCAGCACGCAGCGCCAGCACGGTCTTGCCTGCGTTGCGGGCAGACTGCAAGGCCTCGCGCAAGGCGCGGGCGTTGCGTGCGCCTTCGAGGTACAGGCAGATGGTGCGTGTGTGGTCGTCAGCAGCGAGGTACTCAATCACGTCGGCGATCCCGATGTCAGCCTCGTTGCCGGTGGCGATCCACTTTGAAAAACCCATGCCTGCATTGGTGGTCAACTGCAACCAGTAGGCACCCATGGCGCCGCTTTGCCCGGCAAAAGCCATGGTGCCCTCTCGCATCCCTGGCAGCATGACACCCGCGATGGTGGTGGACATTCTGGCGTGGCTGCTGATCATGCCGTTGCAGTTGGGCCCCACGATGCAAACGCCGTGCGTGCGAGCAAGATGCGTCAACTGCGACTGCCAGCGTGCACCCTCTTGGTCTTTCTCCGCGAAGCCGCCTGCATAGATGATGAAGCTTCGGCTGCCCGCATCGATTCCTTCTTGCACTGCCAGGACGACACGCGCGGCCGGCACCATGACCAGCGTCAAGTCGATGGCCTGGCCCACAGCCCGAAGAGACGGGTAGCACTTGCGCCCCATCAGCACCTGATGGCGTGGGTTGATGGGAAATATCAGTCCGGGGTAGTCGTGCTTGAGCAAATTGAGCATGGGCAAAGCGGACTGCTTTGTCGGGTCTTCGGACGCGCCAACAATCGCGATGGAGCGGGCTTCAAACAGCGGGGCCAGTCGCGACCCCTTGGCACGCGGATTCAGATTCGTCATGTCTCGGTTCACGCCCAACTATCGGGCATTACTCCGGTGTGATGCCCGCGCTCTTGACCACTTCGGCCCACTTGCTCACCTCACTCCTGATGAAGGAGCGAAATTGCTCGGGTGAACTCTGCTGGGGAACCGAGCCGATGGCGGCCAGGCGCTGCACCACCGCCTTGTCACGCAATGCGCGGTTCAACTCCGAATTGACGCGCGAGACAATCTCAGGGTCGGTGCCGGCCGGCGCGGCGAGCGCGGTCCAGACCGAGACGACCAGATCGGGCAGGCCCAATTCCACGAAGGTGGGCACGTCGGGGATCAGGTCGGAGCGCCGGGTGTCGGTCACCGCCAGAATGCGCAGCTTGCCGGATTTGGCGTAGGTCATGGCCGAAGGCAAAGTGTCGAAGAACATGTCCACATGCCCGCCCATCAAGTCGTTCACAGCCGGGGCCGCGCCTTTGTAGGGCACATGCACCATCGGCAGCTTGGTGCTCTTCTTGAACAACTCCGCGGTCAGGTGCCCGCCGGTGCCTACACCGGCGGAGGCGAAGGTCGCGCCATTGGGCCGCGCGCGGGCGTATTCGATCAATTCCTTGACGGATCGCACGGGCAGCGAAGCGGGCACCACCAGCGCCAGCGATGTCGATGTGATCATGCCCACTGGCTCGAAATCCTTGATCAGATCAAAGGGGGCGTTCTTCACCAACGATACGTTGATGGTCGAGATGGATGCCAGCATCACCAAGGTGTAGCCGTCGTGCGCGGCCTTGGCCGCCTGCGCTGTGCCGTTGGCGCCGCTGGCGCCGGGAAGGTTCTCAACCACCAGTGGCTGGCCAAACGTATTTGACATTTCGTTGATGACCGCGCGGGTGGTGATGTCGGCATTGCCACCGGCAGGCCATGGCACCACCACCTTGACTGGCCGGGCCGGATACTTAGGGGCTTGCGCCATGGCGCCGAAGGTTGCCGCGATCAGGGAAGCGCCCAGGGCGCACAGGATGTTTCGACGGATCATGGTTCTATTCCTTGCTTGCTGATTGAGGTAGGTGCGCCCATCAAGGCATGAAACATCCGCCATTGACGTCCAGCACCGCGCCTGTCATGTACGACGAAGCGTCTGATGTCAGGAAGAGAATCACCGCTGCGAGCTCGTCCGGGTCACCCACCCGACCCAGTGGAATGCTCTTGAGCGAGTTCTCCAGATTGCTTGCAGTGACCTTGACCGACAGCGGCGTGAGAAAGCGCCCCGGCGCCACCGTGTTGACCGTGACGTTGAACGGTGCGCCCTCTTCCGCCACCGTGCGTGTCAGCCCCATTAGCGCCGCCTTGGTGGCCGAGTAATAGGCTGCCACCACATTGGGAATCAGTGTGCGCCCGGCGCGCGAAGAGATGTTCACGATGCGGCCCCACCGGTGCTCGCGCATCAGGGGAAGAAGCTGCTGGCACATCAGGAATGGGGCGGTGAGGTTCACCGCCAGCACGGCGTTCCAGGTCGCCAGCGTGATGTCTTCAAGCGCGACCTTGCTGTTGTCCGGGTTCTTGGGATGGATGCCGGCGTTGTTGATCAGAATGTCGCAACGGCCATGCGCCGATCGCACATGCTGGCCAAATGCGATGATCTGCGCGGGGTCCTCCAGATCGCACAGATAAGGCTCCACCGATGGGCCCAGTGATTGGGCGAACTGCGCCACGCTGGGCGACTTGTCCAGCACAATCAGGTGGCAATCGCCTCGTTGCCCCATGGCGGTGGCGATGGCTTTCCCCAGGCCGCTGGCGGCGCCAGTGACAACCGCGACTTTCTTGTTCATGCGTGTTCCGATCAGGCCACTTATTGCGCGACCACCAGCTTGTTGTCCCGGATAACCTTGGACCACATGGTGGCCTGGTCGTTGAAGAACTTGGCGTAGCCCTCAGGAGAAGACGGCTCCACGCTGAACAGCATGGCTTCGAGCTTCTGCTTCACTTCGGCGTCGGCCAGGGCTGCGTTGAGTTCCTTGTTCAGGCGCGCGATGATGGGCTGTGGCGTCTTGGCCGGTGCGCTCAGGCCATACCATGTCACGCCCACTACCGCAAAGCCTTGCTCCTTCAGGGTGGGCACGTCTTTCATGGCTGCAATTCTGCTGCCGCCTGTCACCGCAATCGCACGTACTTTGCCTGCAGCCACATGCGGCAAGCTGTTGGAGGGCGGGTCCATCAGAAGGTCGGTGTGGCCACCCAACAGGCTGTTAAGGCCTTGGCCAGAGCCGCCGAACGGGATTTCGTTGACGTCGATGCCGGCCTCCGCGCTCAGCCATCTGCCGATGGTGTGGGCCAGCGTGCCGACCCCGGAGTGCGCGAGCTTGACCTGGCCCGGGTTGGCCTTGGCATAGGCCACAAGCTCGGCCACCGTCTTGTAGGGCGCGTCGATGCGCGCCAGCAGCACAAAAGGCTGCGCCACCATGAAGCCCACCGGCGCGAGCTCGGTGGCGGCGTCAAACTTCAACTGCGGCTGCATGGTCGCCATCAGGGAGTGGGCGGCCGCGGTGAAGACCAAGGTGTAGCCATCGGGCGCGGACCGGGCCACAAAGGCCGCACCGGTTGAGCCGGCGGCGCCAGGGCGGTTCTCCACGATGAACTGCTGACCGACTTGCGATGAGAGCCTCTGAGCCACGATGCGCATCAAGGTGTCGCCCGATCCGCTCGTATAGGGCACCACGATTTTGACCGGCTTGCTTGGGAAGACTTCCTGCGCGAGAGCAGCCTGTGTGACGCCCACCGCGATCACAGCGGTCATCAGTAATCTGCTGAAGGTGCGAACCATATTCTGGAGTTCCTCTTTTTTGAATGTCTCTGGTGTGCCTCAGCCTACTTGCGCCCAATCGGCTTGATGTGCTCGAATCGGTTGTAGCGCTCGTAGATTTCCTGGCGGCTGCCGATACCTTCGATGAGCTCGGCACGCTGGATTTCCTCAATATCATTGACGTAGCGGGCATGGCCCAGCACAGTCTGGGCATGCTCTTGCGGCACCACCATGACGCCATCCCTGTCAGCCAGAATCAAGTCGCCTGGATTGATCGCGACCTGCGATGCCGTCTGCCCCGGCATGGTGATGGGCTCTTCGAACGAGGTGATGCTCCAACGGCCTGCGGAGCTGACCGGTGTGACCAAGCGAAGAAAGGTGGGAATGTTCCGATTGACCAGGCCCTGCGCGTCGCGCACAGCACCATCGACGACGAAGCCCGCACCACCCCCGCGCTGGATGCTGACCGCAAAGTTCTCGCCCATCACCACCGCTTCGTCATAGCCGCCTGTGTCGATGACGACAACGCAGCCGGGGTAGAGATGATCGAAGAGCGCGTAGCGCGGCTGTGGCGCCGCGGGGTCGGGCTTGGGCGGCGTGCCCAGCCAAGTCTGGCCTTTGATGCAAAAGGCCGGACCGCACAAGCGCATGCCTGGCTCCAGCCCTGCGATTCTTGAGGACAAGGTTTGATGCGGCAGGCCCATCACGCGCAAGACGTCAAACACCACGCCGGTGGCTAGTTTGCCCAGCTCGGCGCTCAAGGCCACCGCCTCCCCCGGCGTCATTGGGCCACTGCCAATTGATCGGCGATGGGTACGCGGCGCATCGCGCGTTTCTCGGTGGCCGGGAAATTGTTGCGTGCGTGTTGCAGGATGCGGTTGTCCCACACCAGAAAATCGCCCACCTGCCACTTGTGAGAATAATCGTCCGGCCGCGACTCAATATGCTTGAACAAGGTTTCAAGGAGCGCATCGCCCTCCTCATGCGGCAAGCCCAGCACTTCCACTGTAAAGAGCCGGCTCACGAACAGAATTGGCTTGCCAGTTTCTGGGTGCACCCTGACCATGGGATGCTCTGCGATCTTGGTTTCCGGCCCTATGGCCGCACGTGTCGCCGCTCGGTTGCCGGCGTTGGCACCGTAGTCGTAGATGTGGCGCGCCTTGCGGCCGGCCAATTTTGCCTTCACGTCCGCAGGCAGGGTCTCGTAGGCGGTTGACATATCGATGTAGCGCGTCTCGCCGCCGTGCTCGGTGACTTGCATCGCGTAGAGCGAGATCGCCTTGAGCGGCGACTCGAAGTACATGTGATCGGTGTGAAACAGCAGCTCGCCGTCGGGCAAACGCCCGCCCACATGCACATTGGAGATCAAGGTGAATTTGCGCCCGCCCTTCATCGTGTCGCCCACGCTGGATACCGGCCCGATCTTCTCGGCCAGGGTCACCGTTTCCTCGTCATTCAGATCAAGCCCGCGTATCAGCACGAGATGCCGGTCGTGAAAAAGCGCGCGAAGCTCCCGCACCTGATCTGCGGACATGTGGCGGGGGTCAAGCCCCTTGATCTCCACGCCCAGAGTTGGAGAAAGCGGGGCAAAGGCTAAGGGCATCGGCGCTCCAGGTAAGGTCTCGTGAGCATGGATAATGTCTGAATGTATACATTCTTGGCTCGGTGATTACCCTTGGGCGCGACTGTTTTCGATCCGCTGCAACGTATTTGAAGGGAGAATTCAGAAATGCGATCGAACTCAGGTGCTCTTGCATTACGCACAATGTATACCCGCTACAAGGCCAAGGGCATGTCATGAATTCACCAGACTGGCACTTTGCGCCGCCTGATCCTGCGCCCCGCCAGCCACACTGGGGCATGCCCGCGCTGGCGATAGACACCCATGCGCATGTGTTCGGCCCCCAGTCGCGCTACCCCTATGCGCCCCTGCGGCAATACACGCCACCCGACCAGACGCTGGCCCAATACCTGCACATGCTCGATGCCACCGGACTGGCAAGAGGCGTGTTGTCGCAGCCCAGCATCTACGGCAGCGACAACGCCTGCTTGCTCGATGCGCTGGATGCATCTGACGGGCGATTGCGCGGCATCGTGGTGATGGAACTCGATGACTTCAGCGACAGCCAATTGCGGCGCCTCCATGACAGGGGCGTGCGCGGCCTGCGGCTTAATCTGGCCTTGCCTGGCGGCCTGTCCATCGACCGCATCGAGAAGATGTCCCAGCGGCTCGCAGGCATGGGATGGCATCTGGAGGTGCTGTTTGACCGGGTCGAGCGGCTGTGCGAATTTGGGCCGCTGTTGCGCAAGCTGCAAGCCAATGTGGTGGTCGAGCAAATGGGGACCATGCGGGCGGGTCAGCCGATCAGTGAGCCGGGCTTTCAGGCCTTGATCGGCTTGCTCGCCGCGAATGAAAACATCTGGGCCAAGCTCTCGCACCCCTACAAGATTTCAAGCGGCCAGCCGCCGTATGCGGATGTGACGCACTACGCGCGCGCCTTGGTGCAGGCCGCGCCTGACAGGCTGATCTGGGGTTCCGACTGGCCTCATCCTCGCGTGCCCGGCGCGATGCCCAATGACGGGCTCTTGCTCGATTTGCTGCTTGAATGGACCGGCCATGAGCTCGCGACGGCGCAAAAGATTCTTTCGGTCAATGCGGCCGCTTTGTATGCATAGCCAAGTCCCACCCCCTCTTGCCAGACCCGACTCGATGGGATCGCCATGAAGACAGACGCCGAGCGCGCGTACGCGCAGATTCGCGACAACATCATTCGCGGCAAGTACCCGCCAAAATCTCGCTTGCGCGAAGCACAGCTGGCAACCGAACTCAACATGAGCCGCACGCCCGTGCGAGAGGGCCTGCGCCAGCTTGCACACGAAGGCATCATCAGCTTCTCGCCGCAGACCGGCTCGTTCGTGCCCTCGTGGGACGAGGATTATGTGGAGCAACTCTACGACCTGCGGGCCATGCTGGAGGCCAATTGCGCCGAGCTTGCTGCAACGCGCATGACGCAGGCCGACATCGATGTGCTGTGTGCGCTGGCCGCTCAGATGGAAGAGGCAGTGGCATCGAAACGCCCCGATGCCCTGGAGAGCGTGACCGAACTCAACCGCGCCTTCCACGAGAAGATCATGTCGTGTTCTGGCAATGCCCGACTGCGTGAACTCACCCTCAATGCCATCAAGCAACTACCCATGCTGCATCGCAGTTTCAAGCGCTACGAGACGGCGCAAACCGAGCGGAGCATGCGCCACCATCGCGACCTGATTGACGCGTTCCGGGTGCACGACGCTCAGTGGGCCTCGTCCATGATGCGCGCGCACATTCTGGCGGGCAAGTACCAGCTGAGGCTGGCGGTCCCCACCGGTGATACGCACGGCGCGCCCCAAACCTCAACTGTTCATGATGCCCTGGAGACTCCCTGATGCAAACCTTGAACGTGGTCGTTGCCGACCCGATGCATGAAGCCGGCATCCAGGCGCTGAGCGAGCATCACAAGGTGTCGAGCTTTCAGCCCGGACAGCGCGAGGCCTGCATGGACGCGATCGCCCAAGCCGATGCGGTCGTGGTGAGAACCTTCGAGATCCGCACTGCACTGCTGGAGCGCTCGCCGCGCCTGAAGGCCGTGGTCAAGCACGGCGCTGGCGTGGACAACATCGACATTCCCGCAGCAACTCGCCTGGGCATCGTGGTAGCCAACTCGGGCGATGCCAATGCGCAATCGGTGGCCGAGGCCAGCGTCACGCTGATGCTGTCCGCGCTGCGGCGCATTCCGCAAATGCACCAGGTGGTCACCACGGGCCACTATGCCGACCGCTGGAAGATCATGCTCGAAGGCGCCGGCGGCAAGACCTTGGGCATCATCGGATTTGGCAACATCGGCCGACGTGTGGCCAGGATGTGCGCGGCGGGCTTTGACATGCAGGTACTGGCCTACGACCCCTTCCTCACGGCACGGCAAATCGAAGCCGCAGGTGCCCGCAAGGTCGATACGCTGGAGCAGCTTCTGCAGGAAGCCGACATCGTCTCCATTCACGCCAGCCTGGCCGAGGACTCCCGTTGCCTCATCGGCGGGCAAGAGCTTGCGCGCATGAAGAAGACGGCTGTGCTGGTCAATACCTCGCGCGGCGGCGTGGTGGACGAAGCAGCGCTGGCCCAGGCTCTGGCGAGCAATCAGCTCTATGCGGCCGGCCTGGATGTGTTCGAGACCGAACCGCCCTCCCCCGACAACCCCTTGTTCGCATTGCCCAATGTTGTGCTGATGCCGCATGTGGGCGGTGCCACCGAATCCACACGCCGCCTGATGGCCATGCGTTCAGCGCAGGCGGTGATTGCGACGCTTGCCGGCACTGCGCCGGAGTTTTTTCTGAACCCGACCGTCTGGGCGAAACGGCGACTTTGACATCAACAACTGGAGTACACCTTGATATGAAACCCACTCACCTGCCACTCATCGCCGCTCTTGGCCTGATCGCCATTGGCCATAGCCAAGCAGCCCTTGCCGCGCCGCGTCAATGCGCAGCCACGGGCGCCTACGTCGCGGCCCATCCTGTCGCGGGGACCAAGCTGCGCATCACCACCGCCATTGCCCAGCCAGCGGATCAGAACATGGCATCTCACTGCCTGATCGAAGGCGCAATGGACGAACGCATTGGTCCGAAGGACGGCAAGGCCTACGCCATCAAATTCCGCATGCGCCTGCCCGATGCCTGGAACGAGAAGTTCTACATGCCCGGCGGCGGCGGCGCCAACGGCATCCTGGCCGACGCCACTGGCAACCCGCCAGGCACCATCGTGGGCAGCTATGTCAACGCACTGGGCCGCGGCTACGCTGTGATCGTGCACAACTCTGGACATGACGTCGCACTGGGTGACCCGGCCCGGGGTGGTGCGGCATCGTTCGGCATCGACCAACAGGCGCGTGTTGATTTCGGTCACCGCTCCTATGACATCGTCGCCCGCCTGGGAAAGTCGATCACTGCGGCGCATTACGGCAAGAAGCCGCGGCAGTCCTACTTTGTCGGCTGCTCGGAGGGCGGGCGTGAAGCCATGATGATGACCAACCGCTTCCCCACTCACTTTAGCGGCGTGGTTGCTGGCTGCCCTGCGATGAGCACGCCCATTCATCAGGCCTACGCTTCGCTGCTGGCGCAGACATTCGCCACACTGGTGCCGCCGGGGCAAACAGACTCCTACGGCAACCCGCTGATCGTCAAGGCCTACACCGACGCGGACATCCAGTTGATCGCCAATGCAGTGCTGCAGGCCTGCGACGCGCAAGACGGCCTGGTCGATGGCATGGTGAACAATCTTGCAGCCTGCACCGATGAGGTGGTCGTGCCCAAACTCACCGCCCTCACCTGCAGCGCCGACAAGACGGCCGATTGCCTGAGCGCAGCCCAGATCAACGCATGGCGCACCGCCATGGCCGGGCCCAAGACATCGGCAGGTGTGCAGATCTACGCCGGCAACCCCTGGGAACCCGGCATCGGCGGCATGAATGCCGGCAAGCTCAATCAAGGCTTCAGGGCGTGGTGGCTGGGCTCCTACGAATCTGCGGCGAACAACGCGATCAAGGTGACCACCAGCGCACCGCTGCACGCCATGGTGCACACGACACCGCCAGTGCCCCTGACTGTGGAACAGAATTTCGCCTGGGAGCTGGCCTTCAAACGCGATGAGCTGATGACCTATGCATCGCGCACCACCGACTACTACACCACCTCTTCCATCCAGAACGGTCTGGCCACATCCACCGATCTGAACCGCTTCAAGAAGAACGGCGGCAAGCTGATCCAGTACACAGGACAGGCCGACGCAGCCGTCTCTCCCAACGAAACCATCAACTGGTGGAAGAAGCTAAATGCCGAGCAAGGTGGCAAAGCGGCTTCATTCGCCAGGCTGTTCCTTGTGCCTGGCATGAACCACGGCAGCGGCGGGCCAGCCACCGACCGCTTCGACATGCTCGCAGCACTTGAAAACTGGGTCGAGCGCGGCATTGCGCCTGACAGCGTGCCCGCATCGGCCACAAACCCTGGTTACTTTGGCGTCACCAGCAGAACCCGCCCGCTGTGCGCCTACCCGACCTGGGCGCACTACAACGGCTCGGGCGACATCAACGTGGCGAGCAGCTTCACTTGCAAGCCCTGAGCTTTCGCATCGGGCACAGATGAAATTCAGAGAAGACGACCAGATGCAATCCAACACTCACACATACAAGGCGATAGGGAGCCGGCTCATCGTGACCGTGCTGGCTGTGCTGTCAGCCCTGCTGACCACAGCAGCCGGCGCAGCAGGCCAAGTCGAGCGACTTCAGATCTCGGCCTTGTCGAATCGACCGGACAAACTCAGCGGCGGCGATGTGCTGGTGTCGATCACAGTTGCGCAGGCTTCAAGCTTGGGTGACGTGAAGGTGACGCTCAACGGAGCGGACGTCACCGCCTCCTTCGCACCACAGGGCGATGGGCATAAGCTGGTCGGGCTGGTCCAGGGCATGAAGATCGGCCGCAATGAATTGCGTGCGACTGCGGGTCGCGCCGCTGCTGCCAGGCTGTCCCTGGTCAACCACAGCGTCACCGGGCCTATATTTTCGGGGCCGCAACAAAAGCCCTTCTATTGCCAGACGCATGAGTTTCGCGTCTACCCAGGCGGCCCGTTCCTGACCACCACCCAGATCGAGCCGCCTTGTGAGGTGCCCACCCGCATCGACTATCTGTACCGCACGGCCGCAGGTGCTTTCGCGCCCCTCAATCCTGCCGGTCCGCTGCCCGCTGACATCCAGAACACCACGACGACAACTGGCGCCACCGTGCCCTACATCGTGCGGCTGGAAACCGGCACCCTCAATCGATCGGTCTACCAGACCGCGGTGCTGGACGATCCGCGCGTGGCCGGACCCGACCTCAAGACGCGTGCCGATCCAGGCTGGAACGGCCGACTTGTGCACAGCTTCGGTGGCGGCTGCCAGCCAGGCTGGTATGTGCAAGGCGCCAACTCGCTGTTCAATGTGCCGGGCGCGGGCAATCCGGATCTCTTCCTCTCCAAGGGCTTCGCAGTCACCTCGGCAGCCTTCACCGTGTTGGGCAACAACTGCAATTTCGTGCTGGCCGCCGAAACCATGATGATGGTGAAGGAACGCTTCATCGAGACCTTTGGCGTGCCGCTCTACACCATGGGCTGGGGCTGCTCGGGCGGCTCCATCCTGCAGAACATGATCGCCGATGCCTATCCCGGGCTGCTCGACGGCATTGTTCCCCAATGCAGCTTTGCCGACATCACCAACATCCACGGACTGGACTCGCGGTTGCTGTACAACTACTACCTGAACGGCGGTGCCAAAGTTCCCTGGACCGAGGACGAAGTCGTGAAGGTGTCCGGGTTTCACAATTTCGCGCACTTGAAGGACCATGGCGTGGGGCGCGCCTCACGCTACGACCCGCTGACGACGCGCCCGGGCTTTCCCGCCGAAAGCTCAGGCGTGTACACACCCAACGTGCCGATGCAGGTGCGATACGACCCGGTTTCCAATCCGCGCGGCGTGCGCGCCACGCTGTGGGATTCCATGGCCAACATCTTCGGACGCGACGAAAAGGGCTTTGGCCGAACCGCGCTGGACAATGTCGGCATTCAATACGGGCTGAAGGCGCTCAATGAAGGCCAAATCACCAAAGAGCAGTTTCTCGACCTGAACGAGAAGGTCGGTGGCATTGACCACGATGGTAATTTCATCGCGCGAAGAACGGTGGCAGACTCCAAGGGCATCAAGGCCGCCTACGAATCTGGATTTTTCAATGCGGGCGGCCGGGGCTTGGGATCTGTGGCCATTCTGGACATCGACTTCATCTACCGTGACAAGACCCTCACCGGCGACCCGCACCTGAAGTTCCAGCACTTCGCCACCCGCGATCGAATGCAAAAGGCGCAAGGCCAAGTGGACAACATGGTGATCTGGAGCGGCGCCATCACGCCGCCCACATGGACTGCGGCCCTGCTGCAAATGGATGATTGGTTGACCAGGCTGGTGGCGGACACTTCATCCGCACCGCTTGCGAAGAAAGTTGTGAGCAACAAACCCGCCACGCTGCAAGACGGTTGCTGGAATGGCGGCGCTTTCACTGCTGAGCCACAGGTGCAGGGTGGCCCCGGCTCTTCCCCGTGCAACACCTTGTACCCTAGCTGGACCTTCCCGCGCTTCGTGGCCGGTTCACCGCTCGCGCACGATGTCGTCCAATGCACTCGCCGCAAGGTCGATGCGCGCGATTACTCGGTGAGCTTCAGCGCGCAAGAGATGGATAGACTGCGCAAGATCTTCGCAAGCGGCGTCTGCGACTACACGCGCCCCGGCATCGTTCAGCCGAAACTGCTGGACACTTGGCTTGTCTATGTGGGCGAAGGCAAGTACCGCAAGAGCACAACGCAAGGCATTGAGGCCAAGTACCGGTAAACCTGTCATCCCGGACTCGATCTGGGATCCACTTCACCATGACAGATAGGTGGGCTAAGGTGACATGGATCCCGGCAGAAGGCAGGGATGACAAGCATCTCTTGCTTAAGTAAGTGCCACTCCCTGCTGGCGAGGTTCATGTGTACTTCGCTGGCAGGTTCAGACCTTGAGCCCATAGACGCGCACCGCGTTGTCGCGCAATAATTTTCGCAGGGGCTGTGGTCGCAGGCCCAGCGCGGCGATCTCCTGCATGGTTCGGTCGAATCTCAGAATTGGGTAGTCTGATCCGAAGATGACCTTGTCTTGTCCATAGGAGTTGATGTACTTCACGAATGACTCGGGCCAATAGGCGGGGCTGTGAGCGTCGCAGCCGATATACACATTCGGATGCTTCCAGGCCATGGCAATCATCTCGTCCGTCCAGGGTATGCCCACATGGATTCCGATGAGCTTGAGCTCGGGAAAATCGCAGGCCACGCTGTCCAGGCTGATCGGGCGGCCAACGCTGCGCCTTGGGTAGTTCTCGTCGTAGATCATCGACTGGCCCACCTGGAGCTGGATCGGGATGTCCAACTCAACGCATTTTGCGTAGAACGGATACCAGCGTGCATGGTCAGGCGCAAGCTCATACCAGTGCGGATAACCGTGGGCGCCTATGAAGCCATATTCCTTGACGGCCCGCTCCAGCTCGCGCACGCCGCGCATGCCCTCGGTGGGGTCGATGCCGGCCAGGCCGTAGAAACGATCGGGGTACTTTTGCACTGCGTCACGCACGAGTTCGTTGGGCACGTGGTAGCAGTAAGGGTTTCCCTTGACACCCACCTTGGCCGAGATGAGCATGGCGCGCTCTATGCCGGCCAGGTCCATTCGCTCCAGCATCACCTCCAGCGAGATGCCCTCGTAGAGTTCGGCGGGCACTCGCATCTTTTGGTAGAAGGGGCGCCGGTCGGGCCGACCCTCCAGGGCCTGCGCCGTCCATATGTTGACAACCGCATCGATGGCTTTGATTTCGGTTTCCATATCTCTTTTCCTGTGCAATTCCAAACGTACCAGTGTAGAGTGTTGCCAGCGCGATTCATGAACCCTAGTTTCACTGGAGATTCGACATGCTGCTTTTCAAAGGTTTCATTCCCAGATCGATCGGATCATTTGTGCTCCTGGCGGCGAGCTGGGGGGCCATGGCCGCCGGCGATGGCGCCATACTGATCGCCCAGGCCAGCACGCCAGGCGCCCGGCCCAGCGCCGCACCGCCCCAGCAAATGCTCAAGGCCACAGGCATCACGCCTGCGGGTTACCTTCTGGCCTACACTGGCTTGCTGTATGGCGAGGCGGGTGGCTTCATGAAGAACGCGGGGCTTGACCTGACGGTACAGGCCGCCCAAGGCTCTTCGCAAGCCATACAGCAGTTGCTCACCGGGCAGGCGTTGGTCACACGTGGCGCCGGCATCGACGTGATGAATGCGGTGGCCAACAGCGGGGTTCCGGTCATCGCGATCGGCACCATTGCCCACATTGCGCCGCTGCAGATCATCAGCTCGGCAGACAACCCAATCCGCAAGGGCGCGGATATGGTGGGCAAGACCATCGGCATAGTGTCTGTGGGCGGCGCCACCTCGCAGACGCTCGATTTGATCCTGGCCAGCGCCAATGTGGATACCAAGACCGTCAGGCGCCAGGTGGTAGGCCCCAGCGCCGGCTCTTTCGGCCTGATACAAGAGAAAAAGATCGACGCCTTCGTCGGAACCAACGCGGCCGTGGTCGAGCTCAGATCGCGCGGCGTGCCCTTCACCACTGTGGCCACCCATGACCTGGTGCCAGTGCCCGGTCAGGTCTACATCACCACAGTGGAAAATGTAACTAAGAGGCCTGAAGAACTGATCCGCTTCCTGCGCGGCGCGCGCGGCGCGTTTGAGGACGCTCTGGCCCAGATCGGCAGGAACGACATCTCCAAGCTGCTCGCGGCCGTGCAAAAGTACAACGTGCCCGAGGCCGCCAACCCCACTGCCGCGCTGGGTGGCCTGCGCATCGAGAGCCAATCTTGGGTGGAGCAAGGCGCGGCCAATCTGCTGCGCAACAATCCGGCCGCCTGGACATCAGCCACCAAGCTCGCCATCGATGCGAGCGTGATCAAGCCGGCGGTGCCTACACGCTTCTACACCAATGAGATCTGGGACAAAGCGTTCGGTAAATGAAAATAGAGCCCGCGAGCACGGCGGTGCTCCTGATTGATCTTCAGGAGGCATTTTGTTCACCCGATGGCAGCATGGCCCGCCAAGGCAGAAATATTGCTTCGTCCGAACTCGCTGCGCGGGCATGCGACCAGATGGCTGCCGCCGCGCGCAGTGCTGGCATCACCGTCATCTGGACGCGTTATTGCCTGCGGCCCGACTACCGCGACGGGGGCTGGTACACACGCGAGCTTCGGCCCAACATCAAAGCCAATGATTCGCTGCGCTCGGACAAGGCCGACAGCGAACTGTGGGGCGAGCTGACTGTGGCCGCCACTGACATCGTGATCGACAAGCCGCGTATGTCGAGCTTTTATGCCACGCCGCTAGAGGCAGTGCTGCGTGGCGAGGGCATCACCACCTTGTTCATCGGCGGCGTCACCACCTCCATGTGTGTGGAGACGAGCGTGCGCGATGCCTCGCAGCGCGACTACCGAACCTATGTGGTCACCGACGCCTGCGCCGACTGGGCGCAAGAGCGCCATCAGCCTTCGCTGGACGCCATGGCCTTCGGGTTTGCACACATGACCGATCTGGCGCAATTCACCCGCGCGGCCCAGGCCGCCAGCGTCACACACATCTCCAAGCCATGAAAACAGACGACGCCCAAACCGCCCCTGCCGCGGCATCCGTTGGCAAAAAGGGCCGCGCCCTCGGATCTCGCCTGACGCTGATCACCACGCCAGCCATTCTGGTGCTGTTCTTTCTGGTCTGGAAAGCCTATGTGGTCTGGTCGGGTGTATCTGCCTTTGTGTTGCCGGCCCCTGAGAACGTGTTGGCCGCATTGGGCAAGGATCTGACCAACCCCGTGACCTTTGCGCATCTCTTGACCACGCTACACGAGATCATGGTCGGCTTCGTCCTGGCCGTGGTGATTGGTGTGATGGTGGCGCTGGTGTTGTACAAGATTCCGGTGATGGAGCAGGTGCTCAATCCCTTCATCGTGGCGCTGCAGGTGGTGCCCAAGGTCGCGCTGATTCCCCTGTTCGTTGTGTGGTTCGGCTTTGGCAGCACGTCCAAGGTCATCGTGGCCGGCGTGCTGGCCTTCTTCCCGATATTCATGAACACCTTGCTGGGCTTGAAATCAATTGCAGTGGGCTACCGTGAGGTGATGGAGGCCAGCAACGGCACGCGGGTACAGACCTTCATCAAGCTGGAGCTTCCCTCCGCCCTGCCCTACACCCTGGCAGGCATGGAGATGGGCATTGTCTTCGCCACCATCGGTGCAGTGGTGGGCGAATTTCTGGGTGGCAACAGCGGCTTGGGCTATCTCACCATCTCACGGCTGAATTCCTTTCAGATAGAAGGGCTGTTCTCCGCGATCGTGATGCTCACTGCCCTTGGGTTCATCCTGTACTCGATCGTCGTGATGATCAAACGCTTTGCCATTCCCTGGCACGATTCTGTGCGCGTTCGGCAAGTGTGAAGAGGGGCACCCTATGTTGCCATCCATCGCCGACAACAGCGGAACCTTGCTGCCCACACTGACGCAGGCAGTCAATGAGCATGCGCAAGTGCACCCAGGGCGCTGCGCCATCGAGGACGAATACCGAAGCCTCACCTGGAGCGACCTGCTGGCCGAGAGCCTGGCCATGACGCGCTTCCTGCAAGAGCGAAAGGTCAAGCGCCTGGGCGTCTCCGCAGGCAATGAGGCCGGCCATCTGGTGGCCTTGATTGCCGCCGCTGCGGCTGAGATACCGGCTGTGCCGGTGGCGCCAGAATGGCCCGCGCAAGACATAGGCCGGCGCTTTCAGGCAAGCGGTGTTGACTACGTGCTTTGCTCGCCCGGCGATGAAGATCGCATGCGCTCGGTCACACAGGTCCCGGTGCATGCTGTGTCTCGCACCGGCGAGGCGAACAGTGCGCACAACCACACTGCAGCGGCCCTTGAGATGCTGCCTGCGGGCAGGCTGGACGCCCTGCATGTGATCGCATCCACCGGCGGCACCAGCGGCAAGCTCAAGTTCGCGCACCTGACGCACGGCAACACGGTCTCGCGCTTCATCGCTCAGGTGGCGGAATTCGGCCTGCGCCGCAGAGGGCGATTTCTGTGCACGACGCCCTTGTTTCATGGCGCGGGCCGGTCGTTCTCGCTCTCGCACCTGTACCTGGGTGGCACTGTGCTGCTGCGCGAGCACTTCGATTTGCAAACCTGGCTGCGCGAGGTCCGTGGCTGCACTGCGACTTTCGTCGTGCCCACCATGGCATCGCGGATTGTCGATGCGGCCACCGAACGCGTTGACGATTCGCTGGTCATCATCATCAGCGGCGCCAAGCTCGACCCAGGTGTCGCGCAGCGCTGGGTTGCGCGCGTGGGCGGCCGCATGTTCAATTACTACGGGTCGGTCGAGGCCGGTGCAATGGCGGTGGCCACTGCGCAGGAGATGCTGGAGTCAGCCGACCGCGACCGCGTGGGCATGGCCGCATTCGGCGTGCATTTTCAATTGCTTGATGCGCAAGCCGGCGCACCGGGCGCGCCCGGATCACAGGCTCTGGTGAGCGGGCCAGGCGTTGCGGTGGCGATCGAGACCGAGGGCTCGGGCGTCATTGCATGCACAGATATCAACCCGGGCGACTTGCTCACGCGCGACGCGTCGGGCTATCTGCAGTACAAGGGCCGAGCGGACGATGTGCTCATCACCGGCGGCGTCAATGTCTATCCGGCTTTGGTCGAAGATGAGTTCCGGCAATGCGAGGGCGTATCCGAGGTTGCGCTGCTAGGCCTTCCCAGCGCGCAGTGGGGCCATGAACTGGTGCTGGCGGTGATGCCCAGGGACACCCATCAATTTGACGAAGCCGCTCTCAGGGCCTTCGCCAAAGACCGGCTTGCGCGCTATGCGCAGCCCAAGCGCTACCGCATCATGCGGGAGTTTCCTTTAACCAGCGCCGGCAAAATCGACCGGCGCGCATTGATTGCCATGTTTGGCGAGGGTGGAACGTGAGTATCAGCGGTGTCGAGATTTCGCTGCAGGACATCAGCAAGACCTATTCGAGCAACACCGGAGAGATCGTCGCCCTCTCCCCCACCAGCCTGTCCATTGACAAAGGCGAATTCGTCGTCGTGGTGGGCCCTTCGGGTTGCGGCAAGACGACCTTGCTGCGCATGATCGCTGGGCTGATTCGCCCCACCGCAGGCGCGATCACGATTGGCAGTCAACCTCTGTGGCAGGGCTCTAGCAAAAATTCAGCCGCCGTTGGCGAGCTGGGCTTTGTGTTCCAGCAATCCAATCTCTTTCCCTGGCGCACCGTGGCCCGTAACATTGCACTGCCGCTGGAGCTGCGCGGCATGGCCAAGCGCGAACGCACCGCGCGCGCCCAAGAGTTGGCCGAACTGGTGGGCCTCAAAGGCTTTGAGAATGCCTATCCGCATGAGTTGTCCGGCGGCATGGCGCAGCGTGCGGCGATTGCCCGCGCCTTGTCGCACAACCCGCGAATCTTGCTGATGGACGAGCCCTTTGGCGCGCTGGACGCCATGACCCGTGATGCGATGAACCTTGAGCTGCAGCGCATCTGGATGAACCTGCAGTCCACCGTGGTCTTCGTGACCCACTCGATACCCGAGAGCGTGTTTCTGGCCGACCGCGTGATCTCGCTGGCCGCCCGCCCAGGGCGCATCGTCCGGACAACCCATGTGTCGTTCCCGCGCCCGCGCAAACCCGAGCTTGAGCAAAGCGCAGAGTTTCAGGCGCACGTGGGCCAACTGCGTCACCTGCTTCATTCTTCCTGAGTCAACCGCACCCACTGGATCAGAACATGTCACTTCGCAACAAGAGTGCAATCGTTGGAATCGGGCAGACCGATTATTCAAAAAATTCCGGCAAGACCGAGCTGCGCTTGGCCTGCGAGGCCATTCGGGCCGCGCTGGATGATGCGGGGCTGACGCCGGCCGATGTCGATGGCCTGGTGCGCTATGACATGGACAACATCGATGAAGTCGCTCTGACATCGCACGCTGGTTTTCGCAACCTGCGCTGGATGAGCGAGACCGCCTATGGCGGCACTGGCGGCAACGCCACGCTGGTGCATGCAGCCGCCGCCATCACCGCGGGCCTGGCCGAAACCGTGGTGTGCTTTCGGTCGCTCAATGAAAGATCAGGCGTGCGCTATGGCCAGGCCAAGGATGCACAGACTGCGCGCGGCGTGCTGGCCTTTCAGCAGCCCTGGGGCATGCTCACCCCAGTGCACAAGTTCGCACCCTTCGCGCGCCGCCACATGATCGAATACGGCACCACCAGCCGGCAGTTTGGCGAAGTGGCCGTGGCCATGCGCCGCCATGCGTCGCGCAACCCCGCAGCCATGATGCGCACCCCGCTCACTCTGGAACAACACCAGGCCTCGCGCATGATTGCCGATCCCCTGCGCCTGTTCGATTGCTGCATTGAATCCGACGGCGCCTGCGCAGTGGTGGTCACCACCCGAGACCGGGCGCGCAATCTGCGGCACCCGCCTGCGGTGATTGCCGGCGCCGCCCAGGGCAGTGGCACCCGCGCCCAAGGCATCGTCTTCCGGGACGATCTGGCCACCCCCGAATCCGTGCACACCGCCAAGGACGTCTATGCCAGCGCGGGCCTGGGCCCCAGCGACATCGACGCGGTGATGATCTACGACCATTTCACGCCCTTCGTCATCATGTCGCTGGAAGCCTATGGCTTCTGTCCTGTCGGTGAGGGTGGGCGTTTCGTCGAGGGCGGACGCATTCACTTCGATGGGGCGCTGCCGGTCAATACCCACGGCGGCAATCACTCCGAAGCCTACATACATGGCATGCCCCATGTGATCGAAGCGGTGCGGCAATTGCGCGGCACATCCACCTCACAGGTGAAGAACGCCGAGGTGATCTTGTCGTGCAGCTCGGTGGCCCAGCTCTCTGCCGCCCTGATCCTGACCAAGGCATGACGCTTCATCCAACCCAAGCACGCCGATCAGACTGAATAGAAACCGAAGGAACCACCATGGCCCTGCGAGGAATGCCTGCCCCCG
Source organism: Comamonadaceae bacterium (assembly GCA_947476285.1). GTDB lineage: Bacteria > Pseudomonadota > Gammaproteobacteria > Burkholderiales > Burkholderiaceae_C > Ramlibacter. The sequence goes on along the minus strand of CANJPU010000002.1, from coordinate 119,637 downwards.
TGGCAGATCTGGACACCCAGCCTTTCTGGGATGCGCTGGCTGGCGACCGGCTGGTCTTGCCGCACTGCGCAAGCTGCAGCAAACCGCGATGGCCTGCGGGGCCGATGTGCCCCTACTGCTACGCATTGGAGACCGAGTGGAAACACGCGCCCGCCACCGCAAGCCTCTATAGCTGGACGACCATCCATCATGCCACCCACCCTGCCCTCAAAGACCAGGTGCCTTATGTGATTGCGCTGGCGGAGTTTGCCGACAAGATCAGGCTGCTTGGCAACATCGTCAACTGGGACGGCCGCGAATTAAAAGGCGGCGAGCCCTTGAAAGTCGTTTTTGAAACCCGCGACGACGGGGTTCGCATCTACAACTTTCATATCTGAGATCTAACCTGGGTTTAACCGACAAGCTGGAGACCGCAATGGCCCGCCAATTGAAAACCGCCAACAATTATTTCGACGACGTGATGGTCGGCGATTTTTTCCGCACGGGTGAGCATGTCGTCACCGAGTCAGACATTCAGCGCTTCTGCGAACTGTCTGGCGATTACTCACCACAGCATGTCAGCGAAGAAGCGGCGATCAAGCTGGGCTTTGGTGGACGCATCGCCCACGGCTGCCTGATTCTGTCGCTAGGCACCGGGCTGGTTTTTGACCTCGACGGAAACATGGACAAGGTGGTTGCCTTCTACGGCATGGACAGGGTGCGCTTTACCAAGCCGGTGCGCATCGGCGATGCGATCCACATGGAAGCCGAGATCATTGAGTTGATTGACAAAGGCGAGCGAGGCGGCGTGATCAAACGGCGCGATTCGTTCAAGAATCAAAGGGGCGAAGTGGTGGCCGCCATCGAGAAGGCCACACTCAACGCCAAGCGGCCGGCTTGATGGCCGCAGGCGCCAATTGATTGCTGATCAAGCCCGCTCAAAAACCGCAGCAATGCCCTGCCCGCCGCCGATGCACATGGTCTCCAGGCCGAAGCGGGCTTGGCGCCGCTGCATCTCGCGAAGCAGGTTCGCGAGAATGCGTCCGCCTGTCGCGCCAATCGGGTGACCCAGGCTGATGCCTGAGCCGTTGACATTCAGGCGATCCAGATCGCTCCAGCCCCAGCCCTTGAGCACCGCCAGCACTTGCGGCGCGAAAGCCTCGTTCAGCTCCACCAGATCAATGTCGCTCCAGCCCAGGCCAGTGCGGGCAAACAGGCGCTGCACCGCCGGCACAGGGCCAATGCCCATGCGGGACGGCTCGCAGCCTGCAGCAGCCCAACTATGGAACCAGGCCATCGGCTCCAGCCCCAACTCTTCGAGTTTGTCCTCGGCAACCACGAGGCAGGCCGCAGCCGCATCATTCTGTTGACTCGCGTTGCCCGCAGTGACCACGCCGCCCTTTTCGATGGGTTTCAACGCAGCAAGCGATTGCGCCGTAGCATCGGTGCGAAAACCTTCGTCCTTGGCAAACAGGATCGGGTCGCCTCGCCTTTGCGGCACAGGCACTGGCACAAGCTCATCGTCGAACTTGCCTGCCGCCCAGGCCGCCGTGGCGCGCTGATGGCTCATGGCCGCATACTCATCGCAAGCCTCACGCGAGATGTTGTAGTCTTTTGCAAGGTTGTCTGCTGTCTCGATCATGCCGGAGATGACCCCGAAGCGAGCGGTCGGCTGGGACATCAGCCGCCCCCGCGTCAGCCGGTCATGCATCGTGACCGAGCCCGAACGGGCGCCGCTTCGCATGTCGGTGCTGTAGTACTCGACATTGCTCATGCTCTCGACACCACCGGCCACCACCACATCGGCAGCGCCGGTCTGCACCATCATGGCGGCATCGATCACCGCCTGCAGGCCGCTGCCGCAGCGCCGGTCAAGCTGATAGCCCGACACATGAATAGGAAAGTCCGCAGCCATGGCCGCCCAGCGCGCAATGCAAGGCGCCTCGCCATTGGCGTAACCCTGCGCGAACACCACCTCGTCGATGCGCCCGGCATCTATGCCAGAGCGCTTGACCAAGGCTCTGAGAATCGTGGCGCCGAGTTCGCCGGCAGAGACCGAGGCGAGGCCGCCCATGTACTTGCCAATCGGCGTGCGAAGGGGGGAAACAATGGCGGCTCTGCGCATGATGCTGTCCTGTGTGATGGGTGAGTGAGCGTGTCGGCTCGAAATCTCATTCTAGTACTGCATCCGGTCGAGCCCGGCGCATCAGGCAACACCCCGATCCAGGGCCTGCCGAATGATCCCGCCGGCCACGCCCAAGGCTCTGCGGCCCTCCCCCAGCATCTGATGATAGGTGGGCCAAATGTGAAACATGCCCGGCCAGATTTCCAGGCGGACCGGCACATCGGCCAGCCCGGCCGCCCGCGCAAGTTGCACAGAATCGTCGAGCATGGTCTCAGTAGAGCCGACAAAGATCGTGAGAGGCGCGATGCCGCGAAGGTCTGCACGAATGGGGGAAGCAAGCGGTGTGTCGGCAGCACCTTCACCAAGGTACTGCTGCGCACAAAACAGGATGAGCTCACGGCTGACCACCGGGTCTCGCGCAGCATTGCAATTGAAACTCTCACCAGCGGCCTTCATGTCGGTCCACGGTGACATCAGGAACGCGCAGGTGGGCTGCGGCAGGCCCAGCTCGCGCAGCCTGACCATCAAGCACACAGCCAGCCCCGCACCCGCACTGTCACCGGCAAGGGCAATGCTGTGCGCCGGTGTGCCGCCATCGAGCAGCCACTTGTAGGCTGCTAGCGCATCATCCAGTGCGGCAGGGAACGGCGCCTCAGGTGCGCGCCGATAGTCAAGTGCCAATGCCTTCGCGCCTGCCGCGCGACCGAGCTCGCTGGCCAGATGGCGGTGGCTGTCGAGCGAGCCATAAACATAGCCGCCGCCATGCAGATACATCAGCACGCTGCGGCCATCGGCTGCGTCGGTGGTGGTCCACTCCGCCGGCACGCCACCTGCGATGACCGGCTGCATGCGCACGTCCGGTGCAGGCGGGAACAAGCTGCCCAGTGCGTCATAGGCCAGGCGCCTTTGGGCAGTGGCAAGCGCCTTGGGGCGCCCGCGCAACATCTGGTCGAGCTTGTCGATCTCCGAGTGATCCATGCTTGCTACTCCATCTCGACACGAGGGCACGGCTGCGCCCGTCCGTTTGCATTCTAGGCGGGTGGATACGCCATCAGCAATGCGTGTCATTGTCTATAGACAATGCGTGTGTTTTATTGACAATGACCAGGATGGATGATGAAATCGATCGCGCTGGGCGAACATGACACCTTTGTGGAGACCATCATGAAGTCACCGAACCATCTGCTCTGTGCGCTCTTGCTGGTTGCCACCAGCGCTTACGCCCAGTTCCCCGACAAGCCGATCAAACTGATCGTGCCATATGACCCCGGTGTCGTTGATGCGGTGGCCCGCGGCATTGCGCCGGGCATGTCCGAGTACCTCAAGGTTCCGGTGATCGTCGAGAACGCCGCAGGAGCCGCCGGCTCGGTGGGAGCTGGACGCGTCGTGAAGGCTGCGCCCGACGGCTACACGATGCTCTACGGCTCCACCGCCGTGTTCGTGCAAAACCCTTTCTTCTATAAGCTCCCCTACGACCCGGTCAAAGAGTTCGCGCCTGTGAGCTATGGCGTCAATACCGGTTTGTTCCTGCTGGTCAACAAGTCACTGGGGGTCAAGACGCTGGACGAACTGATCGCAATGGCAAAGGCCAACCCGGGCAAGCTGACTTACGGCTCATCGGGCAACGCATCCAGCGGCAACGTGGCGGGCGAGTTGTTCAAGAAGCGCGCAGGCCTTGACATCACGCACATTCCGTACAAGAACTCGACCGTCACGCTCACCGATTTGCTGGCCAGTCGCATCTCGATGTTCTTCTACCCATACCAGGGTGCGCAGCAACATATTCAGGCGGGCAATCTGATCGCGCTGGCATACACGGGCAAGCAACGCCTGCCGGGTGCTGCCCACATCCCGACGTTTGCCGAGAGCGGCTTTCCCGGATACGACCAGACCTTGTGGTTCAGCTTCTTCGTTCCCGCTGGCACGCCCAAGGACGTGATCGCCAAACTCAACGCCGCTGTGCACCGGGGCATGAAGGAAGAGTCGATCAAGAAATACTACGACTTCGTTCCCATGCCCAGCACGCCAGAAGAACTGGGCGAGACCGTGCGCCGCGAGATCGACACTTTTCGCTCGATGATGAAAGAGTTGAACATCAAAGTCGAGTGAGGCTCTCGCCCTCGCCCTCGCCCTCTCCTGCCCAGTCCCACCCCATGACAGCCACGCCCTCCTTCAAACCCGCGCGCACACTTCTCTTTGTACCAGGCAACCGCGAGAGCTGGATCGACAAAATCCCCGGCTACACCAGCGACTGCGTCATCATCGACCTGGAGGACAGCGTGCCCGCGCACATGAAGGACATGGCGCGCCAATTGGTCAGGTCCAAAATTGCCGGGCTCGCAGCCGCAGGCGTGCGGGTGTTTGTGCGGATCAACAAAGATGAGGGCGGCTACAGCGTGGACGATGTGCGCGCCTGCGCCGTGCCTGGCCTGGAGGGCCTGGTGCTGCCAAAGCCTGAAGGGCCTGAGGATGTGCGCAGCGCGGCGCTCATGCTCGATGCGGCCGAGCGCGACGCTGGCATCGCGCAAGCCGCATCGCTCATACCCACGCTGGAGTCGGCCCGCTCGCTGCACTTCGCCTACGAATGCGCGATGGAATCACGCGTGGTGGCCGTCTTTGGCGCCATCGCCAAGAATGCCGATGTGGCTCGCTCAGTGGGCTTTCGCCTGACACCGGGCGGCCTGGAAACCTTGTACTTGCGCTCGCGCGTGGTGCTGGCTGCCCGCGCGGCTGGCAAGCAGCCGCTGGGCGGGCTGTGGCAGACGGTGCACGACCTGCAAGGCCTGCGCGAGTTTGCCACCTTCAACCGCAACCTTGGAATGACCGGTGAGATGATTCTGCATCCGTCGAACGCCGACATCGTTAACGAGGTTTACTCGCCCAGTGCACAAGAGATCAGCTATTTCGAGGGCATGATCACCGCTTTCGAAGCCGGTGTCGCGCAAGGGCGGGCCTCTGTCATGTACGAAGGCGAGCACATCGATCTGGCGCATGTACAGACCGCTCGAGCCATGATCGCGATGAACCGAAAATAATTGAAACGGAGAAAGCAATGACAGAACGCGCAGCAGGAAAGTATTTTGAGGAACTCATCCCAGGGCAAATCTATCGGCATGGCATCACCCGCACGGTGACCGAGACCGACAATCTGATGTTCTCGGTGCTCACCCACAATTGCCAGCCTCTGCACCTTGACGAAGAGTTCGCCAAGAAATCAATCTACGGCACGCGCATCGTCAACAGCAATTTCACCTTGGGCCTGATCACCGGCGTCGCTGTGCACGACATGACCCTGGGCACCACCATGGGCAATCTGGGCTACGAGGCGATTGAGTTCACCAAGCCAGTGCTGTTGGGCGACACGCTCAGGTCCGAAACAGAAGTGATCTCCAAGCGCGAATCCAAGTCGCGCCCGGACACCGGCATCGTCAAGTTCGAGCATCGCGGCTACAACCAGCGCAATGAGATGGTCTGCCGCATCGTGCGCACCGGGCTCATGCTCAAATTGCCAGCGGGTGCGTGATGGCGCAGGCGGGTGGGCACTTGGTAGCAGCGCGCCCGAACTGACGGCATGAAAGACAAAGTCGCGATCATCACCGGCGCCGCAGGCGACATCGGCATGGCAATTGCCCGCCGGTTTCTACAAGCGGGCGCAAAGCTCGCACTGCTGGATGTGGACATCGACGCCTTGCGCCTGCGCTGTGCCCGCGATCTGCCCGAGGCGGACCCTTCGAGCCTGCTGTGCCTGGCCTGCGATGTCTCGGACGCGCACGCGACGAAAACCTGCGTTGACACCGTGGCCGAGAAACTGGGCGGCCTGCATGTATTGGTCAACAACGCAGCGCCCTTCACGCCCACGCACAAGCTGGCTGACCTGCCCGTTGCGCAGTGGAATCTGACGCTCGCCGTCAACGCGACAGGCGCGTTCCTCATGAGCAAATGGTCGATCCCGCATATGCGCGCTTGCGGCGGCGGCGTCATTCTGAACATTGCCTCGCAGATGGGCCACGTGACGGCGCCCGGCCGCGGTGCCTACGGCGCCAGCAAGGCCGCACTGCTTTCGCTGACACGCTCAATCGCGGTGGACCATGCACAAGACAATATCCGCTGCGTCAGCATCTCGCCCGGCGCGGTCATGACCGGCCGCCTGGTGCGCCGCTATGGCAGCGAAGCCGCAGCCGGCCAAGCACTTGCGCCACACTACCCGGCAAAGCGCATCGGCCTGCCCGATGAGGTTGCCACTGCGGCTGTCTTTCTGTGTGGGGACGGCGCCGCTTTCGTGACGGGCACCGATCTTCTGGTGGACGGCGGCTACACCGCCATCTGATCAAGGCTTAGGCGACGCTCAATCGACTTTGGCACCACTCACCCGAACAAATCGGCCCCACTTGTCGATCTCGGCCTGCACATAGGCGGTGTACTCGGCAGGTGTGCTGCCAATGGGGTTGAGCCCCAGGGCCGCGAAGCGCTCTTGCACGGCCGGCACCTTGAGAATGGCGGCCACTTCCGTGTGGATTTTCTCGATGATGGGCTGCGGTGTTCCCTTGGGTACGAAAAGGCCATTCCAGGCGTCGGCGGAGAAGCCGGGGAAACCGCTCTCGGCCATGGTCGGTGTGTTGGGCAGCGCGCTGGACCGCGCCACGCTGGTCACTGCCAATGCGCGCATCTTGCCCGCTGTGATGTGCGGCAGCGATGAAGGCAGGCCGTCGATCATCAGGTGCACATCGCCAGCCAGCATGGCATTGATGGCCGGGCCGCTGCCCGGATAAGGCACGTGCACCAGGTTAATGCCGGCAAGCGACTTGAACATCTCAAGTGTGAGGTGCGCGGCCGTGCCATTGCCCAGCGATGCATAGTTCAATTTTCCCGGCTCGCGTTTGGCCAGCGCGATCAGCTCTTGCAGCGTATTGGCCTGCACGGACGGATGGGCCACCAGCACATTGGGCAAGGTGCCAACCTGTGTGACCGCGTCGAAGTCGCGCAGCGGGTGGTACTTCAACTTGGAGTTCAGTGAGATGTTGATCGCGTGAGAGCCGGTCACTCCCATGATCATGGTGTAGCCGTCGGCAGGTGCGCGCGCCACGAGCTCCGCACCCACCGATCCGCCGCCACCGGCGCGGTTGTCCACCACGACGCTCTGTTTCCACAGGGTGCTCAGGCGCTCCGCGATCAGGCGACCGGCAATGTCGGTCGAGCCGCCGGGTGGAAACGGCACCACCATCCTCACGCTGCGCGAGGGATAGTCGGCCTGCGCGTTGGCCAGATACGGAAAAGCCGCAGTCAGCGCGGCACCGGCAATGAACTTTCGACGATTGGCTTGCACCATGAACTGACCCTTCTAAGATGGTTTGACCGGCGTGACGATGAGTTCGCGCGGCAGCTTGGAAAGATGCTCAAGCCCGGTGGGCGTGACCATCACAGTGTCTTCCAGGTGAACGCCGCCAACCTCGGGGTCGCGATAGAAGACTTCGAAATTCATGGCCATGTTGGCCTCCACCGTCCAGCCGCGTGTCTTGTGCGCCTGCTCGCCGTATTCGAGTACGTCAAGCCCAATGCCGTGAAAGACCATTGTGGTCAGCATCGGCTCCAGTCCATGGCCTGCGATGAGCTTCTCGGCCACGGCGCGGGCATCCATGGTCTGCACGCCGGGCCTGAGCATGGCTTCGGCTGCTGCCAAGGCGTCACGCACGATGGTGTGCAGTTCCACCAGCCGGCGGCTGGGCTCGCCGATCACGCCGGTGCGTGCGATGTCCATGTGATAGAGCTTGTATGTGCCAATCGCGTCGTAGACCACCACATCGCCCGCGCCAAGCCTGCGCGCTTCGGCCCAGTCGTTGTCCAGCACGAAGCCGCCATCGGGGCCAGCGCCGAACATCATGCCGCGCTCGCCAAGAAATCTGGCACCCTGACGCACCACGCTCGAACGGTATGCATCGACCATGGCCATCACCGGCTCGCCCTGCCCCACCGCCTTGGACGCGTCGATCAGCCCCTGGTCATTGATGCGCGCGCCAGTGCGCAGCAACTCGATCTCGGGCGCGGTCTTGACCATGCGAATGTCGCGAAAGATATCGAGCGCATCCACCACTTCAATGCGGCCGTTCAGGCGGGCAGCCACTTGCCCGCCCAGGCGCAAATCATCAAAGCCGACGCGCCACGTGCCGCGCGCGCCCATGTTGGCCTCAAAGTAGCCGCACAGCGCACTCACAAGGTCTTCAGTGGAAAGCTCGCGCGTCTTCAGATAAGCATCACGAAGCGGCTCGCGCAGCGAAGTGTCGATGCCCACGCCTTCTGAAATCATGCGCAGCAGATACGATGCGCTGGAGCGTGCCTTGGCGCTGAACATGCGAAGCTCGGGTATCCAGGTGGGCCGTGTGACAAGGTAGGCAAGGTCGTAGTCGGACACACACAGCGCGGGCGTCACGTCTTCCCGTGCGGGTAGCACCGCCGCGCCCAGGATGTCATGAAAATAACCAAGCACCGAATCGGGCATGTGCCCCGACAGGTAGTAAAGGTTCTTGTAGCCAGAGCCCACCACCGCATCCAGACTGTGCCGGGCCATCACCTGGCGGGCTCTGTCGATGTTGACCAGCGCAGGTGCTGGTTTGCGAGCGGGACTCAAATCGGTGGCTGTCACGAAGGACATGAGGAAAACTCCGGGAAGAAGCAATGCTGGGCAAACAGCGGTTTGTAGTGGCATCGCCCGCTTTCCCGGAAGGTGCGTGCGACTGCGAACACTTTACGTTTGCGCATGGCCGGTGTCAATCGATGCCACTGGTCGATGCCACTGGGGTCTTGTTAAGGCTGTTTGTCCGTTCTTGAGGAATCCTCCAGACTCGACGTTCCGGCCCAACCATGGTTCTGGACTCCTAGTTGTTCCCGAAATTCGGCTTTCGTTTCTCCAGAAAAGCTCCAATGCCCTCAGCCTTTTCCACGCTGCTGAAGGCAGCGGCCTGCGCCACCGCCTCCACCTCCACGAAGCTCGACCACGATGTCTCGAACGACCGACGCACCAGCATGCGGGTGAGCCCTATCGCCAATGGCGGCCCGTCAGCCAGCGTTCTTGCCACCGACATGGCTTCCTGCATCAACTGGTCATCGGACACCACGCGGCTAGCAATGCCTATCTCCTTCGCTTCCTTGCTATCGACCACACGGTTGGTCAACAACAGGTCTCGCGCGCGTTGTGCGCCGACAGCGCGCGGAAGAAGGAAGCCAATTCCCAGATCCGGACAGACTCCGATCCTGGTGAAGCCCGCGCGAAATGTGGCGCCGCTCGAAGCGACCATGATGTCGCCCATCAGTGCGAGCGCGAAGCCCGATCCCGCGGCGGTACCGTTGACTGCCGTCACCACAGGTGTTGCGCCTTCAAGCAAATGGCGGGCCCAGGCATGAAAGCTCTCCATCCGCGCCTTGACGGAGGCGGGGTCGCTCAGCCCCATAGTCCGGATGTCCCCGCCAGCGCAGAAGGCCTTGCCGGAGCCAGTGATGAGGATGCAGCGGACCTTCGGATCGGCGACGAGCTCGGGAATGCGTTGCTCGAAATAAGCCCGCACGTCCGGGCTCATCACATTCAGGGCTTGCGGCCGGTTCAGCCGCACGGTCGCCACGCCCTTGTCGTGCGTCTCCAGGACAGGCGGATCCGCCGAATCGGCTGCCAGTGGCTTTTGCTCGCTCATCATTTCACCTTGTTACTTCACACCATCGCAATCGCATTGGCTGGGGAGCCGACACCAGACGAAACCGCGCTGCGCGTACTTGTCGATGCCCAGCTTGTTGCCATCCTTGCCCGTATCGTGCTCGCCGAACCCGTTGTACCAGCCGAATTCGCGCGCGCGAATATGGCGCAGCGCGTCCCATTGGTTGGAGGACGTAAGGGTCATGTTGGCCTGTCTGAGAAGATGTTTCCGGATCAGCCGACGATGCCGCGCCGCCGCAGATCCGCGAGGTGCTCGTTGCTGCAACCGATTTCACCGAGTACCGCTTCCGTGTCCGCGCCCAGCAACGGCGGAGGCGTCAACTGACCGACCCGCTGGCCATCCATTCGCAACGGCAGCGGCACCACCTTCAGCCCTGGAATCAGAGCCGTCGGAAGCGGGGCGACCATGCCCATCGCGCTGACCTGCTCGCTACGCACGGCCTGCCCGATGTCGTTCATCTCGCTGCACGGTGTGCCAGCCTTGCGCATCGCCGCCACCAAGTCGGCGGAGGTTCTTGCGCGCGTCCGCGACTCGATCGCCTCGCGCAGTGCCGGGCGGTTCTCGACCCGGTGCGCGTTCGTGAGAAAGCGCGGATCGTCCGCCAGCTCAGGCGCTGCGAGCGCCTCGCACACCTTGCGGTACAGCCGGTCGTTGCCCGCTGCAATGAAAACGAGCCCGTCGCTGGCGTGGAACAGCTCATAAGGTGCCGTCATCGCCATGGCAGAGCCCATCTTGAGCGGCAACTTGCCGCAGGCGAGGTAGCCTGCCACGACGATCGTCATCCAGGACATGCCCGACTCCAGCAGACTCGCATTGACCAGCGCGCCCTCCCCGGTCTTTTCCCTGGACATCAGGGCGGCGAAGATGCCGAGCGCGGACCACATGCCGGTGCCCATGTCGATAATCGGCAGGCTCACGCGCACTGGATCGTCGCCCTCGTTGCCCATCACGCTCATGATGCCGGTGAATGCCTGCATCAGCGGGTCGTACCCCGGAAGCTGCGCCAGCGGACCGGTTTCGCCAAAGGCGCTGATGGCGCAATAGACGAGCCGCGGATTGGCCAGCCGCAGCGCGTCGAAACCCAGACCTCGCTGCTCTGCGCTGCCCGGCTTCAGGGAATGGATGAACACGTCGGCGCCCTTCGCCAGTTCGGCCACGAGGCGAGCGCCATCGGCGCTGGCAAAGTCCACACAGGCACTGCGCTTGTTGCGGTTGTATGCGAGGAAGGCAGCCGACTCGCCTGCGACGCGCGGTGTCCAGCCGCGCGTGTCGTCTCCGACCCCCGGCCGCTCGATCTTGATCACATCGGCGCCGAAGTCGCCCAGGATCTGCGTGCAGAACGGCCCGGCAACATTCTGGGTCAGGTCTATAACGCGCACACCGCGCAGCAATTCCGAGAACATATTCATCCCTCGATCGGCGAGCAGCACACCAGCGCCGTTGCGCATGGCGCGCGCAGCGTCTTATTCAATCTTGATGCCGGAGGCCTTAAGGATGGGTGCCCAGGTCCTCGATTCGGCGCGAATGAAGGAAGTGAACTCATCGGGCGTCAGGTTGCCTCGCGGGAGCATGCCGAATTTCTCCTCGAGGTTCTTGCGGATCTCGGGCACTTGCATTGCGGCGTTGAAAGCGCTATTGAGTTTCGCGATCACATCCGGCGGGGTTCCGGGCGGCGCGACCAGCCCGTACCAGGTGGAACTCGCGACCGCAATGCCGCTTTCGGTCAGTGTCGGCAGATCTGGAAAAGCGCTCCAGCGCTGGCTGCCGGTGGTTGCAATGCCGACGACCTTGCCGGAGTTGATGAAAGGCCTCGCATTGGCGCCGGTCAACAGCACGTTGACCCGGTTGCCTATGAGATCAGTGATGGCCGGCGGGGAGCCCTTGTACGGGACCATGGTGACATCGATGCCCATGGCTTGACGCATGCGCTCGGCAATGAAATGGCCAGTACCACCGCCTACGGCGGCGAAGTTCACTTTGCCAGGATTCGCCTTGGCATAGGCAACGAATTCCTTGACGTCCTTTATCGGGGGCGACGTGCCTCCGATCATGACCATCGGAAATTCAAGTGTGAGCTGCACCGGCGCATAGTCACGGACCGGTTCCAAGTGAAAATTAGAGTCGATGATGGGCTGCGAAACGAGAACGGCATCGAAGGCCATTGCGAGCAGGTAACCATCGGGCTTGGCGGTTTTTACCGCCGCAAGCCCGAGCCGGTTGTTGGCGCCGGGGCGCGCTTCGAGCAGGACGGGTTGGCCCAAGGTCTTGGACGCATGCTGAGCAATATCGCGGAACACGGTATCCACCGGCGAGCCGGCGGTGAAGGGGAAAATGACGGTGATCGGCTTGCTCGGGAAACCCTGTGCAGATGCCGGCAGCGCGTACGCGGTGGCAATGCCGATCGCCGCGACCAATTTTAGGAAATATGAACTGATTCGAATGATCCGCATGGGTTTGTCTCCTGCTGATTTTTGTCTCTGGTCTGACGGCCTACGCCAGCGAAGCGCCCGTATTCGTTAGAGTCATGGTACTCCGCGCGGCGCACAATCGCTTAATTATCTCCTGGCTTGCTCGGATAGATTGCTGCGCGTTTCTCCAGGAACGCGTTCATTCCTTCCTTTGCCTCATTGCTGCTGGTCATCTGCGCGGACAGATGGTGCGTCGCACGGTATGCCGCCTGCCAGTCGGCATGTGCGGCCGCAGTGAGCGCGCCTTGCTTCATCAGCACCAAGGCGGACCGTGCTTTGGACGCAATACGTTGGGCGAGATCCATCGCTGCGAGCATCAGCCGCTCATAGGTCACGACTTCATCGACCAGCCCCAGCCGCAACGCCTCCTGCGCCGAGCACACATGTCCGGTATATAAGAGCTTGCGAACAGTCCCTTCCGCAATTCCGATGTTGCGCATGAAAGCGCCGCCGCCGCCCACGGTGCCCCGATCGATTTCCGGATAGCTGAACGTCGCCTCTTGCGCGGCAATACGGTAATCGCACAAAGCACCGAGAACGGTGCCGCCGCCCGGTGCTGGCCCGTTGATCGAAGCGCTTCCGACAATGCATTGACGGGGGGGCGATTCAAGGTGATGATCGCAACCCTCTCGCTGCGCTCGTAGGTGACAAGATCACTTTCTGCCATCGCGGTTGGCAAATTCCGCTCGTTATCCACAGAGGCTCCTTTGGGGACCGCTTTCATGCAAAACGTTTGCAGCATACGCTCACGATGACGTGGCTCCCAGCGGTGCGCAAGGCGGCATAGTGATCCCAAATCCACTGTTTCAGGATGCCCGGGGATTTCGCGACGCGCGCGGAGCGTTAGATATCCATCCGCATCTCGGTGACAAAGTCCTCGTTCCTCATAGAGATCTGGCCTAGACCCAGCGTGGCCAACTTCTCGCTGACTTCCCGCGACTGCAGGGGCGCGGCTGACGAACTCGTTCAGACGAGCTAGCACTTCGCGCGACGGGCCGGTCCTCACGATTGGTACCGATCGCAGTCCACCGATGTCTGCTGATTTTGATTGCCCAGGGGGAATCCGGCCTGCGATCCGCAAGAGCACCGGGCATGCCTTGAGGCGCTAGGTGGCCCCCGAGTTCCGGCGTACCTGGTCAAATATCATCGATGCCACTGGTGAACGCATTGACGCTATGCCGGCCCACAGCGTATCGAATTTCTCGTCGCGAGGCAGAGTCAAAATCTGATTGGCCGTGGCACGAGCCTGTGGCTGCAAGGCGCAGGCCGCGCAATAAGACACGAACTTCTCGATGAGCGCAGCCTGCGTGAATGGCATGGCTGCGTCGCCATGCACCGCGCTCACTTGCTGCTGGACGGTGGTGCCGTTCGACGCGATCGTGAGTGTGGCACTGCGTTGCGCGGCATGCGTCAACTCCCGGTCCACAGTGACTTCGACCAGCGCCTCCAGCCGGCGCATCAAGGGGTCCTGGAACTTCGGGTCGCGATACACCGTGGGGTCCAGGCGGCTCCATCGAAGCATGGCCGCGACACCGAAGCTCAAGGAAAACTGCGCCTGCAGAGGTGTCTGGGGTGCGCGATTGGCGCAGTAAACGGTGGCTTCTTCGTACACACTCAGCGAGATGGCGGTGATGCTTTCCAGGTCGACCTCGGGCTTGAGCTGCAAGGCGGCAAGAGCGCCGTAGTGAACATGGCGCACGGCGGCATACGGCTTGAAGTAGGCATCGAGAATATGAAAACGGTGCGAACGATCAATCTCCAGCCCCTCGCGGTTGAGGCCGACCCGCGCGTACTCGTCGATGGACGTGCCGGGTGCGCAGATTCCGCTGGCTGCCGCGAACGCCGCGCTTTGGCCCAGCGCCGCCGCATGGCCGAGAAAGGTGTTGCGCGCTGTGTCACCCGAGCGGATGGGCAGATAAAGACTCAGCGGAAGCTGGCACGCCGCGATATGCACCGCCTGCTCGATGCCCGCAGCATTCAAACCGAGCGCGTGAGCAACCGCAGCGGCGGCACCCAGCGCGGGCCAGTTGCCGTCCACATGCATGCCCGGCTTGATGCGCAGGCTGGCTCCGGCGCGCGCACCAACTTCATAGCCGACAACAAACGCGCGCAGAAACTGCCCCATCGTGAGCTGCGAACTGAGCGGAAGAAGCGCGGCAAGCGCGGCCACGCCGGGCCGCCCATGCGCCCCTGCATGGCCTTCGCACGCTTCATCCCAGCAGGCCGCCATGCCCAGCATCCATGCCGCGCCGGAATTGGACAGCCCTGGCCCATCAAGAAGCCGGAACGACCCAGGGTCAGACTTGCCGAGCACGGTTTCGAGCTGCTGCACAGGCGGGGCAAGCCGTCCTGCCATCACGCAGCCCAGCGTGTCCATCAGCAGCCAGCGCGCCTTGAGTTCGACCTTCGGTGGCAGCTGCGCGTCGAGTCTGCATAACCAACTCAGGACATCGTCAAGGGCGGACTTCATGGTCGCTTCTGATGATTTGGGGAAGTGCCATGGTAATTCAGGAACGAGCCGGCCGCCAGATGCCAGCCGCCGATGCCAGCCGCCAATGAACAAGGCGACGACCGCGACCAGGAAAACGCTACCGCATCACGGATTCAGCAGAATGTATACTGCCGCATACATGACTTCCACCAAGAAACCAGGTACCACGCGCCACAAGGTCCTAAGGCCTCAGACGCGCGCAAACCTCACCGACAAAGTCTATAACGCCGTGCACGCCGCGATACAAGCCGGCAAGTTCAAACCGGGTGAGCGCGTCCGGGAAATTGAAATCGGAGAGTGGCTGCAAGTCAGCCGAACCCCTGTTCGCGAAGCCATGCGCCGACTGCAATCGGATGGCATCATTGAACCCAAGGCGGGCGGCCTGGCGGTGACATCTTTCGACATGCGTGCTGTGGCTGAGCTCTATGCGGTGCGGCAAATACTGGAGAGCGCTGCCGCCGGGCTTGCCGCCGTCAATGCGGATCAGACGGAACTCGCGCTGCTGCAACGCACGCTCGAAGCGCAGCAACAGTGTCCGAACGATCCTCATGCTCAGGCGCGCATCAACAAAACATTCCACGAGCATCTCTACCAGGCGGCGCACAACCGCTTCCTTCTCAAAGCCTTGCAAGTGCTGCGTGATTCTCTGGTGCTGCTGGGCCCGACCACCCTGATGACGTCAGAGCGTATCGAAGCGGCCATCAAAGAGCATGCCGAGGTGGTGGCGGCGGTGGTGGCGCGCGACTCGCGTCGCGCCGAGGATGTGACGCGCAGACACATCCGGGCCGGCTATGAAGCCCGCGTTCATTCCATGGCCAACCATTTGCATGAATCCTCTGACTAGCCGCCGCAGCCTATGAAAGAAGTTCGCATACTTTCCGCCACCGGCATTCTGGGATCTGGCTTCCGGGAAGAGACGCTCAAGCGGGCGATGACGCAAAGGCCAGACTTCATTGGCGCCGACTCGGGCTCGACCGATCCTGGCCCCCACTATCTGGGCAGCGAACAAACGCTGTTCTCCGACGCCGCCTATAAACGCGATCTGCGCCTCATGCTGATGGCCGGGCGTGCCGCAGGCATCCCGGTGATCGTGGGCTCAGCCTGCACATCGGGCAGCGACCCGCACCTGGCCCGCCTGGTGGGCATCGCGCGCGACATCGCTCACGAAGAAAAGCTTCAGTTCAAGCTGGCGGCCATCCACAGCGAGCAAGACAAGGGCTACCTCAAGCGCAAGCTGGCACAAGGCAAGATCACGCCGCTTGCCAATGCGCCGATGCTCGATGACGGCGTGATCGAGCGCAGCACACACATTGTCGGCATGGCCGGCATCGAGCCATTCGTACAGGCACTTGAGAACGGTGCCGACGTCGTCATCGCCGGGCGATCGAGCGACACGTCCATTTTCTCGGCCATACCCACCATGCGCGGCATCAACCCCGCAACGGTCTGGCACGCCGCCAAAATCCTGGAATGCGGCGCGGCATGTGTGGTGCAGCGCAAGTACCCTGACTGCAATTTCGCAATCGTGCGCGACGATCACTTCATCATCGAGCCGCCCAACCCCGACTACCGCTGCGATCCCGACAGCGTTGCCTCGCACAACCTGTACGAGAACGCCACGCCCTATGAGTTGATCGAGCCCTCAGGCGTGCTCAACACCTACGCCGCCAGATACGAGGCCATCTCCGATCGCGCCGTGAAAGTGTCTGGCAGTACATTCAAGCCCGCCGAGCGCTACACCATCAAGCTCGAAGGCGCGGAACTCGCCGGCTACCAGACCATCTTGATCGGCAGTGTGCGCGACCCCGTCATCCTGATGCAGCTTGACGCCTGGCTCGCCGGCCTGATGCGGGCAGCCAATGACCGCATCGCGGCCGTGTTCGGCGCATCGGTCACGACGCAATACAAGTTCGATGTACGGGTCTTCGGCAAGAACGCAACCATGGGCGCGCGCGAGCCCGAGACCGCCATCGGACATGAGGTGGGGCTGTTGTTCCAGGTGACCGCGCCAACGCAGGAGCAAGCCACGGCCTTGATGAAGTCGGTCGCCCACATCGCCGTGCACTTCCCGGTGCCCGAGTGGACGGGCCTCATCACCTCCATCGCCTACCCGTATTCCCCCGCCGAAATCCCACGCGGCCCGAGCTATCGCTTCAACATGAACCACGTGGTCGAACCCGCATCACCGCTGGAGATGTTCCAAATCGAATACGAAAACGTCGGTGCCCGATCATGAAGCTGTGGCAAATGACCAAACTCATCAGGAGCAAGAACGCCGGCCCGTTCGAGCTCACATTCGATGTGATCTTCAAGGACAGCGAAGGCTACACAAAAGTGCGCGACAGCGGCCTGATCAGCGCGCAGTGGGTGGCACAAGCGTATCGCCTCGCACCCGAAGCCGTCGCCATCATTCACTACGACGCAGCCAACGCCATCAAGGTCACCATTCCCCGCCCCAGCATCTCCGGCGACATCGACGATTCGGACGTCTATGGCGGGCAGCAGCACGCGCCTTTCGTGAATCTGGAAGTGGCCTAGGGTCGGGGCCTGCTGAAGTACCCATCACTGGGTTGGCGCCGAAGCTGGCTATGTTGCATCGCCGTTGCGGGGCGATGTCGCTCATGGCTCGGTCGACGCGGTTAGCGCGCTAGCGCGGACCTGGTGTCATTTGCCGCACACTGCCGGTCGGCCGATATGGCGAAGTGCTCGGTGTTCTTATGGTGCCAACGGGCGGCGCAGATGGGCGCGACGAGGTCCGTGGATACGTCCCTGGCTGCCCGGCAACTGGCTGTGCCGAAGGCGTTGGCGAGTTGGTCCGAAGCGTCCCGCTTGGAGGCGTCGGGCGGGTGGCGTGCCACGGTGACACCACCTGAGCAGCGCTTGCCAGCTGTCCCGGCCTCTGAACTGATCGAAGCCCGACATCGGGCCAGTAACCACCTGCTGGCGGCGCTGACGTCGAGCGTCGTGGTATCTCAATCCGGCCGTCATAGATTGTGCGCAGCGGAGGCGATGGCGATGGCGATGGCGATGACTGAACAAGAGCGGACACAGTGCTCCTTGGCAAGGAGCTGTGGCTCGGCGGGGGCGTACGTGAGGCAAAGCTGACTGATGACGATGGAGACACACTGCCGACCCTCCAGGGAGGGCGACTTGGAGGGGTGGTGGGTGGCGGCCGACTGACGCTACGAGGCGCAGGCGCCACGGGTGGGGCGAGAAACGTTGCTGCTTGGAAGACTCGCACTTGCCCCCAATTAGCTGGCGGTAAAGGAGCAGGCGCGGCAGCCACAGTGGGGTCGCTACCGGTGGACGAAAAGGACCTGCCTGGGGTTACCCCTGGGAAGCTCCCGGCGGGAACGACCCCAGCCACCGTAGCCCCATACCTTGGCGTTGGCGACACGAAGCGCACTGTTGACGCCGTGGACCGGACGGACGAAGCTCCAGAGGGCGGGGTCATGCTTGCTTCAAATCGCGTTGAACTTATTGTTAGTAATGGTATTGGACTGTCCGACCTCGATATCGGCGACTGAGATCTAGAAACCGGGAAGTCCGCAGGCGTGATAGCACGCGGCGCAGGAAGCCAACTGGGCGTCCCGGAAAACGCTGTCCGCCACACCCCGGCCGGCGCTGGCATTGCGACGGTACGTGACGCCGACCCAGCAGAAGGCGAGGTGCCTCTAACAACCGACGATGCTTGCGAACCGCCGAACGGGATCGTTGACGGCGATAGGCCTGAAGGTGTTGACGGAGCGCTCGTTGAAGCGGCCGATCGATTCGGTGATCCAGATTTCACCGGAACCACCACCCAATCGTCGATCTGAGCTAAACGCGCCGAGTTGGGCATCCAATCGGACCCTTTGTTCCCTTGATCTGTTCCAGTTGGCATCTCAACCTCATCCAAGCCATCCCCATCCACATCCCGCACCCTTTGCGGAACATCTGGGCAATTAGCGCAGGATCTTCCAGGCTTTAGCCATCGGTTGAGCAAGTTGGGGACGAAACTACTCATATTCGAACCGAATCGCCGCTTATCGACAACGGATGCAGCCGGAGGCGTAAAAACCTGTCGGCCTCATCCGCCAGCCGTACGCAGCCTCCTATCCGTTTGTCGGCCCTTGAGCATCGGGCTTCACCCGCCCGGCATACCGCTGCAACCTAGCATGCAGTTCCAGATCGATCTTGATGCCGTGCTGGCGCTGATGGGCCATCTTGGCGAACTCGATTTCCCCCGGCACCAGCACCGGCTTGCTGCTGTCAGCCGGTGGGCTGCCATGCAAAATGGCGGCGAAGTCGCACATGCGCTCGGCGAGCCATTGCGTTGAACCCAGCACGCTGGTATCGAGCAGAATAAAAAAGTGCCCCAGGTTCTGGGGCAGTTCGGGCTCGTCGATCCATGATGTCACATGGGTGAGGTAGGCCGCACCCGACAACACGCCGGCAAACAGATCGACCAGCAAGGCCAGCCCGTAGCCCTTGTGCCCGCCGATGGGCAGCAAAAACCCATCGAGCGCCTGCGCTGGGTCGGTGGTGGCGCGCCCGTGCTTGTCGGTGGCCCAGGTGTCGGGAATCGATTGGCCGCGCTTGAGTGCATTGCGAATCTTGGCGCGTGCGGCAACGCTGATGGCCATGTCCAGCATGAAGTGCGCGCCGCCTGGGTTGGGCACCGCGAAACCCACCGGGCTGTTGCCCAGCCGCGCGTCGGTGCCGCCCCAGGGCGTGATGGAAGTGCTTGAATTGCTGCCTATGATGCTGGCAAAACCGGCTTGCGCTGCAATGTAGGAGTACGGCGACACAGGGCCGAAGTGGTTGCTGCCCCGCGCAAGCGCGACGCCCACGCCGCACTTGCGCGCCACCACCGTGGCGGCCTCCAGAGCCCGCATGCCCACCAGCGGGCCGACTGCGTTGTCACCATCAACCTTCACCATCGCCGCAGCGACCTGCTCCACACGGATGTTGGGGCGTGCCTGGATGCCTTTGATCTGAAGACGCTCGCCGTATGACTCCATGCGACTGAAGCCATGCGTGCTCAGACCGAACAAGTCAGCGAGCAACAGAATCGCGCAGGCATCCTGGGCATCCTTGAGGGTCAGCCCCAGGCCTTGAAACGAGCGAGTGCCCAGATCGCGCAGCTCGGCCTCTGTCAGGGTGACCTGATCGGCAGCGGCGCTCATGAATGCAGGCCTGCGCGGATGGTGATTTCGCTTCGAAAAGGCGTCTTCAGTTTTTGCATACAACGGTATAATATCGCATACCTCTCGGAAGGTCCGCATGAAGAACTATGACGTGATAGTCGCGCAAGCAGGCAAGCCCCAAGGAGCGCAGGCATGAGCCGCGCAAGTGATGGCCAGACTCTGATTCAGCGCCTGGCTTGTCTCGTGCATGGGTTTGACACGCAGCATCTGCCGGCCGAAGCGATTGAGGTTTCGCGTACCGCCATCATCGACACCCTGGGTGTGGCGCTGGCCGGCAGCGTGGAGCCATGCGCTCGCCTCTTGCTGCGCACCCCGGGCGTGGCGGATTCACCGGGCCCCTGCACCTTGCTGGGCACCAGCCGCAAGAGTTCTGCGCTCGATGCCACTCTGTTCAATGGCACGGCCTCGCATGCGCTGGACTATGACGACTTCAGCCAGCCCTTTGGCGGCCACCATTCCGTGCCGCTGGTCGCGCCCTTGTTCGCCGTGGCAGAAGCACACGGGCTCTCAGGCGCCCAATTGATCGCGTCGTATGTGGTGGGTGTGGAGGCCGAGATTCACCTGGCCCGCGCAGTGAACTTCTACCACTACGACAAGGGCTGGCATCCCACATCGACCTTGGGCATATTCGGGGCAACCGCCGCATGCGGTCACATGCTCCAACTCGATGAGACCAAGCTGGCAACGGCACTGGCCATTGCGGCGTCTCTGGCTAGCGGCGTGAAGGCCAATTTCGGCACCATGGTCAAGCCACTGCATGTGGGCCAATGCACCCGCAACGGCTTGCTGGCGGTGCTGCTGGCCCAGTCGGGCTACGACGCAAACCCTGAGGCTTTGGAGCACAAACAGGGCTTTCTCAATGCGTACAACGGGCCGGGCCACTACGATGTCCGCCTGCTCTTTGAGAACTGGGCCGACCCCCTGGAAGTGACCCGACCGACACAGGGGCTCAAGCAGTTTCCTTGTTGTGGCAGCACACACCCGGCAGTCGAGATGATGCTTAGGTTGCGGCGAGAAGAGTCCATCACCGCCGCCGACGTGGAACATGTGGAGATCCTGGCGCACGTACGCCGACTGCCTCACACCGACAATCCTGACCCGCGCACAGCTCTGGCCTCCAAGTTCTCGATTCAATACGCTGTCGCCCGCGCTTTGGTGGATGGCACTCTTCGCCTCAAGGATTTCGAAGGCGAGGCGTTTCTCGATGATGACGTTCGCGCGATCATGCGCAAGACAAAGACACGCCCCCATCCCGACATGGCCGAAGACTCCGGCGAGCAGTTCGGCGCCGAAGTGCGTGTCACGATGCGCGACGGCCGCGTGCTTGTCCGCAAGATTGATAGCCTGATTGGGCGCGGCGGCGACAACCCCTTGTCTCCTTCGGAGCTATGGGAGAAGTTTCACGACTGCGCCGCGCGCGCGCTGCCCGAAACCGTCGTGCTGCCCTTGTTTGAGCGTCTGCAGGCACTTGAGACAGTGGCCGACATCGGCCAACTGACCCGAATGATGCAAACCTGCGAGGCTCCCCGCGTCGCGATGGCTTCCTAGCCGCACCACGCCATGCTCGCCCGCAGTGTCAGGCTTGGCTCTGCAGGTGACCCGACTGGCGCACGCATTCGTCGAGCAACACCTGGAAGGTATCCCACGACTGTTCGCGCCGGCCGTCCTCGATATCGTGAACCAGACCGATCAAGGTGCACAGCGCTGGCATGTCGAGCCCGGCCTGTTTGCCGAAATCGGCCACCGGGCCCAGCATGGGATCGACTTCAGTGCGCCGCTTGCGCACGGCCATGTCACGCCAGAAGCCGGAATGCTTCTTGGCACTGTTGCGCCAGCGCAGGGCAAGCTGTGCAACGGCTGCACGCGAGACGGATTCATCGCTTCCCGGGGCAAACGCAAGGGGATCGAAGTTTCTAAAAGGCTGCGTCGTGACATGCCGCGCGCACGCCACTGCCATCACTTCGCGTGCCAGGCGGTCGAACACGAGAACGCGCTTGGGATCGGCAAAGTTGCTTGGCATATCGTCATTGTTCAGTGCGGTGGCAAAGAGCATGGATGCCAGGCACAGCTTGCTCCAGAGGTAGCCCCAGATGTTTTCGGTGAGCACTGCCTCGGGCTCGAAAATCTGCATCAGCCTGTGCATGTCAGCCGTGCGCGGCCGGCTGGGGCCTTCAATCTCACCAATCACCACTTCAGCTCGCCCGCCATACAAGACTTGCCCGGGGCCGAGCCAGTCAGAGGCGAACCCGATGTAGCAGCCTATCGTTCGGTCTGCCCCCGCATGCTCGGCAATGGTGATCTCATTGAGCCCGTTCTGCGCCGACAGCACAAAGCCATCAGCTGCCAGATGGGGAAGCAGATCAAGCATGACGGCGGCGGTGTTCTGCGCCTTCACGGCCAGCACGATGCGCGAATAGACACCTTGCAGCTCCGAGGGCGTCACTGCGGGCACCTGCTGCGTAAACTGATCGACCGGCCCCTCGATGCGCAGGCCGGTGGTGCGGCAGGCCTCGACATGCGCCTGCACGATGTCCACCAGCAGCACGGGGACGCCTGCCCGTGCCCAGTACGCCGCGATGGTGCCGCCGATGGCGCCGCCGCCCCAGACGAGAATGGGGTCACTGGCTGAGGGGGGTTTGAGTTCCATTGCAGACTTGCGCCTTCACTGAGGTTTGATGTTGGCCTCTTTGATCACTGCGGACCACTTGGCCCGCTCGTTCACGAGGAATGTATTGAATCGGTCCGGCGGCAGCGATGCCAACTCCAGGCCCCGGGCCTTGGCCTTGGCGACGAAATCCGGTTGCGAGTAAAGCTTGGCGATGGCTGCGGCGAGCTTGTTGACGATGATCGGATGCGTGCCTGCTGGCAGGAAGTATCCTTGCCATCCGTTCGCGGCAAAGCCGGGGAATCCGGATTCGGCGATGTTGGGCACATTGGGCATGGCTTCTGCGCGGGTGTCACCCAGCACCGCCAGCGCCCGCAGCTTGCCCGGCCCGGTGAGTTCCATCACATTCTGAACAGCCGCGGATGAGAGCTGCAGACGGCCGCCAAGAAGATCGGTCATGGTGGTGGGCACGCTGTTGTAGGGGATGCCCATGATGTTGATCTTGCTCTGAAATTTCAGCATCTCGATTCCCAGGTGGCAGGCGTCGCCGTTGACTGGAATGCCGTAGTTCAGCTTGCCCGGATTTTGTCTGGCGTACTGAATCATCTCTTGCAGGGTCTTGTAGGGCGCATCTGCTCCGGCGGCGAGCGCGCAATGGGTCTTGGTCAGCAAAGTGACGGGCACGAATTCCTTGACCGGGTCAAAGGGCAGGCTCGGGTACAGAAACTGGTTCACCGCGTGGGTGCCGATGGTGCCGTGCAGCACGGTGTAGCCATCGGGCGGTGACTTTGCCACCAACTGTGCGCCTATGCCCCCCGCAGCGCCGTTGCGGTTGTCAATGATCACCGGCTGGCCGAGTATGGGTTCCAGCCCCTGGGCGAGCAGGCGTCCGACGATGTCGGTGCCACCCCCAGCCGCGAAGGGCAAGACGATTCGGACTGGCTTGCTAGGCCATGCTTCAGGCGCCTCCGCGGTCTGAGCCATCGTCGGCAGAGCCGACAGACTCAGCACCGCAACGACACATGCCATCGCAACGCGGCGGCCGTGCGAGCGTGATTGAAATCTGATGGGTGCGTTCATTGATTTCTCCATGAAAAAGACACAAGACTAAAAGGTTCACGATCCGCTCTCCTCGCGCACGATCAATGAACCGCATCGATCAACCTGCACCCATTGGCCCGGCAGGATCAGGCTGGTGGAGTCAAGCTGCGTGACGATGGCCGGCCCCTCGATGCGCACACCGGCGCCAAGACGGGTTCGATCGTACACCGGCACTTGCGCAGGGCCATCGCGAAATGCCACGCGCTGCTCGCCGGTGATGGCGGCCGACACGCTGCCGCCCGCAGCAAGTTCGGGCATTGCCACTGCCGGCAGCATGCCGATCGCGTCCACGCGCACTGTCACCAGTTCGACCGGAATGTCACTTGACCTGAAGCCGTACAAGCGCTCATGCTTGGCATGAAATGCGGCAATCGTCTGTGCCAGGGCCGTCTCATCGAAGCGCCCGGCACCGGCCCATGCAAGCTCAAGCTCAAAGCCCTGGTCTTTGTAGCGCAAGTCCAGTTGCATCAGCAGCCGGCGCGACGCGGGCGCCACCTGTTCCGCATCAAGCCATCGGGTGGCGTCGGCCCTCAGCTCATCGAAGACCTCGGCGATCCGGTCCACGTCGTAGCGCCCAGCGAGTTGCAAGCACGTGCGAGCGAATTCCGCGCGCAGATTCGACACAAGCAGTCCAAGTGCGGCCAGCACACCCGGCGCGGGTGGAATCAGAATGGTCTTGCAGCCGATCATGCGTGCCAGGGTCCCGCCATGCAGCGGCCCGGCGCCACCGAACGGCACGAGAACGAAATCGCGCGGGTCGAGCCCGCGATCAACCGACACAACGCGGATGGCCCCCACCATGTTGTTGTCGGCCACTTCCAGGATGCCGCGCGCAGCCGCTTCCAGGTCGAGCCCCAGGGGTGTCGCAATGTGCCGCGCGATGGCCTCCTTTGCGCCATCGACATCGAGCCCGAAACGCCCCGCCAGCAGATAAGGCGTGAGATGGCCAAGCACCAGATGCGCATCGGTCACTGTCGGCTCAGTGCCGCCGCGCCGATAGCACACCGGTCCCGGCCGTGCGCCCGCGCTCTCTGGACCCACCTGCAAGCTACCGGCTGAGGTGACACGGGCAATCGAGCCGCCGCCGGCGCCAATGGTCAAGATGTCAATCATCGGCAGGCCGACACTCCAATCGCCGACGGTGCCGCTTGTCGTGAGGTAGGGCAAGCCACCTTGTATCAGCCCGATGTCGGCCGAGGTGCCGCCGATGTCAATGCAGATGAGATCAGAAAAGCCCGCCGCCGCCCCCACAAAGCTGGCCCCTACGGCGCCAGCGGCCGGCCCGGACAGCACGGTCTCGACGGGGCGCGCGCGGGCGTTGCGGGTGCTGGAGACGCCGCCGCTCGATTTCATCACCAGCAAAGGCGCATGAATGCCCTGCTCGAGCGTTCGCTGCTCCAGCCGGTCCACATAGGAAGACATGGCCGGCATCACGTAGGCATTGAGTAGCGTGGTGATGCTGCGCTCATACTCGCGAATCACAGGCAGCACTTCGCACGACAGCGAGACCTGCAGCCCTGGGTAGTCGGCACGAAGAATTTCGCCCACACGCCGCTCGTGATCCGCATTGGCATAGCTGTTGAGCAAGACCACGGCCACTGTCTCGATTCCCTGCCGGACGATCTCATTGGCAGCCGCACGCACCGCGTCTTCGTCAAGCTCTTGCACGATCCGGCCACGATGGTCCAAGCGGCCTGGCACTTCCCAGATGTCGTCGGGCTGGGCAGGCCGCTTGGGCTTGACCCACACAAAAGGGTTGGCGCGCTTGGGCATGTTGTGCCGGCCGATTTCCACGATGTAGCGAAAACCGGTGGTGACAATCATGGCCACGCGCGGCCCCTTGCGCTCGAGAATCAGATTGGTCGCTACCGTCGTGCCGTGCAGCACGCGTTCGACTTGATCGGCTGGCGCGCCCGCCTCCGATAGGCCGTCGGCCAGCGCCTGCCCAAAACTGCGCGAAGGATCATCCGGCGTGGAGGCAGTCTTGGCTACCCACATGCGGCCACTCGATGCGTCCAGCATGGCGACATCGGTGAAGGTTCCACCGGTGTCCACGCCTATCAGCAGAGCGCCAATGGGCGCATCCATGGGTTGCGGCTTCACTCCAGCGCCTCCTGGTATTGGTGGCGATGGAACAACTTGGCGGGCGGAGAAGCCCGCCTGCGCTGGAGAGTCGCTTCCACATTCACCGCACGCCCGTCGGCGCTGAGCACGACACCGTAAGCGCTGAGTGCAGTCTGTGCACTCACGAAGCCACACACCACATCGGCGAGCACGAGATGGGCTTCGCGCTGGAAGGGATGACCCCAGCCTCCGCCCCCACCAGTCTCCAGTCGAACGATATCGCCACGGCGAACGAGATTGCCGTCGGACAAAGGCGGGAGTTCGCGCTCATCCGCCCGGCCCGGGTTCACCACACAACGGCCGGAGCCCGCATTCAGGCCGCCTGCGACTCCCCACGGTGGATTGAGGACGCTCTCGATTCGCACGCCCACTGTGGCCTGCTCGGCAAGAATTTCAAACTCGCGCACCACGCCGCAGCCGCCGCGCCAACGCCCCGGTCCACCGCTGTCGCGGTTGATGGCGTAGCGGCGCAAGCGCAGCGGGTAGGTGGCCTCGACAAATTCCACCGGATAGTTCTTCTGCTCCACGTGGTAGATCGCGTCGTAGCCATCGGCCGACGGGCGCCCTCCCCCACCCACTCCGTTGCCATCGGACATCAGATAGGGGTGGTCATCCAGGTCTCGGCCCCGGATGCTCAGGATGACATAGGCGCTTTGTGACGCGGGCGACGCCCCGCGAGTGGCCACGGCCAGCAAACCCATGTAGGCGCCGATGTTGCGCTGCTTGGTGACGCCGCGTTGGCCGAGTGCCGCCGGAAAGCGAGGCCGAAGTATGGAGCCCTCGCGCAGCACCACTTCATCGAACAGACCTTCCACGCCGGCGTTGAGCGGATACTGACCGTCGCCCAGCAAGTAAGAGCCAAATGTCAGAGAAGGTTCGGTGCGGCTCATCAGATAGTTGATGGGCCCAGGCACCTGGTCGTCGCTTTCGCTCGCATCCAGCGTGATGCGGTCGGGCGTGACATCCAGACGCCAGCGAATATGGATAGGCCCATGGCCATGTCCATCCGAGTCGATGGTGTCGACAAAGCGGTAACTGCCAATGGGCACCAAAGCGCGAAAACGCTCGCGAATCGCACCGCGCGTGCGTGCGATCAGCTCGTCGAACACCGCCTGCAAGGTCCGCGCGCCAAATCGCTGCACAAGCTCTTGCATGCGACGCTCGCCCAGCCGTACCGATGCGATCAGCGCGCTCATGTCACCACGCGCAGCCACCGGAAAACGCGAGTTGCGAAAGAACATGCGCAGCAGTTCCTCGTTGACACGCCCTTCGCTGGCCAGGCGCGTCGGCGGCACGATAACGCCCTCTTGGAAAATCTCGGTGCACAAAGGAGAGATCGACCCTGCATGCATACCGCCCACATCGCCAAAATGCGCCCATGACTGTACGAATGCGACGAGACTGCCCTCATGAAACACCGGCGCCACGATCACCTGGTCAGGTGTGTGCGACACAGCACCGTGCGAAGCGTAACAATCGTTGTACCAATACAGATCGCCCTGGCGCATCGTCTCCATGGGATATTGTTCAAGAATGGGCGCAATGAGATCGGATGACAGCGGCAGCGACTTGGTGGCCATCAGACGGCCTGCCACATCGAAAAGCGCAGCGTGAAAGTCCTTCTTCTCCTTGATGAAGGCCGACATCGCGGTGTGCTCGATCAAGCTCTCCATTTCACCTTGCACCGTGCGCAAAGCGCCGCGCACGAGTTCGATGGTGATGGCGTCGGGCTTCATCGCGCCCACAGACCGAGCCGTCTGATGCCCTGGGTGTAGCGCCGATTCGTCATCTCAGCCATTCGATCAGCCGCTTCGCCCTACTTGGGCTTGACCGCAAGATCGCCTCTGTAAACGGATTTGGCAAGTGTTGCCAAGTGCGCGGCGGCGGGATCAGGCTCAGGCGTCAGGCCAAGTGATCTGGCATGCGCCGCAATGGCTGCGCCGTTCATGAAGTGGACATCGCCATGCGCCTTGACTTGTGTGAGCAACTCGTCCAATGCCACGATTCGCGCGCCGCGTGTGGATCCGAAGTCTCCGCGCAGATGCAGCGTGAGAGGAATCAGCGTGCCCTCCTCGCGCATGGCGGAGATCTCGTCGCGAAAAACCGTCATGACCCGCGCGTGCGTGTGGCGTGCCGAGTAAATGGGGCCGTCGTCCAGCGCGTAAGTGGCAGGCACTTCGATAAGGGTCTTGCCCGGCACTGGCTCTATGCAATAGGGGAAATCAGAATCCTGAAACGACGCGTCGTACTCATAGCCCAGCTCAGCCAGATGCCGCACTGTGTTCACCGACATACTGCCGTCCGGTGCGCGAAAACCCACTGGCGCCTTGCCGCACACATCCGCAAGAATCTCGCGCGACTCTTTCAGCACTTTGGGCTCCGAGTCGCCCAATTTGGAAAAGTCTTCTAGGTCGATGCCGCGCGCGCCGATCTCATGGCCTTTGTCGACCAGCGTGCGTATCAGGTCAGGATGCCGGCGTGCGTCAGATGCCGAGACGAAGAAAGTCGCGGGGATGGAATGTTTCTCCAGCAAGGCGACGAGCCGTGGAAACCCGGCGCGGACACCGTAGCGGCCGTAGCCGAAACGCCCATACAGCCGATTGGGCGGGGTTTCCTTCAGATCAAAAGTCTCCGCGTCGAAGTTGACGCTGAGAAACATGACGGAGCGTGCGCCATTTGGCCAGGGATAGGAGTTCATACGTAGCTCAACTCTTCAAGTTTGCTGCTGTTGGCGATGCACCATTTTGCAAAGGTTCTCGAATCAAAGAACTGCACACCGTCATGGCCCTTCATGTAGGTGATGATGTCCGACATGACCTTGGTATGCGATGGCGTCCCCGACCCCCAGCCTGAACGCGGATGCACCGAGAGCACGAAGAACCGATCCGATCGATAAATCGAATCAAACTCGGCGCGCCACTGGACCAGCACCTCCGATGGCGGGGTGTAGCTGAACTTGTAGAAGGGGAAATCGTCCAGGCTGTAGGCGTTGTTGGGCAACTCGATGATGGTGTCATCGGGCCCCTTGCCAAAGCGGGCCACGTAGGGCCGGTCAAAATCTTTCTCGCTGGAGTCATAGATGTAGCCCATGGACTTCAGAACGCCCAGCGTCGCATCGCTCTTGCGCCCGGAGGGCGACCGCCAGCCCAGCACCGGTTTGTTGATCAGCTCGCGCAAAATGGCATCGGTCTTCTTGAGCAATTGCTCTTCTTCAGCACTCTCAAGATTCCACGCTTCGTGCAGATAGCCATGGGCCGCCACTTCATGGCCGCAGCGGTCGATTTCCTGAACCACCTGCGGATGCTGCTGCGCGTCGTAACCGGGCACGAAGAATGTGGCCGGCACACCGTGCCTGGCCAGCATCTCAAGGTGTCTGGGTATGCCGCACCGTGCCGAGTAGCGGCCACAGGATTCTTTTCCCAATGGCGCGATGCCGCGCCCGACCTCATGGCTTGGGCCGTCAAAGTCGATGCCGATCAATACGACGCAGCGCATGGAGTCGGGGAAAGGGGATGGCGTGGTCATGCTTGTTCCGTGTTTTCAATTTGGTTTGAAGCTGCCTATTGTGTGCACCGTGATCGGGCACCTGCATGAATGCGCAGATGCCATGGCGCCATCAGCACACCCCAAGCTGACTGGAAGCTGGAACATGCCTGCCTGGGTCCGCTGTGGGCTGCGAATTCGGTGGCTCAGGCCTTGAGGCGGTAGATGGTGAATTCCGGATTGACCGCTGCGAGATTGGCAACTTCCATGATGCCCGCCCGCGGCTGCATGACGACGGTGGAGACGGTCGCCGTCTGGATGTTGCGTGCGGGGTCCAGGCGCGGCGGTCTGCACACAGACCAGGGGCTTTGCATGTCATCGAGCAGCGCCTTCTTGACCGAGCCCGGAGTGATCGAGCCGACCAAGGGCGTGAGCACCTCACGCACCCGCGAATGCCGGTACAAGGAGCATGGTGACATGGCCACGCCAGTGTCCATCAGTTTGCCCAGCGCGACCGGACTGAGCCAGTGGTTGGAATGCACCAGCAAGCCGTTTTCCGGATGCAGCATGAAGGTCTCACTGGGCGCGCATTCGAAGTTGATGGCGATGCCGTCGCAATGGCTGACAGCCATGTTGTTGGAAGCGGTCTTGGGCGTGGTGTAGACCATGGTCATGGCCGGCGCCACATGGGTGCATTCAAGCGCTTTGCGCCTGATCATCGGCAGCGGCACCCCTACCTGTCTGTAGTCAACGCTCGATTCGATGTTGTTGCCCGTGATGGCAACGCCTGCTGAGTTAAAGCCCGAGCGAGCCATCATGCCTGCTTCGGTGTAGGTGAGGATGTCGGGCCCGGTCTCGCTCCTGATGCGCAGAACGACGCCGGTTTCCGAGCACTCGACTTTCCAGTCCCAGTTCTGCGCGTGAATCAGCTCGCCGTTCTTGGTGGCCGAGGGCATCACCGTGACGGCGGTGCAGCCGTCGGGCGCATCGCCCAGCAGTTTTGCCCGCAGGTCCGGCCGGGCAGCGATCTTAAGGATTTCAGTGCGCGCATTCACCAGGAAGATGTCTTCGAAGGCAACCCCGGCGCCTTCGGCAATGCCACGCATTTCATCGAGGTAGCTGCGATCGAATCGTTCAACCGCTGGCGTGACCAGGGCAATGATGGCGGCTATGTCGGCGTTGGCTAGTTTCATTTGACTGACCTGCGCCTTGTAGTGGCGAAGCGTCTTGTGCACCCGATCCTTGGCTTGGCTGCCGTAGGCTCGGCCGCGCTCAAGTGCACTACCAGACATGTCGATGAGCGGGAATGGCTTGATGTCCGAAGGCTGCATAGGTGGCTCCTGGCGATGGATTTTGGTCATTGTATATGCGTGTATACAATCGTGTCCAGAAAATGTCCCCCGGTGATTCCGCAGGCTCGACAGTGGCGCACTCCCAGTCCTCAGACCGGGCCGATAAATGCGCCTATCGCAGCTCGAAGCCCAGCGCCTTGACCATCGCGCGCATGCGCTCGCGCCCGCTCATGCCCTTGATGCTGCCCATGCGGGAGAAGACGCGATCGGTCCAGTTGACATTGCCCATGCCGTTCTGGCGCGAGAAGGCCGACAGCGTCTCGTCATAGCGCTCGACTTGCTCCATCTCCGCCTGCGGCACATAGCGCTCATGGAACAGCACGGCTGACTGGGGCAGGCGCGGCTTGATGCTGGTCAGTTTTGCCTGGTCTTCGTAGCCTACGCACAGCCCGAAAACCGGCATCACATACGGGGGAAGCTCCAATAGCTGCGCCACGCGCTCAGGGTCGTTGCGCAGCGCACCGATGTACACGGTGGCAAGGCCCATTGACTCGGCAGCCACCACCGCGTTTTGCGCCGCCAGCGAGGCATCAATGGCGGCCACCATGAATGACTCAAGGTAATCGCGCGCTTCCAGTTCGTGGCCGCGTGCCTTGGCGACGCGGTCCAGGCGCGAGAGATCGGCCAGCCACACCAGAAACAAGGGCGCCTGCACGATGTGCATTTGCTGATTGGCAATCTGTGCCATCTGAGCTTTGCGCTCCTTGTCTTGCACCGCGATCACGCTCCAGAACTGCATGTTCGACGAGGTGGCGGCCGACTGAGCAGCAGCGACCAGCGTCTCCAGGGTGCCTGGCGGCAATGGGTCCTGCACATAGGCGCGCACCGACCGGTGCGCGAACAGGCAACGCAGTACCTCATTGAGTTCGCTGCTTGCAGGCCCGCAAGATTCTCCGTAGCGGGCGGCAAGCAGGGCATGGTCATTCAATGCGCGGGTGGGTTCGATAGCGGACACATGATCCCCAGAAATTGTGAGCTGCCACAGGGTGATTCTTGAGCTTCTTGAGCTTCTTGATTATGGGCGGAACACCGTGGCAAGAGTCACTTCAAGTGGCTGCGTCCGACCGCTGCTTTCAAAGATGACCCGCTGCGTCAATTGATGCGCCGCCCACGTCCTTCCCAAAATTGCGCCTTGAGTTCCCGCTTGAGCACCTTGTTGGTGGATCCCTTGGGCAGGTCGCTCATGAACAGGACTTTGCGCGGCTTCTTGTAGCCGGCGAGATGCTGGCCCGCCCAATCGATTAGTGCATCTTCGGACGGGGGGACGCCATCGGCCGCCACCACGCAAGCGAGCACCGATTCGCCCCAGCGATCGTCAGGGTACGCGACAACCGCCACCTCTTTCACGCCGGGATGCTCAGCCAGCACGCGCTCGACTTCGGAAGGATAGACATTGAGCCCGCCCGTGATGATCAGGTCGCGCTTGCGGTCACGGAAGGACACGAAGCCGGTCTCGTCAATGGCCGCGATGTCGCCGGTCTTGTACCAGCGCCCGGGCCCGAACGCCTCGGCCGTCGCCTGTTCGTCGCACCAATAGCCGCTCATCACGTGCGCACCGCGCACCCACAACTCGCCTTCCGCATCCGCCGCCAGCGTGTTGCCATCGTCATCAACGATCTGAATGTCGCTGCCCGGACTGGCCCTGCCCGCGCTTTGCGCGAGCACGCCGGGATCGGGCAGGCCCATGTAGTCATCCGGTTGCATGACGGTGATCGGGTGGGGTGCTTCGCAGGTGCCATAGACTTGCGTCAAAATGGGACCAAACCCTTCGACCGATCGGGCAAAGAGTGCATCCGTGATGGGCGCACCGCCAAATGAAACCTGGCGCATCTTGCGCACCGCCGAGCGCACGGGCTCACCGCCATCGAGCAGCATCTGCAACATGGTCGGCACCATGAAGCTGTGTGTGCAGCCATATCGTTCGATGGCTTGGGCGAATTCACCGGGATCGAACCTGGGCAGAACAACATTGCGTGCGCCGAGCGCCATGAACGTCAGCAGCTTCGATCCACTGCCGTGCGACAGTGGCGCGCAATGAAGCATTGCGCTATGGCTGTCTGCGCGGATTTCGCCCGCGAGCATGTTGACCGTGGCGGCCACACGGCCAGCGTGCGAGTGCGTCGCGCCCTTGGGTCGCCCGGTGGTGCCACTGGTGTACATGATGAAGGCGGGGTGATCGGGACCGACAGGTTCGATGCCTGTCAAAACGTCGTGCGCGTCCGCAAGCACGCACTCGTAGTCTCGCTCCCGGCCGGACTTCGCGTCCAAGCCCTTTCTATCGCCTAGCAGCAAGACAAGCTTCAGATCGGGCAATTGCGAAAGATCGAGCCGATCGTAGAGCGCCGGACTTGCGAACAGCACCTTGCTGCGCGAATGCGCCACGATGTACTGACACTCGTCCGCGGACAGGCGCGAGCTCATGGCCACGCGCGTCACGCCCATGCGCATGCATGCAAGATCAATTTCAACGAAGCGTCCCTCATTGGGCAGCAAGATGGCGGCTGCGTCTTGGCGAGTCACACCTAACGCACCGAGCGCATTGACCAGTCGCGCGCTGCGTTCGCGAAGCATGCGGTAGGTGAAAACTCGGTCGCCATCGATCACCGCCGGTCGGTCGCCAAAGGCGTGCAGCGAGCGCTCAACCAAGCGCTGCGCAGTGAGCATGCCCGCATCAGTCACGATAGACCCAATGCTGCTCGCATGAGCCGGCGCCGGTGCACAGACACTTGATGACGTCCACCCGCAGCAAGTTCTTGTCGGCAGCTTTGTAGCCGGCAAAGCAGCCCTGCTCGAACGCAGCCGTGTACTTCCCGTTGTCTCGATACTCTTCAGAATAATAGATGCAGGCGCTGCGGCGAACGATGCAGCGCTTGTCATCGTATTGCGCAAAGAGTGCCGCAGCATGCTTGGGCCCGCGGATCGAGTGCACCAAATCCTGGTAGAGCGCCATGGTGCGCGGCGTGCCTTCGTTGCCCAGTCCCATTGCTTCGAGTAACTTGGCGTAGCCGACGCCGCCATAGCGCGTGCCGATCTCTTTGGCCAGTTGCAGCGCTTTCTCTTCTCCGATCACGTCTTGCGCCACGGTGTAGAACGTCATGAAATTCATCTCGATCTGGCGGCTCATGCTGTAGATGATGTGATCTATCGTGAGCTCATCAATCTTGATCTCGTACTTGTCCATCCGAAGCTTCTCTTGCGCCGACAGATTGCGCCCGGGATAAAAAAGCAGCTTGTTGGTGGTGTATGCATCTTGTGCCAAGTTCATTCTCCTGAGGTGATGGGGGTGCGCGACTGGCTGATGAGGTCATCCATCGCGCGGGTGATGACCTCGGCGCCAATGCCGCAGTCGCCTGGATGAAACGCCCGTGCGACGCCTGCGTCCGTGAGCGCCTGAGCGTCTGACTGCGGAATGAGGCCGCCAACCGCGATGGGAACGTGTTCGAAACCGCGCCCATCGAGCGCGCGACGCACCGCGGCGGCCAGCCAGACATGAGCGCCCGACAGGACGCTCAGTGCGATGACATCGGCCTGCTCTGACACAACGATGTCCGCAACCTGCTCTGGCGTATGCCGGATGCCAACATAGACAACCTCGAAACCTTCTTCGCGAAGCAGGCGGGCAAGCACCCGCGCACCGCGGTCGTGACCGTCCAGACCAACCTTGGCCACCACGATGCGCCCACGGTTCGAGGGTGGCCTGCGAACACTGTTGCCTGGCATGCGGAAACCTCCTGCGCTCAAGTACTATTGAGTATACTCATAAATAATCCCGAGCTGCAAGAAGCACGGGCCGTCTGATTGAATGAGCGCCTCGCGCACGGGGGTAAGCATGGACATTTCGACGCCTGACAACGCGGACCTTGCGGCGCTCCTGCGCGGCTGGCTGCGGCCCGACGAAGCCCCTGCGGCCCCCGAAAAAAAAGCCACATCATCAGGGCTGCCACTGCCCCTCTCTTATGTCGGAGACGACGGTGCCCGTGCCGGCGTTTTCCCTTACGCGCGGGGCATATCGCAGCGTATGTACCACGACGAGCTGTGGGTGATGGGCATGTACTCAGGCTACGCCTCGCCCAAGGAAACGAACGCGCGCTTTCGCGCCCTGCTCGAAGCCGGACAAACCGGCTTGTCCATCGCGCTGGACTTGCCGACACAGATCGGCATTGATTCGGATGACCCCAGCGCCGCAGGTGAAGTTGGCAAAGTCGGCGTTCCGATCAACAGCGTGGAGGACATCCTCACCCTGCTCGATGGGCTGCCCCTGCACCAGATCCGGCAGATGCGTTCCACCTGCAATGCCATCGGCCCCATCTTCGCGTCATTCGTGATCGTCGCGCTGGAGGAGCTGGGCATCAAGCCCACGACGTTCCGCCTCTTCCTGCAGAACGACCCACTGAAGGAATTTTCTTCGCGCGGCACATGGATTTTCCCGCCTGGACCGAGTACGCGCTTCGCAGTCGACGCGGTCGAGTATTTCGCCAAGCATTACCCCTCGTGGCAGCCGATTCAGTTCTGCGGGTACCACATTCGCGACGTCGGCGGCACCGCAATCCAGGAGGTGGCCGTGGCAACCGCGAACGGCATCGCCTACCTCGATGAGGCGCGGCGCCGCGGGGTGGACATCGCCTCCATTGCTGATTCGCTGTTCTTGTTTTTGTCCTCAGGAGTTGACATCTTCGAGGAAGCCGCAAAGTTCCGCGCGGCACGCAGCCTCTGGGCTCGCTTGCTGAACGAGCGCTATGGTGTGCCCAGGGAGAAGGCCGCGATCAAGATCTTTTCGTACACCCTGGGCGGCGCCCTCACCGCGCGCGAGCCGCACAACAACATCGTGCGAGTCGCCTACGAAGCGCTTGCGGCCATTCTGGGCGGTGTGCAGACGCTGGCCACATCCTCCTGGGACGAGGCGCATAGCTTGCCCTCCGAAGAGGCCGCGCACCTGGCGCTGCGCACCCAGCAGATCCTTGCGGCCGAGGCGGGCGTCACCAAGGTGGTTGATCCTCTGGGCGGCTCGCACTATGTGGAGGCCTTGACACGCCGGCTGGAAAACGAGATCACACGTTACACCGTCGAGTTGCTGGAGCACGGCGGTGCGATCAAGGTGATCGAGTCGGGGTTTCTGACCAAGGAACTCGCCGATTCTGCGTTTCGCGATCACCAGGAGATCGCTCGCGGTGAGCGACAAGTGGTGGGCGTCAACTTCAAGCCTTCGAATCAGCCGATTCCCGCAACGATGCCCTTTGTGGCGCCGGCCGGTACAACGCAAGAGGCGGTGGGCGGACTCTTGCGCGTGCGCAAGAACCGCGATGCCCGCCGGTGGGCGGCTGCGCTGGAATCGCTTCGCATATCGGCGCGCGAGGGTGCCAACACCATGCCGGCACTGATCGAGGCCGCACGCGCCCGCGCCAGCATCGGGGAGATCACCTCAGCCTTGGCGTCAGTGTTCGGCAGGAACGCCTCGACCGTCGAGTACGGTGTACCCATCGAACGACAAGCGTAGACCCCCCAGTTTGCGGGGCTACCTGAGCCGCTTCCAGGGGCGGCCCACGGGCTGCTGGTGCGGCGCGCCGGATGTCGCTTCCTCCTGAAGGTACTGATGATCATGCGCATCGAGCAGCGCGATGATGGAAGCGATCAGCGCTTGTTGTTTCGCAGGTGACAATGGCGCGAGCAATTCACGCCGCGCGGCGTCGACAATGGGGCGCACGGTTTCCAGCAACTTCTGGCCAGCCTTGGTCAGACGGATGATGCGGGTGCGGCGGTCGGTCGGCCCGGGGGTGCGCGATATCAGTTTGCGGCCGGCCAGACGCCGCAACACGTCGGTGGTGGTCGATGTGTCGAGCGCGGCGAGGGTGGCGACCGTGCGTTGATCGACGCCGGGGCATTCTTCCAGCACGCGCAAAATCGTGTACTGGATGGGCGTGAGTTGAAACTCACGCAAACTGCTCATGAAGTTGGACGACGACAGTTGATGCAACCGGCGGATCAAGAAACCAGAGTGGTCGGCATGTGCACGGTGGACGTTGTTCATGGTGAAGGCGAAGCCAAAAGAGTCGTCAACTGGTCGGTCAAGGTGTTCCCCAATTGCGCGGCGTCAGCGATATTCACCGCGCGG
Source organism: Comamonadaceae bacterium (assembly GCA_947476285.1). Classification (GTDB taxonomy): domain Bacteria; phylum Pseudomonadota; class Gammaproteobacteria; order Burkholderiales; family Burkholderiaceae_C; genus Ramlibacter. The sequence continues at coordinate 82,911 of CANJPU010000002.1, read as the reverse complement.
CGATAGTAACTGCGCACGTCAAAGCCGATGCCGATTGCCAGCAATTCGACATGACCCAAGGATTCGATCCAGCGCGTCACCGCACGCAGATGGTTGTCGAGATAGTCAGCGCGGTTCATGGAGGTGCTTGCGTCTTCAGCCGGTGCGCCATCTGAGATCACGATGAGAATTCGCCGGCGTTCCGGCCGCGACATGAGCCGGCGGTGTGCCCACAGCAATGCCTCTGCGTCGATATTATCCTTCAGCAAATCCTCGTGCAGCATCACGCCCAGATTCAGCCTGGCGCGGCGCCAAGGGACGTCCGCGCTTTTGTACACAATGTGGCGCACCTGCGCAAGGCGGCCCGGATCAGGCGGCTTGCCGGCAGCCACCCAGGCATCAAAGGCCGCGCCGCCTTTCCATCCCCGGGTAGTGAAACCGAGGATCTCGACCTTGACGCCGCAGCGCTCCAGAGCCCGCGCCAGCAGCTCCGCGCTGACGGCGGCCAGTGCGATAGGCAGACCGCGCATCGATCCCGAGTTGTCAACCAGCAGCGTCACCACGGTGTCGCGAAATACACTGGGCTTTTCCTGCTTGAACGACAGCGGGTTCGCCGGATCAGCTACCGTGCGCGCCAGCCGCGCCGAGTCCAGGAGGCCCTCCTCCTGATCGAAAGCCCACGACCAGTTTCGAAGCGCCTGGACTCGCCTGTGCAGGCGGTTCACCAGCCGAGGCAATGATCTGTGCACGTGGGCGAACTCCTCATCGAGCTTGCGGCGCAGACGCGCGAGCACCTGTGCGTCGCACAGGTCCTGCGCGCGCACGACTTCATCGAACTGCGTCGTGTAGATGCGGTAGTTCGTCCGCAAGACGGGCTCTGCCCGCAAGTTTGCGCGCACGGAAGCTGCAGCCGCACCGGGGGCACCTGCAGCGGGGAAGTAGGCACCGGGAAAGTCAGCGCCCATGTCGGCATTGCTCACATCAACCGCGGGCTCGTCAGCCGATGGGTTCGTCAGCGCAGCCCCGGCAGGCCAAGCCGCCGTTTCGCCATCGTCGGCGCCCGATTGCGTGTCGAGTGACGAAGCGTCTTGCGCATCGTGAAGACCCAATGCCGCGAGCAGCTCAAGCACAATGTGCGCGAACTGCTTCTGGTCGTCAATCTTCGCAGCGAGTCGCTCCAGATGCGCGCCCGCAGCCTGCGCCAGGCTGTTACGCCGCAAGCTGGGACCAAGCCCAGCGTTGTCCAGGCGTTCGCGCAACAGTGCCGCCACTTGCGCGACCAGTTCATGTTGGGGCGGTCGGCCCGGCGCGCTGTTGAATGCGGCCAAGTTCTGACGGCATCCGGGATAGCGACGACTGCCCAGCGCCTCGACACGCACTTGTTCCAGCGTATCGCGCAGCAAAGCAGCGTCGGACCTGGGAACACGATGCGGGCCCCAGGTCGCGGGGTCGGAGAATCTACGGCGCAGCGCGCTCGCGTCGCAAGCACCTCGAATGTGCGCGATACCGCCAGCGCCATCATCAGCAAGCGAAGCCGGGTCTTGAGCAAAGCGTGGCGCCGCAAGAGGCGATTGGGCCGGGCTCGTGGATTCGCACCGGGCCAAGGCGCGGCCCGCCGCGCCCGTGACGCGCCACACTCTGCTGTGCTCGCTTGGCATGCGTTCGCCTCTCAACCGGGGTCGCCGGCCGTGCCCATCAGCGAGGCCGGCAGTTCCGTGCCAAAGCAACGCTGATAGAGCTCCGCGACGAGGGGGCGCTCCAGTTCGTCGCACTTGTTCAGAAAAGTCAGCTCGAAAGCACGTGCCAGGTCATCGAAGATGAGGGCGTTCTCAGCCCAGGTGATCACCGTGCGCGGCGACATGACAGTGGACAGGTCACCGGCGATGAAGCTGCTGCGCGTGAGTGCCGCCAGTTCGACCATGGCCTGCACGGTGGGGCGCCGATCGGCAGCCGCGAAAGCGGGAACTCGGGCGAGCACGATATCGACTTCCTGCGCATGAGGAAGGTAGTTGAGCACCGTGACGATGCTCCAGCGGTCCAACTGCCCGTGATGGAGCTGCTGGGTGCCGTGGTAGAGGCCGCTCGTGTCCCCCAAACCCACCGTGTTGGTGGTGGCGAACAAACGGAAATACGGGTGAGGTCGTATCACGCGGTTCTGTTCCAGCAGTGTGAGGCGCCCTTGCGCCTCCAGCACCCGCTGTATCACGAACATCACATCCGGCCGGCCCGCGTCGTATTCGTCGAAAGCCAGCGCGCACGGATGCCGCATGGCCCAGGGCAGCATGCCTTCGCGAAACTCGGTCACCTGACGGCCGTCGCGCACGACGATGGCGTCGCGGCCGATCAGGTCGATCCGGCTGACATGACTGTCGAGGTTGATGCGCACCAGCGGCCAGTTCAAGCGCGCGGCGACCTGCTCGATGTGGGAGGACTTTCCGGTGCCGTGGTAGCCCTGGATCATCACGCGCCGGTTGTAGGCCAAGCCGGCCACGATGGCCAGCGTCGTGGCCGGGTCGAAGCAGTAGGCGTCGTCTCGGTCCGGCACGTGGGCACCAGCGATGCTAAAGGCCGGAACACGCATGGCGCTGTCGAAGCCAAAGGTTTCCTGGGTGCCGACCTCAAGGTCCGGCGCCGAAAGCGGGAAATCTTGCGTGTCGATCGTGTCGTCGACAGCGACTGGAACGGCGTTGTTCGTCATGGTACGGCTGCAACTCCGCTGTTTGCGGCGGCGTTCACCCGCCGGCGCACATCAGGCGCAACCGACGCTGACCGCGAATGCCTTGCGGGCGTCGAGCACGGCCTTGGGATTCTTCACGCCATTCTTCGTTGCGCTGTCCATCCAGTTTTTCTCGACGTCGCCGAGTGCTTTGATCCACTCGGCGCGTTCAGCAGCGGTGAGGTCAGCGACCTTCATTCCGCCCTTCTTGAACTCAGCCACCGCGTCCGTCAGCGTCTTGTCCTGTTCGGCCGTGGTCTTGGGCATTATTTCCTCGGTGGCCTTGGCCATTGCGGCCTGCACGTTGGGCGGAAGCTTCTGGTAGGCCCGTTCGTTCATCACGTAGGTGAGCGCAGTCGCACCCAGGGCAGCGCCGAAGGTGCCGTTCTTCGTCACTTCCTGCATCTTGTACGGCTTGATGCCGACCCAGGGAAACAGCACGCCGTCCAGCGTCTTGCGCTGCACGGCCTCATAGACCTCGGGCGAGGCGATCGGGATAGGCACGGCGCCCAGCGCCTTGACCGTGACGTCCTGTACACCGCCAGCCGAACGGATCTTCATGCCTTTCAAGTCAGCGGGGGTGCGGATATCCTTGTTCGAGAAGATCTCATAGCCCCCGACATACAGCGCGAACAGCGGACGGATGCCGTTGGGCAGGTATTCCTCATTGGCGTTGGCCTGCATCATCTTCCACAGTACAGGCGTGCCGCAGGACGACAGCGCCGAGATGCCAGGCAGCTCCATCACGGTGGTGCGTGCCAACTGCCCCGGCTGGTCGACCGGCAGCACATAGGCAATGTCGGCGGTGCCGTTGCGAGCGATGTCGAACATGTCCTTGCGCTTGCCCAATTGTTCGTTGGGGTAGTGCTGGAACGTGACTTGGCCGTTGGTCAGCTCGGTGACGCGCTTCATCCACGCCTGGAAGCCCACCGAGAACACATGGTTGGTGGGCAGGGAATCGGCCGCTCGCAGCATGATCTTGGGTGCCTGCGCGCTCGCGGGCGCTGCAGTCAGAGCGACGGCGCACACGGCCATCGTCGCCATCACCGCTGATTGAGCCGCGGCCCCCATACGAAAACCAAGGGTCTTGCCGATGTGTTTGATATTGCGCATGCTGCTGCCTCCAAAGAGAGTTAATCACTATACTCATTAGTTCCGCGCCAGCCGCATTGTAATGCCAGGCGGCTCGCTGTACACTGCCAATTCATCACTATACTCACGAATGTTCCGGGGACCATGACAACACCCACCACAGCACTGCGGGGGCCCTTGAAGGGAGTCACCGTCGTGGACTTCACGCTTGCCTACGCAGGCCCGTTTGCAACTCTCTTGCTCGGCGGACTCGGCGCCACGGTGATCAAGGTAGAGAACCCCAAGGGCGGCGACATGTCCCGGGGCAATCCCCCGTTCATGGGCCAGGAGGGCGTGACCATGGACCTGGCCCGCGAGGGCGACATGTCGCTGGCATTCATTAACCGCGCTCGCAACAAGAAATCTGTCACCCTGGACCTCAAGCGTGAAGAGGCCAAGGCGATATTTCGCAAGCTGATCGCGACTGCCGACATGTTCGTGGAGAATTTCGCGCCGGGCGTGGTTGAACGGCTGGGCGTCGACTACGAATCGCTCAAGGCCATCAATCCGCGCATCATCTATTGCTCGATCAAAGGCTACGGCATGGGCGCCCCACCTGAATCGGGCCGCGCCATGGACATCATGATCCAGGCTCGCAGCGGTCTGATGGCGGCCACCGGTCGCACCACCGATCCGCCCATGCGCAGCGGCTTGCCCATTGGCGATCTGGTCGCCCCTATGGCGGCGGTCATTGGCGTGCTTTCGGCGCTCTGGCATCGCGAGAAAACCGGTGAAGGCCAGTTGATCGACATCTCGATGCTCGATGTGCTGACGGCGCTTGTGGCCGGTGAGCACTTCGATGCGCTCTCCAGCTACGGCCTGGAAATCCGCACCGGCAATTCGCTGGCGCGCATGTCGCCCTTCGGCGCTTTCATGACATCGGACGGCGGCTGCGTCGCGATAGCCGCGCCCACTGACTTGCTTGCAAACCTGCTGTTCGCGAGCATCGACAAGGCGCATCTGCTTGCCGATCCGCGCTTCGCAACCAGAAACCAGCGCACCCTGAATTCAGCTTTGGTTGAAGCCGAAATTCAGGAGTGGACAGGCCGGCACACCACCGCCGAGATGATCCGGGTGATGAACGCAAACGGCGTCCCCGCCACTGAAGTAAAAAGGCCGCAGGACGCCGTGCGCGATCCGCTTGTGCTCGCCCGCAAGGCTGTCGTACCGTTGTTGCATCCGACCTTTGGCGCCCCTGTGGAGATGATGGGCACAGGCATGCCCATCTGCTTTTCAGCCACGCCGTGCGAGTTCACCGAGCCCGCGCCAACTCTTGGTCAGCACAACGAAGATGTCTACGGCATGCTGGGCTACACCCCAAAAGACCTGGAACGCCTGCGGGCCTCGGGCGTCGTATGAGCGTTGTGACGATCGCAGTTCCGCTGGCGGTGATGATCCTGACGCTGATGCTCGGCGCGCCGATTCTCTTTGCGATGCTTGGCGCCGGTTTCATCGGCATCTGGCTCATCACCGGCGACGTCGAGATCGCCTTCGGCATCCTGAAGATCACGCCCTATCGCACTGCCGCCAACTACACCTTGATGGCTGTGCCGATGTTCATCCTCATGGCCTTCATGACATCCTTGAGCGGCATGGCCCAGGACCTGTTCGATGCGGTGGCCGACTGGCTCTCTCACATCAAAGGCGGTCTTGCCGCAGCAACGGTCATCGCCTGCGCCATCTTCGGCGCGATGTCCGGGTCGAGCGCGGCCTCCGCCACAGTGATGTCGTCCATTGCCATACCGAACATGCGCCGTTTGGGCTATTCAGACGTGCTGGCCGCAGGTGCCGTCGCTGTCGGCTCCACGCTGGACATTTTGATTCCACCGAGCATCGCGATGGTGGTCTACGGCATTGCCACCGAGACGTCGATCGGCAAACTGCTGATGGCCGGGGTGATGCCGGGCATCGTGCTGGCGATTCTGCTGACCATCTCCATCCTGGTGTGGGTGCGCATCAATCCGGCGCTGGCTCCAGAGACGCGGTACGTGCCCTGGAAGCAGCGGATGCGCAGCCTGCGCAAGGTGTGGCTCAGCCTGGCCCTGATCACCTCACTGATCTTTCTGCTCTATGCGGGCATCGTCACGCCCACCGAGCTCGCGGCACTGGGGGCGCTGGCAGCAGCCCTCATCGCGCTGCTGTTGGGCAGACTCAATTGGGCCAATGGCATCGCCGCGTTGAAGGCCACCGCTCGCAGCACCGCCATGATCTTCATGATCTTGATCGGCGCGCACGTGTTGGGCGTCTTCCTCACAATGAGCCAGATTCCGCAGACGCTGGTCTCCTCGGTTTCGGCCATGGACCTCAACCGCTGGGTGGTCATCGTGGCGGTGGTCGTCATCTATTTCGTGCTCAGTATGTTCATGGATGAACTGCCGTTGCTGCTCATCACTTTGCCCTTCGTGTTTCCGTTGATCAGGTCGCTTGGCTTCGATCCGGTGTGGTTCGGCGTGGTGTGCATGCTCATGATTGCGATGGGGCTGATCTTTCCACCGGTAGGGCTGCTTGCATTCATAGTCAGCGCTTCGGGGAAAGTCGACCTCGTCACCGTCTACAAGGGATGTACGGTGCTGCTGCTGCCGATCATCCTTACCCTCATTCTTATCATGATCTTTCCCCAGATCGCTCTGTGGCTGCCTTCGATCATGAGGTAGCCCGGAACCAACATCAGGAGACCATTCCAAGTGGATTTTAGTTTCAGCGAAAGCCAGAACCTGCTGCGCGAAAGCGTGCGGGACCTCATGAACCGTTTTTCCCCCGAATACTGGCGCGGCAAGGACGAACGCAAGGAATTCCCCACGGAGTTCGAGAAATCGAGCGCACAGCTCGGCCTGTTCGGAGTGATGATTCCCGAGGCCTATGGCGGTGCGGGCCTGGGCGTCACCGAAGCGGCCATCATCTTGCAGGCGGTGGCCGATTCGAACGGCGCCCTCGATGCGTGCTCTGTCGTTCACATGGGCATGTTCGGCATCAACCCCGTGATGCGGCATGGCACCGAAGCACAGAGGCAGGAGTTCCTTCCACGCGCTGCAAAGGGGCAAGTTCATTCCTGCTTTGGCGTGACCGAACCCGATGCCGGCACCGACACCTCGCGCATCAAGACCTTCGCCCGACGCGAAGGCGATCAGTACATCGTCAATGGCCAGAAGGTCTGGACCAGCCGAGGCCTGCAGGCCGAATACATACTTCTCTTGTGCCGCACGACGCCCCTCGATCAGGTGGGCGCCAAGCGATTTTCCGGCCTCACGCTGCTCTTTGCGCCCATCGACCGCGATGCGGTGAAGATGCGCCCGATCGCCAAGATGGGCCGCCATGCGGTCGAATCGTGCGAGACCTTCATGACCGATTACAAGGTGCCTGTCAGTTGCCTGGTGGGCGAGGAAGGCAAAGGCTTCTACCACCTGCTTGACGGACTGAACCCAGAGCGCATCATGATCGCCGCCGAAGCGGTGGGCCTGGGCTACCAAGCCATTTCGCGCGCGGTGGCCTACGCGAAAGAGCGGATCGTCTTCGGCCGGCCCATCGGCCAGAACCAGGGCGTGCAGATTCCCCTGGCCGAGGCTTATTCCCAGCTGCAGGCCGCCGAGCTGATGATGCTGCGCGCTGCGTGGATGTACGACAACGGCATGCCCTGCGGGCCAGAGGCCAACATGGCCAAGCTGCGCGGCACCGAGGCCGCGCATCTCGCCGTGAATGCGGCCTTCGAGACATTCGGCGGTTATGGCTACGCCAAGGAGTTCGACATCGAGCGCCTGTACCGGCAGCTGCCCTTGACCCGGGTCGCACCGATCACCAACACCTTGGTGAGGACCCAAGTGGCCGAGCACGCGCTGGGCCTTCCGAAATCGTATTAAACCGGCGAGCACAATTCATGAGCTTAAGAGGAACAACAGCGGTTGTCGGCATCGGCGAAACCGAGGTGGGGAACGTCCCCCACATGTCCTGCACACAACTGTATGTGCAGTCGATTCGCAAAGCGGTGGACGACGCGGGCATCCAGCTCTCGGAGGTCGATGGCCTCATTACCGGCAACTCACGCTTCGAGCCCTACCTATACCACGCCGAGATGATCGCCGAGTACCTCGGCATCCGGCCTAAGTTCTGCTCAACCGTGACGACCGGTGGCTCCACATCCAACTCGGTATTGCAGGTGGCGGCCGCCATGATACAGGCCGGCATCTGCAAGAACGTGGTGATCGCCAAGGCAGACAACCTCCTGTCTGGTGCGGGCCGCGCGGCGACGATCGAGTCGATGGCCACCATCGGGCACCCGCAGTTCGAGTCACCCTACGGACCGCTGATTCCGGCGCTCTACGCACTCCTGTACCGGCGTTACATGCACGAGGCCGGCGTCACCGCCGAGCAGATCGCGCATGTGCCGGTGGTCAATCGCTATCACGCCTCGCTGAACCCGGCCGCCCAATACCGCGAACTGATCACCGTGGATACGGTGCTTAATTCCCGGCTCATCGCGGACCCGCTTCACCTACTGGAATGTGCGCCCATTTCCGATGCAGGCGGCGCCATCGTGTTGACGTCGGCAGCACACGCGCGCGACCTGCCGCGCAAGCCCGTGTACCTGCTCGGTATCGGCGAATCGCACATGTTTGAACACGTCAGCCAGGCGCCGACGTTGGGCCGCACCGGCGCCGTCGAGTCGGGCAAGGCTGCGTTTGCCATGGCCGGCGTGAAGCACAGCGACATTGACGTCGCCATGATCTACGACGCCTTCTCGTTCATCATGCCGATGCAGTTGGAAGACCTTGGCTTCTTTGCCAGGGGCGAGGCTGCGGGCGCCATCGCCGCAGGCAAGACACGCATTGACGGTGACTTGCCCGTGAACACGCACGGCGGCCTGCTCTCGCACTCGCACGCGGGCCGTCCGAGCGGACTGCTGATGATCGCCGAAGCGGTCAAGCAACTGCGCGGCGGGCTCGGGGCGCGCCAGAAGCAAGGCGCGAAGACCACCATCGTTCACGGCGAAGGCGGCATCCTGGCCTCGCACTGCACTGCCATCTTTTCCACGGAAGTTTGACCATGGCGTACGACAAGCCCCTACCCGTGCCCAATGCCGAGTCCAAGCCCTATTGGGAAGGATGCAAGGCCCACCAGCTGCTCCTGCAAACTTGCGACGCATGCGGCCATGCACAGCTGTACCCGCGCTCGCTTTGCACCCAATGCCAGGGCGAATCGCTTTCCTGGAGACCCTCCAGCGGACAAGGTACGGTGTATTCGTTCACCGTGGTTCGGCGCGCGCCGTCCCAGGCGTTCAAGCAAGACCTTCCCTATGTCATCGCGATCGTGGAGGTCGAAGGCGGCGTTCGCATGATGACGAACATCATCGGATGCACGCCCGAGGAGGTGCAAATGGGCATGCCGGTTCGTGTCGTCTTTGATGACGTTAGCCAAGAGATCAGCCTGCCCAAGTTCGAGCCCGTCAAATGATCCGCAAGACCGTGGAGCGCCTGGACCGGTGGGTTACCTACATGAGCCTTGTCGCGACCACCGCGCTGATGTTTCTGACGTCGGCCGATGCACTCGGCCGCTATTTCTTGAACCAGCCCATCGAAGGCGCTTTCCAGGTCAGCGAAGATTACCTGCTGGTGCTCGGCGTGTTCCTTGCCCTTGGCTACTCGTATCGCGAGGGCAGCCACGTACGCGTCACGTTCTTCGTCGACAAGTTGGGCGACAAGACCAAACTCGCATCAGCGTATGTGGTGCAGTCGTTCTCTCTGTTGTGCGCGGCCGCGCTCGCGTTTGCCACGGGGATGCAGGCGTTCGATCTGCTGCGCACCGGCGCGCGGACCAACGGCCTCCTGAGTTATCCACTATGGCCCGCCCATTTCTGCGTGTTCCTCGGCTGCCTGATGCTCACCTTGCTGATCGTGCTTGACTTCGCGCGCATCAAGATGGGGACCTCCGCACTGCAGTCTGGCTATGGAGAGTCTGGCGAAACCGAAATTGTATAAACGCAAATGAACACTCAAGACGAGGCTGCATTCCTGCAGCAATTACGCACCTTTGTCGATAAACCCACCGGTGCACCACGCGTGGGTGGCGACCTGGTGAATCACCCGATGACCCGGCACTGGTGCCAGGCCATCAGCGAGCGCAACCCAATTTATCTCGATGAACAGGCCGCGCGCGCCGCAGGCTTCCCCGGCATTCCCGCGCACCCAACCTTGCTACAGTCGTGGACCCACCACGACCGCCGCTATCCGCCGCCCAAAGGCGCGCACGACTACCCCGAAGAGCAATTGTTTCGCGTACTTGGCGAACGCGGCTTTACATCCGTGGTGGCCACCAACTCTGACCAGGAGTACTTTGAGTACTTCCAGACCGGCGATCAGGTGACGATGTCGGGCGTCATTCTCTCTGTGTCGCCGCGTAAGACCACTGCCTTGGGCGAAGGTCACTTCGTCACCTCGCGGCTTGAATACCGAGACCAGCGCAAGGTCTTGAAGGGGCAACTGACCTGGACCGTCTTCCGGTTCAAGCCGCCCCCGGCATCGGGCGGCCCGCCGGCAATCATCAATGCCACCCCGGCTGCGCCGCAAGAGCACGCGCATGAATCGGGGCTTGCAGCGGATGCAGTCATGCCGTCGCAACTGCAGGCTGGCCTGTCGCTTGCCCCGCGCGTGACCGACATCACCCCGACATTGATCGCCGTGGGCGCCATTGATTCGCGCGATTTCCATCCCGTACACCATGATCGCGATCACGCGCAGGCCACCGGCACCCGCGACATCATCATGAACGTTTTCACCTCCGTCGGCCTGGTCGGCATCTACGTCACTGACCGTCTCGGCGCAGGCAGCCTGCTGCGCCGCGTTGCGGTGCGGCTGGGCGTGCCAAACTATCCGGGCGACACAATGCAGACCAAGGGCATTGTCAACACCGTTGAGCGCGACAAGCCGGGCATGATCACGGCGCAAGTCGCTGTCACTGCAAGCAACAGCCTGGGTCTGCACGCATCCGCTACGGTGGTGGTGGACGTGCCCGCGCGATGAGCCTGTTGTTCAGTCCGTTCCGGCTCGGTGGACTCGAATTGCCCAATCGGCTGGTGGTACCACCGATGTGCCAGTACCGCGCCATCGAGGGCAGCGCCCAGCCGTGGCACCTTGTCCAAATCGGGTCGCTGGCTCTTTCGGGTGCTGGGCTGGTGATCATGGAGGCCACGGCGGTTGAGGACATTGGCAGGATCACACACCATTGCCTGTCTCTTTACAACGACGCACACGAAGCCGCGCTCACCGATTTGGTGGCAAAGCTTCGAACCGTGGCCCCCCGTTGCGCCTTTGGCATCCAGCTTGCGCACGCGGGGCGCAAGGCGTCGCGCGACAGGCACTGGAACAAGCGGCTTCAGATTCCCGTCAACGAAGGTGGGTGGGAAACCGTCGGGCCTTCCCCCATTGCGTTCGGTGCTGGCTGGGCGCCGCCACGCGCACTCGATGAAGCGGGTCTCGCGCGGGTCAGGGAGGCTTTCGTTGACGCCGCCAAGCGCGCCGATCGTTGCGGCTTCGACCATATCGAGATTCACGCCGCGCACGGCTATCTTCTGAGCGCCTTTCTCTCTCCAATCGCCAACGAGCGCACCGATCGCTACGGCGCAAGCCGCGAAGGACGGATGCGGTTTCCACTCGAAGTATTCACTGCAATCCGTGAGGTGTGGCCCACTACCAAGGCTTTCGGCGTGAGGATCAACGCGACCGAGTTCGATGAGCGCGGCACCCAGATCGAGGATGCCGTGGTGCTGGCGCGCGAGCTTGACAAAATCGGAGTGGATTACGTCGCCCTTTCTGCCGGCAATGCCGTACCCGGCCGCCCCCACCCCCCGCTCGTTCGCGGCTACCAGGTCGGATATTCCGAGCAGGTACGCAAAGAATCCGGCGCCGTGACGATGGCCGTCGGCATGATTCTGGATGCCTTCCAGGCCGAAGAGATTCTTGCAAGCGGCAAGGCCGACCTCATCGCAATCGGCCGGGCCTTCCTGGACAACCCTCGGTGGGGATGGCACGCGGCAAATCTGCTCGGCGCCCCGGACGTGTATCCGAAGCCGCACGTCAGTGCTCGACCAGAGCTATGGCCTGGCTATGCGATGCTGCACCCCGACTATGCGGCGTCCCGTTCCTAGTTGAAGTTTGAGTTGGCGGTTGAAGGCGGTCACTGCACTGAACAAGAAACGCCCGCATCACGATGCCCTGCGGTGCAAAGCGCAGTGCCGGCGCAGGCTAATGGCCGCGCCAGTGATGGCGCACAGCAGCGCGAATGCCAGCGTGGCCGCCACCGCGCTCTTGGTGTCTGCGACCATCACATGGAACATCACGCCAGCCATTGTGGTGCCCATGGCCTGGCCCACCAGCCGCACAGTGGCCTGCAAGCCGCCGGCGCTGCCACTGCGCGAATGGGGGGTGGCTCCTATCATCACGCGCGCATTGGGCGTCTGAAAGCAACCGAAGCCGACACCGCAGATCAGCATCGTCAACACCACCATCGCGTCACCCGCGCCGCCCGATGACAGGGCGATGAGCGCCTGCAGCAGCAAGCCCAGCCCAAGCACCCCACCACCGAACGCGCAGAGCATCTCTGGCGACATTCTGCGTTCCAGATGCGCAGCGGCAACGGCCATCAGGCCCACCGCGACCGGCCATGCCATCAGGATGAGGCCCGTCGCCAGCATGTCCTTGCCCAGCACGTCATGCAACAGAAACGGCATGGACACGAGCGCAGCCAACTGCGCCGAGAACATGAAGATCGATGCAAGAGCGGACGAGCGCACGGCATAGATGCGAAGCAAGTCCAGCGGCAGCAAGGGAGCCTGCCTGTGACGCTGTTGCCTGACCAGAAGCACAGCAAAAAGAAGGCTCACCACGATCAGAACAGACCCGCCCGCCACGCTAGCCCCCATCACCTGCACGCCGGCGAAGCCCAGCCCAAAAGCCAGCAGGTTCAATACCGCGCCAGCCAGGTCAAAGTGGCGCGCGCCGCTGTGTGTGTCGCGTGGAAGCGCCCAGCAACCCATTGCGATGGCAAGCACCACAAAGGGCAAGTTCAGTGCGAAGATCCACGGCCAGCTTGCAAAGGTGAGTATCAGTGCGGCAATGCTCGGCCCCAATGCAGCGATCACGGCCACCACCATGGCGTTCAGCCCGATGGCCATTCCCAGCGAAGCTCTGGGCACGCTGTGCCGGATCAAGGCCGGGCAGACAGCCATCACGGCCGAGGCACCAAGACCTTGAACAAGGCGCGCGGCAAGCAGCATTTCGTATGCAGGCCTGAATGCGCAAAACGCCGAAGCAGCCCCCACCGCCACCAGACCCCCGAGGAACAAGCGCCTGAATCCCCATTTTTCGCCTGCGGCAGCGAAGGCGAGCAAGGTAGAAACCAGCGCAAGTTGAAAGCCGCTGACGATCCATATGGAGTCGGCCGGCGCGATGCCAAGCTCAACGGCCATCACAGGCAAAGCCGTGTTGATGCCCGTTTGCGACAGCCCGGAGAGCACGACTGCACAGAACACGGCAGTCAATGCCCGCTCGCGTGCAGGAGAGGGCAGTCCGTCTTGTGCGCTAGTTGACAGAGTTTCCTCCAGATTCAAGAAAGCAGGCCATGCCTGGAAATGTAAATCCAATCGTCGATGGCGCAGATTTCCTGCTGCCGCTCGATGCTGGCAGGCCAAGGGTGCCACATCCACTTGTAGGCCGCTATAGGGACTGATAAGCTACCATCGACAAGAGACGGTGGCCTGCCGGTTTGCGCAGCTCATGCCGTCCAGATCAGGCAACGGAGACAAACATGCGCCCGACACGACGGTTGATTGTTGGTATCGCGGTCGGATTGCTCATGGTGATGCGCCCGGCCATCGCACAAGACTATCCCAACAAGCCCATTCACTTTGTCGTGCCCTATTCGGCCGGCTCACCGCCGGACGTGGTGACGCGCGCAATGGCGCTTGCAATGTCCAACATCCTGGGCCAAGCCACCATCGTTGACAACAAGCCGGGCGCCGACACCATCATCGGCTTTGAATACGTGGCTAAGAACGCGCCTGCCGATGGCTACACGGTGGTGATCTCGCCGCTGGCCAATCTCGCCCTGCTTCCGGTGATCGCCAAGGATCTGCGCTTTGACCCCCTCACCGATCTGCCGCCCTTCATCACGTTTGCCGAGGGCCGGCTGGCCTTTGGCACGCCGGTCCTCAATCCCTGGAAATCGTTCCAGGAACTGACATCGGCCGTCAAGGCCAACCCTGGCAAATGGAACTATGGATCGCCCAGTGTTCAGTTGCGATTTCCGATGCTGATTCTGATGCAGAACCTTGGCTTTGATCTGACCTACGTGCCCTATGCAACCGTGGCGCCCTACTACATTTCTCTGACCGTCAATGATGTTCAGATGGGGTGGCTGAGCGAAGGAAGCGCGGCCAATATGCGTGACAAGTTCCGCGTGTTGGCCGTGACCGGCGACACCCCCAGCGCCGCGTTCCCTGAGGTGCCCACGTTCGGCAAATTGGGTTTTCCGCAAATGCCCAGCAACATCTTTGCCTTCAGCGTGCGCAAAGGCACGCCCAAGGCCGTCACCGACAAACTCAACGCTGCCGCAGCCAAGGCCTTGCTGCAACCCGACATCAGAGCCAAGCTGGCCGCAAGCCAATTTGAAGTCGCAAGCGACACCACACCACAAGCTGCCGAAGAACGACTCAACGCCATCAGCAAGCTGTTTTCCGACGTCGCCAAAAAATCAGGCATCAAACCACAGTAGCAAACAGCGCAGCGCACACATGTCAAACGAACGTCCCCTTCCCATCCTCACTGACCATAACCGGCCGTTCTGGCAAGCGGCAGCTGAGCATCGGCTGGTGATGCCGAGCTGCAATGCCTGCGCCAAGCTGTTCTATCCCATCGGGCCAGTGTGCCCAGACTGTTTTTCCCAGGATCTCGGCTGGAAACAAGTATCGGGACGCGGAAAGATCTCGTCGTTTGTGGTGTATCGGCAGGCCTTCTTTGCCTTCTTCAAAGACAAGCTGCCTTATGCAGTGGCCCAGATCGAACTGGACGAAGGCCCGCGTTATAGCGCCAACGTGCTGGGCGTCGACCCCGCCCAGTTGCACATCGGAATGGAAGTGGAGGTGAGCTTCGAGAGAGTCAGTGACGAGGTCACGCTGCCGCAGTTTCAGCCCCGGTTTGCAGCCGCACTCCAGGCGGTTGACGCTCAATGAAGTCACCGCCCCGATTCGATATCGCCATTGAAGATCGAGTCATCGCAAAGCAGCTCGCCGCCCGGATGCGCGATAGCGCCGATCGCCCTTTCATCCGGGTCGAAGATGCCGTCTGGTCCTACCGCGAAGTCGATGCCTTGTCGCGCGCCTTTGCGCGCGGCCTGCTGGCGCAAGGGGTGCAAGCCGGAGACCATGTGGTCTTGATGCTGCCCAATTGCGCTGAGTTCGTTTTTGCCTGGCTGGGCACTGCGCTGATCGGCGCCATCATCATTCCAATCGATCCGCGTCTGAGCGGCGCGCTGCTCGAATACATGCTGGTCGATTCAAGGCCGCGCTGCCTGGTCGTGGCACAGGAGTTACTGCCTGCGCTGGGCACGGCACCTGGGCCGATACTTGCGCGGATTCCTTGTGTCGTTGTGGTGCCCGACGCCACGCAGCCCGAAGCAGCCGACATCAAACTGACCCATCGGTTGGCGTGGCGCGACATGCTGATCGCCAGTGGCCCCGACCCTGAGCGGGCCGTGTCATACCGAGACGTTGCCATGGTGATGTACACATCGGGCAGCACCGGTGCGCCCAAGGGCGTCATCATGACAAGCGCCCATACTTTCTCCTCGGGCATGGCCATGGTGCGCGGCGTGGCGCTGGATGCGCAGGACGTCATCTATGCACCGCTGCCCTTGTTTCACGGCATGTCCAGCCGCATCGGCGTCCTGCCTGCGCTGATGCTTGGCGCTTGCGTGGCCATTGCCAAACGCTTCAGCGCCAGCGGCTACTGGCAGCAGGCCGCTGATTGCGAGGCCACCGTCGCGCTGGTGGTACCGACCATGCCGGGTTTGCTGATGGCACAAGAGCCAAGCCCTTTTGATCGCGCGCATCAGGTGCGCGCACTGTTCAACGCGCCGCGCAATGACGCCTTTGAGGCGCGCTTTGGCACCATGCTGGTGGAGAGCTACGGCATCACCGAGATCGGCCACGTGATTTCCGCTCCGCTCCATGAGCGCCGCCCTGGAAGCTGCGGCCGCATCCAGCCACTTTGGCAGGTGCGCCTGGTCAATGAGGACGGGGCCGAGGTCGCGCAGGGCGAAGTCGGCGAAGTCACTGCCCGGCCGACTGACCGCGCCTTGATGCTGCAGGGTTATCTGAACAAGCCCGAGGCCACGAACGAGGCGATCCGAGATGGCTGGTTTCACGCGGCAGATTACGGATACTTCGATGCCGACGGCTACTTCTTCTTTTCATTTCGCAAAGCCGAGCGAATCCGCAGGATTGGCGAAAGCATATCTGGTCAGGACATCGAGGGTGTGGTCGCCAAGCACCCTGCGGTCGCCGAGTGCGCTGCCTTGCCTTGCGCGTCATCCACCGGTGAAGACGAGATCCGTCTTGTTGTGGTTTTGCAGACGGCTCAGTCTCTCACCGCCCATGCTCTACACCAGTGGTTGCAGACAAGGCTTCCGCGTTTCATGATACCGCGCTTCATTGAATTCGCGCAAGACCTGCCTCGCACCGAGAGTGGCAAGGTGGCCAAGCGTGTGCTGATCACGGCTGGCTTGTCGGCCACAGCCTGGGACAGCACCCCCCTTCCCCACGGAGCAGCCGCATGACGTTCAATCCCCGCAACAAGACCGCCATCGTCGGCGTGGGCAAGAGCCCCTTCGTGCGTGACAGCGGCAAGGGCACGGTGTGGCAAATCGCCCAAGCCATGAAAATCGCACTGGACGACTGCGGCCTGAACCACCGGGACCTGGACGGCCTGTATGTCAACGGCGGGGGCGATTTCGACAAGATGGCCGAGCAGCTCGGCCTGGAAGTCACCGACTCCACGCAGTTGTGGCTGCACGGGCGCATGTCGGCCAACACCTTGCAGATGGCCGCGCACAGCGTGATCACGGGTATGGCCAAGTATGTTGCCTGCGTCTACGCCATCGACATCTCCGAGCGAGGCGGCGGCTACGGCGGCGGGCGCTCGCATGCGTGGGAGGAGCTGCGCGAAGGCGGTGGCGCCCACGGCGAAATGGCCCACTACGGCTTGACGCATCCCGGCTCTGGCGCAGCGATGGCATGGCGCCGCTACATGCATCTGTACGGTGCGACTGCGGAACACCTGGGCCATGTGGCTGTGTCCGCCCGTGCCAATGCACGGCTTAATCCCGAGGCACTGATGCGCTCGCCAATGAGCATGCAGGACTATCTCGCGGCCCGCCTTGTGATCGAACCCTTGCGCTTGTTCGACTTTGCGGTGGTCAATGATGGCGCGGTATGCGTCATCGTCTCTACCGCTGAGCGCGCCAAGGATTGCCGCAAGCCACCGGTTTACATCGCCGGCATGGAGGGGCTGCATGCTGGGCGCAATGAGTTCGTGTTCGCGCCACCGGGCCTTGGCGTCGCGCAGCAAAGTGTGACACAGCCACCGCAGCGACGCCACCTGTCGCGCCAGATGGCCGGCGTCACCCGCGACGAAATCGACCTCTTCTATTGCCTCGACAGTTTTTCACCGCTGGTGCTGTTTGCGCTGGAAGAGCACGGCTTGTGCGAACCAGGGCAGGCAGCCGACTGGTTCGCACAAGGCCATGGGCGCTTGGGCGGCAGCATGCCCGTGAATACACATGGCGGCCATCTCTCAGAGGGTATGCTGGGAAGCTGGTCGCACCATGTGGAGGCGGTGCGCCAATTGCGCCACGAATGCGGCGAGCGCCAAGTGCCCGATGTTCGCGTGGCGCAGTTCGCCTTGGGCCAAGGCGCCTCCATGATCTACACCAACCAGCCGGCTTGACCGTCGGCATTTTTTGAATCGAGGCCGTCATGAATGCACTCTCGCGCTTGCTTTGTGTTCTGTTCTTGCTGGTGTGCACTGGCGTGGGTGCGCAGACTTTTCCCGACCGCACGATTCGCCTCCTGATTCCCTACGGCGCCGCCAGCTCGACCGATGTGCTGGCGCGCATATTGGCTGAGACGATCACGGCCGAGACCAAACAGCCCGTCATCATCGAGAACAAGCCAGGCGCCGAGGGTTTTATTGGTGTGCAGGCGGCCGCCACGGCCGCGCCCGATGGCTACACGGTGCTGGTCACCACCAGTTCGACGCAAGTGGTCAACCTGCATTTGTACAAGAAGCTCCCCTATGACCCCGTCAAGGATTTCATACCGGTCAGAACCCTCGGCCAGTCTGCCCTTGGCATGACGGTCAACGCGAATTCGCCCTACAAGAGCGCGGGCGAATTCATGGAGGCAGCGCGCAGGCAACCAGGCAAACTCACCTTTGGCAGCGCCACCGCCACCACGCGCCTGGCCGCAGAAATGTTTCAGCAGCAAGCCACCGTGCAATTGCTCAACATCCCCTATAAATCAAACGCACTCATGCTCAACGCATTGATTGCTGGCGAGATCGATGTGCTTTTCAGCGACACTGCGCTGGTCATTCCGCACGTCAAATCGGGGCGCTTGCGCACCATCGGCGTGACGGGGCTGCAGCGCATGCCAGCCCTGCCGGAAGTGGCCACCCTGAAGGATTCGGGCATCTCTGACTACTACCTCACCTTCTGGTACGGCGCGTGGGTGCCCGCCCACACGCCGGCGCCTGTCGTTGCGCGCCTCAATGACTTGCTTGCAAAGGCCATGAGATCGCCTGGCGCACAGGCGTTTCTTGCCACCGGCGGCGCGGAAACTTTCGATTTGAGCGGCGAACAGTTCAGCGCCTTCCAGGCCAGCGAGATCGCCAAGTTTGGCAAGATCGTCAAAGGCGCAAACATCCAGCCACAATGAGCGATCGGCATGGAATGGATTTCTCAAGCCACTACACTAGAATGAGTTTCGATATGGAGCAGCACATGGGACAACTCAATCGCATTACCCAAGATCCAGAGGTCATGGGCGGAAAGGCGTGTATTCGTGGGATGCGCGTCACCGTCGGCATGGTCGTAGAGCAAATTGGGGCCGGACACAGTCTCGAGGAAATTCTTGTTGACTATCCCTATCTTGAGCGCGAGGACCTTATGCAGGCGCTTCGCTACGCAGCATGGCGAGCCGATGAACGTGAGGTCATGTTGGCTACCGCATGAAATTGCTCGTCGATATGAATCTGTCACCGCGCTGGGCAGATGTACTCACCAACGAGGGAATTGAAGCGGCGCACTGGTCAACCCTAGCAGCCTGTCGGACTTTGGGCGTCGAAGCGAAATTTGCGAAAACCGAGGACAGTTTTTTCCGCATTCGCAGCCCCATAGCCCAGCTATGGGGCAAGAAGGCGGGAAAAAATGGACCGGTTTCTCGCAAATTGCAGCCGACGATCCAAAGTCCGACAGGCTGCTAGCAGTGCACAACGCACCAGACTCGGAAATCATGGCCTATGCCAGTAAAAACGATTACGTGGTACTTACCCACGATTTGGATTTTGGCGCAATTCTTGCAGCTACCCACGGTGAGAAGCCTAGTGTTGTGCAGATTCGTGCCGGAGATGTCAGCCCGAACGCAATTGGGAAGCAAGTCATCATGGCTCTACGGCAGATGGCATCTGAATTGGAAACCGGAGCGTTAATCATTGTTGACCCGACTCGCGCGCGTCTGCGCGTGCTGCCACTGAGACTGTGACACGGCACAGTTTGTCGAAGCATCGAAGGGCTGATCCAATGATCCAAACTGCGCAAACCACCGCCGCCGCGCTGGATCATATTGCCGCCTTCGCAGTCAGCCTGCGCACCGCACAGCTGCCCGCCGCTGTCGTGGCCAAGGTCAAGGACTGTGTGCTCGACGCCCTGTCCGCCTGTCTCACCGCAGGGTCGAGCCTCGAAGGCACCTGCGCGGTCACCATAGGGGCGGCGCCCGCAGGCACCGGCGTGTCCACGCTCATCGGCACGCACATGATGGGCTCACCCAGTGGGGCTGCCTTCGTCAATGGCACCAACGCCGCCAGCACCTCGCGCAGCGACACGCATCCGGCATCGGCCAGCCATCCAGGGCCGATCGTGATTGCCGCAGTGCTGGCCTTGGCCGAGGCCCAGCGCGCCAGTGGCGCCACGGTGATTGAGTCCATCGTCAGCGGCTATGAAACCATGTGCCGGCTGGGGCTGGCACTTGTCACGCCAGAGTTCGCAGCAGTGTTCAGGCCCACTGGAATGATCGGCCCGACCGCGGGCGCCGTCGCAGCAGCCCGGGTGTTGGGGCTGACAGCGCAGCAGATACGCAACGCGGCCAGCCTGGCCACACAGACCGCATCGGGCTTGAATGAGTGGGCCAACGCCGGCACCTCCGAGCTGGCCTTTCATTCAGGCTTCGCGGCACGCAACAGCGTGGATGCAGCATTGTTGGCCCAAGCAGGCGCCGTCTCAGCGCCCACCATCCTCGAAGGCAAGTCCGGCCTGTTGGCTGGCTTTGGCGCGCTTGCACGCGCACCGCTTCTGACAGCGCGGCTGGGAGACGAATTCAAGATACTTGAGATCATTCACAAGCCCGCGCCCGTGTGCATCTATGTGCAGACGCCTGCCCAGCTCGCTCGCGCCATCGCGCAGCGCCATCACCCCAAGGTCGATGACATCCATTCAGTAGAGATCAGGGTGTCGCGCGCCGCTGCCGCTTACCCCGGCTGCGATGACAGTGGCCCGATCAAGGATGCTCAAGCGGCCAAGCTCAGCATTCAATTCGGGGTGGCTTCTGTATTGGTCTCAGGCGGCATCTTCGACAACAATTGGCGTGATTTCACGAACGCCCACGCCAACGCCCTGGCGGCGCGCAGCCGGGTAATTGTTCATAACGACCTGGGCGCAGCGGGCTCGGGTGCAGACAGCACTGGCATCAAGCTGCAGCTAGCCAGTGGCGCTGTGATCGAGGAAATTCAGACGAGTTTTGTCCCCATGTCCAAGCACGATCTGCTGGAACGATTCATGAGCGTTGCCGTGCCAAAGCTCGGCCAAGAGCAAAGCGAGCAGATCGTTGCCATGGTCGGGCGTCTCGATGAGCTGACCGATATCGCGCAGCTAACCCGGCTGCTGCGGGTTGCGGCCTGAGCATCTTTGCATGAACACGATGTCGGGCAGCGACGACAGCGGCGCCCCCGCCACCCTCGCGGCGGCCTTTGTGCGCACTGTCGCGCGGTATGCGCACAGGCCCGCCATCAAGCCGCTTGGTGAGCCCGCGTGGAGCTACCAGGACTTGGAAGCCCAAGTCAAGCTGGCGGTCGCGGTCATGCGCCGCCTGGACTGCCGTGCTGGCGACCGCATCGCGATCTTTCTGCCCAATCGCCCGCAATGGCCGGTGCTGATGTATGCCGCCGCACTGCTCGGCCTGTGCGTGGTGCCGGTGAACACCCGCTTGCGCAGCGGCGAGCTGGCCCATGTGCTTCGGTCTGCCACACCCAAGGTGCTGTTCACGCAAGCACGGTTTCTGACGAACGATTTTTTGTTGCGACTGGACGAGGCAACTGGGGTCTGCAAGCCAAATCATGATGAGGCCAGTGCGCTCAGCCACGACGAAGGCCTCGCCCAGGCGGCGCCGCGTCCCGAGCATGTGGTGGTGATCGACGACTGCCAGCATGCGGGGACGATTCGCTACAGCGACCTGCGAGACGCGGCTGACCCAGACACTGATCTGGCGGCGCTGGCCCGGCAGCGCTCGCCCGATGAGACGCTGTGGCTCTTCTTCACCTCCGGTACCACCAGCGCGCCCAAAGGCGTGCTGCTGTCGAACCGGGCGCTCGCCGGCATCTGGGAATGGACCCGGCTCGCTGGCTATGGCCCGCAGGATCGCGTGCTCATGACTCGGCCGCTTTTTTATGTGGCGGGGCATTTCTGGTGCATGCTCGGTCCACTCCTGCACGGGTCGCTGGCCGTGGTCGGCGAGCGGTTCGACGCGCAAGAGATGATGAGCCTGTCGGCGCAAGAGCGAATCACCGTCCTGTCGGGCAACCCGCTCATGCTCAAGACACTCGTGTGCGATCCGGCGTTCGATCCTGCAGCAACGGCACACGTTCGCGTAGGTTATTTCGGCGGCACCACCGTGCCGCTGGATGACCTCAAGCGCATCACGCAAGCCATCCCCACGGCGACCTTCATGCAGGTCTACGGCACCACCGAACTAGGCGGCTTCGCGCTCAGCACGCGCCCTGGCGACTCAGTGGAGATTGTGTGGGAAACCTGCGGTGTGCCGCTGAACGCGCTTGAAATCAAGCTGGTCGATGCACAAACGGGCGAGGCAACTGCGCCGGGGCAAGTCGGCATGCTGATCGGGCGTTCGCCCGCTTTCGTCGATTACCTCGCCGTGTCGGCACAAGAGCGAGCCCAGTTGATCACGCAAGACGGTTGGGTGCGCACAGGTGATCTGCTGCGTCAACGTCCGGACGGTCGCTACCTGTTTGTCGGGCGCGCCAAGGATCTCATCAAGGTGGGCGGCGAAAACGCCACTGCCGGCGAGATCGAGTCGCACCTCCAATCGCATCCGGGTGTGCAACTGGCTGCGGTCATCCCGTTTCCTGACGCGCAGCGCGGCGAAGTACCGCTCGCGTTCATCGAGTGCAAACCCGGCGCACTTGAGACAATCAATGATCTGCCGCGCTGGTGCCGCGAGCGGATGGCGCCATTCAAGGTGCCCAGGCATTTTGTGCCAATGGATGCGGCCGATTGGCCAATGACCGCATCAGGAAAGATCGCAAAGCACTTGTTGATCGCACTGGCAAACGAGAGAATCGGGTCGTAGGCTTCGATTGCCAGCTCACTGACCCGCATTGACCCGCGCCAATGGGCCACGCGCCGCCTCCTGCCGCAGCCCGCGGGCATCAATAAGCGGGTTGTGCGCCGCAAAGTCTTGCGCCGTGATGAGCCAGGCCATGTCAATCACTGCCTGATTGGTCAGCCACCAGTTGGTGCGTAAATGGTGCATGGAGGGCCTGTGCAAATTCTGGAACATGCACCAGATGTGCGCACATCTGGGTCGACGCAATGTGCTGTGTATGGCTTTCTTGTACTGAAAACGCCGACTGCTCTCTCTCCAGATCATTGGAAAGCGCACCCCAACACCGAGCCAATCGCAGTTCCCGGTGCATCCAATCCGAAGTTGGCCCGCACCTTGCGTTGCCCCATGCACCAACTTCAGCGAGATGCACCATGTCTGAATTTTTCTCTCCTTATGACGCCGACCGCCCGCTCATGCTCAAGTGCAGTTGTGGCCGCGACCATTCGGTGGCTGACCACCACGCGCAGGCAAACGCGGATACGGCAGCCGTTGAGCTGAGGCGGCGCAGCCTCACCAGTGAGTTCGAGGCCTACAGCAACGAATTCATCGAGGCGACCCTCGTCAAGGCACTGTTCCCCCAAGACGCTGTGCGCCGCCGATTTCTCAAAGCCGTGGGCAAGAGCACTGCAATGGCCGCCATCGCCACCGTGCTGCCAGTGGCCAGCATGCAGGCCATGGCACAAGACAAGGGAGCACTGGAAAAAGCCAATCTCAAGATCGGATTCATCCCGATCACCTGCGCCACACCGCTCATCATGGCGCATCCACTGGGCTTCTATCAGAAGCAGGGACTCAATGTCGAAGTGACCAAGACCGCAGGCTGGGCGCTGATTCGAGACAAGATGATCAACAAGGAATACGACGCAACGCATTTCCTCTCCCCCATGCCTTTGGTCATCAGCATGGGTCTGGGCTCCAACGCCACGCCCATGAATGTGGCGACCATCCAGAACATCAACGGACAGGCCATCACACTGGCGCTCAAGCACAAGGGCAACCGAGACCCGAAGAACTGGAAAGGCTTCAAGTTCGCTGTGCCTTTCGACTATTCCATGCACAATCTTCTGCTGCGTTACTACCTGGCAGAAGCCGGCATCAACCCCGACACCGATGTGCAGATTCGCGTCGTGCCGCCGGCCGAAATGGTTGCGAACCTGAAGGCAGGAAACATTGACGGCTTCCTGGGGCCAGACCCGTTCAACCAACGCGCCGTGTACGAAGAGGCGGGCTTCATTCATCTGCTCACAAAAGACCTCTGGAACGGCCATCCCTGCTGTGCGTTTGGAACCAGCACCGAGTTCATCCAGAAAAATCCCAACACCTTTGCCGCGCTGTACCGAGCCGTGCTGACCTCCGCCGCCATGGCGCGTGACGCAAAAAACCGAGAACTCATTGCCAAGGTCATTGCACCTGCGCAATACCTCAACCAGCCCGAGGCCGTCATTAACCAGGTGCTCACCGGCAAGTTTGCGGATGGCCTGGGCAACATCAGAACCGTGCCCGACCGCGCCGACTTCGACCCCATGCCCTGGCAGAGCATGGCCGTGTGGATGCTCACGCAAATGCAGCGCTGGGGATACATCAAGGGCGAGGTCAACTACAAGCAAATCGCCGAAAAAGTATTCCTACTGACCGATGCCAAGAAGCACATGAAGTCGCTGGACCAGAAGGTGCCCGAGGGCGCCTACCCAAAGTTCAAGATCATGGGCAGGGAGTTCGACGCCGACAAGGCCGCCGCCTACGCCAAGAGCTTTGCAATCAGCAAGGCGGCTTGAGATGCTTGCATGGCGCTCCCTCGGCTTTCGCGCCGGCCTGCTCTCGGTGCTGATCCTGCTCATGCTGCTTGGCATCTGGTATGGGGCCACTGGTTCGGCCGTATCTGCCGGCAGCTCGGCGGGCATGACACCAGAGCAGATCGAGTACGCCAAGATGATGGGCAAAGACCCTGGCAGCACCAAGTCAGCGGGTTTTCCAACGCTGGGGCAAATGGGCGCCACGGTGCGGGGCCATTTATCAAACCCCTTCTATGACAACGGACCGAACGACAAGGGCATTGCCATACAGCTTGCGCATTCCCTCGGACGGGTTGGCCTGGGTTTCTCACTTGCCATGCTGGTGGCGATTCCGTTGGGCTTTGTGATTGGCATGTCACCCTTGATGCGCAAGGCCTTGGACCCCTTCATACAGGTGCTCAAGCCCATCAGCCCGCTGGCCTGGATGCCACTGGCCCTCTACACCATCAAGGACTCATCGGCCAGTGGTATTTTTGTGATCTTCATCTGCTCGATCTGGCCGATGCTGGTGAACACCGCATTCGGTGTGGCGTCGGTCAAGCGCGAATGGCTCAACGTCGCCAGCACGCTGGAGGTGAGCCCGCTGCGAAAGGCCTTTCTGGTCATCCTGCCTGCCGCTGCACCGACCATACTGACCGGCATGCGCATCAGCATGGGCATTGCCTGGCTGGTCATTGTGGCTGCTGAGATGTTGGTTGGCGGCACCGGCATTGGTTACTTTGTATGGAACGAGTGGAACAACCTCTCACTCACCAATGTGATCTTTGCCATCGTGCTGATTGGCGTGGTGGGCATGCTGTTGGACATGCTCTTTGGTCTGCTGCAAAAAGCAGTGACCTATGTGGAGTGACGCATGAAAGAAGGCCTACTCCACATTGAAAACCTGGGCAAGACCTATGTGCCGGGCAAGCCGGTGTTTGCCGATGTGTCCTTCTCACTGGAGCGCGGTGAGTTTGTCTGCATCATCGGCCATTCGGGCTGCGGCAAGACCACCATTCTCAACATACTGGCTGGGCTCGATACCGCATCGACTGGCTATGTTTTCATGGACAACCGCGAAGTCTCAGGCCCAAGCCTGGAGCGCGGCGTTGTGTTCCAGAGCCATGCGCTCATGCCATGGCTGACAGTGCGCCAGAACATTGCGTTCGCCGTGGTGTCATGCTGGCCCGAGTGGTCGCGTGCGACGGTCAGCGTGCATGTGGAGAAATTTGTGGCCATGGTGGGCCTGAGTGCGGCCATCGACAAGAAGCCCAGCCAACTCTCCGGCGGCATGAAGCAGCGTGTGGGCATTGCGCGGGCGTTTGCGATCCAACCCAAGATGCTGCTGCTGGATGAACCCTTTGGCGCGCTCGATGCACTCACGCGCGGCACCATTCAGGACGAGTTGATGGGCATCGTGCGCCAGACACAGCAGACCGTGTTCATGATCACCCATGACGTGGATGAAGCCATCTTGCTGGCCGACCGCATTTTGCTGATGAGCAACGGCAGAGAAACGGACACCGGCTATAAACCCGGCGGCATTTCCGAAGTGGTGGTCAACCCACT
This sequence comes from Comamonadaceae bacterium, assembly GCA_947476285.1. Taxonomy (GTDB): domain Bacteria; phylum Pseudomonadota; class Gammaproteobacteria; order Burkholderiales; family Burkholderiaceae_C; genus Ramlibacter. Next base: position 56,810 of record CANJPU010000002.1, on the reverse strand, counting down.
GCCACGCCAGCGCAATCGCGCCGGCCTGCACCACCTGGACGGCTACTACGAACTGCGCAACCACGTCATGGACTTCCTGGTGACGCGCGCCTTGGCCCATTGACTTAGACCCTCTCCTCCAACCAAACCACTCAGGAGTTTTCATGAACCGTATGGAAGTTACCGAAAAAATCATCACCGTCAAAGTTGCCAAAGGCATCCAGTGGGCCGATGTTGCCAAGAAGGTCGGCCTCTCAAAAGAGTGGGTCACAGCGGCCTGCCTGGGCCAGATGACGCTGGATGACAAGCAGGCCAAGATCGTTGGCAAGATATTTGGCCTGACGAAGGCGGAGCAACAGTGGCTGCAAGTCGTGCCCTACAAAGGCTCGCTCCCCACTGCCGTGCCAACCGACCCGCTAATCTACCGCTGGTATGAAATCGTCAGTGTGTACGGCACCACCATCAAGGAGTTGATCCACGAAGAGTTTGGCGACGGCATCATGAGTGCGATTGACTTCAGCATGGACATCGTTCGCCAACCCGACCCCAAGGGCGACCGGGTGAATGTGGTGCTGTCAGGTAAGTTCCTGCCCTACAAGCAGTACTGAGCATCGGCGCCATGCGCGCCTGTGCTCATCACACGATGGTGCGCAACCACAACAAGGACAATGCTGCCGCTGCAATGGACAGCAGCGCCGCCGCCAGCGCAAGGATGCTGGAGATTTCGGTCTCCTTCTTGTCCACCTGCAGCCGCGAGCCCAACTTTTCATAGACCTTCTGCAGCGCCTGCGCATCGGCGGCATAGTAGTAATCGCCCATCGTTACCTGTGCCACTGCCCGCAGGCTGGGCTCGTCCAGCCTCATGTAGACCGAGGTCCAACCGTCAAAACCCGGGACCGCGCCGTCCACCGTGCCCATGCCCACGGCATACACACGCACGCCATGGCGCGCTGCCATCTGCGCGGCCTCCAGGGTGTCAACGCCGGTGGTGCGCCGGCCATCGGTGAGCAACACAATGGCCGCCGACTCATAGGAGCCCGGCGGAACCGGCACGAATTCCTTTTTTGGCTTCTGCTTGGGGTCTTGTCCATCCAGGCTCTTGCCGCGCTTTTGCCCGCCGCCGTAGATCATCTCTGTCAGGTCGATTCCCTCGTCGGGAAACAACTCCTGCAGTGACACCACGATGCCGCTGCCCACGGCCGTGCCGCGTTGCATCTGGAAGCTGTCGATCGCGGCGGCAAGGTCCTCGCGGTTCAGGGTTGCGCGCTGCACAACCTGGGCCGTGCCGGCGAAGGTGATGATAGCCACCCGAATTCCCTTGGGCAGTTGCTTGAGGAAGGCCTTGGCGGCCTCCTGGGCGGCGACCATACGGTTGGGCTTGACGTCGGTGGCACGCATGCTCAGCGACACATCAATGGCCAGCACAATGGTTGAATGGTCAGCCGGCAGCGAGACCAAGGCCAGCGGGCGCGATGCCGCGAACAGCAGCATGGTCACCGCAATCAGGAAGAGCCCCGGCGGCACATGCCGCCGCCAGCCAAAACCCGCACCCATGGCCGGCTTGATAATGGCCAGGCTGGCGTAGCGCAAGCTCACCTTCTTGCGGCGTCGCAGCAGCCACAGATAGACCAGTACCAACAAGGGCACGGCCACCAGCAGCCACAGGTATTGAGGCCACAAGAAATAGGTCGGTGGGTTCATCATGGCGGCGTGAGGTGGTCTGCGCCAGTAAGGATAAACGAGAACCAGATTCTTCGTTGACAATGGGCTTTTGTTTTGATGTCTTTTCAGACTGAGACACGTCCGTTCTGGCGGGGTGAGCTCCCGGTCAGACTTCCTGTCAATCAAAGGGATTAGTACATGGTGAAGGAGACAAGGCCGACGGGCACGCAGGCCGTCGAGCGCTCTATCCATCTGCTGAAGTTGCTGGCCACGCGCGGCACCTTCGGCTGGGGCCTGACCGACCTGGCCCGCCGCTCCGGCCTTGAAAAAGCGACCGTGCACCGCATTCTGGCGGCCCTGGAGGCGCAGCGTCTGGCGCGCCATGATCGGCGCGAGCACCGCTACTACCCAGGTCCGATGCTGCTGGAGCTAGGCCTATCGGTGCCGACCCACCAACCCCTCATCAGCGAGGGCCAGGCTGCCGCCGCCCGACTGGCACAGCGCATGCGCTGCGTGGCGTTCTTCTACCTGCGTAGTGGCCACGAATTTGTCGTAGCGTGCCGCGCCGGGCCATCAGCGCGCGGGGGCATGCTGATCGAGGTGGGCCATCGCAGGCCACTCATCGTCTCTGCTGGCGGCGTGGCGATGCTGGTGGCAATGCCCGCCGAGGAACGTCAGACCGTGGTGCAACGCAACATGCTTGATGTGGCCGCGATGGGAACCGCCAAACCGGAGCGCTTCGTGCGCATGCTCGAGCGCTCCATCCCGCTTGGCTATGCGGCCAATCTGGAAGACATCGTGGTGGGCATTCATGCGTTCGGCATTGTCTTGCGCGATGCCGGCGGCAACGCGATGGGCTCGGTGTCACTGGCCGGCCCGCCCGAACGCTTGCTCGCCGCATCGGCGGACAAGATCGTGCGACTTCTGGCGCAGGAAACCACCGACCTGGCGGCATGCGCGGCGCGCGTGCCTGCAACCACATTCACAGCAGGCTGACTCTCGGCCACAGGGTCTGCAATGTGGACTTTCCTGGGGCATGCTCCATTGCCACGCACCTGACTGGGGCCTAGGATGAGCCCAAGCACCAGCGACGAGACCGCTGCTTTCCCAGAACAAGGCTCAAGCCAAGGAGAACCCCGATGGTGAATTTGCGACTTTCCTGCCAACGTGCCGCCACTTTGACCATCGCGATGCTCGCGGTGACCCTGGCGCACAGCCAGCAGAGCAGCTTCCCCGACAAGCCAGTGCGCCTGGTGGTGGCCAGCGCAGCTGGCGGTGCGATGGACCTGTCCGCGCGCCAGATCGCCCAGAAGATGACGCAGACGCTGGGCCAACCGGTGATCGTGGAGAACCGACCGGGCGCAGGCAGCGCGGTCGGCGCGAACATGGTGGCAAAGTCAGCCCCGGACGGACACACGCTGCTGATGGTTTCTTCAGGCTATGCAACGCTGCCCGCGCTGTCTCCCAAATTGCCCTTCAGTTTCTCTGAGCTAACACCCGTTGCCGTGGTGGTGTCCGTGCCTTACATCTTTGTCGCCCCTGCTGACGCGCCCTACAAGAGCACCCTGGAGTTCATCGCCTATGCCAAGGCCAACCCGGGCAAGGCCAACTTCGCATCGGGCGGCAACGCCACAGGCGGCCATCTGCTGGGTACCTGGTTCAAGTCAGAAGCCAAGCTCAACATGGAGCACGTGCCGTACAAGGGCGAAGCGCCGGCGCTGCAGGCCTTGCTGGGCGGACAAATTTCCATCATGCCGATCACCATGAGCCTGGGCGCACCGCTGGTGAAAGCCGGCAAGCTGCTGCCTCTGGCAGTCTCAAGCGGCAAACGATTGGCTCAATTGCCCGATGTTCCGACGCTGCTGGAGTTGGGTGTGCCGGTACAAAGCGTGGTGTGGTTCGGCATATTGGCACCCAGCAGCGTGCCCAAGGAGATCATCGCCCGGCTGAACGCGGTGGTCAACCAATCGCTTGCAGACCCTGCCCTGCGCGACACCTATCTGGGCGGCGGCATGACCATCGAAGGCGGCTCGGCCGCTGACTTCCAGAAACTCATCGACCGTGAGACCGCCGTGTGGGGGCCCATCATCAAGGAAGCGGGCATCAATGTGAATTGAGCGAGCGGATGCAAATCGGCCCTCAGCGGCCAGCTGCGTCAATCCCAAACTCGGCCAGCACCTCGCGCGTGTGCTGACCCAGCGTCGGCGGCAGCCGCCGCAGTGAGGGTGGCGATTCGCTCATCTCGAAGGGGCTGCGGGGAATGCGCAGCTTGCCTTCGGTGGGGTGCTGCGGATACTGCCAGAAGCCTACGCTGTTGAGGTGCGGGTCATTTGGCAAGTCTTCCAGCCGATTGACCCTGGCGATGGGCATGTCCCCTCCTCCAAAGAGCGCAATCCATTCGGCGGTCGTTCGGGTGGCGAGAATCTCAGTCACCACCGGCCAGACCTGCGCAAAATGCTTTTGCCGCGCGGGGTAGCTGCAAAAGCGCGGGTCCTGCATCAGCTCTGGCCGCCCAACCGCATCGAAGAATCGCTTCCAGTGGGCATCTGTGTAGGGCAGGAACGCGATGTGGCCGTCGCGGGTGGCAAAGGGCGTGCGCACGGCCTTGGTGATGGTCTCGTAACCCATAGGAGCAATCGCGGGTTCGAAGGTGGCGCCCCACAGATGCTCCACAGTGTTGAAGGCCGTCATCGCCTCGAACATCGGCACGCCAATTTGCTGGCCCAGGCCGGTCTGCGCGCGGTGGAACAAACCCAGCATGATTGCAAAGGCCGCATGCAGCGCACTGACTTTGTCGGCGAAGATCATTGGCACGTAGCGGGGCGCGCCCACCATGTCGCTCTGCAGCGAGGCAATGCCAGTGAGCGCCTGGATCAGGTCATCGTAGGCCGGCATGCCGCCGTAAGCGCCCTCATCCGAAAAGCCCTTGGCCTGGCAGTACACCAGGCGCGGATTGAGTTTGGCCACCGTCTCGTAGTCGATCCCCATGCGCGCGGTGGACGCCGTGCGTATCGAGTGCACAAGCACATCGCTCTGGGCGACGATGCGCTGCATCACATCTCGGTCAGCCTGCTCGCGCAAGTCCAGCATCACGCTGCGCTTGTTGCGGTTGCAGTTGATGAACACGGCCGACATGCCGGTGTGGCGCGCAGGTCCGAGCGAGCGGGTGAGATCCCCTTCGGGCGGCTCGATCTTGATCACATCGGCACCCATGTCAGCCAGGTACTGTGAGGTCAGCGGGCCATACACCGTGTTGGCGATTTCGACCACACGGATACCGGTCAGCGGTCCGGTGCCTGGTGGTGTGGGCGGCACTGTGTTTGTCATTCGGAAGGGCTCTTTGCTACTGCGCGAAACTTCCAGACGCCGGTGACGCTGGCAACAACATCGTCGCCCACAGTCAGCCGCCCCGACATGAAGGCCAGAGAGCCGGTCTTCTTGACCAGCTCGCAATGCGCCTCCACCAGGCTGCCCTTAGCGACGACCGCGAGGAACTGAAGGTCAAGCTGAATGGTGGTGAAGATTTTCGGGCGGCCGACCAAATCCCACGCCGTCACGCTCATGGCCTTGTCAGCCAAAAACAGCACCATGCCGCCGTGGAGGCGGTGGAAACGGCTCATGTGCTTTTGCTCGGCGCGAAACGCATAGCGCTTGACTCCGTTGTCCATGCGCACGAGCAGCGGCCCTACAAGATGCACGAATTCATCGTCGGGTGTGAATTCAGGAGTCCAGTCGTCCGCGGCTGGATTCAGTGGTGGCGTGTTCATCAGAATGGCGCAAATTCTTTGCCGAAGATATCGCGCGAAATGATGCCCAGGTGCACCTCGCGCGGCCCGTCGGCCGACTCCATCCCCAGGCAGTCACGCAGCCGCTGTTCGAACGGAAAATCCTTGGACCAGCCGTAGTGGCCGTGCAGGCGCATGCAGGTCTCGATGGCTTCGTTGGCCACTTTCACGCCATACCACTTCGCCATCGACGACTCAGGGTCGTGGCGCAGGCCGCGGTCCACCAGAGCCAGCGCGTTGTAGCAGAGCAGTCGGGCGGCCTGCAGTTTGGTCTGCTCGGCCGCGAGCGCGTGGGCAGCGCCCTGCCATTTCGAAACCGCCTGGCCCAGGACTTCGCGCGTCTTCATGTAGGCAGCGGTCTCGTCGATAGATTTTTGCGCCGCGCCGATGCAGGCCAGCGCGACAAAGTTGCGGTTGTAACCAATGATCGTCATGGCCCACACGAAACCCTTGTTCTCCTTGCCGATCATGTTGCGCGCGGGTACGCGCACATCGTCAAAGAAGATGCTGCCGCCGCGGGTGAGCCGCTGGCCCATGCGCTCGTAGTTGGATGTGCGGATGCCCGGCGTGTCGGCCGGCACCATGAAGAACGACAGGCCCCAGGGGCCGGGGCCGCCAGTGCGGGCGGACACAAAAATCACCGAGGCCACGCCGGTGAAGCTGACGCTGGTCTTCTCGCCGTTGATCACGAAGAAATCGCCATCGCGGCTTGCCTTGGTGCGAATGTTGGCGGCGTCCGTGCCGCCACCCGGCTCGGTGAATGCCAGCGCCATGATCTCGCCATTGGCGATGCGCGGCAGCCACTCTTCTTGCAGGTCCGGGTGCATCTCGGATGACATCTCACTGATGTGCACCGCACTGGAAATGAGGTAGCGGATCTGCGGGTCGCAGCGGCCGATCTCCTCGCACACGATGCCGCAGTCAACAAAAGAGAAGCCCTGGCCACCAAGTTTCTCGGGCATGCGCAAACGCAGCAGGCCCATCTCAACAAGTTTGTCAGTGAACGACTTGGGCAGCCACTCGCCGGACCGGTCCCAGTGCATATACCTTGGTAGCAGCTCAGCCTCGGCGAATTTTCTCACCGCATCGCGCAGCGTCAACTGGCTCTCGGTCATCATCATGTCCATGCGTTCTCACTCCTTGGGTTGTCTGTGTCAGGCAAGCCTCGTGGCGTCACACCGTCATAGCCCGCCGACCACGCCGCGCCGGGCCAGATCGGCCAGCGTTTCTTCGGACAGTTGCAGTTCGCCCCGCAGCACGTCGCGCGTCGATTCGCCGATGTCCTGCCCGGGCCAGCGCACGCTTGCCGCGCCGCGCGCCATGCGCGGGATGGGTGCGGCGAAGCAGACTTCGCCTCGGTCATGGTCAGGCACTTCGACGAAGTTTCCGCGGGCGAGCACCTGCGGATGGTCCATCAGTTCGGAGATGCTTTGAATCTTCACCACCGGCACCTCCGCCGCCTGCAGGGCTGCAACCGCCTCGTCAGTGTGGTGCTTCAACAGCCACGCATCGATTGCGCCGTCGATCTCATCGCGTGCGACCACGCGGTCATGGTTGGATCGATAGCGCGGCGAATCGATCATGTCCGCCCGACCGACCAAGGACATCAAGCGCGAGAAGACACGATCGCCGGTGCCGCTGATGAAGATCCAATCCCCGTCGCCGGTGCGGTACGCGCCGCCGGGCGCGACGTAATCGGGCTTGTTGCCGTTGCGCTCGGTGACGATGCCCTGGTGACGCCAGCGCTGGGGCATCTCCTTGAGGAAGGGAATCATCGACTCGTAAAGCCCGAGGTCGACTTCGTTGCCATTGGTGTCGCCATTGCGGTACTTGCCCAGCAGGGCCGTGACGGCGCCGAACGCCGCCCACAGGCCTGAGGTGTAGTCGCACACCGGCAAGCCGGCCTGCTGCGGCGCCGTGTCCTTCTCGCCCGTCACGTAGACGAGACCCGAGAAGGCCTGTGCGTTGCGGTCAAAGCCGGGCATGTCGCGCCAGGGGCCGTCTTGACCATACCCACTGATGCGCACCACGATCAGGTCGGGCCTGCGGGCCTTGAGCCATTCGGGCGTAATGCCCCAGCGGTCCAGCGTGCCGGGCCGGAAATTCTCGATCAGCATCTCCGCACCCTCGATCAGCCGCCCGAGGATCTCAAGGCCCTCGGGCGTGCGCACGTCCAGTGCGATCGATCGCTTGTTGCGGCCCAGAGCGCTCCACCAGTAGCCGCTCATGCCCTCTGCGGGCAAGGCACCCAGCGTGCGCATCGGGTCACCCGAGCCGGGCAGTTCGATCTTGACGACGTCTGCGCCAAAGTCGGCCAACAGCGTGGCGGCAAACGGCGCCGAGATCCAGTTGGCGAGTTCGACCACGCGCACGCCTTGGAGCGCGGGCCTTGAAGTGGGTTGATCAGAGGCTGTCACTGGATGCCTTTCGACTATGGAACTCACTTGGGCGCCGGCCAGAAGTTCGGCGGGCGCTTTTCGAAGAAGGCTTTTTGCGCCTCATGGGCTTCGTCGCTCTCAACGAAATTCGGGTGTACGAGTTGGGCCATGCGTCGCACGTCGCCAGCCATCTCGTCCACTTCCTGGTCGAACACCGCCTTGAGGATGCGAATGCAGGTTGGGCTGCCGTCAAGCACGAAACTGCACCACTTGAGCACTTCTTTCTCGTGGTCCGCCAACGGCACGACGGCGTTGATGAGGCCCCACTCCAGCGCCTTGTGCGCATCGATGCGCTGGCGGGTGAGCCACATCTCTCTGGCGCGCTTGGCACCAATCACCCGTACCAGATAGCGCGCCATGTAGCCGTCGGCCGGGCTGCCATGGCGCGAGCCGATCTGGCCGAAGATCGCGTTGTCAGCAGCGATGGTGAGGTCGCAGGTGTAGGCCAGGTGATTGCCCCCGCCGATGGCGTAGCCGCGCACTGCGGCAATCACCGGCTTGAGCGAGAAGCGTACCGTGTGATTGGGCGGTGGGTCAAAAAACCAGTCGGCCGTGGAGCGCTCGCCTTCCCAGGCGACATCGCCGCCAGTGGAGAATGCGCGGTCGCCTGCGCCTTGCAGCACCACCACGCCCACGCTCGGATCGCGGTTGGCCAGCTCGATCGCAACCATGATGTCCTTCATCGTCTTGTTGGTGAAGGCATTGAGCTTGTCCGGTCGATTGATCGTGACGCGCGCCACCGATCCGCCGAGGTCTCGCGTGCAGCGCTCGTAGAGCACATCGCCCAGATTGGGCAGGCTGTCTGGCGTTTCCCAGGGGGTGAACTTCGCTTCGGGTGGTGGTGGCTTGGCCATGGATAGTGTCTCCTTCGTTTCAGTGGGTTGTGTTGTGGGTGTCAATGAGTGCGCTGCGCACGGGGCGCTTCGTGTCAGGTGGTGATGAAGCCGCCGTTCACCGGCAGGGTCTGGCCGGTGATGAATCCGGCCTCCTCGCTGGCGAGAAAGGTCACCGCAGCGGCAAGATCACGCGGATGGCCAACGCGGCCCATCGGGTAGGACTTGACGATCTTGGCCATCATCTCGGGCGGCCGGTCGCGTTGCTGCTGCATGCTGCCTTGTCCGATCTCATCGGGCGATTCGGGAATCGTCATCGCCGGCGACACCGCGTTGACCGTGATGCCGTGGCGCCCGACCTCATGCGACAGAGACCGCGTCATGCCCAGCAGCCCAGCCTTGGCAGCCGAATAGGCCACCTGGGTGCGCTGCCCCGCGCGGCCGGCCTCGGATGCGACGCTGATGATGCGGCCCCAGCCGCGCTCGATCATGCCCGGTAGCAGCAGGCGCACCAGCAGCAGTGGCGACATCAGGTTCAGCCGCAGCTCGAAATCCATCTCAGCCAAGTCTTTGTTGGCGAAATACTCGCTGTGCACCCAGCCGGCGTTGTTCACGAGAATCGAAATCTGCTCTTCGCCCGCGATGCGCTGGGCAAGCGCGCTCACCTGCGCCAGATCGCTGAGGTCGCAGGTGATGACACGAATACGGCCTGGGCGCAAACTGGCCGTCGCCCGGGCCTGCGCTTCGTCCTTGTCCACGATCAGCACCTGCGCGCCAGCGTCGGCAAGCATGAGAGCGATGCCGCGCCCGATGTTGGATGCACCGCCCGTGACAATGGCGGTGCGTTGTTTCAGGTCAATCTGCAAGAGGCGTCTCCTTGGGGGCTCAGCTCTTTGGCGCGCCGGTCTTGCCGTGGGCTGCGAAATTGGAAATGCCCGCGTCCATCGCGCTGGACTCCTGACGATAGCGGTGCTGCGCCCAGCGCTCCAGCCACAAGCCTTCGCGCAGCGGCAACTCCATGCCGCGCCGCGCGATCATCTTCATCGAAGCCAGCGCGCGAGCATCGGTGCGGGCGAGTTCCTGGGCCAACTTGAGCGTGGCGTCGGCCAGCTCTGCCCCGGGTACAGCGATCGAGACCAGCCCGATGCGCTCGGCCTCGCGCCCCTTCATGCGACGCCCGGTGAGCAGGTAGAACAGGCCGCGCGCGAGCCCGAGCTTGCGTGGCAGGCGCTGCGAGCCGCCGCCACCGGGAATCAGATTTCGCTTGATATGCTCGTCGCCAAGCTCGGCCTCCTCGTCGGCCACCAGGATGTCGCACGACAGCGCGATCTCCATGCCACCGGCCAGTGCAAAGCCGTGAATGGAGCCAATCACCACCTGATCGGCCGCCTCAATCGTCTCGCAAATCTCTTGCAATTGGTCCTGAAAACGCAGATGGGCGCCATGGTCGGCCAGCACGCCACTGGCCAGCCACTTCAGATCGGCTCCGGCCGAAAAAGCGCGGCCTGCCCCCTTGATGACAATGACGCGAATATCCTTGCCTGGTGCGGAGCAATCTTTGACCGTTGCGATGAAGTTTTCGAGCGTTGGGCCGTCCAGCGCGTTGAGCCGCTCGGGCCTGTTGAGTGTGATCACGCGAATGCCCGCGTGCGAATCATCTATGAGCAATGAGGACATGGGTTGCTTGAATGGGTGTTGAGCGCCACGACGAGGTGGTCATGAGACTGTAGGTTGCCAACCCCGCTGCGCCTAGCCGTAGCCTGTGCCAGTGCCGGCCGATGGTCCATGATGTGGACTTTTGGTGGCACGGTAAACCTTGACAAGGCTTCACAGGCAGACCCGCGCGGCATAGCATCTGTCACCCTCAACAGCACGGAGTGATTGACGATGACGACAGTACGAAGCATCCTTCGCCTACTCTCCGGTGCCGCATTGGCGCTAGCGATGACCACGGGCGTGCAGGCCCAAGAATATCCGAGCCGACCGATCAAATTGATAGTGGGCTTCCCGCCCGGCCAGGGCATCGACTCCAATGCGCGGGAAGTGGCCCGGCGCATGCAAGATGTGATGGGCCAGAGTTGGGTTGTGGACAACCGCGCAGGCGCATCGGGCGCTTTGGCACAGCGTGCTGGCGCGGCTGCGCCAGCCGACGGCTACACGCTTTTGTTCACTGCGGCCGGACCCTTGGTGGTGAATGCCGCCGTGCACGACAAGCCGCCCTACGATCCGATCAACGACTACGTAGCCATTGGCGGCTTCTCGACCTTCCCGATGGTGTTGGTCGCGCACCCCGCGTTCCCGGCCAAGACCATCGCCGAACTCGTGGCCCTGGCCAAGGCCAAGCCGGGCGACATCCACTACGCATCCAGCGGCGCGGGGGTGACAGCGCACATGGCGATGGAGCAGCTCTCGCTGGCCGCAGGCATCAAGATGAACCACATACCTTACAAGGGAACGGCCCTGGCCTACACTGACTTGCTGAGCGGGCGCGTCAGCATCATGTGGGACACACCGATCGCGGCGCTGCCGCTGATCCGCGACGGCCGCGTGCGCGCGATAGCGATTGGCGGCAAGAGCCGACTGGCCTCTCTGCCCGACGTACCCACGGTGGCCGAATCCGGCTATCCCGACTTTCTTGCCTCGTCGTGGACTGCAGTTGTGGCGCCGGCAAAAACGCCCGCTCCCATCATTGCCAAGCTCAGCGAAGCGATGACCAAGATGTCCGCCTCACCCGACCTGGCCAAATATTTCTCGGACCGAGAGTCCGAAGCCATGCCGATGAACGCGGCTCAACTCGGCGCCTTCATCCGGCAGGAAGTCGACAAGTGGAGCCAGACGGCGAAGCGCGCGGGTGTGCGGCTGGACTAGTTCGCAAGGCTCAGAACTTGGGCGCTGGCTTGACAGCGTAGTACTTGCGGTGATGGATGGTGCGATAGATCTCGGTCCATGGCACGCCAGCAGCCACCGCCTTGCCCAGATCGACTTCCAGTCTTTCGATGTCTGCAGCCACATCGGCCACCTGGTTCACCACTTCCTGGGGAATCACCAGCACGCCGTCGTCATCGCCCATCATCACATCGCCCGGTCGCACATGCGCGCCGGCAACGCTCACCGGCGTGTTGAACCCAATCGGGTCATAGCGGCGCACATAGGACTCAAATGTCAGGCCAGTTGAGAACACGCACATGCCGCTCTTGCGGATGGGCTTGATGTCTCGGGTATAGCCGTCAATCACGATGCCTTGCAGACCCTGATTAATCGCTTGGTTGGTGGCGTGTTCGCCCCAAAACCCATAGGGCGCCCCCATGCCGGCAATCACCAGCACATCGCCCGCCTTGGCTTGCTCCACCACTTCGGTGTGGAGATAGGCCGCCTCGTAGTAGGGTCTCACCTCAGTGTGCGGCGCCCACTGCATGGTGATGGCCGCACCGGCAATGCTCACCTGCTTGCCGGGCATGTCATATGAAAGGCGCACGTCGCGCAAGGCGTGATTGCGGATTTCCAGGCGCTTGAGGCAATCGGAAACAAATGCCGTTGGAACCTTGCGCAGGTATTCGAGAGTGGCCGGATCAGGGCGCTGCTTGAGTGCCCAGGCTTCGTAGTCCCGGCGCGGCCCGGTGAAATTGGTTTTGATTTCGTTGCTCATTTTTGCTCCTCTTTGAATGTGTGTGATGTGAGGGGATCTACAAATCCTGACCAATGCCCGGTCATTGCAGCTTGGCGCTCGACGCGCGCACGATTTCGCCCCAGCGAGCCAATTCCGCGCGCAGGTCCGCGCTGAACTCCTCGGGCGTGCTGCCCAATGGAATGACACCCATGGACGTCAGTTTCTGGCGGACCTCTGGCTTTTGCAGCACCGCAACGACGTCTCTGTGGATTTGCTCCACCAGAGCGCGCGGCATGCCGGGCGGGCCCAGCAGACCAGATTTGGCTTCGGCCGAATAATCCTTCACGCCAGCCTCGGCAACAGTGGGCAGATCGGGCCTCTGCGGGAACCGACCCGGGCTGGTGACCGCCAGTGCGCGCACTTGGCCGGATTCCATCAAGGGAATGGAGGTACTGATGGTGTCGAACATGCCCTGGACTTCACCACCCAGCAAGCCGGTGACGGCAGCCGAGGTGGCCTTGTAGGGCACCAGCACCACATTGATGCCAGACTGCTTCTTTAGCATTTCCGCCGACAGATGCGAGAGCGTGCCATTGCCGCCATTGGCCAGATTCACCTTGCCGGGATTGGCCCGTGCGTAGGCGACGAATTCCTGAATGGTGTTGGCCGGAAATGCCTTGTTCACCACAAGCACCATGGGATTGGTCGTGACCACCGTGATCGCAGTGAGCCCCTTGAGAGGATCGAAGGGCATGGTGGCGTAGAGCGCCGGGTTGATGGCAGTGGTGCCATTGGAGGCCAACACAAGTGTGTACCCATCGGGCGCAGCCCGCGAGACGTCCGCCGTGCCCACGTTGCCATTGGCGCCCGCCTTGTTGTCGACCACCACCGGCTTGCCCCAGCGCTCGGACAAATGCTGAGCCAGCAGCCGACCAATGATGTCGAAATTGCCGCCCGCGCCGTAGGGTACGACCAGTCTGACGGTGCGATCGGGGAAAGTCTGAGCTTGCAACACAGGTGCCAGCGTTAACGCGAGCACAGTTGCAATCAATTTCCAAAGTTTCATGGCGAGGTGCCTCCGAGTTGAATTGACGTGTCAGGCCAGACTGCGTCGCGATGGGGATGGCACCGTGCGCAGCTTGATGTCTGCCACCCGGACGATCATCACCGATGCATTATTGGATCCAATGCGGGACAAACCCTAGCTGCCGCCACCACGTGTGAACGATATATTTCATGCGGTAGGCGTTGTCGGCGCCGCTCCTGCGTGCATCATGCGATGACACCGACCTCGCGCTGCCCACAGTTGCGACCCATGGGAGTAGATCATGCAGATTGAAGTCAAGCGCCTGGCATTCGGGCTGGGCGCCCAAGTCACGGGCTTCGATCCAGCAACGCAACTGACGACGCAGCAAGTGCGCCGCATTCGCGAGGCCTGGCTGGAACACCTGGTGCTTGTGTTCCCGCGGATGGAGATGAACGTGGCGGCGCACATTGCATTCAGCCGCCAGTTCGGAGAGCTTGAACTGCACCCCATACCGGCGGCCAGACATCCTGATTATCCCGAGGTGATGGTGGTGACAAATCAGCCGCGTGCAGACGGCACCCCTTCCACCACCGCAGAAACCGGCAGGCAGTGGCATTCCGATGGTGCGTTCACCCTGCGCCCACCCACCGGCTCACTTCTGCATTGCCGAGCCATCCCCGACGTGGGTGGCGACACATGGTTCACCAACATGTACATGGCATACGACTCGCTCTCACCGGTGATGAAAGAACTCATCGCGCCTTTGAAGGTCGTCAACAGCCTGGCAAAGCAAAATCGAACTGTGGACCCCAAGCAGAATGTGCGACTGGAAGTGCCCGCCGTGGTTCAGCCCTTGGTGAGAGTTCATCCCGAGACACAAGGCAAGGCGCTCTACCTCAACGAAACAGTCACAACGCACATCGAGGGCATGACAACGGAAGAAAGCGGCAGTCTGTTGCGCTTTCTATTCCAACACTCGGTCAAACCGGAATTCACTTTTCGCCACCACTGGCGCCCTTTTGACCTGATCATGTGGGACAACCGCTGCACCATGCACCTTGCCCCCAAGGACTACGCCAGCGGCGAGATTCGCCATATGTGCCGCACGACGCTTGTGGGGGAGGCCAGCGGCAGCCTCTTTACAGGCGATTGAAACATTGCACTAAGAACTCTTGATCAGCCCTGCCAAACCCCAAAACCAGCCGAGCGCAGGTCGATGCCCACTTCAATCTCCCTATCCACCGCATCCTTGTAGGCCATTGGGTTGAATGCCTCATAGAGGTCCGGCAGGAGGCGCAGGCCATATCTTTGGACATACGCATTCGCCTGGATTCCCGCCTTGTGCTTGTCAAAGCGCAGGTCGGGGTCCAGGCCAGTCATGCCTACATAGACGCAGGGCTTGCCCTCGACATAGTCAGGATTGCATTTCCTGAACTTGCCCTCGTACAAAACGTCTTTTGAAAGCTCCACCACATAGACGTGGTAATGATTGCGTCGCTTCATGATGGATTAACTTTGCCGAGCATAAAGCCTTGCCCATCAGTCCGGCAACAGCCACTCAGTGCAGAATGTGATTCTTGCGCATGAGGCTCGGCCAAGCAAGGCGAGCGCCGCTACCGAACCAGCCACTGACCCGGCTACTGACCCGGCTACTGACCGAAAAATTCCAATGCTGATAGAGATCCTGCTGGTGGGCGCGGTGGCTGGCTTTGTGCAGGGCCTGTCGGGCTTTGCATTCGCGCTGGTCGCCACATCGCTGTGGGCGTGGATGATGGAGCCGCAGAGAATCGTTCCCCTGGTGGTGATGGGCTCGCTGCTGGGTCAGTCGGTTGCCATCCTGAGTGTGCGCAGCGAGATCAGCCTGGTGCGCATTCGCCCTTTCGTGATCGGCGGGTTGGTGGGTGTGCCCATTGGCGCTTCGTTTCTGCACGCCCTGAATGCGGACACTTTCAGGCCGCTGTTCGGCTTGGGGCTGATCGTCTTTTGCACTGTCATGCTGCGCATTTCAAAGTTGCCAACAATCCAGGCAGGACTGGCCGCGGACGGATGCGTTGGCTTGGTGTCGGGCACGCTGTCAGGCGCATGCGGCATGGGCGGCCCGCCGATGACGATCTGGTGCGCAATGCGAGGCTGGAGCGCCCGGGCGCAGCGGGCGACTTTCCAGACAAGCTTCATCGTGACGCAGACGCTGGGCCTGGGAATTTATGCCTGGCAGGGCATGATCGACATGCCTATGCTGCAGGCCTTGGCCGCTCTGGCGCCGGTGATCATTTGCTTTTCGTGGCTCGGCTCGCGCGTGGGCAAGAAGCTACGCGACGCACAGTTTCGCAAAATCGTGTTCGTGCTGCTGCTGATTTCGGGGTTTGTGCTGGTGATGCCGGCTGCGAAGCTTGCCGGTCTGGCTGTGTGGCGATCGATCGGGTGAGTTTCACACGATCTCGCCCAGCACCGCCCCCACCTGGTACACCTCGCCTGCAGGCACGCCGATCTTGAGTCGGCCTGTGGCGGGAGATTCGATCTCAAGAGTCGATTTGTCGCTCTCCAGAATGTAGAGCGCCTCGCCTGCCTTGATCTGTGCGCCATCGGCCACCAGCCACTGGGCCAATGTGCCTTCGTCCATCGCAAAGCCCAGTTTGGGAAACAGGATGTCGGTAGTCATTGACCCAGCATCTTGCGAATGGCCGCTTCGATGTCGGCCTGGCCCGGAACGAAAGCGGTTTCCAGAGGTTTGGAGAAGGGAACCGCACAGAACGCCCCGCCCAGCCGCTGCACCGGCGACTTCAATTTTCCGAACAGTTCTTCGTTAAGGCGCGATGCGATTTCAGCGCCTACGCCGAAGCTCTTCACCGCTTCATGAACGATCAACGCGCGGCCGGTTCTGCCCACCGATTCGATCAGCGTGGGCATGTCCAGCGGCGCGATGCTGCGCAGGTCGATCACCTCAACGGAAATATTGTGCGCCGCCAGCTTGTCCGCCACCGCGGCAGCGTCGTGCACCTGGCGGCTGTAGCTGATGACGGTGACATCCTTGCCGCTGCGCAGCACATTGGCCTTGCCAAGCGGGATGCGCTTGCCGCGCTCAGGCAGCGTTGTCTGCGCCACGCGCAAGCTGGGCAGGTTCTCGACAAAGATGCACGGGTCGTCGTCGGCTATGCAGGAAAGCATCAGCCCATAGGCGTCAGCCGGTGTGGAGGGGATCACCACCTTCAGGCCGGCGGTGTGTGCGAACCACGCCTCCAGAAAATCGGCGTGCTGCCCGCCATAGCTGGCACCGGCGCCGGTCATGGTGCGAATCACCAGCGGCACATGGGTCTGCCCGCCCGACATGAAGCGCAGTTTGGCCGCGTGGTTGACGATCATGTCCATGGCCACCGCGGTGAAGTTCATCAGCATGATCTCCGCCACCGGTCGCATGCCCGCAATGGCTGCGCCGATGGCTGCGCCCATGATGGCCTGCTCGGCGATGGGTGTGGAGCGCACGCGCAAGCTGCCGTACTTGCTTGACAGCCCCCGAGTGATGCCGACCACACCGCCGCCTTCGGGGTCAGCCACATCTTCGCCGAACACCAGCACGCGCGGATCGGCGGCCATGGCGTCATCCAGAGCCCAATTGATGGCCTGCAACATGGTGATCTTGTCGCCGGCCTTTGCGGCAGTGCTCGCCGGGCTGCTCATGCTGCCACCTCGTCGCGGTAGACATCGCGGCGCAGCTCGGCTACATCGGGGAAGGGGCTGTCCATCGCAAACTTGAAGGCTTCGTCGATTTGCGCTTCAGTGTCCGCTTCCATCTGTGCAAGCTGCGCCTGCGTGGCGTGGCCCTGGGCCAGCAGCCAGGCGCGGTAGCGCGGCACCGGGTCCTTGGCCATCCAGGCGGCCTTCTCGCCAGCGTCCATGTAGGAATCGTCGTCGCCCACGGTGTGGCCGGAGAATCGGAAGGTGACGGCTTCAATCAGCGTCGGGCCATTGCCGGCACGCGCGCGCTCTATGGCCTCGTGCGCTGCGGCATAGACTGCGAGCGGCTCGTTGCCGTCAACCGTTCGCCCAGGCATGCTGTAGCTGGCTGCGCGGTCGGCGACGTTGGCTGCCGATGTGCAGACCGCGTACTTGGTGTGCTCGGCGTACTGGTTGTTCTGGCACACGAACACCACCGGCAGCTTCCACACCGACGCCATGTTGAGCGACTCATGAAAGGCGCCGATGTTGGTGGCGCCGTCGCCGAAGTAGGCCACCGACACGCGCTTGTCACCCCGCACCTGCGATGCCAGCGCCAGCCCGTTGGCGATCGGCATGCTGCTGCCAACGATGCCGGTCGTTACCATGACGCCCGAGGCCGGGTGGGTGATGTGCATGGGGCCGCCCTTGCCCTTGCAGGTGCCGGTGGACCTGCCTGCCAGCTCGGCCCACAAGGCCTTCAAGGGCACGCCTTTGGCAATTGAATCGTGGATGCCACGGTAGGTGGTGCAGATGGTGTCGGTCTGCTCCAGACAGACCGAGACGGCTGCGGGAATGCACTCTTGTCCACGTGCCGAGTAGTAGGGCATCACCAGGCGCCCGGTGCGCATGCTGGAGCGGATGCGCTCGTCGTTCTGCTTGATACGGATCATGCGGTGGTAGATGTCCACCAGCACGGATGAAGGCGGCGGCTGCTTGCTCATATCCATGCTCAGGCTTTGAGGATCAGATCCCAGGTGCCGCTGCCAAACACCTCATTGGCCAGCTTTGCATTGAGCGGCGCCATCTCCGCCTGGGCGGCCTTGGCATCCAGGGCGAACGCCGTGCCTGCGCCATTGACCTCGTCCCACCTCTTGACGTCAATGGGCGCCTGACGTTTGACTGCGGCGTAGTAGTCGTTGTCTTCCAATTCGTTGAAGGTTTGCTGGATCACCTGGCGCTGCGCCGGTGACAAGCGGTTCCAGACACGCGAGGCCACCGTCCACTTGCCAAGCCCAATACCAAAGTCATTGGTGACATAGTATTTGCAGACCTCGTTGAACTTCATGACCAGCGCCAGGTTAGGCAAAGTCACCATGCCGTCAACCAGGTTCTGCTGCAGCGATGTGTAGACCTCGTTAAAGGCCACCACCGTGGGCCGTGCGCCCAGATGCTGCAAGCCAGCGATCACGCCTTCGATTTCGCCGGCACGAATCTTCATGCCCTTGATGCCGCCAAAGGATGAAACTCTGTTTTTGGTGAACAGGCAAAAAGGCCCATCACGCGCCACACCCAGGAATTGCGCGTCGTAGCGATCCTTCATCAGTTTGGAAAAGCGCTCGCGTAGGGCGCCATTGACCACCTTGCCGGCGTGCTCGGCGTCACGGAACATGTAGGGCGCATACAAGATGTCGAACTCGCGGGTGCCGGTGTAAGCGGTGGTGGTCATGTCCACTGTGCCCAGCGCCAGACCATCGAGCAAGGTTTTCTCGCCGCCCAGCGTGCCGGCAAACACATCGAACTCGACCTCGCCATTGGTGCGCCGGGTCACTTCTGCAAACACCTTCTTCGCGAACACCACCGCCGTGCTGGCGGCGCCGCCGCTGTTGGCGTACTTGATCTTGATTTTTGCCTGTGCCTGGCTGAGTAGCGGCACAGCAGCGGCGACGGCGCTGGCGGCCAGGGCTGCGGCGCCCTGCCCTACTTGTCTTCTGGTGAAAAGAACACTCATGGCAACTCCTTCAGTGAGGTTTCGTGGGCATCAGCAAGTCGGGCAAATATAGCGTCAATGCCGGCACGTAAGTGATCAGCATCAGCACCGCAAACAGAACGATGATATAGGGAATGGCGGCCTTGAATATCTCGATCACGCCGACCCCGCCAATCGCAGAAACAACGAACAGATTGAGCCCGATGGGCGGCGTGATCATGCCTATCATCAGATTCAGAACGATGACCACGCCGAAGTGCACCGAATCCACGCCCATGCTACCCAGCAGGGGAAACAGGATGGGCGCCAAGATCAACAAGATCGGCAAAATCTCCATGAACATGCCCAGGATCAGCAGCAAGATGTTGACCAGGAAAAGCAGCACCAGCACGTTGTTTGAAATAGCCAGCATCGCCTGCGTCAATATCTCGCCCATGCGCTCGGACACGGCGATGAAAGCAAACACGCCCGAGGTCGAAACAGTGAGCATGATGACCGACGAGGTGATCGCCGTGCGGCCCGCCGCGCGGAACACGGCAGCTATCGTGAGGCTGCGGTACACGAAAAAGCCCAGCACCATTGCATAGACCACAATCACGGCGGCCGCTTCGGTTGGCGTCGCGATGCCCAGCACGATGGTCGCCACGATCACCACCGGTGCCAACAGTGCGAACAAGCCTTGCCACAAGGCCGTCATCTTCTCTGCCCCGCTCGCCTTGGGTTCGCGGGGGTAGTTTTCGCGACGCGATATCCACCACGTGATGCCGAACATCGCCACAAACATGATGATGCCGGGAATGATGCCGGCTAGAAACAGGCGGCCGACCGATATCTCCATCAGCGCGCCCAGCATGACAAAGATGATGGACGGCGGGATGATGGGGCCGACCGTCGAGGCTGCAGCGATCACGGCACTTGAGAAGGCGTCCGGGAAACCCTTCTTCTTCATCTCCGGCATCAGCACCGTGCCCGTCGCTGCGGCGTCTGCCATGGCCGACCCGGATATGCCCGACATGATGAAATTGGCCAGCACACCCACATTGGCCAGACCGCCGTGGAAATGACCGACAACGGCGGAGGCGAAGCGAATGATGCGCTGCGTGATACCTGCGGCATTCATGAGGTCGCCGGCAAATACAAAGAGCGGAATCGCAAGCATGGAATAAGTGTCTATGCCCGTCACCATCATTTGCGAGACCAGGGTGAACGGAACACCACCGCCCATCATCCGGTCGATCACGATGAACCCAAGGGCCGAAATGCCGATGGCCCAGGCGATCTCCATGCCCATCAAAGAGAAAAAAAGCAAGAGCGCGATCATGATGGCGAGCAGCATGGTGTTTCTCTCTAAATCCGCTCGCCAACCGCGCTGATGGCGCGGTGATAGCCCTGCACCGTGCGGCGCACCAGCTTGAACTGGAACAGCGTCATCAGCGCCATGCCCAGGGGCAAGGGGAACCAGATCACCGCCTTGCTCCAGCCAGTTGACAGCATGGTGCCGCGCAACTGCAGGCGGATGACGTCGAAGCTGTACCAAAAAATCAGGGCCATCATCGCAATCACCAGGGCGTGCATCACGAGTTCAAGCACCAGCCGATTCAATGGCGATAGCTTCTCAATGAAGTAGGTCACGCGAATGTTCTCACCCCGTCTCGTGGCGACGGCCAGCGCAATGAAAGTCATCCAGACAAAGATGACCATGGGCACATCTTCCGACCACAGCGGCGGCTGATTCATGGCGTAGCGGGTAAAGATGCAATAGCAGATAACGGCGCTCATGGCGATCACCAGCATCGCGGAAAGAATGTAGAGCATGCCGTCGATGGCGCGGTCGATTCGGTCGAGCGTGCCTGAGGGTGCGCCTTGATCGCCTTGATAGGCCTCAATCAGCGGGGCGAATGCCCGATTGACCCAGTCAAGGGCCAAATCAATCTGAACCGGCAGCGTATTGCGTTGAGTCAATCCAAACTCCGTCTCAAAGTGAAATGTATAGGGCTCGAAACGGATCGTACCCGCAGCTTGCCTTTCTTGCGATCAGGAATCGGACCATTGTGCTTTTCGCTTCTCAACAAAGGCACGCGGACCTTCCTTGAAGTCGGCTGCGTAATAGAGCAATTCCATCGCCTTGTGATTCTGTCGCCACATCTCGTCCAGTGGCAACTCCAATGATGCGCGCGACAAGCGCAGACTTTCGCGAACACTGTTGGGCGAGTTGTCCGCGATTTTCTGCGCGATCTTGATGGCCTCGCCCACCACCTGCTCACCCGGCACGACCCGATTGACCAAGCCGAGCTCATAGGCGCGCTGGGCGGTGATGGGCTCTCCGGTGATCAGCATTTCGGTGGCGACCGCCAAGGGCAGACGGCGCGGCAACAGCACAGTGCCGCCGCCCAGCGCCAGCAGGCCGCGTTTGACTTCTGGCAATGACAGGTGCGCAGACTCGGCAATCACGCACAAGTCGCAGGCCAGCACGATTTCAGCGCCGCCGCCGTAAGCTGGGCCGTTGACCGCAGCGATCCAGGGCTTCTTGCGCCGGGTTTCGGTAAAGCCAGCGAAGCCGCCCACGCGCGGCACCCGAATGTCTCTGACGGTGGACATTTCCTTCAGATCAGAGCCCGCGCAAAACACCGTGCCAGTCGCAGTGAAGATGCCCACCCGAATCGTCGGGTCGGCCTCGGTCTGCAGCACCAGCCGATGGATTTGGGCGGCCACTGCCGCATCCACCGCGTTGCGCACCGCCGGCCGATCCAAGGTGATCATGGCGATGTGCTCACCTATGCGCTCGAACTTCACTGATTGATTGCTGGCATCGGTCTCGCTCATAAAAAGCTCCAGTCGAAATAACCATCCTGACCTGCGCGTATCTGGCCGCGCCGACCCACTGGCGAATTCTGAAGGCTGCACAGCAGACGCAGTGTATCGGTCTGGCTGGCATGCACCCGCGCGAGGGTGCGGCGGCTCTCATCCACCCGTGCCAGCACCGTGCCGTACAGCGGCTGCTGCTGCCTGTCGTGGACCACCGTGAATGTTTCCAGCTCGGCCGGGCCGGCGTAGGCGTCGAGCAAGCGGGGGATGGGCCCGCGCGCCTGGTCGGCCTGCGCCTGCACAGCGGCATGCCCGGCTTCGGGCAGCGGTGCGGCGTCCTGGGCCGACAGCACCAGCGCATGGTGTTTGGTGACAAAGCCGCCTTGCCCATAGAGCAAGCCCATCGCGTCCCGCTGATCACGCAGCTTGCGGCACATGGCAATGGTGGCGTGGGACATGTAGTTGTGCAGCGGGCCGCCAAAAAATGACAGTCCACCGGCCACCGTCAAAGGCTGGTCTGCAGGCATCGACAACACCCTGCGCGCCATTTTTGGCACGATGGGAAAGCAGCTATAGAGCTCTGCAAAATCAAAGCGTGAGCGCTCCCAGCCCATGAATTGCAGCGCCGCGCGCAGCACCGCATTCTGCGAGGGGCTATCGTCATAGCGATCGCGCAGCAGGTAGTCGTCTGCTTCGCGAGCGGCGGCGCCAAAGTGCAAAAAAATCATCTTGTCTCTTGGCACACCTAACTGCCTTGCGCGGCTCAAACTGGTGACGATGATCGCCGATGCCTGGTTGACCGACGGATTGGCCACCATGAACTTGGAGTAAGGCCATGCCAGTAGGCGGTTGTCCTTGGTGGGTTCTGCAATGTCGTGCGCGGACCTTGGCTTGCCGCTCCAGGCGAAGGGGTTTTGGCTTGCGACCTCTGACATGCGCGACCAGATGGTCGCGCTTTCTTGCCTGGCCTCTTGCGGTGTCTGACCCCAAGTTGCGCTGGCCGCGTTGTCGTACAAGGGATAGACCTGTGCAGGTGAAGTCAATCCGTACTTGATAGCCAAGGGGTTGGCAAAAACCTTGGGCACGCTCAGTTCGGAGACGACCTCGCGCATCCAGTCCAGCGCGACGCCCTGCTTGGCGGCCTGGTCCAAAGTCCATTGCACTTCGCCGCCGCAAATCAAGGCGGTGTCCAGGTGACCGCCTTGTATCAGATGCGCAATGTGGTCCAACTCACGCAAGGGCCCATTGCCGCTGCCCTCGCCCATCTCGCAGCGCACGCCAGACAAGCCCAGCTTCTCGCTCAACTTGCGGGGCAAATGCTCGGCGGGTGTCGAGACATGCTTGATGATGTCGACCAAATCAAGCTGCTGCAAGATGCGCACCCCCGCATCAGCCTGCGCCGCTTCCACTGCCTGTGCCATCAGGCTCACCGGGTCTTTGGCCTGCGCCAGCACCTGCGGTCGGTCAAGCGCCTCGCCCAGGCCGACGATCACCGCGATGCGATCGTCCACCACCCGAATGCCCTGCAACGCGATGGGCGCGCCCACAGGCCGGGGCACGGGCTTGTCGAGGCGGGGCTTCTTGCTCATGGTCTTTGGGCTCTCCTGGCCACAGCTACCAACTGTCGATAAAGGAGCGCGCGCTTGGGTGCGGCGAATGTTTCTGCGACTCTTGATGCGACTTGAGCATGCGCATGATCCAGTGGCGAGTTTGCGCCGGATCGATCACATCATCACACTCCATCTCCATCGCCCGCGACAGCCCCTTGCCGCACTCATGCAATTCGTCAATCAATTCCTTGCGCCGGCGCTCGCGCTGTGCGGGGTCGGCAATCGCGTCGAGTTCCTTGCCATAGGCCAGCTTGACTGCGCCGTCGAAGTTCATCGCGCCGAATTCGCCGGTGGGCCATGACACCGCGAAGGCAGTGGCCTTGAACGAGCCGGCCGTCATGCCCACCTTTCCCAGCCCATAAGCGCGGCGCGTCACGACGATGCCATAAGGCACCCGAAGATTGGCGCCGGCCAGCAGCATCCTGGCGCTGTGACGAACCAGACCCGTGCGCTCGGCATCCGCGCCCACCATGATGCCTGGCGTGTCGCACAAAGAGACCATGGCAATGCCATACGAGTCGCACAGTTGCATGAAGCGCGCAGCCTTGTCGGCCGCGTCGCGGTCGATCGCACCGGCCAGATGCAGCGGATTGTTGGCGATGATGCCCACGGGGTGGCCCTGGATGCGAGCCAGTGAGGTCACCATCCCCAAGCCAAAGCCCTCGCGCAACTCCAGCACCGAATCTTTGTCGGCCAGCAATTCGATCAGGCGCCTGACCTGATAAGTGCGGCGTCTGTCTTGTGGAATGACGTCTCGCAGCTCGTTCTGGTCAGCGCACTCCCACTGCGTGATCGTGCCTTGGCGGTAGGAGAAAAACTTCTTGGCCGCCACCACCGCCGCCTGTTCGTCATCGACCAAGATGTCGATCACGCCGCTTGCGGCCTGTGACTGGGCCGGCCCGATTTCATCGGCCCGCACGCGGCCCAGGCCTCCGCCTTCAATCATGCCGGGCCCGCCCATGCCAATGTTGGAATTGCGCGTGGCGATGACCACATCGCACATGCCCACCAGCGCGGCATTGCCAGCGAAGCAGTAGCCCGACACCACTGCGATCAGAGGCACCACCCCGCTCAGCTTGGGAAAGAGGTTGAAGGTCTTCTGGTGAACGAAGCTGCCCTCGGTGTCACCCGAGCGCCCGCCCCCGCCTTCGCCGAAGAGGATCACCGGCAGTCGCTCTTTGTGTGCGATCTCCAGCATGCGATCGGTCTTGTGGTGGTTGTTGTGCCCCTGCGAGCCGCCCAGCACGCTGTAGTCATACGCCAGCACCACGCATTGACTGCCATTGACAGTGCCCACGCCACAGATTTGGCCATCAGCCGGTGTGTTGCGAATCAGATCATCAAGCGGCCTGCGCGCCCGCTGCGCAGCGACGACCAACTGGCCGTACTCGACAAAGCTATCGGCGTCGCAAAGATCGTGCACGTTTTGTCTCGCGGTGCGCTGGCCCTTGCTCTGGCGGGCCGCCACCACCTGCGGCCGGGCGGCGTCCTGTGTGAGCGCGCGGCGATCCAGCAGCTCTTGCAAATCGCTCCGGATGCCTTTGGCCGCATGAGCCATGGTTGTCACATCCCGCGCTGCCACTGTGCCTGGTTCGATGTAAGCCAAGGCCTGCCCCTGCGACACGAAATCGCCCACTGTAGGGCGCACCTGTCTGAGCACGCCGCTGGTTGGCGCACAGATGGCGGTCTCCATCTTCATCGCTTCCAGAATGAAGATGGCCTCGCCCTCGAAGACCTCCTGCCCAAGAGCCGATCCAAGCTGAATGACGGTGCCACTCATGGGCGCCGTGACGGCCAGGAAATGCGGTGGCACATCGTCTTGAGGCATGGGGCTGCGGGCATCAGCCTGCGCAGACGCCGGCGCGTCCACCCCCGCATCGCACACCTGCAACAACCGTGCAAGATGCTCCTGCACAAACTGAGTGTGCATGTTGCCCGCCTGAAACTCAGGCTCTGCAAGAATGTTCAACAGCAGCGTCTTGTTGGTAATGCAGCCCTCGATCGCGAATGCCTGCAAGGCCCGCTGTGCCTTGGCCGCGAGGTCGCCGAAATCGCCACTGCCTGAGAACACCACCAGCTTGGCCAGCAAACTGTCAAAGCGCGGGTTGGGCACAAAGCCAGCGTGCCCGGTGGTGTCCACCCGAATGCCGGGGCCACAAGGCGGCTCGAACGAGGTGAGCATTCCGCCGGCCGGGCGCACCGTGCCATCGCTTTGCAAGTCTTCAAGATTCACGCGCAACTCGATCGCCTGGCCGCGCGGGAGCGGCGTGCGGCCAGCCTCTAGCCCCATGTCCGCCAGACTGGCGCCAGCGGCGAGCTGCAATTGCAGACGCACCAGGTCAATGCCCAGCGTCTCTTCGGTCACCGTGTGTTCCACCTGGATGCGAGGGTTGGCCTCCAGAAAGACGAAGTCACCCGCCTGCCCCGAGCGGATCAGAAACTCAAAGGTGCCCAGACTGCGAAAACTGCTGGCCTGCGCCATCGCTGCCGCAGCCTCCATCAGCTTGCCGCGCAGTGCCTTGGGCAAATGCGGCGCCGGAGCGACCTCGATGAGCTTTTGCCGTTGGCGCTGGATGCTGCATTCGCGGTCGCCCAGGCACACCACGCCGCCACGGCCATCGCCAAGCACTTGTATCTCCACATGCCGCGCGCGCGGCAGGAATTCCTCCACATAGACTTCGTCGCTGCCAAAGGCGGATGCGGCTTCGGAGCGACAGCGCTCCAGAGCCTGCTCCACCTCGCTGGCCTGCCCCACCACGCGGATGCCCCGACCACCGCCGCCGGCCACTGCCTTGATGACGATCATGCCGCCCGCATCAAGTGATTCCAGCAAGGCCATCGCCGACTGCGGTGTGGCCACGCCATCCGTGCCTCGGGCCACGGCGATGCCCAGATGCGCAGCTAAATGTCTGGCGCGCAGCTTGTCACCGAAGATACTCAATTGCTCGGCAGTGGGGCCGACAAAGACAATGCCGGCTTCTTCGCAGCGGGTTGCCAGCGCGGCGTTCTCGCTGAGAAAGCCATAGCCTGGGTGAATCGCATCGCATTGCGTCTGCCGCGCCGCTTCGATGATTTGCTCGATGTCCAGATAGGCGCGCGGGCCCGTGCCCTGCAATCGCCAGGCTTCATCCGCGCGCTTGCAGTGCAGGCTGTCGCTGTCGTCTTCTGAGTAGACGGCCACGCTGTGCATGCGCAGCTCGGCCGCAGTGGCCGCAATGCGAATCGCGATCTCGCCACGGTTGGCGATCAGCAGGCGCTGCAGCTTGATGCGCGCGGGCATTACGCGTTGGAATCGTCCGCACAGACGAAGCTGAAGTCTGTGATGCGGCCCTCACGCTCTTTCGCAAAAGTCACTCGTACCCGCTTGCCCGGTGCGATCTTCTTCATCGCCACGTCGTAGTCCGACAGATCGATGTCGTCAATGTAGTTACCGATGGCCGAGTCAGTGCCGTCCAGCCGCACGAAGGCAATGGCCACTGGCGGCTTTCTCTTGCCCTCAAAGCCACGCACCACGATGGTGGAAGTCTCGATCACGCCTTCCAGACCGGCTTCTACCCACGAGTCGCATTTCTCAAAGGTGCGCTCGCAATAAGAGCGCGGCGGCAGATAGGTCAGGCCAGACTTTGAGCAGCGGGTGGCCAGAATCTTTCCTTCCTTCAGGCCGTCCATGAAGCGGCCGGCCACCTCGCCCAGTGCATAGTCGTAGCGCAGCGTGACGTGATCGGTGATGACGCCTGGCTTACTGGTTTCGTTTGCTTCACTCATGATGCGTGTTCCTTTTCTTCAAAGGGCAATTGGCTCGTCGCCGAAGATGGTGCAGTTGTAGAACTGTGTGATGCCGCCGACCGCAGAAGACAGCGCATTCTTGACATCGGGCACCTGCATCGTGCCGGCCCGGCCCATGACTTGCTTGGATGCGTCAATGGCGCGCACCAGCCCCGTCACTGCAATGGGGTTGGTGCACAAGGTGCCGCCCGAAGGGTTGACCGCCACCGCGCCGCCCTCGACATTCCAGTAGCCGTCTCGCTCCAGGCGGTAGGCGGTGCCGGGGCCGCAAAAACCCAGCCGCTCCAATTGCACCGGCGTCATGATGCTGTAGGGGTCGTAGAACTCGGTCACCTGAATCTGCTTCAAGGGGTCGGTGATACCAGCTTGCCGCTTGCATGCATCGCCCACAATGCCGGCCAATTCGAAGTCGATAAAGTCTGAATCGGTGCTGGGCGTCATGCGGTCGCCAATCCAGTAGGTGGTGGTGCGGCTGGCCACACCATTGATAAAGGCCGGGCGCGCACAGAAGCGCTTGGCCATGTCCATATTGCCCACCACCATGGCCGCGCTACCCGATGAGCGCGGGCAGATGTCAAATAGCTTGAGCGGATAGCTGATCATCGGCGAGGCCATCACATCTGCGATGGTGATGTCGCCCTTCAAGTGGGCGTTGGGGTTCTTCAGCGCATTGCGGCGCGCCCGCACCACCACACGGGCCATGTCCTCCTGCGTGAAGCCATAGCGGTGCAGATAGCCGGTGGCCCACAGTGCCACGCCGGTGTTGGTGGACAAGGGCATGTCCCGTTCGTAGAACACGTCGAAAATCAGATTGAGCACATGCTGCGCGTCGGGTGTTTCGGCGATGCGCTCAGCCCCCACGATCAGCACCGAGCGATACAGCCCAGAGTGAACCAGGTTGTAGGCGGTCTGCACCGCAGAGCCACCGGTGGCGCCGCCAGTGTGCACCCGCAAGATGGGCTTGCCCGCACCGAAGATGCCGTCGATGGACCAGCGGTCCGCGTCGGCCACGCCCATGAAATGCGTGGGCGCCAATGAGAAGACGATGGCATCGATGTCATCAGGCGTCATGCCCGCGTCATGCAAGGCACCGGCTGCGGCCAGTTGCGCCTGCTCCGCAAAGGTGTGCTGCGAATGGTAGGTCTTGAACGGGGTTTGAAAGGTGCCAAGTACGGCAACAGCTTTGCTCATTGCGCTTCCTTTGGCGACTCAAACAGCATCACGATGTTTCCCTGTTGTGCATAGCCGTGGCAACTGTGCGCCGCGGCTCGCTTGACACCGGCGCGCTGCACTGGGCCTGCCTTGCCCGCCACTTGCAGCACGGCTTCGGCCGCATTGACAAGGCCGGTGCAAAAGAGCGGGTTCTGCGCGAATGCGCCGCCAGATGGCGACAGCGTGCGCTCATCGGTGATGCCCAATGCCTGTGCGTAGGCCGCTTCGTGGTAGCCGGTGGGGCACTCAAGCTCCACCACGTCCAGGTCGGCTGCGCTGGCAAGACCGGCTTGCGTCATCGCGCTGCGCCAGGCAGTGCGGGCAGAATTCATCCCGCGCAGGCGCTGGGCATCGATGCGGTAGGAGTCGCTGCACCAGCCCGCCCCGGCAATGCGCGCCAGCGGCACGCAAGAAGGGTTTCGCTTCACAAACGATTCGGATGCCAGCACCAGCGCAACCGCACCATCCGTCAGTGGCGCGCGTTGGCCGCTGCGCAGCGGCACGGCTTGCATGGGCGATTGCGCAATGCTTTGCAGCGTGGGCACGGGGTGGCGCATGCCGCGCGGGTTGTGGCTGGCGCGCTGGTAGCCTGCCACCACCCGCTGCGCCGCATCTTCTTCGGTGATGCCGAATTCTTCGCCTACTGCTTGCGCGAACATCGCATCACTGACCATGGCGTTGATGCCCAGCGGCCGGGTGTAGAAAGGATCACCGCGCTGGCGCATGACTTCTTCGACATCGGTCTTTGAGCTTTTGCACCAGCTCACCACCAGACCGAGCTGAGACTCTTGAGACAGGAAGCGCGCATAGGCCAGGCACAGCGCGGAGGCTCCGGCGTCGGTGACCTTGACTTCGTCGGTCTCGTAGCCGCCGGCCGCAGCGCTCATCAGCATGCTGGAGATGGGCCGCCCGTCCAGTTCGTCGCACGATGCGATGGTGAGACTGTCGATCCGCGAGCGGGAGACGCCAGCGTTGTCCAGCGCGCTTCGCGACGTGTAGTAGGCCAGTTCTTCCAGCCGAAGGCGGTGTTCCGCGAAAGACGGCGGCGCTGTCGCGACACCGATTACATAGACATTCATCGGTTTCCAATCACCTAAAATAACCGGTGGGTTACTTACCTTGACCAGCTTGACACCTAACTATACCATCAGGGTAAATGGCAGAACAATCACCTAAGACGCGCCGCAAGAGCGCCCGCAGCAAACCCGAGCCCGAGCCCAAAACACAGGCCTGGGGCGCGGCCTTGCCGGGGCCGCAAGAGCGTACCGACATCAAGCGCCGCTCCATCGTGCGCGAAGCCGCGCGCTCTTTCAACCGCGCCGGCTTTCACGGCACATCCATGGGCGACATCGCCCAGCGCCTTGGCGTGACCAAGGCCGCGCTGTACCGCTATGTGCCCAGCAAGCACGAGTTGCTGTTCGAAAGCTTTAACCTGGCCATGGATTCGAGTTTTGCCAACCTCGATCGCGGCGAGCGCATGGGCAGAAACGGGCTGGAGAAAATTCAGATCGCATTGAAGGGCTACTTGGAAGACCTCATCGGCGAGTTGGGCCACCCGGTGGTGCTGCTGGAGGAAAACGCCCTGCTACCCGAGCAGTCGCGCCTGGTGGTCAAGCGCCGCGACCAGGCTGAGCAGCGTTACCGCAACCTGATCAAAGAAGGCATGGAAGACGGCAGCATCGCCCCGTGCGATGCCAAGCTGGCGGTGTTCGCGCTGCTGGGCGCCGTCAACTGGGTGCCCAAGTGGTACCGCGATGGCGGCGAGTGGTCGGCCACGCAGGTGGCAGAGTCTCTGGTCAAGATTGCCACGCGCAGCATTGCCGCACACCCCACATGAAGCCACACCCCATGCGCGACCGCGTGCTCGGCCAGGTGCTGTCCGAAAAGGCAGCCCTGCACGGTGAGCGCACATTCATTCAGTTCGAGGGCCGCAGTTACTCCTACCGTGAAGTCGATCTGCTGTCCAACCGCATCGCCAACGGCATCCAGTCACTGGGCATCGGCAAAGGCGCGCATGTGGCCTTCATGCTGGACAACAAGCCAGAGGTCATCCTGATCTATTTCGCCCTGGCCAAGCTGGGCGTGGTGGCCGTGCCGATCAACACCGCCGCCAAGGGCCAGTTGCTGGCCTACTACCTGGACCAATCGGACGCACGCATGCTGATTGTCGATGCCGCCTTGCACCAGCGGGTGCAGGCCGTCGCAGCGCTCACGCCCAAGCTCAAGCAGGTGATTACGCTCACCGAAGGCGCGCAGGCCGATCAGGCCGGATGCATCGAGTTTGACCAACTGCTGCAAGCCCCCGATGACACCATCAAGGTCGAAGTGCGCTTTTGCGATCTGCATGCACTGCTCTATACCTCGGGCACAACTGGCCCCTCCAAGGGCACCATTTCCACTCACGCGCATGCGCTCAGTTGCGGCTGGAGCCTGACGCAAAGCTTTGGCTACCGCAGCGACGATGTGCTCTATGTCTGCCTGCCGCTGTTCCATGGCAATGCCTGGCTTTGCAGTGTGCTGCCCGCCCTGGTGGCCGATGCGTCGGTGGTGCTGTCCCGGCGCTTTTCGGCCAGCTCTTTCTGGGACGAAATTCGCAGCCAAGGGGTGACCCAATTCAACTCGCTGGGCGCGATGACCAATTTTCTCTGGGGCCGCCCGCCCGACGCGCGCGACCGCGACCACAAGGTGCGCCAGGTGATGGTGGTGCCCACACCCAAGCAGTTCTATCAAGCCTTCCAGGAGCGATTCGGAATCAAGTTCACCTCGGTGTATGCCATGAGCGACGTGGGCATGATCACCGCAACCCGCGACGACGACCGGCCTGATAAATGGGCATCGTCTGGGCGGCCTTGCGAGCACACGCAAATTCGCATCGTGGACGATGACGATTTCGCCCTGCCGCCAGGCCAGACCGGCGAAGTGCTGGTGCGCTCAGAAATGCCTTGGCATTACGCGCAGGGTTACTACAACATGCCGGACGCCACGGTTCGCACATTTCAAAACCTCTGGTTCCACACGGGCGACCGCGGCTATGTGGACGAAGACGGCTACTTCTATTTTGTAGACCGCAAAAAGGACGCCATCCGCCGGCGCGGCGAGAACATCTCCTCATTCGAAGTTGAGCAGATCATCCTCAAGCATCCTGCGGTGCTGGATGTGGCGGCCTTCCCCATCAGCTCCGAGTACAGCGAAGATGAAGTCATGGTGAGCGTGGTGCTGCACGACAATGCGCAGCTCTCGCAGGCCGCCCTGATCGCCCACTGCAGCGAGAACATGGCCTACTACATGGTGCCGCGCTTCATTGAGTTTGTGCCCCAATTGCCCAAGACCATGACCGAGAAGGTCGAGAAATACAAACTCAAAGCCCGCGCTGAACAAGACCTCAAGCAGGTCTGGGACCGCGAACGGGCAGGCATCGTGGTGAAACGGTGAGCCCGCAGACGCAAGGCGCATCGCCCCCCAGCAAGCTGATGGCGCTGCCGGACGCGGTGAGCCTGGTGCAAGAGGGCGATCTGCTTGGCATTGGCGGCATGACCATGTACCGCAAGCCCATGGGCTTCATCCGCGCGCTCGCTCGCTCGGGCGTGAAAAATCTGGGCCTGCTGGGCTTTACCAGCTCGTTTGACGCTGAGTTGATGGCCGCGGCCGACATGCTTGCCGAGATTCGCACCTGCTACTTCGGGCTGGAGTACCTGGGCCTCACACCCTTGCTGCGCCGGGCCACGGAACAAGGCCGCATCCGCATCATCGAAGAAACCGAATATTCCATCGCCATCGGCTTGCAGGCCAGCCTGATGCGCGTGCCCTACCTGCCCTCCTACGAGGCCGATGCAGGCACCGACTATTTCAAGATCAGGCCCGACTTCAAGCGGGCGCCCTGCCCCGTCACCGGCCAGATGCTCACCTGGTTTCCTGCCGTGGCGCCACGGGTGGCGGTGATTCATGCACCGCTGTGCGATGAACAGGGCAACGCCTGGCTGGGCGGGCAATACTGCGTGGACGCGCAAATGGCCATGGCCGCGCAGACCACCATCGTCACCGCCGAGCGCATCGTCAGCACTCAGGAGATCCAGGCAGCGCAAGGCGGCGCGGGCGTGGTCTCATTCATGGTGCATGCGGTGGTGCACCTGCCCGGTGGCGCCCATCCCACCAGTTGCTACCCCGACTATCCGGTTGACGTGGTGCACATCACGCGCTACCTGCGCGCCATACGCAAGCAGCAGGCGCAGGCGTATCTGGATCGCCATGTATTTGGCTGCGATTCACCCCAGCAATACATCCGCCGCATTCTGGAGGACCGCCATGTCCAGCCTTGAAACCACCGTGGCGGAAAACATGGTTGCGGTGATCGCCAATGAAATCGGCGATGGTGACGTGGTGCTCGAAGGCATTGGCACTTTTCTTCCCACTTCCGCCTACATGTTGGCCCAGGCCACGCATGCGCGCGGCGTGCTGCGCCTGTGCCCGGTGGGCAATGTGTTTGTCGCACAGGCGCATGCGCTCTCTCTGGCCGACTATGAATTCGAAACCCTGCGCCGGGGCCTGGCACGCTTTACCTATTGGGACGTCAATGGGTCTTACCTGCCCGCCTATCTGCCTGGCCAGAAGGGTAAGTGGCGCGAGTTCTTGCGGCCCGCACAGGTAGACAGCAGGGGGCGCAGCAACAATGTGGTGATAGGCCCCTACGACAAGCCTGTGGTTCGCCTGCCCGGCGCCGCCGGGCTGCCCGACGGTGTGCCGGTGGAGTCAGCGGTGTATATGTATGTGCCGCGGCACGACAGAAGCTGCTTCGTCGACAAGGTCGATTTCATCAGCGCGCCCGGCGTGGACGAAGGCGCGAATCTCAAACTCATCATCACCGATCTGGCCGTGCTGGGCTTTGGTGTGGACGGCGCGATGGAGGTGAAAAGCCTGATGCCCGGCGCCACGCGGGAGCAATTGAAAGACCGGACTTCGTTTGACCTGCGCTTTCCCGACACACTAGAAGATTTCGTCGGCCTGACCCCGCATCAACTCAAGGTGCTGCGCCAGGACATAGACCCCCATTCTTTGCGTGACCTGGAGCTATACAGTGGAGAGCAGCGGCTGGCCCACATCGAAGCACTGGCCCGCAATGAGCCGGCGCAAGACATTCTGCATGCCAAATTTGCCAGTCTGCTGAACGACGCGGGTTGTTAGACCCCAGTGAAACGCGGCTTGCGCTTCTCGCGTATTGCCAACGCGCCCTCCGCATGATCGGCCGTTTGCTGCAGCATGCTCACCAGCGGGCCCACCTGCTGCAAGTGTGTTTGCAGCTTGGCGCGATGCTCGCTCATCAAAAGTTCCTTGGCAAAGCGCACCGCGATGGGTGCGTTCGCCGCGATGGCCTCGGCCAGAGTCAGTGCGGCGGCCAGTGCGCCGCCATCGTCCGCCAAATGCGTGACCAGCCCCAAGGCCAGGGCATCCTTGCCATTGATGGTTTTGCCGGTGAACACCAACTCGGCTGCCTTGGCCGGGCCGATGATGGCGGACAAGAGAAAGCAGCCCCCATTGCCCGGCACCAGACCCAGGCGGGAGTAGTTCTCGCAAATTCGCGCGCCCGCGGCACTGATGCGCATGTCGCAGCACAAGGCCAGATCCAGCCCGCCGCTGATGGCCACGCCCTCAATCGCCGCGATGGTGGGCATGGGCAGGTTGGCAATTGACATCTGCAGACGATGTTGAAAGCGCCGCATGTTTTCCATGAGCGTGATGGTGGGCTGCTTGGCCATCGATTCGCCCAGCCCCAGCCCGCGCACGTCTCCCCCCGCAGAGAAATTGCCGCCTGCACCGGTGAGCACCAGCGCACGGCACTGCGGATCGTCGGCGATGGATTCGAAGGTGGTGTACATGTTCACCATCGTGGCCTGATCGAAGGCATTGAGCCGCTCGGGGCGATTGAGCGTGACCAAGTAAACATGGTCACGTTTTTCCACCAGCACAGTTTGTTCAGTCGTCATGTTTCACCTTTGGTTTGGGCTACCACCTGCGCTGCTCTTCGAATGCGCGCCACGCGTCGGCGCCGGTGCGCTCCACCGGCATCTCGCAGCTGCGCCGCATGCTGATCGCACCCGGGGTGCAGGCGGCCGCGCAAAGCCCGCAGCCCACGCACTTGTCTTGCAGCAAACCAAGCGATTGCCCAGCGCCCCCGCCGTTCTGACCAGCTTGCGGTATCTTGAGCAGTGCCGAAGTCGGACAGGCCGCTACACAATCACCGCAGGCGTTGCAGGCGCTGTGAACAATCTGCGGTGTGTAGCCCGACACTGCAATCGCAGCCGAATTGCCAGCATCGCGAAGCTCACGAAAGTGAATGCAGGAGTCAGGCGAGCACAGGCAGATGTTGGACACCCGTTCGCGTTGGTTCATGGCGGTGAGCACCAGCCCTGCCGCAGACGAAGCCGCAACCATGGCCTTGGCCTCATCGAGCGCCACATAGCGCGCGCCACGGTAGCGCACGAAATAGTGCGCCGAGGCATTGAGGCAAAAATACCCAGCCGATGCCGGCGGGCAGGCCTTGAGTGCCGGGCTGCCAGACTGCTGCGCCGCCACATGGCAGGCATTGCTGGTCAGGGCAATGGCGTCGGCCTGCTCCAGGATGTGGGTGGCTCGCTCGTGATCGAGCACCGCCTGTTGACCATCGATCTGAGCCTCATAGGGCAGCACCCGCACAAAGGGATAGGCCGATGAAAATATCTGATGCGACCAGCCGGCCTGCCAAAGCTGTTCACGCAAGCGCCCTAGTTGCGCCTGCAGCGGCGTGTCCTCCAGGCGCGCGAAGATCACGTCAGTCATGAGAAAGAAGAAATCCCACAGCGCCCGATACGGTTTGTCCTCACGCCCGCTGGCCAACACCAGGCCTTGGTCGATCATCTCGTCCAGGGTGGCAAGTAATTCTGACGCAGGCTCGGTCGCACCATCGAGCAACTCGCCGGGGCTGACGCGGCCACGCGAAACCAGCGGCAACTTCAGGGCCAGTCTCGCCTTGTGCGGCGTGTAAAGCAGGCGAAGAATTTCATGCGTGGCCGGATGGTCTGGCACCCGAATGGGCGCACGGTCGTAATGCGCGAAGAGCTGCGCATACAGTTGCGCATGGTCGCCCTGCGGATCGCGCGATTGGGTCATCCGTGTTCACCGCGATCAGGAAGCGGAAAGTCGATCTCGAAAAGCAGGTCGCTGATGATGTCCCGGATGCGCCGCGCTTCCACCCGCACCAGCAGGTTTTCGCTATCCACGAGCTGGTCGATCAGTGCGCTGGCCTGGCGCACCAGGGCGATCTCCTGCGTCAACTTGTCGTCGTTCATCTGAGCTTTCTGCTTGCCTACTTCATCAGAAACTGATCGGCGCCATGGCGGTCCAGCCATCCGCCAATCATCTGGCGCTGGATCTCCGATGTGCCGTCCACGATACGCCAGACCCGGGCATCGCGGTAGATGCGCTCGATCGGCAACTCGCGGCAATAACCCATGCCACCGTGGATTTGCACCGCGCTGTCGGCCGCACGGCCCACCATCTCGGAGGTGAAGAGCTTGACCATCGACGCCTTGGGCATGGGCGACTCGCCGCGGTCCACCGAAGCGGCTGCGTCATACACCAGCAGGCGCGCGGTGTGAAGGTCGGTCACCATGTCGGCCAGCATGAACTGCACCGCCTGATGATTGATGATGGTCTTGCCGAAGGTGCGCCGCTGCTTCGCGTATTCCAGGCTCAGCTCCAGGCACTGCTCGGCCACGCCGATGCAGTTGGCACCGGCGGTGACGATGCGTGTGCCCGCCAAAAAGCGCTTGGCCAACTCAAAGCCCTGGTCAACCGCGCCGATGAGGTGGTCGGCCGGAACGAAGCAGTCTTGCAAGAAAATCTCACTCTGGTGCCAACCCTGACGACCCATCATCACCTGCCTGCGACCCAGCTTGAGGCCGGGCGAATTCATGTCAACCACAAAGGCGCTGATGCCCCGGCCCGAACCCAGGCTGCGGTTGGTCACTGCAAACAGCACGGCAAAGTCAGCGTACTCGGCGTTGCTGATGAAATGCTTGGCACCATTGAGCAAGAAGCCGCCATCGGTTCGGGTGGCCAGGGTTTGAATCGCACCGGCGTCCGATCCGGCGCCCGGCTCGGTGAGCGCAACGCAGTGCTCCACATCTCCGCGAATCAATGGCACCAAATAGCGCTGTTTCAACTCTTCTGAGGCGGCATGCGCCAGCAGCGGATCGCCACCGCGAAAAATGAACTGGAAGGCATCCAGTGCCCGCGCCTCTGCCTCGCCCAGCAGGCAATGCGCCAGCACACCAAGACCGGCGCCGCCGTACTGTGTGGGCATGCTCAGGCCGCGCAGTCCAAGCTGCGCATACTTGCGCATCAGGGGCTTGCGCAACTCACGCGCGACGCTGCCAGTGCGCTCGATCTCAGCTTCCAGCGGCACCAGTTCCGTGTCCACAAAGCGGCGCGCGATGCGTTTGATTTCAAGGTACTCGCTGGGTATTGAATTGTCCATGTGAAGCTCTTTCGTCTATTCGGTGTAGGTGACGACCTTGCGGTCGGTCTGGCGCTCATCGGTCCAGCGGCGGACCTTGAAGGTAAATCGCGGCAAGGATTCATGCGCTGCCTCTTGCACGTCCATGCGCAGGCCGGTGCGCTCGCGCAGCAGCGCGCTGATGGCTTGCAGCAAATTGCCACACGCGTCCTGCGTGGCTGGCCGCAAGCTCGGCTTTAGCTCCACCCGTACGATGACTTCTTCGGTGCCGCGCTCGCTCACAAAGACGCGGCCTGCGTATTCCTCCACCTCGGGGAAGGAGAACACCGCAGCGTCTATGGTCTCGGGCCAGGTGTTGACGCCGCGCAGCTTGAGCATGTCGTCGTAGCGCGAGACCGTGCCCGACTCAATGCCATCGAAGGGCCTGCCGCATGCGCAATGGCCCGCCGGCAAGTAGCGCACCTTGTCATAGGTGCGAAAGCGGATCATGGGCGAGGCTTTGCGAAACAGGCTGGTGACGATTGCATCGCCCTCTTCGCCCTCGGCCACGGGCTCCAACGTCTGCGGGTTCACCACTTCAAGCAACACGCGGTGATCCATGTTGTGCATCAGGCCGCGGCGTCCATCCGCATGCAGCACACCGTCCTCGCAGGTGAAGCATTGGCTGGTGCCGCTTTGGGTGCTGCCGTACCATTCTGTGAGCGAGACACCCCAGAAGGTTTTCATCTGCTGCGCCCAATCGACCGAGTAGGCGCCGCCAGTGATGAGGATGGTCTTGAGATCAGGCAGATCGCGCCTGGGCTCCATGCCCATCTCGACGCACACTGCGGCCAGCCGGGTCAGATAGGCCGGCGCCGCCACAAAGGCATGGGGCGAATAACGGCGCATGTAGTCCAACTTGGTGTGGGTGTCGTAGATGGAGACCTGGAACACATTGAGGCCGAACTTCTCCATCACTCTGCGCCCGCGCACGCCACCGCTTTGCAGCGCCACCGGAAACGTCTGGAACACTCTGTCGCCCGGCAGCAAGCCTGCCCAGTAGCACTGGTAGCTAAAGCAACTGCTGGACATCTCCAGGTCCTGATGCGTCATCGCGTGGTTTTCCTGGCCCAGGCCAGATGTACCGCTGGTGACGAACACCTGGCCGATGTCACGCTCATCGATGCCCAGGCGCGTGCCGTAGGGCGGGCGAGCCTGTTGATCTTGCATCAGCGTCTTCTTGTCGATGAGCGGCACCGCTTGCTGAAAATCGCGCAAGGAGCGGATGCGATCGAGCTTGACGCCATGGCTGCGAAACAGCTCCTGATAGAACGGATTGCTTGCGGCCACATGCTCCAACTGGCGCTTGAGCAGCACGAACTGCAGCGCCTTCACATCCTCTTTCTTCAGGGACTCCAGGCGAGGATTGAGGTAGCGGCGTTGAACCGAAGTGGCAGACATCAATGGTTTCCTTGAGGACGGCGCGCGGCCGTGCGGCGCCATCGTTGCGCCGATTCAAGCGCGCTACTTGACCAGGCCCAGCTCTTTCGCGAGGTTGCCAAAGCGCTGGTAGTCGGCCTCCAGTTGCTCATGCATATCCTTGCCCGGCGCGATCGAAATCACACCGCCTGCCGCTTCGATGCGGGCCTTGACGGAGGGTGTGGCAGCCGCCTTGGCAACTTCCTGGGTCAGGCGCGCGATGATTGCTGGCGGCGTGCCAGTGGGCACAAAGGTGCCGTACCACAGCACCGCACGGTAGCCGGGCTTGCCGGTGATCTCAGCAAAGGTGGGCACATCGGGCAAGGCTGGCAGCCGAGTGGTCGAGCCGACCCCAATGGCGCGCAACTTGCCGGCCTGCAGCAGACCAATGGCTGGCGGCAGGTTGGCCAGGTACATGTCGACCTTGCCGGTAGACGTGTCGATGATGCCCTGATTGACGCTCTTGTAGCTGACATCCACGCCAGTCATGGCGAACTCTTTTTCAAGTGTCGCGGTGAACAAGTGGCTGGCACTGCCCTTGCCCATGGTCGCAAAATTCATCTTGCCGGGGTTGGCCCTGGAATAGTTCACCACATCGGCCCAGGTCTTGAATCTGCTCTCTGCGCCAACCACCGCAAGCAGGGGGATCTCGCCGATGCGACCCAAGGGGATGAAATCGCGCACCGGACTGAAAGGCTGCGGATTGACCAAGTGCACTGAGGTCACCATGGTGCTGCTGCCCAGCAAGAGGTTGTAGCCATCGGCCGGTGCCTTGGCTGCCGCTGCATGGGCGATGTTGCCGCCGGCACCTTCGCGGTTTTCCACTGACACGGCCACACCCATTTGTTTGGCGAGTTCTTCGGCCATGGCTCTGGCCACCACGTCGGGCGCGGTGGCTGGGCCGGCCGAGACCATGATGCGGATCGGCTTGGACGGGTAGTCCGACTGGGCGCGCGCGCCTGTCGTGGCGCCAAGCATGGCCAGCATGAGAGCTGACAAGATCGCGAACGGCTTGAGCTTCATAGAAATCCTTCGTGGTCTGGTGTGAATGATGGGGCGAGGCCGTCGGCGTAGGCCATTTTGTCGCGTTGACATTACCCGAGTGGGGCAGCCCATCTGGAGCGCCCGCCTATGCGAATACCTGCTGCGAATCGCGGTTCAAACATTTGTCTGGATGTTATAGCCCAATGTCCCACCAGTCAATGGGGTAACCGGTCGGTCACTTTGTGGAAATCAGGGCAGTTCGCAAGCCCAAATGCTGCACCTCTGATGCGAGAGCGGCGGCCGTGCCATCACCGGTCTGCTCGGGGCTCAAGCCTTGCCGCCATGGCTCGCCCCTTTCTGGATGGCGCTGGCCAGTCCGGCATCGCGTGCGCTCTGGAACTCGCTACTGACGTGGCTGAGTTGGTGTAAGTCAAAGTGTGCAGACAGGGCCTGGCGCATGCCCTGCACATCGACCGAGCGGTTGAGCGATTTCTTCAAAGCCCGCATGGCAAAGGGCGGCGCCATGGCAATGCGTTGCGCCACCACCATGGTTTCTTCGTCCAGCGTGCCCGAGGGCACCACCTTGTTGACCATGCCGATCTCATAGGCCCGCTGCGCGCTCATGCGTTCGCCCAGGAAGAGAAAGCCCTTGGCCTGGCGCAAGCCCATCACCCACGGATGGATCAGCACCTCTACCGAGGCCGCGCCCAGAGTGTGTGTGACCGGGTCGGAGAAGAACGCATCTTCTGACGTCACGACCAGATCGCACATATTGGCAAGCATGAAGCCTGCCGCCACGCAGGCGCCCTGCACCTGAGCCACTGTGGGCTTGGGAAAATCCCACAGCTTCATGCAGTAGCCGAAGTAGCGCTGCTCTTCATAGGCCCAACGCTCCTCTACGCTGAAGTGGGAGCGCTTTTCCTGCGCTTCTTTCAAATCGTGGCCGGCAGAAAAGTGCTTGCCCTTGGCGGCCAGCACAAGCACCTTGGTCGCCTCGTCCTGGCCTGCGGCCGTCAGCGCCGCATCAAGCTCGTCCAGCAGAAGCTGGTTCTGCGCATTGCGCATCGCCTCACGATTGAGCCAGATGCGGCGCACAGCGCCCGATTGTTCGATAAGCAGCGTGGTGGGGTTCAAGCTTGTCTCCATGAAGGTTGCGATCCATTTTGACTACCGCACAGCGATGCACCAAGCATGCAAGATCACAATTCCCATTATGTGGGCAGGCGCTGGGCTGTGCGTTTCATAGGTGCGCAAACAATATGCTGGACAAGTGATTTTCAACGGCCTTAGACTCACCACGCAACTTATACAAAACAGCAACAGGCAA
The DNA here is from genome assembly GCA_947476285.1 of Comamonadaceae bacterium. GTDB lineage: Bacteria > Pseudomonadota > Gammaproteobacteria > Burkholderiales > Burkholderiaceae_C > Ramlibacter. The sequence continues at coordinate 16,168 of CANJPU010000002.1, read as the reverse complement.
GAAGTTCCACCCAAGAGCACCGAAGTGCTCATGAAGGAGACAATATGAGCGGCGGCACGGTTCACATTGAGCGGGCGTCCACCGGAGTGGTCACGCTGGTTCTGGACAACCAGACGCACCATAACGCCCTGAACGACACCATCGTCGCGCTGCTGACGAACGCGTTTCGCACACTGGCGGGGGACGACACCTGCAAGGTGATCGTGCTGCGCGGCAGCGGCGGCGTCTTCTGTGCCGGCCGGGAAATCGGCGACATCCAGGGCCTGCAGGCCGCCACCTCGGACGAGGTGAGCGCCGCCTACGGCAAACTGCGCGAGCTGAACGAAGCCATCTATTTCTGCCCCAAGCCCGTGCTCGCGGTGTTGCAGCGGTTCGCATTGGGTGCGGGCAGCATGCTGGCCGCCTGGGCCGACATCGCGCTGGCACAGGATGACTGCGTGATGGGCTACCCTGAGGTCAAGATCGGCCTGCCCCCGACCATGTCGGCCGTGCAGTTGATTCGCGGAGTCAACCGCAAAGTCGCGCTGGACCTTCTGCTCACCGGCCGCAAGATCCTCGCGCCTGAAGCCGCAGCCGTGGGCATGATCACCCGCTGCGTTCCAGCGGCCGCGCTCGATGCTACGGTGGCCTCGACAATCGAGGCTCTGCTGGCTGCCAGCCCGCAGGCCATCTCGCGCACCAAGCGCCTGATCTGGGACACCGAGGATAGCGACTACCGCTCGGGCGTGGCGGCTGCTGTCGATGCGATCTCCGTCGCCGTGTCAACCCGCCCAGCCCGCGAAGGCATTGCCGCCTTTCTTGCGAAGCGGAGGCCATCTTGGTGACGGGCACCGGGCCGCAGGCACACGACGCGAGCCAAGCGTCCCCAGGCCCATTCGCCAACCTGCGCATCATCGACCTGTCGCGGGTGCTGGCCGGCCCCTGGTGCACGCAAACGCTGGCCGATTTTGGCGCCGAGGTCATCAAGATCGAACGCCCAGGCACGGGGGACGACAGCCGGGGCTGGGGACCACCCTTCCTTGATCTGGAGACTGGCGGCCCGCCTGCGGCCGCCTATTTTTGCTGCACCAATCGGGGCAAAAAATCGGTCACCGTGGATTTCACATCGCCGCAAGGTCAAGCCACGCTGATCGCACTTGCCAGCGTGTCCGATGTGTTCGTCGAGAACTTCCTGCCCGGCACGATGGCACGCTATGGGCTGGACTACGCATCCTTGCGCAAGGTCAACCCGCGCCTTATCTACTGCTCGATCACCGGCTACGGCCAGACCGGTCCCTACGCCATGCGCCCTGGCTACGACGGCGTGATCCAGGGCGTGGGCGGGATGATGAGCGTGACCGGTGAAGCCGACGGCATGCCCGGTGGCGGCCCGCAGCGCGTGGGCTTGCCAATGATCGACATGATGACCGGGCTGTACGCCACGATTGGCATCATGACCGCGCTGTGGGAGCGCGAAACCAGCGGCGAGGGGCAGCTCGTCAACTTGTCCCTGCTGGACGTGCAGGTGAGCGCGCTGGCGCCGATTGCCACCAGCTATTTCGTCACCGGCAAACTGCCCCAGCGCAACGGCACGCGGCACCCCACGGTGGTGCCCAGCGATGTCTTTCAGTGTCGTGACGGCCCGATGCAACTGACCGTGGGCAACGACAGCCAGTTCCAGAAGCTGAGCGAGGCGCTGGGCGAACCAGGGCTGGCCGCAGACCCGCGCTTCGCGGGCAATGCGGGCCGCGCCGCCAACCTCGATGAACTGACCCGCAGGCTGCGCGAGCTGATCGCGCGCAAAGACCGCATCGCGTTGGTCGAACAGCTCTCCAGGCTGGGTGTGCCTTGCGGCCCGATCAACAACTTGGCGGAGGTCTTCGCCGACCCGCAGGTGCAGGAATCGGGCATGGTCGTGCACTTCGAGGCCGACAAAGGCAGTGCCGTCTCGGTCGTGGCGAACCCGCTGCGCATGTCGCGCACACCGGCGCGCTACGAGCGTCGCCCACCTGTGCTGGGCGAGAACACGCAGGAAGTTCTGGACATGCTGGCACAGGCAGCGGGCCGTCCACCAGCCGAGCGCTGACTGAGCGGGCAACTCGCATCGTCCGGCAGCGACCACCGGGCGCAGCGATTGGGCGGCTTGCGTTTTTCGAAATGTTCTGGTTCACAAGGAGACATGAGATGAAACGACTGATAGTGAGTGCTCTGCTGATGCTTGCCGTGAGTTCAGGATTTGCCGCGGAGGTGGCAAAGCTGGTCATCCCGTTTCCGCCGGGCGGGCCCTTTGACCGCCTCGGGCGCGTGCTGGCCGATGCGCTTGGGGCGGAGTTGGGCGGCACGGTCATCGTCGAAAACAGAGCGGGGGCCAACGGCTCCATCGCGGCGTCCTACGTCGAGAAGTCGCCGAATGGCGAAAAGACGATGTTCCTGGTCAGCCCTGGCGTGGTCACCATCGGCCCGGCGCTGTACAAGAACCTGCCCTTCGACCCAGTCAAGGGTTTCAAGCCAGTGATGATGGTTGCCACTTCCACGGCTGTGGCCGTGACTGCCAACCCCACGCTGCGCAACGCGGCCGCTGTCATCAACCAACTCAAAGCCAAACCACAATCGCTGACCGCCGGCTCTTCTGGCGTTGGCAGCTCCTCGCACTTCAGCATCGAGATGTTCAATGAGGCGTCCGGGCAGTCGCTCTTGCACATCCCCTACAAGGGCGCTGCCGAAGTCATCAAGGACGTCGTCGGCCAGCGCGTGGACTTGTTCTTTGGCGACCTGCCTGGCGTACTGCCGCTGATCACCGGGGGACGGCTCACGGTCGTGGGTGTCATCGCACCCAAGCGCGCAGCCGAATTGCCTGACGTGCCCACGATGGACGAACAGGGGCTGCGTGGCATCGTGCCGATTGGCTGGTACGGATTGCTGGTGCCGGCCAACGCCCCCGCCGATCGCGTGCAAGCGCTGAACGAGACCATCACGCGGGTGCTCGCCAAGCCCGATGTACGACAACGCTTCGACGCGCTCGGTGCAAGCCCCGCGCCCTCAACCGTCAAGGAATTCGCGGAGTTCCTGGAGCGCGACCGCCAGTTTTGGGCCGACTTCGTAAAGCGGCGCAACATCACGGCTCCCGCGAACTGAGGCCTCCAAGAAGGTCTGCCGCGTTGGAGATACTGCATCAGTCAACCATCCTGAACTTCCCCAACTTCAACCAAGGACGAAGTGCATGACAGCAATCGCTTTCGATTACCCCGAGGAAATTGCCGCACTGCGCGAAGGCATTGCCGGGTTCATCCGCGCCGAAGTCATTTCGCGCCACGAGCGCAACAATGAGCTGCTCTCCAACCCGCGTCGCAAGTACACCGAGGACGGCGCCTACACGCCGCAAGTGCTGGAACTGATACGAGAGGTGCGCATGGCCGCGGCCAAGGCCGGGTACTACGGCATGTGCGCCCCAACAGAGATCGGTGGCGGCGGCTTGGGCTACCTGGCCTACTTCGTCGCCTGGGAACAGATTTTTCGGCAGTGCGGCACGCACTATTGGTTGGGCATGTACGCCGTGGCGCACTGGGTCAAGGGGCCGAGCCCGGTGCTGCGCAAGGTCACTCCCCAATTGCTGCGAGACGTGGTCCCCAAGCTCATGTCGGGAGAGCATTCGATGTGCTTTGCCCTGTCCGAACCCGGCGCCGGCTCGGATGCCGCCATGATCAAGACGCGCGCCGAGCGTGATGGCGACGGCTGGCGCCTGACGGGCAACAAGATCTGGATCACCAACGGCCCCTATGCAGAACAAGCGATCGTGTTTGCCGTGACCGATCCGCAGTTGGCCAGCCAGCGCAAGGGAGGCATCAGCGCCTTTCTGGTTCCGACCAACTCCAAGGGCTTCGTGATCGAAAAGCTGGTCAAGATGTGGGGCCATCAGGGAACGCTGGAAGCGCAGTTAAACTTCGACTCTGTGCGCATCGAACCCCATCAACTTGTCGGTGAGCTCGATCAAGGTTTCAAAATCGCGATGCTGGGCGTGGGCCTGGGCCGCATGTACAACTCGGGCAAAAGCGTGGGCCTGGCGCGCTGGGCACTGGAACAGGGCTTTGACTACGCCAAGACCCGCGAGACATTCGGCAAGAAAATTGCCGAGTACCAGTCAGTCACCTTCCCTCTGGCCGATTCGGCCATGCATGTGCATGCAGCTCACTTGATGGGGCTCAACTGCGCTCAGTTGCTCGACCGCGGCCTGCCAGCCACCAAAGAGTTGGCGATGACCAAAGCCTATTGCGTCGAGATGTGCAAGAACGCGGTGGACCGTGTGATTCAGACCCATGGGGCCATGGGATTCACCAACGAGATGTACCTGACCGACGCTTACACCGAGCTGCGCATTGTCAACATCGCCGACGGCACCAACGAAGTCTTGCGCGGGCTTATCGCAAAGCGTATGTTGGCAGGCGATCTGGATTTGTGAGGCGTAGATCGGTGCCAATGTCTATAGTGAGGCGCCCGACATCTAAGAGCAAACGAGAACAGCAATGAATGAACCTGAAAGTTTTGATCGCGTTCCAATTATTCTGACTTTCAGGGAAACCTCAACGTTCGCGCAAACCTATGGCTTTGCAGGCACGCAAGGTTTTGTCGCCCTCGAAGGCCAGCGATTCATTCCGCGGGCGCGGCCGGTGGCAGATACCGTCTACCTGTTCATGCACCCTTCATCGACGCTGCAACTGCTGCCCATGCCTGCGGCACTGGCCAATATTGGCCTGCACGTCATCTGCGCCGCGAGTCGCTTCGCCAAGAACGACAGCGCCTTGATCATGGAGAAGGTGTGCATGGACCTCGGCGCATACGTGAGATGGGCCAAGGAGGTCTGTGGCTACCGAAAAGTCATATTGGTGGGCTGGTCCGGTGGCGGCTCTCTTTCTTTGTTTTATCAAAGCCAGGCAGAGGACCCCACCATCACGCATACACCTGCCGGTGACCCATGCGACCTCACTGCAGCCAATCTGACACCCGCCGATGGCATCGTCTTTATCGCGGCGCACTTGAGCAGAGCGGAGACCATCACCGAATGGCTGGATCCTTCGGTGAAAGACGAGATGAATCCAGACGACAGGGAATTGGAATTCGACATCTACAGTCCGCATTGCCCCAACAAACCACCCTTCAACCCAGAATTTGTGAGGCGCTTCAGAGCAGCCCAGATCGCGCGCAACCGCAAGATCACAGAGACGGCCAAGCAATTGCTTTCCGTATTGAAGCAGCGCAACGATGGCGAAGTCGAACGCGGCTTTGTCGTGCATCGCACCATGTGCGATGTGCGCTGGATCGATCCCACGATAGATCCCAACGGGCGCAAGCCAAACCATTGTTTCCTCGGCGAGCCGCGCGTTGCGAACACTGCCCCCGCCGGATTGGCCCGCTTCTCGACCTTGCGCTCATGGTTGTCGATGTGGTCTTATGACTTGTCACAGGCCAAGGGAACCTTGTCAGCTCCGCGCGTCAAGCGCACGCCTGTTCTGCAAATAGTGAACGAGGCCGACGAGGCAGTTCCCGTCACGCACAACCCGCTTATTTACCAAGCGCTGGCCACGCCGGACAAGGAGATGATCACGATCCCGGGTGCCACGCATTACTACCTGGGGCAAACAGAGCAGTTGAACAAGTGCATTGCGCTCTTGCGTGACTGGAGCGAGCGCAAGGGGCTGCTTGAAAGCTCTGTAAGCTCTGTAAGCTAAACGACGGAACTGCCGATCGTGCGCTTATCCAAGCTTCACGCCGTCATCGGAAAGCGTGCTGCCAATTTATCGTAGGCAGGCTCCAAGTCAAGCTCAAAGCAAGCCAGCAGCCGGATCACGTTGTTGTAGTAGCCGATCACCAAGGCAAGGTCGACCAACTGCTCACGGCCCAGGGTTTTCTCAATTAGCCTGAAGGCGGCCTCGTCGACGCGAAGCTCGGTGGTCAACTGCCGGGCCATGACGAGTATCGCCCGCTCGAGTTCACCCAGCGCTGAGCGCTCGCCTCGGCTTTCAGCGATCAAGGCATCGACATCGGCCTCGGTCACACCGTTAGCAAACCCGATCTCGATGTGGTGGTAGAACGCGTAGCGAGAGCGCGCGGCGTGTGCGGCCTGAACGACCGCCAGTTCGCGCAGCCTGCCGTTGAGTCCGCTGACATCGCGCATGTAGCCGCCCAAGGTCAGCAAGGCCCGCGTGCCCTTGAGGCTGTGCGCCAAGACGGAAAACGCATCTTCCTTGCGCGCCGCTATTTCAGGGTAGCTTGCAGCGAATTCTTCGACGGGAATAAAGGGCAAACGAGCCATGATGAGATTAAACCTTCAGCAAGATCAAGTGCGGGGCCACGCTGTATGTTGCGCTTTCATTAGTCAATCTTGATCCCTAATTTCGAGCTGATTTCCTGCCAGTATTGGAAATCGGACTTCGCCTTTTCGCTCGATTGCGCACGGGTCGAAAACACGGGGACGGCGCCCATACCGATCAATTTTTCCCGCAGTTCGGTAGAGCGGCTGGCTTCGAGCACGGCAGCTTCGAGTCGCTGCATCACAGCCGCCGGTGTTCCGGCCGGTGCGCCCAGCCCATACCAAGCTGTGGTGGCCACGTTGGGCAATCCCAGCTCGGCAAAGGTCGCTATCTCGGGCACGAACTGGCTGCGCTTTTGGGACGAGACCGCAAGAATCTTCGCCTTGCCGTCGCGGGTGTGGGCCATGGAACTCACTAGATTGTCGATGGTGATGTGCAACTGGCCGCCCAGCAAGGCCAGCCAGCTTTGGGCGGCCGCATTGAACATCACGGGCACGATGCTGATCTTCGCGTCGATCGCGAACTTCTCGCCCAACAAGTGCGAGGTGCTGCCCAAGCCATTGGCGCCGAAATTGATTGTGCCTGGGTTGGCTTTCGCATAGGCGATCAGCTCAGGCAGGGTGTTGTATGGCAAGCCCGGCCCACGTGACAGTGCCAGCGGCGTTTCAGCGATGACCGTGATCGAGTCGATTTGCTCAAGCCGCACAGGCGATGTCCGCCGCACCGCCAGCGCCGATGGGAGAGCACTGGAGGTAACCAGAAGCGTGTAACCATCGGCCGGCGAATTCACCACCTGCACCGCACCGACCATGCCGCCACCGCCGGGCTTGTTTTCGACGATCACAGCCTGGCCAAGAATCTTCTCCAGGGCCAACGCCATATTGCGCGAGATCGGGTCCATCGCGCCGCCGCCACCGGCTGGCACAACAAGCCGGATCGGACGCGTGGGATAGTCCTGAGCCACTGCGCTGCCATGGATTGCAATGGCTGCGACGATGCACAGAAGGAGTCGGTGCTTTGACATGCTTGTCTTCCCTGTCTTGCTGGGCTTGCTTAAACTAGAAACGGCAGTTGGGCTGCTACTCGATACGGATGTTGTTCTTGCGGATGAATTCGCTCCAGACAGCAAGGTCAGACGCTGCGCGTCGCCTAATTTCAGGCTCACCTCCGGCAATCGGCTGCAATGACAACTCCAAAAGCTTGGCCCGCACTCCCGGGTCGGACATGACTTGTTGCATGGCGACGTTGAAGGTGGCGACGACAGAGGGGTTGAGCCCAGCGGGGCCAACAATGGCGTACCAGCCCGGCATGTCAGGCGCGTTCAGGCCAGCCTCCTTGATCGTCGGGACTTGCGGCCACTGGGGCACCCGGGTGTTGCTGAGCACGGCCACCGCATTGGCCCTTCCGGTCTGAACGTGCGGCAAGGCAGAAGCCACGGCGCTGGCCATCGCGTCGACTTCGCCCGACAAGACCGCGGTGAGCGCGCCGGCCGAGCCTTTGTAAGGTACATGCAGCAGCTTCACCCCCGCAATCGAGGCGATCATCTCTATCGCGATGTGGGTTGAATTGCCAAGCCCCGCACTGCTGTAGGAAAGCCCGCCAGGTTTTGTGCGGGCCTGCTCGATGAACTGCGCAAGCGTCTTGATGCCGCTGCGATTGCTGGTGAGCAAAACAAAAGGCGTATCCACCACCGGAGCCACATAGGTGAAGTCTTTCGCCGGGTTGTATGGCAAGTCCTTGTACAGGGCCGGATTGAAGGCCATTGTCGAGACGCCGGCCATGATGAATGTGTAGCCATCGGGCGGTGCCTTGGCTATCGCACCCATTGCGACAAGGCCATTGGCCGCAGGGTTGTTCTCAATCACGATCGACTGTTTCAAATACTGGGGCAACTGATCGCCAAGAATGCGGCTGATGACATCTGAGCCCGAGCCCGGCGCCTGTGGCACTACCAATTTGATAGAACGCGTGGGCCAAGCCTGCTGGGCGAATGCGGCAAGCGGCAGGGTGAGACCCAGAGTCGCAGGGGCGGCGCCCACGATCGAAATCAGGGCGCGTCGCGTGCAGGAGAACATGAGTGATTCCTTTGAAATCAGCGTGCATACATGGTCGGCATCACTGGGAGGCAGTTGCACCTCATCCTTCATTGACCACCGCTGAGTTCCTGGTTTTTATCCGATACACCTCTGGGGTCCTCAGCGGGTAAACCCCCTGTTTGCGATATCGTTGGCTGTCTATATTTCCATGGGTACGCCGTGCCGTACTGGACGAAGCCCTGCAAGCTGTCAAGGCACCCGTGCGGCAGCAATCGCTTCATGAACGCTTGCCAGGCATGGTGTTTAGCGGTGAGGTTCAACCCGGCGACCATCTCCAGGAAGTCCCTCTGAGCGAGCAACTCGGGCTGTCTTGTACACCTGTGGCCAGCAGTATTCGTTCACCGTTGAAAATTGAGGGGATTCGACATGCTCCAAGGACTTCACCACGTCGCGTATCGATGCCGAGACGCGGCCGAGACCGTGGATTTCTATACGCGGGTTCTTGGTTTGCCTTTCGCTCACGCACTGTCCAACGACACGGTGGCGTCAATTGGCGAGTACTCTCCCCACATCCACATCTTTTTCGAGATGCACGACGGCAGCTACATTGCCTTCTTTGAAGTTCCAATATCCCCCCCAAGCCAGCGTGACCCCAACACACCTCAGTGGGTGCAACACCTCGCGCTGGAGGTGGCCGATGAGCAAACCTTGCTCAGCAGCAAGGCTCGCCTGGAAGCCTGCGGTGTTTCGGTGGTGGGGCCGACAGACCATGGGTTCTGCCTTTCGATTTATTTTTTCGACCCCAATGGCCATCGCCTGGAAATGACCTTGAAGACCGAAGCCAAGGGCGACAGAAGCCGCTACGCAGCGCAGGCGCCGGACGTCCTGCGCAACTGGTTGGAGCGCAAGGCGCGAGGTGACTTCCATGCCAAGCACGGGCAGGCAGGCGTCGCGCAATGAGCCAGCTTGAGGCGCACAGCCTCGCGCGGCATTGGCAGCGCACCGTGCTCCTGCATTGAACATTCGCCGCGCATTGTTCCGATTTCGCGCTTTTGCTTTACCCACACGGCCCTGGCCGAAGGAAACATTCTCATGGCCCGTATTGCCTACCTGGAGCCCGATCAAGTCAAGCCCGAGGACCAGGACATCATGGCTGGAAACTACAGCGCCTTCAAGGCGATGGCCCACTCGCCCGCGACATGCCGGCAGTTTCGCGCCATGGTGTACCACCTCAAGACAACCGCGCTCGACCCCCGCCTGCGCGAGTTGGCATTGATCCAGGTGGGATGGCTCTCGCAGTGCCGCTACGAGTGGTTCCATCACGTCAAGACCGGCTTGGAGAGCGGCGTCAGCGAACAAGATATTCGGATCATCATCGATGGCTCGCCGCAGGCGTATGCGCGGCTGGATGAGCCCGCAAGATTGGTACTGGAGGCCACCTGCCAGATGTATATCGGCCCAGCTTCAGCGCAGATCGTCACAGCACTTGAGCGGGTGCTTGGTGCCCAAGCCCTGGTTGACCTGATCGTGGCAATGGGGTTCTACGTTGGCGGCGTCCGAATACTGGGCAGCTTCGACCTCGACCTCGAACCCCAGTATGAGCCGTACACCAAGCGCTTTCCTCTGCGCGCAAACGGCCTTGCCAAGGAGTCAGCACAATGATCGCTCATTCACCCAGCCACCCGTTCGCAGCATCATGATGTTCCATCTGACCGTAGAGACGCCGGGACACGGACATGTTCAGGCTTTCCTCGCCGCCACAGGCGCGCAGCAGCCGTCCCATGCGGGCCGCTGGATATCCGAGCTTGGCAGATTGAACCAAGTGCTGACACTGCGCGAGGTGGTCACCATCCCGATCAGCCCTGCGCTGCCAGTGACGTACCCCGTCCAACATAGGGAAACCCGCTTGCTTGGCACTATCAAGGCCTACCGGCCCAGCGCCGACCAACTCTTCGAATTGCGAGAGTACGCCATTGTTCCCGGTCAACTGCAGGCGTTCATCGGGCTCATGCAGGACGCCCTACCCGTGCGCGAGCGCCACTCGCTCAACTCAGGGGTATGGGTGCCACTGTCGGGTGATCCCGACCGGGTTCTCCACCTTTGGAGTTACCGAGATTTCGCGCATCGTGACGAAGCACGCTCGGGCGCCATGCGCGAGCCGCTTTGGCGGGAATACCTCGAAGCCATTGCGCCGCTGCTGGGAGACATGCACTCCACCATTCTTCGGCCGGCCTGATCTGACACATCATTTTTCAAACTCACATGCATCGCGGCTGTATTCAAGCGAGGGGAATGAGCACATGAATTCATCGACAACGCAAGGCGATACAGAAACAGGGCCGGCCATTCTCGATATGGATCCATTCAGCGACGAGTCTCTGAATGATCCGTTCACAAGCTATGAGCGCATCCGCGATGCAGGGCCTGTGGTGTACTTCGAGCGCTACCAGAACTACGCGGTTGCCCGCCACGCAGAAGTGCAAGCGGTCTTGAAGGACTGGGAGAACTTCTCCTCCGCGCTGGGAGGAATCGGCCTGGGCGACATCCGCAAACCCGGCGCCTGGCGGCCGGCCGGGCCGATTGTGGAGGCCGACCCACCCGGGCACACCAAGGTGCGCGCCTTGCTGACGCGCTTGCTTTCGCCGGCCGTCATCCGCACGTGGCGCGAGTCCTTCGAGCGGGACGCGGATGAGTTGATCGAACGAGTGGTCGCGGCTGGCACTTTCGATGCCGTCACGGATGTCGCCGAGGCGTTTGTCTTCGATGTGTTTCCGCGCGCTGTCGGGCTCGCACCGACCGATCGCCTGGCGGAAAAACTGGTCCTGATCGGCGAGCTGAACTTCGATGGCCTGGGCCCGCGCAACGCTCGCTTCCTTGAGACAGAACGGCGGGTGCAGGAGATTTTGCCGTGGTATGAAAAGAGCTACCAGCGAGACAACATGCTGCCCGGGGGTTTCGGCGAGCTGATCTTCAAGGCGGGCGACGAAGGAGAGGTCGACCCGGCCATCTGCGCCGGCTTGCTGCGCTCTTTCCTGCGCGGAGGGATGGACACCACGGTCAGCGCCATCGGCTGCGTTCTGTGGGTGCTCGCAACACAACCCGCGCAATGGGCTCGCCTAAAGGAAAACCCATCGCTGGCCCGCGGCGCCATCGAAGAGACGATTCGCTTCGACTCCCCTATCACCTCCTTCTATCGCACCACCACCAGAGACGTGGTGTTGGCCGGCGTCTCCATCCCCGCCGATGCGAAGGTTCAAGTTTTTCTTGCCTCAGCCAATCGCGACCCGCGCTTTTGGAAAGATCCAGACGTATTCGATATTGAACGCTCCACCTTGGGTCATGTGGCTTTCGGCGCCGGCGTCCATGCATGCGTCGGGCAAATGATCGCAAGACTCGAAGGCGAGGCAGTCCTCAAGGCCTTGGTGCGCCGTGCGGAAAAGATCGAATTGCTGGCGCCGCCGACGCGGCGACTCAACAACTGCTTGAGCAGCTTCAAGTCAGTGCCCCTGCGAGCGATTGCCGCTTGATCACGCCAGTGCAGAAGAACCCAATGACTCGCCTCAAGCCTCGCTCTGATCAGAAGATAACGCGAATCGCGCTTGTGACGGGCGGTGGCAGCGGATTGGGCAGGGCAACTGCTCAAATGCTCGCAGCCGCCGGCTATCAGCTCGCCGTCGTCGACCGTTCGATCGACGCGGCGAATCAAACCCTCGCGGGCCTGGTTGAATCTCACAAGGCTTACCTCACCGACATCACGCAGGAGGCGCAGGTATCGCACTTATTCAACGCGGTGGAAGCCGAGCTGGGTCCGGTGGACGTGCTGCTGAACTTTGCAGGCGTCATGATCACCCCACCAGGAGGCCAGCGACCTTCCATCGTTGACGCTTCACTGGAACACTGGGAGCAAACCTTTGCAGTGAACGCACGCGGAAGTTTCCTGTGCCTGCGAGAGATGCTCAGGTGCCGCCAGCGTCGGCCGGTGGAGCATGGCCGCATCATCAATGTGTCGTCCACCGCTGCGCAGATTGGCGGCTACAACGGAAGCGCAGCCTACATCGCGTCAAAGGGCGCGATTCTAAGTCTGACAAAAATTGCAGCACGAGAGGCCGCGCCCATGGGCATCACGGTCAATTGCATCGCCCCCGGCGCGATGGACACACCCATGCTTCGTGCGGTGATGCCGGTGGAAGCGGACGCCGCCTACGTGAAGAACGTGCCGCTGGGGCGCGTGGGAAACGCACAAGACGTCGCCAGTGCTGCTTTGTTTCTTGCGTCGGCCGAAGCCGGGTACATCACCGGCAGTTGCATTGACGTCAACGGCGGTATGCGGATGCAATGAGCGCGCCGGGCCGCTCACGGGGTGCACCTGTATGAAAAGGGGTACGACTCTGTGTCCCAATGAGACAGTCTGTCGCACGCTGGCCGGCATCGTTGCAAGTGCGCGCTTGTGGGCAGTGGCTAGCTTCGATTGGCATGCTACTTGCTGCCGTGTTTAATGCTTTTTTACAGCTCGGGAGGCAACATGAAGTTCACTGTTGGTATCGCTGCTCTTGCTCTGGCGCTCACCACGTCCGCGGGAGCCCAGGACTTCCCGACCAAGCCGATTCGGATCGTCTCGCCGTTCACGCCGGGCACCGGGGCCGACCTGCTCGCACGCACCATGGCGCCTTTCCTGGAAGAGCGCCTGAAGCAACCCGTCATCGTTGAGAACCGCCCCGGCGCCGGAGGCCAGATCGGCAATGCCTATGTGGCCAGAAGCACGCCCGATGGCTACACGCTGCTCATTGGTAGCCAAACCATAGGCATGCAAAAGTACCTGATCAAGAATCTCGGCTTCGATCCTGACAAGGATCTCACACCCGTGTACAAACTCGTCGCGCTCAAGATTGTGCTCGCGACCAACGTGGAAGTGCCTGCAAAGACGCTCGGCGAGTTTGCAAACTATGCCAAACAAAATCCTGGCAAGGTGTTCTACGGCGGCCTCGGACCCACCGGCGTAGTGGACATGTCACTTGAGATGGTGAACAGGGATTTCGGCATGGGCATCACGCCTGTGCAATATCAAGGGCCGCCGCAGTACGTGACGGCATTGCTGCGCAACGAGGTGCAGCTCACCTGGGGCAGCATGGGCGTGATCAAGCAGCATGTCGAAGCCAACAAGCTGCGCATCCTCGCGGCCGTGTCTCACGAACGCCTGGCGGACATGCCTTCGCTGCCGACCTTGCGCGAATCGGGCTACAAGGGTTTCGTGCCGGTGACCTGGCTGGGCATCTTTGCGCCTGCTGGTACACCCAAGCCGGTGCTGGACCGGCTCGGCCGCGAGTTCGCCGCGGTGCTGCAAGACCCGCAGGTTCGCGCAAAACTCAACGACTCGCTTGGTCTCATGCCGCTGCAGTCAAGCCCGGAATCCTTCAGCAAGGAGTACACCGAGGAGATGAAGGTTTGGGCCGCTGCCTTCAAGGCGAGCAATGTCGTCCCGCAGTGAATCGATCAGACAAGTGAGGATGTACGAATGGCCCTGGATCTGACCGTCAGCCCCCTCTCCTATGCCCTGGGTGCAGCCGTCACCGGCTTGGACATCCGCCGCGCCTTGCAACCTGACGAGGTGGCACAACTTCGCGATGCTTGGCTGCAGCATCTCGTCGTGGTCTTCCCGGCCGTGGAACTCACGCTCGAACAGCAGGTGCGCTTTAGCCGCTACTTCGGCGAGCTTGAGATTCACCCGGTGCCTTCGCTTCGTCATGCGCAGTACCCGGAGGTGTTCGAAGTCACGAACCGCAAGATCAACGGGCGCCCTTCGGAGACGGGCGAGATAGGCCGCAAGTGGCACTCCGACGGCGCATTTACCGTGCGTCCGCCAACGGCCTCGCTCTTGCACTGTCGCGCGATCCCTCGCGCCGGGGGCTCGACCTGGTTCAACAACATGTACATGGCGTACGAAACGCTCTCCCTCACCATGAAAAAGACGATCGAGCAACTCGAAGTCGTCAACGATCTCTTCGGGCCCCATGCCACGCCCGCGTATCGTTTCACAAGCGACGAGCGCAAAGCCGAGGAGGACCGCAAGCAAGTGCCCGGTGTCATCCAACCGGTGGTGCGAGTGCATCCTGAAACGGGCCGCAAGGCGCTCTATTTAAACCCGACCGTTACCCGGCATATCCTGGGCATGAGCGTCGAGGAAAGCGACAGCATTTTGCAGTTCCTCTACCGCCACAGCGTGAAGCCCGAGTTTGTGTACAGCCACCACTGGGGCGTGAATGATCTCGTCATGTGGGACAACCGCTGCGCCATGCACCTTGCGCCGGCAGACTATGCACGCGACGAGATTCGGCAGATGTACCGCACAACGCTCACCGGCGAGCCGCACGGGCGCTTGCTTCAGTAGTCCTTCAAGGCCGTGCGCCAAGCGCACGATGACCCGCTACGCTGCGGCGCTTGCTGCGGTGGGGAACTGCATTGCGATCACCTCGGCGCCCGCATCTCCCGCACGCAAGATAAGCCCTGGCTCAGCATGAGTAAACAAGATGGACCCGGCCTCCAGCATCTGCGCGTCTGCCCCGATGTCGCCGCTTGCCACGTAGTAGTAGCGCGCTCCCGCTCCGGGCAGCTGCGAAACGGCGAATGTGCCGCCGGGGGCAATCGACACTTTCCACGCGCCCATGCCGCCGTCGTCAAGCGCAATGCAAGTCTCGACGTCTGCTGCCTGCGCCACTGCAGGCAATTGCGCGCCGACGGCAATGCGCTGCGACATCGCGTGCCGTTTGGCAAGCCCCTGCTGCATCGTTTCCCTGGCTTCCGGCAGATAGCAGGCCCCGGCCGGCGCGCTCGACCGCAGCGTGTAGTACGCGAGGCCTTGCGGCCCAGCAGTGATCGGACCGTAACCCGATTCAGGCGACGTGTAGTGCAGCATCAGGGGGCGGACCTCATGGCGGCCAAGCGTGCCCGAGCCGCTCACGAACAACTGAAACTGATATTCCCGATGGAAATGCGTCGCAAGCACCCAGCCGGGCGCCTGCTCCACCATCTGCGCATTGGGCGCGAATCCAGCCCCCGGCGTTTCGATCATGCGAATCAAAGTACCGAGGAAGCGGCCCGTGTCGCGGGGGATGCGGCTCGACTGTGATTCAATCCAACTGCGTGTGATCAACATGATGTGTGCTCCATTTTCCAAGATGCCCCAAGATGACCCAGGAGGGTGTCCGGGGCATGAAGAATACTTTGGCGACCAAGCCCACGCTGCAAGCGCGCCGGTTCACTCGTCCTGCATCATCCCAAGAGGCCGCGAGTCTGACAAGTGCCCTGGCGCCGGTTACAGTGCAAGGAGGCTTGCACACATCGCCGTGGCGCGCGTGCTGTGCCCAAGTAAAAAGCGCATGGAGCTTCGCCGACATTGCACGCAAAGCCGGATTTCAACCGCAATGATGGCTGTGTGGCGGCCGGGCCCGTCGGTTGGACCGCACAGCATCATCAGCAACACAGTCTAGGAGCCAGTATGAGCAGATTCCCTGAGATTCCATCAGACCAGTGGAGCCAAGCCCAGCGCGCCGCTGCGGCCGCTATCGCGAGCGGCCCACGCGGGGGCATCAGCGGCCCATTCCTTCCTTTGCTCTATAGCCCCGGGTTGATGGGCCGTGTTCAGCAGGTGGGTGAATATCTGCGATTTGAAGCGGCATTACCCGCCGCACTGCGCGAACTCGCGATTCTTGTGACCGCACGCGCCTGGACTGCGCAGTTCGAATGGTTTTCCCATCGGCCCCTGGCGATCGCAGCGGGGCTGTCGGAAAAGGTGATCGATGACATTTTCGCCGCCCGGCGGCCCGCGCAGATGTCTGACCAAGAGGCTGCGGT
>CANJPU010000001.1 GCA_947476285.1 Comamonadaceae bacterium | reverse complement strand
CTGCGCGGGCATCGGGATATGAACTTCCTGATGACGGTCTTGGAGGCTCGGCAAACCGCCGTGCAGGCCAGCGAAAGAAAAGCCGCGTAGTATCACGTCAGAGGAGCCGTCACCCGGCAGCGTTCAACAGTGATCGGGACATTGCCCCGAGAGTTTCTGGCAGCAGTACAAATCGTCATGGCCCACCCCCAAGATCGACGCGAAGTCGTGGGGCGCCCAATCGATTCTGCTGCCCAGCGGAACCACTCTTCCTGCTTATGGCGAATATGTGTCCTCGGCCTGCCAGGCCAAACTGTAATCACGACGCAGGCTTGTCTGCCCAACGCGAAGAAGTAGAGAAACCGAATGCCCGCGGCTGATACCCGGATCGCCCAGCCGGCCGCCAGCGCGAGTGATGGGGCGGTGCGCGCACCCATGCCGATCTGGCTCACCACCTTGCTATTGCAAGTGCTGGTCATTCTGGTCGCGGTGGGGCTGTGGCAGATCGCCCATGTCTTCAACTGGGGCGTGAAGGTCGTGGTGCAAAGCCCGGGTGCGGTGTGGCAGGCCTTCCTCGCGCTGTCGGGTGGCGGCACGCTGTGGCCTAACTACTGGGCGACGCTTCAGGCGACTGGCTATGGATTGCTGATTGCGGCCGTGATCGGCATTCCCTTTGGCCTCATGCTGGGACTGCTGACCACAGTGCAGCGCGTCATCGCCCCCTTTCTCAGCGCATTGAACGCCATGCCGCGCATCGCCCTGGCGCCGGTGTTCATCATCGTGTTTGGCATCACCATGTCGGCCAAGGTTGCGCTTGCGGTAAGCCTGGTGGTGTTCATCATGATTCTCAACGCCATGGCCGGTGTTAGCGCTGCCGATCCGGAGGCGATGCGAATGATGGTGACTCTGGGTGCATCTAAGGCGAAGATCCTGCGTAAGGTGGTTCTGCCAGCGGCGCTCCCGTCCATCCTGGTGGGGGTGCGATTGGGTTTGATCTACTCGCTGCTTGGTGTCATTGCCTCCGAACTCATCGCCTCGGCGGACGGGCTGGGTCAGTTGATAGCCCGCAGCGCGGGAGTGTTCGATTTGGCCACGGTGTATGCGGTGCTCATACTGTTGATGATCACTGCCGCATTTTTCAATACCCTCAGCGAGCTTGCTGGACGGCGTCTGCTTCGTTGGCAGCCCCCGACAGCGCGCTGAATGGCGACGCGATGGCAAGGAGCTGACATGCCAGAGGAAAGTGTGAAGTCGACCGGGCCGCTGGCCCAACTCAGTGGCATCACGGTACGCTTCGAAAATCATGCGACCGGTGCAGTCACGACGATTCTGGAGAACTTCAACCTGGAATGCGGGGATGGCGAATTTCTCGTCATCGTCGGTCGCAGCGGTTGCGGCAAGACCAGTGTGCTCAATCTGCTCGCCGGTCTTCTAGACCCTCAGGCCGGTCAGGTCCAGGTCAAGGGAAAGAGCCCGCGCGCAGCGCGTGAGCACCTGGGCTACATGTTCGCACGTGACGCGCTGGTTCCTTCACGAACCGCCATGGGCAATGTCGAGATCGGGCTGGAGGTGCGCGGCGTGGGGCGCGCTGAACGGCGCGCCCGGGCACATGAGCTGATGGTCAGGCTCGGTTTGGCAGGCGCCGAGGATCGTTATCCGTGGCAGCTATCGCAGGGCATGCGACAGCGTGTCGCCCTGGCGCGCACCTGGGCGCTTGATCCTGACTTGATATTGATGGACGAGCCCTTCGCGGCTTTGGATGCCCAAACCCGCGAGGCGGCCCGGGTGCAATTTCTAGACTTATGGGAGCGCAGGCGTAGCAGCGTCATCTTCGTCACCCACGATCTCACCGAAGCCCTGTTGCTGGGAGACCGCGTCATCATCATGGGACCGGGCGGACGCATTCTGGAAAACATAGTGCTTCCCTTCGGGCGGCCCAGGGACTCGTCTGAGTTGCCCTACACCAACGAGTTTCGAGTGCTGGAGCGCAAGTTGCACGCTTTGCTTGCCCACGAGCAGGAGCAAGATCAAGAGCTGATGGCGCCGGTCTGAGGCATTCTGCGCGGCAGATGCGACGTCCTCTGTGCCAGCCTCTCAAAGCTGCCTGCCCTCCATCAGCGCCGCGACGGTGTCGCGGATCAAATGACCTGAAATGCTGAATCGAGGTGGTATGCCGGGCAGCGCATCCAGCGCGAACCACTGTGCATCTTCAATTTCATCGGGTTGCGGCACGATGTCGCCGCTCTCCCAGCGCGCGGTGAACGCGATCATCAGGCTGTTGGGGAAAGGCCAGCTCTGGCTGCCGTAATAGCGCAGATCGGTGATGCGTACGCCGACTTCCTCATAGGCCTCACGACTCACGCACTCCTCGATGGTCTCGCCGGCCTCGACGAAGCCCGCAAGCGCGCTGTAATTGCCTTTGACAAAGCGCGCGGACCGCGCCAGCAGCACTTGCCCGGGGCGCCAGATCAGCACCATCATGGCAGGTGTCAGGCGCGGATAGGCCAGGTAATTGCAAGCCGGGCATTTACGCGCCCGTTCATTCTCCAGGCGCTCGGTCGGCGTGCCGCAGACACCGCAGTAGCGATGCGCGCGATCCCATTCAATGAGCTGTGCCGCCCGGCCTGCCAGGCCGCCATGCCAGGGCGGCATGTCCATCATCGCATTGCGCAGCGGCACCTTGCGCCAGCCATCGGGCGCCTCATTCAGTTGCAAGGCCCACGCATCCAGACCGCCCAGGCGGCCGAGGTAATGGCGTACTTGCGCGTCGATCAAGGGGCCGGGGGTGGGGGCCGCATCATCACCTGGCAAGAGAAACTGGCCTTGCGCGAATGCGAATGACCAGACCAGCACAGTGGGGCTGGCCGGTGGGGTGATGGAGGGTTCGAAGTCCATGTCGCATTGTCCTACGTCCTACGCTGACGTACGTTGCCGCTCCATGATTTTTCTTGCCTGCAGGATGTGGGGCGCATCGATCATTTCGCCGTTGATGATGAAGACTGCGGTCGTGCTGCCCTGGGCCTTTTCTACAGTGTCCAGGATCGCGGTGGCCCATGCCAGTTCTTTCTCGGTCGGCGCAAAAGCCCGGTGCACGCCCTCTGCTTGCGCGGGCGAAATGATCTGCTTGCCGTGGAAGCCCAGGCGCGCCGAGAAGCGCGCATCCAGCTCGGACGATTCCAGGTCACGGTACTTGAGATAGGGATAGTCGAGCGCGGTGATTCCCGCAAGCCGTGCGGCCAGCACAACCCGGCTGCGCACATACAGCGTTTCCAGCGCGTCGGCCGGCAGGCGGGTCAGACGGTAACCGTATTCGTTGGATAGGTCATCCAGACCGCAGCACATCATGCTCATGCGGGGCGAGCAGGCGGCCAGTGCCTCGACCGTGTGCACGGCGCGGATTCGCTCGATCACGCAGCCCATCTTCACCGTGCCAGGCGGGATGCCATGGCGCCGCTCGGCGTCGCCTATCAGTTGGTCCAGGTGCAGCAAGTCCTGCGGGCCTTGCGCCTTGCCCATCAGAATGACATTGGGCTGGCCCTGCACCAGCATGTCGATGTCTTCTTCGGCGTAGCCGTAGTCGAAGTGAGTGATGCGCACCCATATTTCCTTGTCGCCCCAGTCGATCTCCTGCAGTCCGCGCAGGCACCATTGGCGGGCCTGTGTCTTGCGTGCCGGCAAGACGCCGTCTTCCAGTTCCAGCCGCACGATGTCGGTCTTCGATCGGGCTGCCTTGTGCATCAAGTCCCATGCGTCGTCGCAGGGGGTGATGAGCTGCGTGCGGCGCAGATTGGTCTTGCGCGGATAGAGCTTGGTCATGGGGTCCTCGTGTCAGTGGGAAGGAGCAAAGGAGGGGCGGCAAAGGTGAGCACGCCGTCCAGCGCGATCGCCTCGGCGTTGGGTCCGCCCGACAGCTTCACCGGGTTGACTTCCAGCACGTCGAGTTGATCGCCCAGGGCTTGCGCGATGGCGGCGAGCTTCAGGAGAAGGTCTGACAGCGCATCCAACGCGGCGATCTCCTCGCTGTCATGGAAGAAGCGCCGCACCAGATCGCGTGCACCAGCGGGTGTGAGCGGCAGCAGTGCAGTCACCGCGCCACGCAGCGAGTTGGCCCAGGTGCCCCCGAGGGCCAGCGTCAGCAGGCAGCCAAAGCCTGCGTCGCGCTTGATGCCCACCAACAGTTCGAGTCCAGCGGCAATGACTTCTTCCACCAGCCAGCCGTCGATACGGGCCGCAGGGCAGCGCGAGCCCACTTCGGATCGCATGCTGCGTAGCGCCGGCCCCAGCTCACCTGGCGTATTGACCATGGCGACGCCACCCACCGCACTCTTGTGCACGATGTCGGGGCTGACCACTTTGAGCACCACCGGAAAGCGAAGTGGCAAATCTTCGGGGGCCTCGCCCGCGGGCGCAAGCAATCGG
This sequence comes from Comamonadaceae bacterium, assembly GCA_947476285.1. Lineage (GTDB taxonomy): Bacteria > Pseudomonadota > Gammaproteobacteria > Burkholderiales > Burkholderiaceae_C > Ramlibacter. Next base: position 206,278 of record CANJPU010000001.1, on the reverse strand, counting down.
AAGGCAGGAATCGCGATGGCACTGGCGGCAAAAATCGCTTTCACCTGCGGCTCGCTCAGCGAAAGATCTCCCCGGGCGATCGCGCCGCGCGCCAAGGCCAGAGCGGCTGCTGGCAGCAAGGTGGGCGGCCCAAGGCTTTCCTGTGATGCCAGGCAGCGGCGGCGATGCGCGATCAGCTTGCCAAGTGCCGCGACCAGCAGCGCATAGTCGGTCATCACCGGCAGGCCTGCGGTCAGCATCGCCTCGTAGCCAGGCTGTTCGCGCGTGGTGCCTTGCCAGATCGGCACCAGCAGCTTGCCGGTGCGCGAGCCGGCCTCTATCAGCGCCTGCGCCCGCCCGCTGCCCACCTTGCCGACACCGCCTCCCATCGGAACCAGCAGGACATCCACCGAGGGATCGTCCAGCATGGCGCTGATGGCGGCGCTGAAGATCGGTTGCGAATTCGCGCCGAAGCCGGTGATGTCCATCGGGTTGGCCGGTGTTGCCTGCGGGATGAGTTCTTGCAGAGCCGCGCAGCTGGCCTCGGTTAGTTCTGGCAAGTCGAGTCCGTGCGTGGTGATCTCGTCAACGATCAGCACCGCCGTGCCACCCGAAGGCGTGAGCACACCGATGCCCGGGCCGATGGAACGACTGGCCGCTGCGTGCATCAGGGTTGCCAGCAGCTTCAGCTCCTCGATGGACCCCGCGCGGATCGCGTTGCAGTGGTCGAACATCGCCTGGGTGGCCATGTCATCGTCCACCATGGCACCTGTGTGGGTTGCCGCGACCTGTGCGGAGCGGGCGGTTCGTCCGCCCTTCAGAAGCGCCACCGGCTTGCGCAGCAGGCTCGCCCGTCGCAGGGCACTCATCATGCCCTGGGGGTCCCGGATGGCTTCCAGGAAGCAGATCACACCGCTGATACCAGGCTGCTCGACGGCGTCGGCGATGAAGTCCGCCGCTGTGGTGACGGCTTCGTTGCCAATGGACGCAACCGAGCTGATGAGACCGCCACGCCCCTGAAACAACATGGCGGCGATCGAGCCACTGCCCGACACCAGGGCGACGCTGCCGCCGGCCGCGACTTCTTTGTCCAGGTTCGTCATGAAGCTCAAGGCCGCGCCAGTCGGTGCGTCCACCACGCCAGTGCAATTGGGCCCGCACATGACAGCACCGGCCGACTTGCACATATCAAGGAGTTGCTGCTGCAGCAAGGCGCCTTCGGGGCCGGCTTCGGCAAAGCCTGCGCTGAACACCACGAAAGCGCGGATGCCGCGCGCGATGCAACGCGCCACTTCGGTCGGCACATGCTCGGCCGGCCGCGCGATGATGGCCACATCGACTGGACCGGGCACATCATCGAGCGAGCGGTAGCAACGGAAGCCCTCGATGTCGGCCGCTTGCGGGTGCACAGGAAACACAGGCCCGGCAAACCCAAGCTTCCTCAGGTAAACCAATGGCCTGTTGGCGAATTTCTCGGGGTCGGTGGATGCGCCCAGGATCACGATGGACCGTGCGCGCATCAGGCTGGACATGGCGTCAGTGCTCAATTGCTCTCCCATGTGGCGGCTGGCTCGGGCTGTTTGTCGCTGGAGGCGCGCGCGGCGGGTAGCTGCGTTTTCACGTGCAACAGGTAAGGCGTGGTGGCGCGCAGCCCCCGCTGCACAGCCGCGTCGACCTCATCGGCATGCGTCACAGTCTCGGCCGGCATGCCGAATGCAGCGGCGATCAATGCGAAATCCGGACTCGATAGAGTCGTTCCCACATGGCGTCCGGGGTACAGTGCCGCCTGGTGGATCCAGATCGAGCCGTAGGCATTGTTGTCCACCACGACGAAAAGAATCGGTAGCCGCCGCTCGACCGCGGCAATCATCTCGTTGCCGGTCATCATGAAGCCGCCGTCGCCTACCAGGCAAATCACTTTGGCCTGCGGACAGCGCAGTTGCGCGGCAATCGCAGCAGGCGTGCCGAAACCCATGGCGCCCGAGATCGGCGCCAGCAAGCGCTCAGGATGATTGAAGCTGAAATGGCGATAAACCGGCGCAGCGAAACTGCCCGCGTCCAAGCACACAATGGTGTGTCCTTGCCGGTGACGTGCCAGCGAACGCACCACGTCCGGGGACGGTGAGGTGCCAACTGGCCATTGCGAGATCTTGTCCTGAATGCCTCGCAGGCGCGCGCGCCACGCGTGCGAGGCGTCCCGTGGTGGCACGGCCTTCACTTGCGCCAGCGCCGCAGCAAGCGCCACCGGATCGCAGACGATGCCCATGCGCGGGGCGAAATTCAGCCCGACCGCATGCGGATCGGCGTGGCAGTGCACCACCGCCTGTGCCGGCGACGGCATCGCCGGAAAGGTATAGCGCTGGGTGGTGACGTCGCCCATGCGCGTGCCCAGCGCCAGTATCAGGTCGCTGTCATGGAAGGCTTGCATGTGTTCGCTGCCGTTGGCCAGCCCCAGGTCGCCCGCGTACAGCGGGTGCTGATTCGGGAACACGTCGTGCCGCCGGAACGACACCGCCACCGGGATCTGCCACGTCTGCGCAAAGGCGAGCAGGGCCGCACGCCCGTGTTCGCTCTCGAACCCGCCGCCGGCTACGATCAAGGGGCGCTGTGCAGCCTGCAGCATGCCCGTCAGCTCCTGCAGCACTGACGCTGTGGGCTCGGATGCTTCGTGGCTGCGCGCTCGCCAGCGCTGCACCGACACGCTCTGCTGCTGGATGTCTTCCGGGATCACCACCACAACAGGACCAGGCGTTCCCGAGGTGGACATGCGCACCGCCTTGAACGCCACTTCGGCGAGTTGTTCCGGCTCGCGCACTTCGACAACCCATTTGGCAATGGAGCCGAACATGCGCTGGTAGTCGATCTCCTGAAAGGCCTCTCGCCCAAGCTCACGGAGAGGCACCTGGCCAATCACCAGCACGAGCGGCACGGCATCTTGCTGCGCCGTGTGCACGGCGATGCTTGCGTTCGTCGCTCCCGGCCCCCGGCTGACCAGCACCAAGGCCGGGCGGCCCGTCAGCCGCGCATCGGCACACGCCATGAACCCGGCACCCGCTTCGTGGCGGCAGGTCACCACCTGCAGCGCGGGCACGTCGTTGAGCGCGTCCAGGATGCCGAGGTAGCTTTCCCCAGGAACAAGAAAGACGCGGTCCACGCCATTGGCAGCGAAGACTTCGAGAAAGGAGTGAGAGGCGGTATGGTTTGGACTGGGGTTCATGGTTGGACGAGAGGCGAGGCAAGTGCATGGCACGGGTGCATGGTCCAACGGAAGCCCTGCCGCAGCAAGGGCATGACACTTATATCAGCTATGCCCTAAAGGTTTGCCTTGCCTTTGCGAGACTGTGGCGCTTCGTCGCCGGTCAGCTTCATGTGCAGGGGATACCTGGCCGCGGCAAGCCGGACCTGGTTGCGGATTTCTGCCTCCACGAACTGGATCGATCGGCTCAGCGGACGATTGGCGGCGCGCCCCATCATCAGCCTGATCTCCACCTCGGGCGCCTTCAGTAGCCGCGAACTCAGCTCACCGCGGGCCTGCTTGTCCTCGACCGAACTGTAGGCAAGAACGGTATGCGCAAGGCCCTCGCGCACTAGTTCGAGAGCCAGCGAGATTGTGTCGATCTCGAAGCGAACGTCCAGGTGGATTCCGGCCCGGCTCGCGGCGTATTCAAGTGCCCGGCGCAGACCATGGTTGCGGGTGGGAAGCACCAGCGGCACGCCCGCCAGTCGCTTGAGCGGCACGGCCGAGGCAGCCGGTACCAGCGGACGCGAGTTGGGAGGGGAAATGAGCGAAAGACGTGCCGACGCCAGTGGCTCCACCAGAATCTGCTGGGAGCGCCGCGCATCGTGCAGCACCGCCAGATCCAGCCGGCCGTTCATCAGCCATTCGTGCACGAAACCGCTGTAGGCTTCCACGACATTCACCTGCAGCTTGGGGAACCTGCCGCGCAGTGTCTTGATGAGCGGCAGCCCAAACAGGCCGCCGGCCGTGGGCGTCAGCCCGATGGTGATCAAACCGCTTGCCGTTGCGGCTTCGTCGCGCAGGTCCACTGCGGCATGCTGCAACTGGTGCACCAGAGGCCGCACCCGTTCCAGCAGCGTTTCCCCCTCGGGGGTGAGGGCCACGCCGCGGCCGTGGCGGTACAGCAGCCGAACACCGCATTCGGCCTCCAGCTTCTGCACTTGCCGGCCAAGGGCTGGTTGGGCGATGCCGATCACTGCCGCAGCCTTGGTGAAGCTGCCGTATTCGGCCACCTGCAGCAGGTACTCCAGTTTCTTCAGGTCCATGGATACCATCTTCTCACAGGCAACCCTTTCGGGCATAGCTGATATAAGTGCCATGCCATTGCTGTGGCGGACGGGATGCCTGACGATCCGTCCTTCCAGGCGCCACGGTTTTTGGCGAGACAAGGCAGATCAACCATGACCCACACCCCCAGGCTTCGGCTTGACCACTACAACGTCCGCACTGTGCATCTGACCGAGACGATCACTTTCTATCGGGACATCGTTGGCCTCAAGGAAGGCCCTCTGCCAAGCAAGCGCCCAGGCGCCTGGATGTACGACCGCAGCGACACGCCGGTGGTGCATATCACCGGGGCCGTCGCAGGAAACGCTGAGGCGCAGGCGGTGCTCGATGCGCACCTGGGAACCAAGGACCATTCCACGCTACAGGGCAGCGGCGCCATCGATCATGTGGCCTTCGACGCCCCCGACTTCGAGGACTTTCGCGTCAGACTTCAGGGTCACGGCATTGCCTTCAAGGAGCGCGAGGTGCCTGAGATGTCGCTCAAGCAGTTGTTCATCGAGGACCCGAATGGCATCACCGTGGAGTTGAATTTCCGTGCGCAGCCCAGCGCCCTGGAACAAGGCGGCACGAGCAGTGCAACCGACAGCAGCCAGGATGCCTACCAGGGGGCGGTGGCACAGGCGCGCGCTCTCATCCCGAGCCTGCGCGCGAGCGCGCGAGAAACGCAAGATGCGGGCCGCGCGCTCGATTCAGTCGTCGACAAGCTCCACAGCGCGGGACTGTTTCGGATCGTGCAACCCAAGCGGGTCGGTGGGCTGGAGCTTGCGCCGATGATCTTTTTCGATGTGTGCTCCGAGCTCGCAAAGGGCTGCGCATCCACGTCCTGGGTCTTGGGAAACATCGCCAGCCACCACCTGATGCTGGCGCACTGGCCTGAGCAGGCGCAGCAGGAAATATGGGGGCGCTCACCGGACATACTGATCGGGTCTTCTTACGTCTTTCCGGCCGGCAAGGCAGAGCGCGTCGCGGGGGGCTACATGCTCAGCGGTAGCTGGCCATTTTCCAGCGGCATTGACCCGTGTGAATGGGTGCAACTCGGTGGCATGGTGGCCGCGCAGGGCGAGCAGCCCGAAGAGAAACGCTACTTCTTGCTACCGCGCCAGAGCTACGAGATCCTGGAGACCTGGGACGTTGCAGGCCTGGCCGGAACAGGCAGCAAGGATGTCTTGGTCGCCCAGGTCTTCGTCCCCGACTACCGCACCGTGTCCTACCAGGACGTGATCCGCTGCACGTCCCCGGGGCTCAAGGCCAACCCGCAGGCCTTGTTCCGCTTTCCGTTCTGGGCTGCTGGCGGTTACGTCCTCGTCTCTTCACTCTACGGCGCGGCAGTTGGGGCGCTGGAGCAGTTTTCTCAGAAGGCGCGGCAGACCGCCGCCCACTCTTCCGGCCAGGGCATCAGCTCGCACGTCACGCTGCAGCAGCGGCTTGCCAGGGCGTCCGCGCTGCTCGATGGCGTGGAACTCATCGTCAGGCGGCGGCTGCAGGACATCCAGCAGATGATCGAAACCACGGGCGAGGTGGACCCGGCTTACGGGGTCAAGGCACGCCGCGACGCGGCCTACTGCGCCCGCTGCTGCGTGGAAGCCATCGACCTGGTGTTCGACGCGGCAGGCGGCTCGGCGCTGTATTCGAGCAATCCGCTGCAGCGCGCCTGGCGCGACATCCATGCCGGCGCCGCGAACTTCACCTTGCAGTGGGATGTGGTGGGGCCTGCGTATGGCAGGGTGATGCTGGGTCTGCCCAGCGGCTTGCCTGGCCTGCCGCTTTGACGCCGACCCTGTATTTCGACAGACTGCAGATTGATGATCCATCAGAACGAGAAAGGAACGCAGCATGAAGAGCGCTATTGGTAGGAGACAATTTGTCGCGGGTGCCGTGTGTGCCGGCGCGCTGCCCTGGCAGGCTGCCTGGGGGCAGGCATATCCGGGCAAGCCCATTCGCATCATCGTCCCGGCGCCGCCGGGCAACACGTCCGATGCTGCGGTGCGCCTGGTCGCCCAGAAAATGAGCGTGATGCTGGGTCAGCCCGTGGTGGTGGACAACCGTCCGGGCGCCAGCGGCGCCATCGGCATGACCGCAGGCCTGCGCTCCGCGCCGGATGCCTACACCTTGACGATGATCTCTTCGACCAGCACCGTGGCCGCTGTGCACCTGATCAAGCAACTGCCTTATGCGTTGAACGACATGGCGCCGATCTCCTCGTTCTTCTCGGTGCCTTCGGTGCTGGTGGGCGTCAAGAGCTTTGCACCGAACAGCTTCAAGGAAGTGATTGAACTGGCCAAGTCCAAGCCCGGCAGCCTGAACATCGCCTACTCCAACGCCACGGGCGCGGTGGTCGCGGCCAGGCTCAAGCAGGTGGCCGGCATCGATGTCACTGCAATCTCCTACAAGAGCGGGCCGCAGGCGGTGACCGAACTGCTCGGCGGACAGGTCCCCCTGATGATCAATGACGTCGCGCTCACGCTGCCGCACATCAGGTCCGGGGCGGTGAAACCTTACGCGGTCACTTCTGCCAAGCGATCTTCCGTGCTGCCCGATGTGCCGACCATGAGCGAGCTGCTGCCCGAGCCGCTTGAATTCTTCGGCTGGACAGGCTTCGTCGCACCTGTGGGCACGCCTGCAGCCATCGTCGCCAGACTCAATGCGACCATGACCGACATTCTCAAGAGCGAAGACATGCTCGCCTTTCTGCGCAACATGGGGGCTGACCCCGTGATGCACTCGCCCGAGCAGTTGGCGGCCTACATCGTGGCCGAGGAGCCGAAGTGGGGCAGAGCGCTCAAGTCCGCAGGCATCGAACCACAGTAGAGTGGGATTCAACGACAAAGTAAGCGCCGGTTTTTACCAGGAAGCATCAGTGATGGATTCAACAGCAACAGCCGGCGCGACACAGCGCCCGCGCGGGCGGCGACGCTCCTTTCTCATGGCGCCTGCGGACAATGCGGACCTGCTCGAAAAGCAGGCGCAGAGTCAGGCGGATGCCTGCATCATCTGCATTGAAGATGCAGTGCTGCCACAGCGCAAGCCGCAAGCGCGCAAAATCGCATCGCATGCGCTTTCCACTCTGGCGTACGGAGACAAGGAGCGCTTCGTGCGCATCAACAGTCTTGCGTCCGAATACTGGCTCGATGACTTAGAGCATTTCTGCGCGCACTCGCCGCCCACTGGATTCATCCTCACAAAAGTGCGTTCGGCAGAAGACATCCGCGTGGCCGCGCGGGTGCTCGACACTTTGGAAATCCGCCACGGGATAGCGCCTGGCAGCTTGCTGCTGTCCTGCTACATCGAAACCGCGGAGGCCATGCGTTACGCATACGAGATCGCGGCCGCTCATCCACGCATGGCCAATCTTCACTTCGGGGCCGAGGACTACACCCACAGCATTCACGCGACTCGAACGCCCCAGCAGTTGGAGACGCTCTACGCCATGAGCCGCGTGGTGTCAGCCGCCCGCGCCGCCGGGCTGGAGCCCATCAACGTGATGCACATCGTCGTGCACGACCTCGATGGCCTGCGAACTTCCAGCGAATACTCCAGGCAACTGGGCTTCACCGGTCGCAGTTGCCCGACACCCCGGCACATTCCCATCCTGCACGAAGTGTTCAGCCCGAGTGCGAGCGAGGTGGAGTATGCAGGCGAGGTACTTTCCGGCTATCGCGCAGCGCAGAAAGCCGGTGCCGGTGTGTACATGGTGGGCGACGGCATGGTAGATGGGCCCATGATCCTGAAGGCCATGCGGGTACTCGACCGCGCAGGTGTGAAATACTGATGACTGCCCGGTCGGTTGAATGAATCATGAGTGATTCAAAGGGCAAGCATTCTGATTAACTCAGGCATAGGAAAACCAGCATGGACCACCGAATCATTCGCGGCCGACTTGACTACATCACCGACGATGTTGGCGTGACGGGAAAGGAGTGGTTCACCATCACCCTTCACACCGACGGTGCGCGCACGCTTCGGTCTTTGACGGCAATGGACGACGACAAGGTGTTGCGCGACGTGACCTACTCCGTGGATTCGCAATGGCGTCCTCTGGACTGCTTTATCCGCCTCACCATCAAAGACAGGTTTCAGGGCTCAGGGTGGTTCCGCTTCGCCGACGATTTGGTGGAATGCGAAAGTTTCACTGTGGACGGTGGTCGGATTTCGCAGCGCTGGCCTGTCAAGGGCCGCATTCCGCTGTTCGTCAGTCACTCGGTGGCCGCAGACTGCTGGGTCAACGCGCTGATCGACAAAACCAAAATAAGCGAGCCGCAAACCTTCTACCCCAGAATGGCCAGCTCGGCCCTGGGCAATGGTGGTTCTGGCCCTATGCTGGGAAACACGACAACCGTCACGCCAGAGCCCGGTGTGTTGACGCTTGACTATCTGGCCGAAGAAGAAATCGAAGTTCCAGCAGGGCGCTTCGTTTGCGACCGAGTCAGCCTGAACAAAGGTAAAATCCCCCGATTCGAGACATGGAGCCACGGACCAGACCATATTCCCGTGCAGGCTCGATATGACTATCGCAAGAAATACTATGTGCTTGCGGAACTGGAAACACTGGATTCGTTAAACAGCGTTCAAGGCAGGGTCATGACATGAATACGCAAGCCCAGGGTGCAGACAAGCTGATGCAGACCGACACTGCGCGTCTGCTGGGAGTGACACTTGCCTTGGCTGGAGAAGTTTTCCTTTTGAAGGCCGAGCTTGAGCGATTGCGCAATGCCTTGCTCGATAGCGGGGCCACCAGCCCAGAGCAGATCGCCGCAGCCGGCCAAGGCGATAAGCTAAAAGCCTGGATGCGCGTTGAAGAAAACGAATTCACGGCCTCGATACTGAGGCCGTTCTTGCATCCGGATCAAGTCCCCGACGTGTCTCACTTGATTGAGGGGCGTTGATGAACCCGCTTGGCATGAGCTCGGCTGCGCGAGCCTCACACCCTGTTGACACCGAAGGCGACTTCCAACTGGCCACCTGGCAGTCGTACATCAAGGGCCTGCGAAATTTCTGGCGCACGGAGGCTTATCAGGCGGTCGTGTCCACGGTGGATGGCACGCTGCAGCCAACAGAACTTGAAAGACGTTATGCGGACCTTGCTGCCTACCGGCTCTACGCATGGCTCGAGCGCTATTCGCAGCAGATGAAGTACTACGGCCGCAGAGGGCTGGTCGATCTGGCCTGCGACCAGAAGCAACACTGTAGTGAGCTTCTTGACGAGGCAAAAAACAAAGGCCCGGGGCGCGTGGAAATCGACGCCGATTTCGAAGTGCCCTCTTACGTTCGCGAGTCCCACACACATCAGCATGTCGGCGGCGTATGGAGTAATCCGGCCGCAGCATTCGCATATGAGGCGTCGACATCAGGATTCTCCTTCGCCCTTGGGGAAAGTTCGGCACCCATGCGGGTCTATGCGGACGCAGCAAGTGCATTGGCCAACATGGCGCAGCATCCGGTAGGCAAGGTGATAGATATCGGTTGTGCCATTGGTGAATCGACCCGGGCCTTGAAGGCCGCCTTCCCCGATGCGGAGGTGTTGGGTGTTGACGTGTGTGCTGCGGCAGTTTTACTCGCGCACCTGCGGGCCAACGAGCGAGGCGAAAAAATAGATTTTTCCCAACGGGCAGCAGAAGATTTGCACGTCCCCTCAGAGTCAGTGGACTTGATTGCCTCGCACTGGTTGTATCACGAGATGCCTGTCAAGGCGATTCGCGCGGCACTCGGCGAGGCGCATCGGGCGTTGCGAAAAGGCGGGCTGTTCATGGCCTTCGACATGCACTTGGTGCCAGGGGGCAACATCGGGCAATGGCTCCATTGGGGATACGCCAAGCGCAACAATGAGCCCTTCGCCGTGGGCTTCTCGCAAATGGATCTGAGGCAGGAGTTGAAGAATCTGGGGTTTTGCGACATCGAAATCAAACTCGCGTTGCCTGAGATGCCGCCCCAAGACGATGAGATGCCTGCTAGGCGCACCCATTACCTGACCTTGATTACCTGCAGAAAGTCGGCAACTTGAAGTTGCCATCGGTGTGTTTCACTTAACTGTTGATGAAGGTGTAAAAATGGCTCGAAAAAACTTGCTTCGCAACTGCGTGGCCACACTGGCTGTGGTTCATTCAGCGCTTTCCTACGCTCAGGAATTTCCTTCGAAGCCCCTGTTCATTCAGCACGGCCTCGCAGCTGGTGGGCAGACTGATATTTCGATCAGAGTGCTCGCCGACGCATTGTCCAGAAAACTGAATGTCCCTGTCGTTGTGCAAGCAAAGCCAGGTGCGGCGCAGGCCATCGCCGTTGCCGGCGTGGCCAAGGCCAACCCTGACGGCTACACCATCGGGCACTTCTATCAAGGCGCATTCTCCACCGTGCCCCTGCTGCAAGAGGTGAGCTACACGCTTGACGACTTGAGCCCCATCATCGCGTGGCAATTGTCACCGCAGGTGCTTGCAGTGCGAAGCGACTCGCCCTTGAAGAACCTGGCTGATCTGGTTGCGGCTGCCAAGGCGAATCCGGAGATACCGTTTGGCCATCAAGGTAAAGGCTCGGTGACCTTCATGGCACCCACAGTTTTTGCAAAGGAGGCGGGCATTCGCCTCAACGGTATTCAGTACAAGGGCGACGCGGACACCGCTGCCGCTTTGCTTGGCGGGCATATACCCACAGCATCGATCACCGAGGTTGCGGCAGGCCCTCTTCTTGAGTCTGGAAAGATCAGGGTGCTGGTCACCTACGCCAAGGTTCGGTCACCCAACTTCCCTGAAATTCCAACCTTCGAAGACCAGGGCTTCAAGGTGCCCATTCAGGTTCCGGTGGGCATCTTGTTTGCGCCAAAGAATACGCCCGCGCCAGTCATGAAGAAGCTTCACGACTCGGTTCGAGAGGTCATTCAAGATGAGAAAACCAAGAAGGAATTCGCCACGATGAAACAGGTGCTTTATTACATGGATTCAAAATCGGTTCGAGACTTGATCGACAACGAACGCAAGACGTATTACCCAATTCTCAAAGATGCAGGCTTGACCAAGTGAGTGTGTGCAAATGATCAACTTCCAGCTACCTCCTGAATACGATGTTTTTAGAAAGTCGGTGACGACCTTTGCTCAAAAGGAAGTCGCCCCTCTGGTGGAGGAGGCCGAAGAAAAGCAAGAGTTTCCCAAGCAGCTTTTGAGGCGAATGGGCGAGCTGAAAATGCTTTGCCTTACCGTACCCGAGGAGTATGGCGGGCCTGGCGGCGACATCTACTCGCAGTGCATCTTCACAGAGGAAATTGGCTACGTGTCTTTGGGCATCGCAATAGGCACCATGGTGCATGCCGCCTATTGCGCTTCGCTGCTGGTGGAGTGCGGCACGCAAGAGCAAAAGCAGCGCTACCTGCCAGCAGCCTGCAAGGGGACGCAGGCCTGGGCGTTTGCCGCAACCGAAGCCGATGCTGGATCGGACCGAACCCGAATTCGAACGACGGTGACCGATCAGGGTGACCATTTTCTGTTGAATGGCAGCAAGTGTTACATAACCAACTCCACGATCGCCGACTATCTGATCGTTGAGGCTTATACAGACAAATCAAAAGGCATACAGGGTCTCTCGCTGTTTATCGTGCCGCGCAATACCGAAGGGCTTCGCCTTCGCAAACTCAGCAAGGCAGGTATCCGCTGCTCGGAGATCGCGGAGATTTTTTTCACTGACTGCAAGCTCGACAAGAGCAGTCAGCTTGGCGTTACCGGTGAGGCGTTTGAGCGAGTCAGGCGGATTCGCACAGCCAGTTGGCTCTTGGTCGGAGCCCGTGCGATAGGCGTCGCAAGAGCGGCCTTTGACGCGTCATTGGCGCATGCAAAAACCAGGGTGCAATTTGGCCGTCCCTTGGGGCATTTTCAGGCGATCAGCTTCAAGCTTGCGCAGATGTCAATGGACATTGATGCCGCGCGGCTTCTCATGCTGAGGGCGGCGTCCTTGTATCACGAGGGCAAGGAATGCTTCGCGGAGGCCTCCATGCTTAAGCTGTTTGCGTCCGAGATGGCGGGGCGCGTGACAGACCAGGCATTGCAGATTCACGGCGCCCAGGGCTACATGATGGACTCGCCGATTCAGAGGTACTTCAGAGACGCCCGAATGCTCACACTGAGCGAAGGCACTTCAGAAATTCAGCACATCAACCTCGCAAGAGCCCTGGGCTTGAAGGCTGATGACTATTACAAATAGGCGCGTGTCACCGAATCCAAATGACCTGCGGCTGCTCCGATTCAGTTCGATTGACTTGCCTGATGAAAAAGGTTGAAACATGAATCTCACACATCCGCTTCGCTGGTGCGTTCTTGCCATGGCATTGACAGGCGCTGGAATGTCGCTCGCGCAGGACTATCCATCAAAACCCATCTTTCTGGTGCACGGCCTGGGGGTCGGGGGGCAAGTAGATATCTCGGTCAGAATGCTTGGAGACGCATTGGCCCGCAAGCTCAATGTCCCGGTCGTCGTTCAGGCCAAGCCGGGTGCGGCGCAGGCCATTGCCGTCGGCGGCGTGGCCAAGGCCAACCCTGACGGCTACACCATCGGGCATTTTTATCAAGGCGCCTTCTCCACCGTGCCCCTGCTGCAAGAGGTGAGCTACACGCTTGACGACCTGAGCCCCATCATCGCGTGGCAAATGTCACCACAGGTGCTTGCAGTGCGAAGCGACTCGCCCTTGAAGAATCTGGCTGATCTGGTTGCGGCTGCCAAGGCGAATCCAGAATTGCCGTTTGGTCACCAAGGTAAAGGCTCGGTGACCTTCATGGCACCCACGGTGTTTGCGAAGGAGGCCGGCATTCGACTCAACGGCATTCAGTACAAAGGCGAGTCAGAGACCATTGCCGCTTTGCTCGGCGGGCATATACCCACAGCGTCGATCACCGAGGTTGCAGCAGGCCCTCTTCTTGAATCAGGCAAGATCAGAGTGCTGGTCACCTTTGCCAAGCTTCGATCGCCGAATTTCCCTGATATTCAAACCTTCGAGGACCAGGGCTTCAAGGTGCCCATTCAGGTTCCGGTGGGCATCTTGTTTGCGCCAAAGAATACGCCCCCGGCCATCATCAAACGGATTCATGACGCGGTTCGAGACATCACTCAAGATGAAAAAATGAAAAGAGATTACGCGGCCATGAAGCAGGTGCTCCACTACATGGATTCAAAGGCGATTCGAGAGTTGATCGAGGGCGAGCGCAAAACATACTATCCAATCCTCAAGGAAGCAGGCCTGACCAAGTGAGTGCATCTGCCGGGCTGATTGAGAACCAGCGCATCGTTCTGGCCGCCAAACCACAAGGCATGCCCAGCGAGAGCGATTTCGCGCTGGTGCGTGGGCCGGTGCCGCATCCCGGCGCGGGCGATGTGGTGGTCCGCTGCCTGTGGCTGTCCGTTGATCCCTACATGCGCGGGCTGATTGATGGTGTCTATCCCTACGTCAAGCAAGTATTGATTGGCGACACCATGCGCGGTGGCGGGGTTGGCAGGGTCGTTGCGTCCAATGACCCAGAGTTTGGCGTGGGTGATCTGGTTGAAGGCTATCTCGGCTGGCAGCTTTATTCTGTTTTGCCTGGCTCCGAACTGCGCCAGGTCAACCCCGCGCTGGGGCCGCCTTCCACGGCCGTGGGCGTGTTGGGAATGCCGGGCATGACCGCGTATTTCGGCATGACAGAGATTGGGGAGCCTAAGGCCGGCCAGACCGTCGTGGTGTCGGCGGCCGCCGGTGCCGTCGGTTCGGCCGCTGGCCAGATCGCCAGGATTCGGGGCTGTCGTGTCGTGGGCATCGCGGGGTCTGCCGAGAAGGTTCGTCATGTGGTTGAAGACCTCGGCTTCGATGCCTGCATCGACTACCGGGCCGAGCCGGATCTGCTTGCCGCATTGCGGCGCCATTGCCCCGAGCGAATCAACGTTTATTTTGACAACGTGGGTGGCAGTATCTACGACGCAGTGACGAGCTGGATGGCGCTGGATGCGCGCATTGTCATTTGCGGCTCCATCAGCGAGTACAACGCGCAGGGCCTTGAACTGGGCCCGCGCCGTCTCAAGCAATTCGAAATGTGGCGCGCACGCCAGCAAGGATTTCGCGTGCGCGACTATGCTGCGCGCTATCCCGAGGGCATCGCGGTGATGGCCCAGTGGCTGACCGAGGGGCGCTTGCGCTACCGCGAGACGGTATCGCAAGGTTTGGCGAGCGCACCATCGGCTTTCATCGGCTTGCTGCAGGGGCGAAATGTCGGCAAGCAATTGGTCAAACTGGCGCAAGACACAAGTCGTGTTTCGCGCGATGATGCTTTAGGCACAACCAGGAGAACGCCATGCAAATCAGAAGACGTGAGTTGATTGTCGGTGCGGGTGCAGCGGTGGCCGTGCCGTGGATGGGCAGTGCGTTCGCACAGGCCTATCCTGCTCGGCCGGTCAAGATCGTTGTCCCCTGGCCCGCTGGCGGTCCTGCGGACGGCATTTTGCGGCCGGTGTGCGAGAAGCTCGGTGCAGCCACTGGCCAGCCCTGGGTGCTGGAAAGCGACCCCGGTGCCAATGGCACGATCGGTACTGCGCGGGTCGTGAAGGCGGCGCCCGACGGCTACACCTTGCTGCAATCGCACATCGGCCCCATGGCGATCAGCCCAGCGCTGACCAAGGTGCCCTATGACCCGATCAAGGGCCTGGCGCCCATCACCCAATTGACATCGAGCCCCCTGGCCATGGTGGTCAGGCCTGAAATGCCGGTCAGGACCGTCGCCGAATTCATGGCCTATGCCAGGGCCCAGCCCAACCCGCTCAACATGGGCTCGGTGGGCAATGGCAGTTCCACCCACATCCTGGCCGAAATGCTTCGCCTGGCGACCGGGCTGAAGTACACCCATGTTCCCTACAAAGGCTCGGACCCAGTCATCGTCGACATGATAGGCGGGCGCATCGATTTCTCGTTCCTCAACTACGCGGGCGTTCAATCGAATGTGCAGGCCGGGCGACTGCGCGTGATCGCGGTGAGTTCGCTCACACGCGGTAGCGCCCTGCCTGACGTACCCACCATTGCCGAGACCATTCCCAATGTCGAGTTTGCCTCGTGGTATGGCATGCACGCGCCGGTCGGCACGCCCGTCGCAATCATCAACCGCATCCAGGCGGAGATTGCCAAGGCCATGCGCCTGCCCGACGTCGCAGAGCGACTGCGCCTGGGCAACTACGAGATCGAAGCGACCACGCCCGATCAGTTCGCGCGCCGCATTCAGTCGGATGTCACGCGTTTGGCCAAAGTGGTTGCCGACACCGGCATGACGGTTTCCTGAGTGCGGGTGGCGCACCGGGCCGCGGGTCCGATGCGCCAGCGCCACCCCATGTTCCCACCTGCACGGAGACCCGATGATCGATTTTGAAATACCGGAAGAAGATGGCGCATTGCTGGACGCCATCGACCGGATGATGGCGCGTGAGTTTCCGCCGCAGGCTTACAGAGAAGCCGAAGCTCGCCACGAGACGCCGTGGCATCTGCTGCCCGTGATGGGTGAGATGGGCTTGCTGGCGCTGCCTTTTCCACAGGAGTACGGCGGGCTGGGGAAGGACTGGCGCAGTGCCGCGCTGGTGCAAGAGCGTCTGGCCCAGCACGCGGGCATAGCGGCCACACTGTTCAACAGCGCGGTCACCTTCGGCGGCATGTCATTGATAAGTTACGGCAGCGAAGCGCAAAAGCGCAAGCTGCTGCCGCCCATGATGCAAGGCAAGATCTGGTTCTCATTGGGGCTGACCGAATCGGGTGCGGGCAGCGACGCAGGCGGCCTCATCACGTCGGCGCGGCGCATTGACGGCGGCTGGCGAATCAACGGCCGCAAGACCTGGATCAGCCACGCCGGCACTGCACAGTACTTGCTCGTGGCCTGCCGCACGGAGGCTGGGTCCAAGGGCTCCAGAGGCGTGTCCATGCTCTTGGTGCCGCGCGAGACGCCGGGCATCAGCATGACGGTCATCCCCAAGGTGGGGCAAAACTGCATGCCCTCATGGGACATCGGTTTGCAGGATGTTGAAGTGGGTGACGACGCGTTGATGGGCGAGGCCGGCCAAGGCTTCAAGCACCTGATGTCCACCTTGCACTACAGCCGCGCCGGGCAAGCGGCCAATTCAGTGGGCCAAGCGCAAAGGGCGGTGAATCTTGCCGTCCAGCATGCCCGCGAGCGGCACCAGTTCGGTCAGGCCATCGGTTCATTCCAGGTCATTCAACACCGATTGGCTGACATGCAGATGCGCGTCAATCAGGCCCGCCTGCTGCTCTATCAACTCGCATGGCTGATCGCCACTGGCAGGCCTTGCCGGCTGGAGGCTGCACAGACCAAGCTGGTGGCCAGCGAGACCTTTCAATACGTCACACGCCACGGCATGCAAATCCTTGCCAGCGCGGGCTACGCCATGGAAAGTGAAATGCAGCGCATGTGGCGCGACGCGGGCCTGTTCACATTTGGCGAGGGCAGCAGCGAAATGCAGCGCAACATCATTGCAAAGGAAATGGGACTATGAGTGAGAAAATTTGGTCGATTGACGCGGTGGTGAACATCTGGACCGAGGAGGCGATGGCGCATCGGCCAGAGACTTTTCGCAACTTCTTCGTCAATAAGATGAACGTCGAGGGCGAGACCTACAACGGGATAAGCCTGGACGAGACGCTGCGCCGCATGGACGCTTCATACACCGAGCGATCTTTTCTGATCGCCACCGTGAGTGGTCGCAAGGGCCTGCCCGGTACAGCCCGCATTCCCTACGAGATGGTGGCAGAGGCGGTCAAGAAACACCCTGACCGTTTCTCCGCGCTGGCCGGCATTGACCCCTATGAGGGCATGGATGGCGTTCGGCGCCTGGAGCGTGCGGTGCAAGACGATGGTTTCATTGGCGCGCATTACTATCCGCACTGGTTCGAGCTGGCGCCCGACCACGCCAAGGTCTATCCCTTCTACGCCAAGTGTGTGGAGCTGGACATACCCATACAGATGCAGGTGGGCCAGTCGATGATCTATGCACCCGAGCTGCCATTGCGCAGCGTCGCGCGCCCCATCACGCTGGACGCTGTGGCCTGCGACTTCCCGGAACTCAAGCTCATCGGCATACACATCGGTATCCCCTGGACCGAAGAGATGATCGCGATGGCCTGGAAGCACAAGAACATCTACATCGGCTGCGATGCGCACCGCCCGCTGTACTGGCCCGAGGCCTTCAAGCACTACATCAACACCTTCGGGCGCAACAAGGTCATCTTCGGCACTGACTTCCCGATCCTGGATTTCGAGAAGACGCGCAGCGACATCGAATCTCTTGGCCTTCGGCCCGAAGTGTTGCCCCTGCTGCTACGCGAGAACTGTGAGCGCGTGTACAAGCTCAAGCGATAAGGGGCGAGGGTGTACTACAACTTCTCCGACGCCTTGCGCCACAACGCGCGCCGCAAACCGAATCACCCTGCACTGATTCAAGGCGAGCGCGAGATCAGCTACAGCCAACTCGATCTTTGGGTGAACAGTCTGGCCAGCGGCTTGCAGCGAGCGGGTGTCAAGCCGGGGATGATCGTGGCCAACAGCCTGGGCGACACGCTCGCTCATGTGGCTGTCATGCTGGCGATCATGCGGGTGGGCGGCGTGCTGGTCGCGCTCGACACCCGTTGGACGGTGGAAGAGATGCGGCGCGTGGCCTCGCATTTCGGTGCGCAATACACGGTCATCGAGGAGGGCGCCGAGCAAGTGCCGGGCACGGCCTGTCTGCATGTCAGCCAGATCGATCTGGGCGGCACCCCCGATGCTTATGAGATCGATCCCGACGGACCGATGCTGATGTCGCTGTCTTCAGGCACCACCGGCCGCCCGAAGGGGCCGATGCTGACGCACCGGCAGTTCACGATGCGCTCCTTGCTGCACTGGGTCAGCATCGGTTTCAATGAACATGACCGCACCATGATCGCCACGCCCATGTACTTCGGCGGCGGGCGCGGCTTCACCCTCAGCTACCTCATGATCGGTGGCACGGTTGTGTTGTATCCGCCGCCCTACAAGCCCGAGGAACTGGTGGCGGCCGTCAACGCGCAGCGCATCACCTCGATCTTCTTGGTGCCCACGCTGCTGCGCCGCTTGTTGAACCTGCCGGCTGGCAAGACGCCCATGCTGCCGGGTCTGCGCATCCTGCTGTCGGGCGGCTCACTGCTGCATGGGGCAGAGCGCATCGCCGCGATGGAGCGCTTGTCGCCCAACTTCATGAACCTTTACTCCTCGACCGAAGGCGGCGGTGTTTCGCTGCTGCGGCCAGAGCATCCACTGGACAAAGCTGGCAGCGTGGGTCTGCCTGTCTTCATGAATGAGGTGGAAGTGGTGGACGCTACCGGGCAGCGCGTTGCGCCCGGCACCATCGGACACATTCGTCAGCGCGCGCCCTGGATTCCGAAGGGCTTCTACAACGACCCGGTGGCCAGCGCCGAAGCATTTCGCGATGGCTGGTACTACCCGGGTGACTTGGGCGCACTCGATGCCGCCGGGTTTCTGTCGATCGCAGGGCGCAGCAAGGACATGGTGATCCGTGGCGGCGTCAACATCTACCCACCAGAGATCGAGGCCGTGTTGTGCGAGCACCCGGCCATCACAGATGCTGCGGTGGTGGGCCGCCCCCATCCTGAGCTGGGCGAAGAACTGGTCGCATTCTTTGTGGCCCACCAGAGTGTGACAACCGAAGAGCTGGCCGCACACTGCCGCAAATCGCTCGCGCCCTACAAAATTCCGGCTGCGTTTCATGGTGTCGATGAATTGCCGAAGAACAATTCAGGCAAGGTCGCAAAGAATGTCTTGACCGAACGTGTGGCCAGCGAAGTCCGCGGCTAAATTCCATTGGGCATCGAACAAACGAGGAAGCAAATGAACGAAGCCATTATCGTGATGGACATGACCCAGGATTCGATCGCGCCAGAGGCCCGCGCGCTCGATCTGCGCTTGAACATATTGCCCCAGACGGAAAGCTTTCTGGCCTGGGGTCGCAAGACAGGCAGGCCGGTACTGCATGTGGACAGCGCCCGCCGAGCCACCGACAAATGGTTTCGCAAACACTGGGAGTTCGTCAATGAAATCGGCACCCAGGGGCAACTGCCGATTGCTTCCACCTACGATGCCGGCAAAGACACCATCGTTCACAAGCGCCGCTACAGCGGGTTCTTTGGCTCCGATCTGGACATGACGCTGCGCGAGATGGGCATCGACTCGCTGATCATCATCGGCTGGTCAACCTCGCTGGCGGTCATGAGCACGGCGCTCGATGCATGGCAGCACGGCTACGCGACCACCGTGTTGAGTGACCTGACCGTGGCCCACGCATGGGGCGGGCGCAGCGTGGACGAGAATCAACAGTGGACGCTCGATCTGATCAAGGCCTTTGCATTTTCTCGCATCGCCACCAGCAGCGAGCTGATGGCAGTTTGATGAGCTTGATGACTCCGGCACACAGTCTCACACCCGTGTTCCTGCTGACCGGCTTTCTGGGCAGCGGCAAGACGACGGTGCTCAATGCGCTGCTGAAGGCGCCAGAGTTTGCCAACACCGCCGTGATTGTCAATGAGTTCGGTGAGATAGGGCTTGACCATTTCCTGATCGAGCGCAGCGGGGACAACGTGGTCCTGCTGGAAGCGGGCTGCCTGTGCTGCACCATCGCCGACAGCCTGCATGAAACCCTGGCCGATCTGCACGCGCGCAGGGTGCGTGGCGACATACCTGCCTTCACGCGGGTGATCATCGAGACCACTGGCCTGGCTGATCCCGCACCCATCGTCAACACCTTGCTGGGCAACCGTCTGGTGACCGACCACTACCGGCTTGAGGCGGTGATCGTCACCGTGGACGCGCAGCACGTTTTGCACGAACTCGCGCAACACCCAGAAGTGTCCAAGCAGATCGCCGTGGCCGATCGCCTGTTGCTGACCAAGGTGGATCTCGCCCCCAGTGGCACGGCGCTGCAAGCTGAGCTCAGGCGTTTGAACCCATTGGCGCCCATCATCGCGTCCAGCTCAGGCAGCGCTGCGCTTGCGGCCTTCGCGCCGCTGGCGGCGCACCATGTACCCAGCAGCGCGACCGCGCACGATCACCATCATGGCGACCATGAACATCATGAACATCATGACGCGGACATCGTGGACGTCAACCGTCACGATGCCCGCATCCGCGCGCATTGCCTGATCGTGGACGACCCGGCTTCATGGGCGGGGCTGGCAGCCTGGTGGCGGCTGGTCACCGAGCTTCTGGGCGACAGGCTGCTGCGCTGCAAGGGCGTGCTGCGCATGGCCGACACGGGCGAGGTGTTGTTCGTGCAAGGCGTGCAGAAAGTATTCCACAGGCCCGAGCGCCTGACCGGATGGCCTGACGCCGACCAACGCTCGCGTCTGGTGTGCATCACCCGCGATGTGGACGCCGCGCTCTTGCGCTCCACTCTGCAGGCGCTGCAACTACCCGCCGGATCCGACCCCAACACCGCTGTGTTTGAATTTGCATCAAGGAGAAACCTGTCATGACACAAGAACTGATTCTGCGCGGAGGCACTGTCGTGCGCCCCGGCCATCCGCTGGAGAAGCTCGACATCCTGGTGAGCGATGGCCGTATCGCAGGCCTGTTGGCGCCGGGGCAGGCCGTGTCCGAAGGCACGCCAGTGGAGTCGGTCGAAGGTCTTCATGTCTTTCCGGGCTGTATCGACGCGCACGTGCATTTCGGCTTCACCGAAAAGATCACCGAATACGAGACCGAGACCGCCTACGCCGCGCAAGGCGGAATCACCACGATCCTGGGTTACTTTCTCAACAACGAGGATTACGCGGATGTCTACCAACGCGAGCAAGGCTATGCGCAGGAGCGCTGCCGCGTTGACTACGGATTTCATTTCTCCACAGCCAGCGAGCAGCACATCACCGGCCTGGAGGGCTATGTGAAGGACTACGGAGTGACCTCCTTCAAGTACTTCATGAATTTCAAGGGCGAGGAAGGGCGCTATCTGGGGCTGGACGGCACCGACGACGGCTACTTCTACGACCTGTTGGCGCAGGCGGCGCGCATCGGCAAGGCCACCATCGTGTGCCATACCGAGAACGTCGAGATCGTCAACCGCGTGCGCCGCCGGGTGCAGGCCGAGGGTGGTGAGACTTTGCGCGACTGGGCCCGCGCGAAGCCGGCCTTCACCGAGGCCGAGAGTTGCGTGCGTGCGATGCTGTTCGCCGAGCACCTGGGTGCGCGCGTTTATTTTCCGCACATCTCCAGCCGCTTGGCGCTGGATGAGATTCGAAAATGGCGCCAACGCTACGGCAACATCCATGTGGAGACCTGCCCGCATTACCTCACGCACACGCAAGACAGCGAGCAGGGGACCCTGGCCAAGGCCAATCCGCCCTTGCGCTCGCAGGATGACCGCGAGGCGCTTTGGGAGGGCATCGCAGACGGCACCATCCAGGTGGTCGCCTCGGACCATTCAGCGCGCCGCCGCGCCACCAAGGAAAAGCCAATGTGGCTGGCCGCTCAGGGCTTCCCTGGCATCGCAGCCATCGTGCCGGTGCTGCTGTCCGAGGGCTACCACAAGCGAGGCCTGTCATTGCAACGCATCGCCGAGGTCGTGACCAGCGGCCCGGCCGATGTGTTTGACATGTCGCCCCGAAAAGGCCGCATCGAAGTGGGCAGCGATGCCGACTTCACTGTGGTCGATCTGAACCTGGAACGCGTATTCAAGCCAGCCGAACTCGGCTCGTACAGCGACTACAGCCTTTATGAAAACCAGACTCTCAAAGGCTGGCCGGTGCGCACCATTGTGCGCGGCGTGACGGTCATGAAAGACGGTCAGCTCACAGGCCAGCCCGGCTACGGGCAATACCTGCGCCGCTCGCTCGGAGACCGCGTATGAGTGACGACACGCCAGCCCGAGTGAGGCGCGGATTTGTCGACATCGACGAAGGCCAGGTGCACTACCGTGAGGCGGGCTGGCTGCATGCGGGCAAGCGACCCATGGTGCTGATACATGCATCGCCGGCATCGTCGCGCACGCTGGAGCCGCTGCTGCGCGTGCTGGGCCAAAGCCGCCATGTGATCGCGCCGGACACGCTGGGCAATGGCGATTCGGCTGCGCCGGTCAATGAGCAGATGGACTTGGCCTATTTCGCCGCAGCGCACATGCGCGCTCTGGACACGCTGGGTCTGAAGACATTCGATCTTTACGGAACGCACACCGGCGCCAACATCGCCATCGAGATCGCCATCGCGCGGCCTGAGCAGGTCACGTCCCTGATTCTCGATGGCATCTCGCTCTATGGGCAGGCCGAGCAGCAAGACCTGCTGGCCAACTACCTGCCGCGCGTGGTCATCGATGGACAGGGCAGCCAGTTCAATCTGGTGTGGCATTTCGTGCGGGACGCTTTCCTGTTCTGGCCCTGGTACAAGCGCGATGCCGCACACCGCCGCGCGGGTGGCCTGCCCAGTGCCGACGAACTGCACGACAAGGCCATGGAGGTGCTCAAAGCCGCGCGCACCTTCCACCTGTCCTACCGCGCGGCGCTGGCCTATCGCAAGGAAGAGCGCATACCTCAGGTGCGCGTGCCCACGCTGCTGGCCTGCGCGAAGAGCGACATGCTGTTCGAATACTTCGACCAGGTGCGCGCGCTGCTTCCTTCGGCCCAGGCGGTCACCACGGCGGGCGTCGGTTCGGCCCAGGCGGCACAGGAAACGGCCAGGTTGTTCGAGGAATTTCTCGCGGGCCGGGCCTGATCGGCTTACCCTACTGGGAGCGGTCCACGTTGATAGCCGGGTCCATCCGCCGAATCACCACGCCCTTCATCCATGAGGCGATGTTCTCAACCGTCTGGCCATACCAGAGCGTGTGGTTGTCCATGGCGAAGGCGCCGGTGTGGGGTGTCAGCAGCAGGTTGGGCGCGCTGCGCAGCGGATGGTCCAGCGGCAGGGGTTCGGTCTCGTAGTTGTCCAGCGCCGCACCGGCAATCAGGCCTGTCTCCAGCGCTTCGATCAGCGCCTTCTCCCGCACGATGAAGCCACGCGAGGTGTTGACGAGGTAGGCCGTGCGCTTCATGCGCCGCAGTTCGGGCAGGTCGATGATGCCTTCGGTGCGCCGGCTTAACTGGGTGTGGATGGACAGCACGTCCGATCGCTCGATCAGCGCATCCTTGGAGACATGTTCCACCCCGCATTGTTCGCAGCGCTCGCGGTTGAGATTGTTGCTCCAGGCGATGGTCTTCATGCCGAAAGCTTGCCCCACCTTGGCCACCTCGCTGCCCAGCCGGCCCAGGCCCAGCAGGCCCAAGGTTCGCCCCCGTAGGCCAATGCCCGCCCGCGGCTGCCAAGGGCCACCGCGATGCATATCGGCATCGTCCTGTGGAATGTGGCGCACCAGGCCGAGGATAAGGCCCCAGGTGAGTTCCGACGTGGGGTAATCCAGAGAATTGGTGCCGCACACCGTGATGCCAAGTTCCTCAGCTGCGCGCACGTCGATGGACGGATTGCGCCGTGCCATTGTGGTGAGCAATTTAAGCCGGGGCAGCTTGGCCAGCAAGGCCCGGGGAAACGCAGTGCGCTCGCGCATGGCCACCACCACATCGGCGTCGGCTATCGCGGCAAGCAGTGACTCTTCGGTGTCGAAGTGCGTGTGGTGCACCACCACATCGGCGTCAAGCACACTCCAGTCGGCGCTGCGCAGGGCCACATGCTGGTAGTCGTCCAGGATGACGCAGCGGATCATATGATTTTGATCACGATCTTGCCGACTTTGGCACCGGTCTCGTAATAGCGAATCGCCTCCAGCGCATCGTCAAAGGAAAAGACCCGATCAATGCACGGCTGCAGCCGATGCAACTCGATGGCGCGCAGAAAATCCTCGAACATGCGGCGGCTGCCCACGCTAAAGCCCTTGATCATCACGCTCTTGGAGATCAGGTTAGGCAGGCTGGAGATCGTGACCGGTGTGGTGCTGGCGCCCACGACCGGACGCGCACCGATGTGCATCACGCGCGCGTTGGAGGCGCAGGCCAACAAACACTTCTCCAGCGTGGGCATGCCGATGTTGTTGAGCACCACATCGGCGCCCTTGCCGTTGGTGCAGGCGAGCACTTCGCGGTCCCAGTCGGGCGTGCGGCGGTAGTTGATCACAGTGTCCGCACCCAGGGCCAGCAGTTGCCGACACTTG
This sequence comes from Comamonadaceae bacterium, assembly GCA_947476285.1. Lineage (GTDB taxonomy): Bacteria > Pseudomonadota > Gammaproteobacteria > Burkholderiales > Burkholderiaceae_C > Ramlibacter. The sequence goes on along the minus strand of CANJPU010000001.1, from coordinate 181,845 downwards.
TCATCGTCTGAACTGGTGGCGATCACCCGCGCACCCAGCATCTTGGCGATCTGGATGCCGAACACCGACACGTTGCCGCTGCCCAGCGTCAGCACCGTTTCGCCCACGCGTGTGTTGGCTTCCACGGTCAGGCCACGCCAGGGTGTGAGGCCCGAGCTTTGCAGCGTAGAAGCCTGCTCGTAGGAGAGATAGTCTGGAATGCGCACCAGCGAGTCCGCCGGTACCAGTGCCTGCTCAGCCAGAAAGCCGTCGAAACAGTCGCCAAAATCCGTGAGCGCCATGGTGTCGAAATCCCAGGCGCCGTCGATGAACTCCGGATAGTGCGATGCGATCACCCGGTCGCCCATTCGCACCCGGCTGACACCAGGGCCAATCGCCATGATCTCACCGGCGCTGTCCTGCAGGGGGATGCGCTCAGGCGGCGGCGGGTTCTGCCAGGGTTTGACTTCGGCTGGCGGGTAGGGGGTGCGCATGATGCTGATGTCGCGCGCGCCCAGTCCGGTGGCGTGCACCTTCATCACCACCTGACCATGGCCAGGTACCAGATCGGCGCGTTCGACAGGGCGCAGCGTGATTGCGCCGCCTTGCCGGTTTCCCAGTTCGTAGGCCCTCATTTGATTTTCATCTTGGAAGACTCAATGATGCGTTTCCAGTTGGCCACATCAGCCTTGAGGTGGGCAGCAAACTGGTCCGGGGTGCTGCCCACCACAGTGAAGCCTTGCTGTATCAGGCGCTCGCGCACCTCGGGGTTGGCGAGGGCCTTGGCGAATTCGGCGCTCAGGCGCTCGGCGATGGGCTTGGGCAGATTCGGCGGGCCCAGAATGCCAAACCATGAGTTGATTTCGTAGCCCGGCAGGCCAGCCTCCGACATGGTGGGAATGTTGGGCAACACCTGCGAGCGGGTGGTGCTGGTGACTCCCAAGGCGCGCACCCGGCCGGCCTGTATGAAGCCCAGTGCCGTCGCTGGCTGGTCGAAGCCGAATGTCACTTCACCGCTCATCACCGCATTGAGCATGGGCGCATTGCCGCTGTAGGGCACGTGCACCGCGTCGATGCCGGCCATCACCTTGAGCAACTCGGAGGCCAGATGTGGCGCGCTGCCTTCGGAGCCCACGCCGTAGTTGAGCCTGCCCGGCTGGGCTTTGGCGAGAGCGATCAACTCCTGCAGGGAATTGGCGGGCACCTTGGGATTGATGATCAGCACATTGGGCTGCAGCACCAGCAGCGAGATCGGCGAGAAGTCTTTGAGCGCGTCGTAGGGCATGTCGCGCTGCAGAGTTTGATTCACCGTGAGCGGTGTACCGCCGATGATGATGGTGTAGCCATCGGGCGCCGAGCGGATCAGGAACTGGTTGCCCACCACGCCGCTGGCGCCCACCCTGTTTTCCACCACCACCGGCTGCCCCATGCTTTCGGCGAGCTTTTGCGCGGTGATGCGCGCCAGCAGGTCGTTGCCCCCGCCCGGCCCGAAAGGCACGATGAACTTGATCGGCTTGGATGGATACGCCGGCGCCTGCGCCGTTGCCGTGCCAGCAAAGGACAAGGCCAGGCAGGCCGCAGCCATGTGACAAAAATGCTTCAGGTGATGCATGGGGTCGATCATGGTGTTTGTCTTGAAAGTGTGAGGGGCTAAACGGATGATTTTCCGGTTTCGGTGCAGTGCAGGTCACATTAGAAGGCCGCCAGAGCGATTGAGCAAGAAGCAGACCGCCCGAAACACTGCACGGGTCTGAGCAAGCGCTACAGCTACTTGTCCAGCAAAGTCATCGTGGCCCGCATCATGGAGCGGTCCTCGTCGAATGACATCTGCTTGAGAATCCAGTCATGCTGTCCCTGGAAGGACTGCGTCAACAGTGTCTTGATGCTGGTCGCGATCACCTCGCGCACTTTGTCCGCCATGGGCAGTTCGCCGGTGAAATTAAGCAGGTGGAGCTTGCGCTGCGCCGGTGCGACCGGCAGGGGTTTGAGTGCGATGGTGCTCATGTCAACGCGCGACTCCGCGATGCAAAGAGGCGTTGCAATCGTCCAGCCAAGGCCGGCCTGCACCATCTCCAGCACAGTGCTTGAAGTCTCGAATTCGAGCCTGCGCGGCAGCTCCAGCGCGCAGCGGCGCAGGTAGAGGTCGACTGATTTGCCGATGGTCGTGCGATTGGAATAACGCACCAGGGGAAGTGTCTCGGCCATGGCGCGAAAGCTCGCCTTGCGCCACTTTTTCTCGCTGCTTCGCGGCAGCACCAGCAGGAAGGGCTCGTCCAGCAGAAGGCGACGCTCAAGCCCCGCATGCTCGTACATGGGGTGGTCGCTGAGCACCGCCGCATCGACCTGGCGGGCGAGCAGAGCCTTCTGCAAATCAGCCGAAAGCCCGCCAAACACCTGCAGCTCTTGGGCAAGCGCCTGCAGCTCGAAAATCCAGGTTGAGCCCATCAAGGGCCCTGCCGCACCCAGGCGCAAGCTGGGCATGGTCTTACTGGCGACCGCCGTGACCGCAACCAACATGCGGTCCATCTCCGCCAGCAGATGGGTGGCCCGCTTGTACAGCTCCAGGCCGGTGCGCGTGGCGGAAAGCGGCCGGGCCGATCGATCGATCAACTCGGTGCCAAGGGTGGACTCCAGCTCTTGAATGGAGATCGACACGGCCGGTTGAGTCACGCCCAGCTGCTGCGCCGCGCGAGTGATGCTTCCGCTGTCGACAACGGCAACAAAGACTTCGAGCGTCTTCGGACTCAACCTCGCCGTGCCCCCGCGCCGAGCTGGCGGAGTTTCGCCGCGCTTATTCATTTGTCGCTCCGATGATTTGCATAAAAGGCCTTTATGAAGTTCGAAGGTTCTGGGGCAGGACCATAACATCTGCGCACCCATGCTGCCTGGCGCCAGATTGCCCGCCCGCTAAGGCACTATGGAAGAATGATGAGCTGGAGACAAGCTTGCTTAGACAAAACACGGGCATAAACGAACCGATATGACGAGAGCGACCTCTGCGTCACCTCCCACCGGGGCACTGAGCGAGACGCACGCTCAGGCTCATGTGCGCGCGGGCTCGCTTTCGAGTCAGGTTGCCATCGTCACCGGTGGCGCCTCAGGCATTGGGGGTGAGATTGTCTCGACGCTTTGCGCCGAAGGCGCGACGGTGGCCATCATCGACCGAGATGAAGCCGCACTGCATGAATCCGCCGCACGGCTGCGTGCCGCCGGACATCGTTGCACCGAACATGTCTTTGATCTGTCGCGGCACGATGCCATTGCAGACCTGGTGTCCTCCATCCATGCGCAGCACGGGCGCCTGGACATCTTGGTCAATTGCGCAGCGCTGATAGACGGCGCGCGCACCTTGCTTGACATCGATTCGGACACCTGGGACCGCGTCCATGCCGTCAATCTGAAGGCGCCCTTGCTGTTGATGCAGGCCGCAGCCCGGCTGATGGTCAAGGACGGCACGGCGGGCCGCATTGTCAATGTCACTTCCAGCTCGGCTTTTCGGGCGCAGATGTCCTACCCGGCTTACGGCAGTTCCAAGGCCGGCCTGACACAGTTGACACGCTCGGCGGCGGCTGACCTGGGCCCGCACGGCATCAATGTCAATTGCGTGGCGCCCGGTGTCACGGTCACACCCATGCTACAGAAGATCGTGGGCCTCAAAGGCGCACAAGAGCTGGCGGAAGCTGGCCCTCTGGCCAACTTGCTGCGTCGCCCCTCGCAGCCTGAAGATGTGGCGCAGGTGGTCTGTTTTCTTTGCTTGCCCGCCAGCCGGCAGATCACCGGCCAGACCATTCACACCAGCGCGGGCGCCATCGTCTGATGGCGGCCATGCGCGAGCGAGTCGTTCACCCCAACCAAAAACCAACCCGGAGACATCCATGAAGAATTTCAAGCGCAGAGACGTCCTGAAGGCCGGCATCGCCGGTGTCGGCATGAGCACACTGGGCATGAATGCCCAGGCTCAGCAAACGCGTGGCGTCACTGCCAGTTCCATCAAGCTGGGCCAGGTGGTGGCGACCACCGGTCCGGTCGCCATCTATGGCGTCCCCATCCGCGCGGGCACACAGGCCTACCTGGGCCTTGTCAATGATCGCGGTGGTGTCAATGGCCGCAAGATTGAACTGCTGAGCGAAGACAGCGCATTTTCAACGCCGCAGTCCCTGGCCATCGCGCGCCGCTACATGTCCAATGACGGCATCTTCGCTTTGATCAACTCCATGGGCACGGCCCAGGTCAGCGCCTTGATTCCGTATCTTGTGGAGCAAGAAAAGACGCCGATCTTTGGCACCTACGGCGGCGCAGTGGAATGGTTCAATCCACCCAAAGAAGGTCTGTTCGGTTTGCAGGTGCTCTATGAAGACTTGGCAGGTGCCTTGGGCCGGTGGAGTGGCAAGGAAGGCCACAAGAACATCATGGCTGTGCACATCGAAGGCGCCAGCTTTGCCAAGGCGGCCAAGGCGGTTGAGCCGATGGTGAAGGCAGCGTCGCCGCAAAGCACAGTTGATTTCCTGCCGGTGAAACTGCCGACGCAGGATTACGCGCCCATCATCCTGCAAATCGCCCAGAAGAAGCCCGACGCCATCGTGGCCATGCTGATCGAGTCCGAGTTCGTCACCTTCATGCGCGAGCTGCGCAACCAGGGCATCAAGGCGCCCGTCTATGCCTGGGGCCCGGTGGTCACGCTGCGTACCTTGCAAAACGGCGGCGCGAACATGGAAGGCCTCAAAGCTTTCTCATGGACCAAGGCGCCTATGTCTTCCGCCCCGGCGGTGGCCGAGTATCGGCAGGCGCTGGCCAAGTACGCGCCGGCGGAAAAGCCCGACTTCGTCTCGCTGTTCAACTTCGCCCAGACCAAGGTGTTTGTCGAAGCCCTGTCGCGCGTCAAGGGCCCGCTGACCCAGGCCTCGTTCTACCAGGCGATGTATTCGCTGCAGAACTACGACAGCGGCATCTTCCCGCCGGTGAGTTTCTCGGCCACCCGGCACCAAGGCCTCACCTCGCTGGTGCCGCTGCAGGTGCGCAATGGCGAGTGGGTGGAACTGGGCGGGATGATAGACACCAGCAACCCCAAGTGGTGAGCGCGCTGGCCAACCATTGACTGGGCAGGAGCAGCTATGCAGATCAAGGAAAAGAGCGTGTCGGCGCAGCTCAAAGAAGCGGTGCGCGACTTGTATGACGACTATGCGCAGGCCGTCGATGACCAGGAGCTCGACCGCTGGGTCGGCTTCTTCACCGACGACGCGGTGTACCGCGTGATCGCGCGGGAGAGCCATGCGCTGGGCCTGACCCATGCCACGATCTACTGTGAAGGCATCGGCATGATCCGCGACCGCGCGACCATGCTGGAGAGAGTGGCGGTGTTTGAGCCCCGCGTGCTGCGTCACTTCATCACCGGTGTGCGCATTCACAGCGCCAGCGCGGACTGCATCGTGGCATCGGGAAATTTCCTGATCATTGAATCTCTGTTTGACGCGGAGCCTCAGTTGCTGATGGTCGGCCAGTACCAGGACGAAATCGTCAGCACAGGCGGCGAGCTTCGATTCAAGAAGCGCGATGCCATCTATGACCAGTACCGTGTTCGCACCACCCTGGTGATGCCTGTTTGACGCCCGACGCTGGAGAATGAATTCATGACTGCTGAAGCAATGAAATCGCAAGACAGAAAATGGCCTGAGGAGGGCGTCAGCCGCGTGCCCGCCTGGATCTATTCGGACGAGGGCCTGTTCGAGCGCGAGATGGAGAAGTTCTACGCCGGCAACACCTGGAACTTCGTCGGCCTGGAAGCCGAGATTCCCGAGCCCGGCAGTTTTCAGCGCACATTCATCGGCATGAAGCCTGTGCTGGTGACGCGCGATGCGCAGGGCGAGATCCACGTGCTGGAGAATCGCTGCGCGCACCGCGGCGCGCCCGTGTGCTGGAAGCAGCGCGGCCAGGCCAAGGAGCTGACTTGCCCCTATCACCAGTGGACTTACGATCTGGGTGGCAATCTGCAAAGTGTCGCGTTCATGCGCGGCAGCCCCAAGCCAAACCCGGGCATGCCCAAGGATTTCGACAAGAAGAACCATGGCATGCGCAAGTTGCGCACGGTGGTGCGCGGCGGTGCCATCTGGGCCACGTTTTCAGATGAAACCCAAGCGTTCGAAGAGTATGTCGGCCCGCAGGTGCTGGAGTTCGTCGATCGGGCTTTCAATGGCCGGCCCTTGCGCTTGCTGGGCTACAGCCGGCAGATCATGCCGTGCAACTGGAAGTTGTATTTCGAGAACGCGCGCGACCCCTACCACGCCACGCTATTGCATACTTTCTTCACCACCTTCGGTTTGTTCAGGGCCGACGCGCACACCCGGGCTCTGCCCAGCGATGATCTGCGCCATGAGGTCACCTTCTCGTGGTTTGATGGCAAGGCGGCTGAAAAAAATGTCGCGATGTCGGACGACATCAAGAACATCCAGACCGATCTGAAGCTGCACGACATGGAGATCGTCACGCCCAGGCAGGAGTTCGCCGACGGGCGCATCGGCACCCTCGAAGTGTTTCCCAGCATGGTCTTGCAGCAACACGTGAACACCCTGGCCGTTCGCCACATCATCCCCAAGTCGCCCACCTCGACCGAGCTGTCGTGGATCTACTTCGGCTACCAGGATGATGACGAGACGCTGCGCAGGCTGCGCCTGAAGCAGGGCAATCTCACCGGTCCGGCAGGCTATGTGTCGCTTGATGACAGCGAGGTGCTCAAGCAGATGCAGCCGGTGGTCCAGAACTACCCCGACTCAGTGCAGGTGGTGGAGATGCACGGACGCGACCACATCGGCATATCCGAGACCAGCGTCTCGGAAAGCATGATCAGGGCCTTCTATACTTTCTATCGGCGCGAAATGGGACTTTGAGTCAAAGCATTGGAGCGGAAACAGACATGAGTTCATGGAAAGTCATCGCCCAGGTGGACGACATCTTTGGTGAAGAGCCCTGCGCCGTCTCTGTCGATGGGCTGAAAGTGGCGCTCTTCAACGTGGAGGGCTGTATCTATGCCATTGAAGATCGCTGTCCGCATGACAAGGTAGCCAGGCTGTCTGAGGGCTATGTCGATGGCGCAACGATTGAGTGCCCCATTCATCAGTCGTGCTTTGACATCCGCACCGGCAAGGTCTTGTCCCCGCCTGCCGAAAGCGACGTGCGCCGTTTCGCCACCCGAGTGGAAGACGGGAAAATCTCCATCGAGCTCGACCCGTCCTGAGCACGCTGTTCTTCGCCTGACCAGACACACGCAAGAGACCTTCCCCATGTCAAAAGCCCTCCCATCATGGACGTGATCCCCGTCATCGTCTCTGGCATTGCCAGTGGCTCTGCCTATGCCTTGCTGGCGCTGGGCATTGTCATCATCTTTCGCTCCACTGACACGGTGCACTTTGCCATTGGTGACACTGGCACGCTGGTGGTCTACATCGCTGCGCTGGCGGTAGCGCAAGGCGCGCCGCTGATGGTGGCGCTGGTCATTGCGCTGTTGCTGGGTGGCCTGATCGGCAGCGCGACCCAGCGCCTGCTGATCCGCCCGCTGGGGCACCGGCGCAACATCGTCTTCATCGCGCTGGTGGTCACCATTGGGCTGGGCCTGCTGATACGCGCGCTCATCGGAGCGGTGTGGGGCCACCAGGCCACGCCCTTTGCGCCGCTGATCTCCGGCTCGGTCAGCATTGCCGGCGTCGTCATCGCAGCCAACAAGCTGCTGGCCACTGGCATCGCGCTGGCTGCCATGGCGCTGGTGGGCTGGTTCTTCGGGCGCACCGCGCTGGGGGCGGCCATGCGCGCCAGCGCTGAAGACCCCTTTGCCGCGCGCCTTGTCGGGCTGAACGCCGACCGCATCGCCTTGCTATCGTGGTTTCTGGGCTGCTCGCTGGCCACGCTGGCGCTGTTCTTTCTGGCGGCCGAATCCTCGCTCACCCCCACGCTGGCCAACCACCCGCTGTTTCGCGCCTTTGCCGGGGTCTTTCTGGGCGGGCTCACCAGCATGCCTGGCGCGGTGGCCGGCGGCTTTGCCATCGGCGTACTGGACAACCTGGCCGGACGCTATGTTTCGGCCAACTTTCGCGACACCATCGTCTTTGGCGTGATCGTGGCGATCCTGTTCCTGCGCCCGGCTGGCTTCATGGGTGCTTTGCGCACGGAGCGAGTATGAAGGGGGACACGCGCCGGCGCATCGCCATCGTGCTGGTCTTTGTGCTCGTATGGGTCGTGGCCGGCCGCGCCGCACTGGTGGGCGACTACGGCAAGCTGCTGGCCACCACCATTGCATTCAACGCCATCGCGGTGCTGTCCATCTCCACCCTGGCCGGTGCCACCGGCATCTGGTCGCTGGGCCACACCGCCTTCATTGCGCTGGGCGCCTACCTGTGCGCCAACCTGGCCAAGATGCAGGTACCGCTGGAGCTCATCGTGCCGGCGGTCGCTGCTGCCGCCGCAGCGGTTGGCTACTTCCTGGGCCTGAGCGCGGGGCGATTCTCGATCCTGTATTTCGGCCTGCTGACATTGGCGGTTGCGCTCACCAGCATGGAGATCATCGGGCGCCTGATCGGCTACACCGGAGGCGACCAGGGTATGCCCATGCCGCCCGTGCCGTCCTGGCTGCTGCAACGCACCCTCACCAACCGCGATGCGCTGACCGTGGCCCTGGTGCTGGGGGCCATCGTCTTTGTGATCGCCGACATCGTCATCAAAGGCCCGCGCGGGCGACGCTGGCGCGCCATCAAGAGCCACCGCATGGCCAGCATGTCCATGGGGCTGGTGCCCCATCAAGAAAACGCACTGGCCTTCGCACTGAGCGCGGCCATCGCGTCGGCCGCCGGTGTGGCCGGCGCCCTGGCCATCGGCTACCTGGAGCCAGAGAGCTTCAACCTGGACGCCGGCGTCATGCTGATTGTGGCCACCGTGGTGGGCGGCATCGCCAGCTTCTGGGGCGCTGCCCTCGGGGCGGCCTTTGTGGTGGGCACACCCGAAGTCTTTCGCGGCCTGCACGATGTATCGGCCTTCGCGCTGGGCTTTGTGATGGTGGCCGTGCTGCTGTTCATGCCGCGCGGCCTGGTGCCCGCGCTGAGCGCTCTGTGGCGCAGGTCCAGCCAGCGCGCCCCCGCTGCTGCGCAGACCCAGCCCGCTGCGCCTGACGACCATCAGCAATTGGCCCAGCGCATCACCGCGCTGGCCGCGCAGTTGATGCCTGCGGCCAAGCGCGCTCTGGTGGTACAAAACCTGTCAGTCGCCTTTGGCGGCCTCAAGGCCTTGAGTGATGTGTCGCTGCAAGTGCCCCCGGGCCAGACCATTGGCCTGATCGGACCCAATGGCGCGGGCAAGACCACCTTGCTTAATGTGCTGAGCGGCTACGTCACGCCCTCATCATGCAAACAACTGCAACTGGGCGGGGCCGATCTGGCTGCGGTGGCGCCCTATCGCAGGCTGCGCCAGGGCTTTGGGCGCACCTTCCAGCACGCCGAACTATTCAACGAGCTCACCATCCGCGAGATGCTCATGGTGGCCGCCAGCGTGGGCCGCGCCCAGGCTTTGGGCGGCAGTGCCGGCGCGCTCTCGCCCGAGCAAATCACCCAGCGCATTCTGGACGGGCTGGATCTGAACCGGGTGGCTGATCGCTTCCCCGACGAACTGCCCTTTGGCATCCAGAAGGTGGCCGACATCGGGCGCATTCTGGCCATCGGCCCCAGCCTGGTTGCGCTGGATGAGCCCTTCTCCGGGCTGGACCACAGCGAAACGCGCGAGCTGCGCGCCATCTTGCTGGGCATGAAGGCGGCCGGCGTCTCCATCCTCATCATCGACCACGCCGTGCAGGAAGTCTTCAACATCGCTGACCATGTGGTGGTGCTCGATTTTGGGCAGGTCATCGCCTCGGGCACGCCGCGCGACATCCAGCGCAACCCGGATGTGCAGCGCGCCTACTTCGGCTCGGTGGCCCAGCCCACGCAGGAGGACGCAGCCCATGCATGAGCCTGCAGGCGAACTGGCCATCGAGGCCCGGGACCTCACCCACCGCTACAGCGGCGTGCTGGCGCTCGATGGCCTGTCCATCGCGATTGCGCGCGGCTCCTTCTCGGCGGTGCTGGGGCCCAACGGTGCGGGCAAATCCACACTGGCCCAAATTCTGAGCGGCATGCTCAAGCCCACCGCTGGCACGGTGGCCTATGCCGGTGTGGCGCCCTCGGCGGTGCGGCCCGGGCGCGGCCTGATCCGCTCGGGCATCTGCCTGGTGCCCGAGGGGCGGCGCCTGTTCGGGCAACTGAGCATTGAAGAGAACCTGGTGCTGGGCGGCTATGGCGCGGGCCTGAACCGCGCGCAGACACGCCAGCGCATGCAAGAGGCCATCGAGGTGCTTCCGGCCAGTCTGCGCGAGGGCATGCGAACTCGCCTGGCCGGCATGCTCAGCGGGGGCGAGCGCCAGATGCTGGCGCTGGGCCGCGCGCTGATGGCCAATCCCAACACCATCATCATCGATGAGCCTTCCATGGGGCTGGCGCCCTTGCTGATTCACCGAGTCTATGAAGTCTTGTCTGGCCTGAACCGGCGCGGCGTCACCATCGTGGTGGTCGAGCAGCAGGCCACGCACGCCATCCGCATGGCCGAACACATCCACGTGATGGAGCGCGGCAAACTGATCTACAGCGGCCCAGCCACCGGCGCAGCAGCCGAGCAGGCGCTGCGGTCGGGGTATGTGGGGGAGGCGGTGTGAGCGGCGAAACCGATGCCCCCATCTCAAGTGAATTTAGTGCGACACATTGATAGCGACAAACCCAGAAGGAGAGATTCATGAGCGCAATGATCAGCGATGCCAAACCCGGCATGCTCAAGGCCAAGAAGGAAAAGGGAAACCGGTTCACCGACACGCACCAGATTCCCTGGACCTCCTTCTTTCTCAACGGCGTCGATTACAAGTTGCTGGATTTCGCCGGCGAGCGTTGCACCTTGCTGGTGAAGGTTGAAAAAGGCACCAAGCTTGCCATTCACCAGCATCTGCAGCCAGTCGAGCTGTACCTGATGTCTGGCTCGTTCGGGTATCACGATGCTGAAACCGGCACGACCGACATGATCTACGAGGGTGGTTACCTGTATGAGCCGCCGGGCACGATTCATGAACCCACCTCGCCTGATGGCTTCACCGGCATTGCCGTCATCCACGGCGAAGTCACCGGCTTTGACGGCGACGGCAAACCAGTCAGCATCGGCCCGAAGGACTACTACCGGCGCGCCAAGGAAAACAACGCGGTCGCTCACTTGGGTCTTGAAGACTAGCGCCGTATCCCAAAGGCGATTGACAGAATCGCCTCCTCTGCCCGAACATGCGTCCTGATCTACATGACACGAAGGATGAGGTATGGACAAGAGCAGGCGGGCCGCCAGCGCGGCTTTGGCTTTTGGATTGACAGGCGCTGCGCTGCCCGGCGTGCTCTGGGCCGCGGGCGACGAATTCCCAAACCGTCCGATCACTTTCCTGGTACCGCAGGCCGCGGGCGGCTCCACCGACACGCTGGCGCGTGAGATCGGTCGACGGCTTGGCGATGCGCTGGGCCAGTCGGTGGTGGTGGACAACCGCGCAGGTGCAAATGGCCTGATCGGCTGCGAGATCGTCGCCAAATCAAAGCCCGATGGCTACATGCTGCTGATTGGCGGCACCGGCACCATGGCCATCAACCAACACATCTACGCCAAGATGCCCTACGACCCCGTGGCATCGTTCGTGCCGGTGGCGATGTTTGGTTATTCCACCAGTGTGCTGGTGGTGCACCCTTCAGTCACGGCCAAGACCATCGGCGAGCTGATCGCCCAGGCCAAGGCACAGCCCGGCGCATTCAAGTACGCATCGGCGGGCGTGGGCAGCTCGCCTCACCTCACGGCTGAAATGTTCCGGCAGATGACTGGCGTGGAGGTGCTGCACGTGCCCTACAAGGGCAGCACACCCGGTGTCTTTGCCACAGTGTCCGGCGAGACTCAGTTCATGTTCACTGGCGTGGCTTCGGCGGCGCAGCAGATCAAGGGTGGGCGTTTGAAGGCGTTGTCGATCAGCGGGGCCAAGCGCGCGGCAGCACTGCCCGATGTGCCCACCGCCAGCGAATCTGGTTTGCCTGGTTTCGAGGCTGATTTCTGGATCGGCCTGTTTGCACCGGCCGGCACGCCTGCCGCCGTGGTGGCCCGCCTGAACACCGAGGTCAACAAAATTCTGAACTCGCAGCCGATCAAGGACAAGTTTCTCAACTCTGGCGTCGATGGGCTTGCGGCCACGCCGGAGCAATTTCGCACCATCCTGAACAAGGATATCGAGCGCTGGGCCAAGACCGTGAAGTCGGCCGGTTTGAAAGGCGAGTGAACGACACGGCCGCGCAAGCGCCGCCTATGCCCCTGAGGCACTGAGCCGGCGCCGCAGCGCGTACTTGATGATCCCGCCGTTGCGCCAATATTCGACTTCTGATTTGGAGTCCAGGCGCGCGATCAGCGTGATCTCTTGCTTGCGGCCGTCGGCGCGGGTGATGGTGCAGGCCAGCTTCATGCGCGGCGTGAGTGTGCCTGTGAGGCCAGTGATGTCAAAGACCTCGGAGCCATCGAGCTGCAGTGTCTTGCGCGTGGTGCCGGGCTCGAACTCCAGCGGCAACACACCCATGCTCACCAGGTTGGATCGATGGATGCGCTCAAGCGATTGCGCGATCACCGCGCGCACGCCCAGCATGTCCGTGCCCTTGGCCGCCCAGTCGCGGGAGGACCCCGCGCCGTATTCCTGGCCTGCCACGATCACCACCGGAACGCCTTGCGCTCGGTAGCGCTGCGCGGCGTCGAAGATCGACATCTGTTTGCCCTCTGGGTGGTGCAGGGTGGAGCTGCCCTCGATGCCCGGTGTCATTTCATTGGCCAGCCGGGTGTTGGCGAAAGTGCCGCGCACCATCACGTCGTGGTTGAGCCGCCGCGCCGCGTAGTTGACGAAGTCACGCGGCGCGATGCCCAGCTCTTGCAGATAGACGCCGGCCGGTGTGGCGGGGGCGATGGTGCCTATGGGTGAGATGTGGTCGGTGGTCAGCATGTCGCCAAACATGCCCAGCACCCGCGCGCCGCGGATGTCGGTGATGGCCGGCGCCTGGCGCGGCATGCCTTCAAAGAACGGCGGGCGCTTGATGAATCGGCTGTTCGGATTCCACTTGTAGATCTTGCCGCCGGGCGACGACAGCGTGCGCCACTCGGGGCTGCCTTCGCGGATGGTGGCATAGCGGCTGGTGAACATCTGCGGCGTCAGTGTCTGCTCAATCACGGCCGCAATCTCGGCATCGTCGGGCCAGATGTCGCGCAGATAGACCGGCTGGCCTTGGGTGTCGGTGCCCAGCGGGTCTTCTTGCAGGTTCAGCTTGATGGAACCGGCCAGCGCATAGGCGACCACCAGTGGTGGCGACGCCAGGAAATTGGCTCGCACGCTGCCGTGGATGCGGCCGTCGAAGTTGCGGTTGCCAGACAGCACCGCCACGGTCGCCAGGTCTTTGCTCTCGATCGCCTTGACGATGGCCTCAGGTAGCGGGCCGGAATTACCCATGCAACTCATGCAGCCAAAGCCGACGATGTGGAAGCCCAGCTCATTGAGGTAGGGCTGCAAGCCGCTGGCCTGCAGGTAATCGGCGACCACGCGTGAGCCGGGCGACAGGGTGGCCTTGACCCACGGCTTGGCTGCAAGGCCGCGCCGCCTGGCGTTGCGCGCGAGCAGCGCCGCGCCGATCAGCACCGAGGGGTTGGAGGTGTTGGTACAACTGGTGATGGCGGCCACCACGACGTCGCCAGTGGACAGCTCATGCTGCATCCCCTGGACCTGCGCACTCTGTGAATTCGGGTAGGACTTCAGAAAGGCTTGCGGTGCCTGCCCCAGTGGCACGCGCGCATCCGGTCGGCTGGGGCCAGCTACGCTGGGCTCCACAGCAGACAGGTCGATCTCGATCACGCGGCGGAAGTTGGGCGGGTTTTCTTCATCGCGCCACAGGCCCTGCACCTTGCAGTAGGCCTCCACCAGCGCAAGCTGCTGCTCGTCGCGCCCGGTCATGCGCAAGAACCGCAAGGTCTGCGCGTCAACCGGGAAGAAGCCCATGGTGGCGCCGATCTCGGGCGTCATGTTGGAGATGGTGGCGCGGGTGGGCAGGGGCAGCGTGCCAACGCCTGGCCCGAAATATTCGACGAAGCAGCCGATCACGTTTTCCTTGCGCAGGCGCTGCGTGATGGTGAGCACCAGGTCGGTGGAAGTCACGCCCGGTGCCAGCTTGCCGATCAGGCGCACGCCCACTTGCTCTGGAATCAGCAAGGAGACTGGCTCGCCAAGCGCGACGTTGCCGCCTTCAAAGCCGCCCACGCCCCAGCCGATCACGCCCAGCGAATTGATCATCGCGGTGTGGCTGTCCATGGCGATCAGCGAATCGGGGTAGGCCAGAGTGCGGCCATCTTCTTCTTTGGTCCACACCACTTTGGCCAGGTGCTCCAGATTCACCTGGTGCAGGATGCCGGACCCAGGAGGGAACACGCGCAGGCCGTCAAAGGCTTCGCTGGCCCAGCGCAGGAACTCGAAGCGCTCGCGGTTCTCGCGCATCTCTTGCGCCATGTTGAAGGCCAGCGCGTCAGGTGTGCCCCACTGGTGAGCGTTGACCGAATGGTCGACGATGAAATCCACCGGCAGCACCGGGTTGATGCTGGCGGGATCGCCACCCAGATCGATCATCGCATCGCGCATGGCGGCCAGATCGCCCAGCAGCACGATGCCAGAGGACTCGGGCATCATGACCCGCGCCGGCAGAAAGCTCGCTTCGCATTCGCCGACTGGCGATGGGATCCAGCCCTTGAGGGTCTCGATCTCTTCGTCTTGCGCGGTGCCGCCCGCGTGACGGCGAAGCACGTTTTCCAACACCACCTTCACCGAGATCGGCAGGCGTGAGAGGCCGCTCAGCCCTTGCTCCTGCGCCGCAGTAAGGCTTAAGTAGTCGTAGCTGATGCCATTGACAACCAGTACGCGGCGCGTCGTCTTGCTTTCGAAGGCCATGAGGCTTTGTCCTTGCAGTGTGGGCGTAATCGTTTTCGGGGCCAACCTTAATGGTGAACCAGGTTTCGCGTTGCGGGTAGTATGGAATGTCCTCATTCGAAACCATGTCTGTCCGCGCCGCCGCGTTTTTGAGACTGCACGCGGCCCCCACATAAAGGAGCATTTTCATGACCACCCGCGCCGCCCAGTTACGCCAGATTCTCAGCAACGGCGGCCCCGGCATTGTCCCGGGCGCCACCGATTGCTTCACCGCCAAACTGATAGAGCAGGCGGGTTTCCCGATGGTGTATGTCACCGGCGGTGGCGCAGCCAACACCTACCTGGGCATGCCCGACATCGGCCTTGTGACCTTGAACGAGCTTGCGAGCCAGGCCGAGCGCATTTCCGATGCGGTCTCTGTCCCGGTGATCGCCGATTGCGACACCGGCTTTGGCGGCATCGCCAACGTCAAGCGCACCATCCGCGCCTACGAGCGCGCGGGCCTGGCTGGCTTTCATATCGAGGACCAGGTGTTCCCCAAGCGATGCGGGCATTTTGACGGCAAGGCGGTGGTCTCCACCGAGGACATGCTGTACCGCCTGCATGCCGCGCTGGACGCGCGCACCGACCCCGACTTTCTCATCATCGCCCGCACCGACTCGCGCGCCGTGGAAGGCATGGAGGCCGCGCTGGAGCGCTGCCATGCCTACCGGGAAGCAGGCGCCGATGCGATTTTCTTTGAGCAGCCGCGCAGCATTGAGGAGCTGACCCAAGTGAGCAATGCCTTCAAGGGCGTACCCCTGGTGGCCAACATGGTGGAGCGCAGCAAGACACCCATCGTTCCAGAGCAGCAGCTCAAGGACCTGGGCTTCAACATCATTTTGTACGCGAACTTCGCGCTCTACCTGGGCGCCTTCGCAATCAAGAGCGGGCTGAAGGTGCTGCGCGAAGAGGGCCACAGCAAGAGCGTGATGGAGCGCATGCTGAGCTTTCAGGAACGCCAGGACCTGGTGGGGCTGGCAAAGGCCGATGCCTACGAGCGCGATCTGGTTGCCAAGGTGAAAGCGAGCCTGGTAAAAAAATAGCCTGCTGCAAAGTTCATCGGGCGACAGGGTTTATACCGAGCAGTTGCCGCCGCACCGTGCGGTAAGTTGCCACGAGCCTAGGGCGCCATCGTGCCCGCATCCGCAGTCTGCGCAAGGAGTGCCACCATCGATCGCTTAAGTCCCTACCCCGCCTTGCTGGCGCCGTTCACACTGGCTGGCAAGCGCCTGCGCAACCGGGTGATGCACTCGTCCATGCTGACCTTCATGAGCACCAATTCGATGGTGACCGAAGGCATGATTCAGTACCACGCGAACCGGGCCAAGGGCGGCGCCGCGTTGATCGTGACCGAGGCGCTGGCGATGGCGCCGCATCAGACCGGGCCAAACCGCGCACGGCTGTGGAACGACGACAACGTGCCCATGCTCCACCGCTGGTCCGAAGCCGTGGAAGCGCATGACTGTCGCCTGCTGGGTCAAATTCAAGACTCAGGGCGTGGCCGCCACGAGCCCGGCCGCAACGCCGAGGCCGTTGGCGCCTCGGCCTTGCCGGACGACCTCAGTTGGACCATGCCGCATGTGCTGACCATCGATGAGATCCAACGCATGATCGAGTCGTTCACCACCTCCGCCCTGCGCCTGCGCGCCTGCGGCTTCAGCGGCGTGGAGTTGTCCAGCGGCCACGGGCACCTGTTCCATCAGTTCATGTCGCCGTGGTCGAACCGCCGCACCGACGCGTACGGCGGTGATCTGGCGGGCCGCACCCGCTTTGTGAGCGAATTGATTGCCTCTTTGCGCGCGGCTTGCGGCAGCAACTTCATCATCGGCCTGAAGCTGCCTGGCAACGACTGGATCAAGGGCGGCATCGGGCCGGAAGAATCCTTTGCCATCACTGCGCACCTCACGGCGCCGGCGAGCGTCGACTATGTGATGTTCGCACAGGGCGCGCATGCGCGTTCATTGGACCGCCATGTGCCCGATGGCAACGGCTCGCGCGTGCCTTACCGCGACCTGATGCGAAGCTTGCGCCCGGCCGTCGGGCGGGTGGCCCTGGCCGCGCTGGGCCGTATCACCGACCCGGCCGAGGCCGAGAGCCTGATCGCCAGCGGCGAATGCGAACTCATTTCCATGGGCCGCACGCTGGTTGCCGACCCTGCGTGGGTGCGCAAGGCGCAGGCTGGGCGTGCGCACGACATTCGCTACTGCGTGTCCTGCAACACTTGCTGGGACAACATCACCACACGCCACGTGCCGATTGGCTGTGACAACAATCCGCGCGTGGGCAAGCCTGATGAAGTCGATTTCTGGCCAGAGCCCGCGGCCATTAAGAAACGCGTGGTTGTGGTGGGCACTGGCGTCGCCGGCATGGAGGCGACCTGGGTTGCAGCCGCGCGCGGGCACCAGGTGACTGCCTTTGGCCGGTCACGCGAAGTGGGTGGCAAGACGCGCCTGCGGGCGCTGCTGCCCGGCGGAGAGGCTGTGAGCAGCGTCTACGACTACCAGCATGCAGCAGCGCTGCGAGCCGGCGCACGCATCGAACTGGGCACGCAGGCCACTGCCGCCAGCGTGCTGGCCCTGAGGCCAGACGTCGTTGTGCTGGCAGCCGGTGCCAACATGGTGAGTCCTGCCTGGGTGCCGCAGCAGGCGCGTGATGCGGGGCTGGTGCCCGACCTGCGCAGCGCCATGCAGCCCCTCATAGGCCGTACCCGGCGCGAGAGCGGCACCGCCGTGCTGTTCGACATGGATCACACCGACGGCACCTATGCGGCAGCGGAGCTTTTGCACCAACTGTTCGAGCACGTCGTCATCATGACACCACGCGAATCCTTCGCGCAGGACACTGCGCTGGTGAACCGGCTGGGCATTGTGCGCAGGCTGCACGAGAAAGACATCGAAATGATCGTGCTGTCCGAGCCGATCTGGAACGACGACGACATGGCGCAAGGCCGGCTCGTCTACGGCAACGTTTACAACGGCAAGGGCGGAACAATCGAGAACGTCGCGTTCCTTGCGTACGCGACGCCGCGCGCACCCGAAGACGATTTGTACGAGCAGTTGCGCGCCGCTGGTGTGGAGGTCAAACTCGTGGGCGATTGCCGGGCCGCACGCGGCATTCTGGCTGCCACATCCGAAGGCCATGCGGCCGGCAACGCGATCTGAAGCACTGCATCAGCAACCTGTAGATGACCAAGGAAAGATTCATGTCCAATTCAATCACCCAGAGCTTGCTGTTGAAGCCGCGCAGGCTGGCGCTGTGGCTGTTGGCCGGTGCCACGCTGGCGGCCGTGCTCGCGCCTTCGCAGGCGCGGGCGCAGGCCTTTCCCAACAAGCCGATTCGCCTCATCGTGCCTTATGCGGCAGGCGGCGGCGTGGACATCGTCGGGCGTGGCGTGGCCGAGGGGCTCACCAAGATGTTCGGCTGGATCGTATCGGTTGAAAACCGCACCGGTGCCGGCAGCAATGTGGGCTCGGCCCTGGTCGCCAAGTCAGAGCCGGACGGCTACACGCTGCTGGTGGGCTCCAATGCCAACGCGGTCAACATCAGCCTGTACGACAGCATGCCCTATGACCCAGTGAAGGATCTGACGCCAGTGGTCTTCATCGGCCGCACGCCGATGGTAATGCTGGCCGCGCCATCCACGTCCTTCAGAAACGTGCGAGACGTGGTGGTTGAGGCCAAGGCCAAGCCCGGCTCGATCAACTTCGGCTCTGGCGGCAGCGGCACTTCAGAGCACCTGACCTCCGAGTTGTTCAAGCGCCGCGCCGGCATCCAGGGCACGCACGTGCCATACCGCGGCGGCGCGGCTGTCTATCCAGACCTGATCAGCGGGCGCGTCCAGCTCTTCTTCAACAACCAATTGCAGGCCATGCCTTTCATCAAGTCCGGCCAGGTGCGTGCAATAGGCATTGCCAACCCCAAGCGCTCGCCGCAATTGCCGGACGTGCCGACGCTGGACGAGCAGGGCATCTCCAACTTTGCCGCTTCTGGCTGGTGGTGCATCATGGGTCCGGGCAATATGCCCACATCACTGGTCAACCAGATCAACCAGGCGGTCAACGCGGTGATCGATTCAGCTGAATTCAGCAAGCGGCTGGAAGGCCTGGGTGCCGAGCGCATGGGTGGCTCGGCGCAGGCGCTGAACGACCATTTCCGCAATGAGATGGCGGTGTGGGCCGAAATCATCAAGACCGAGAAGATCAAAGTCGAGTGAGCTTGACGCGCAGGAGTTCGCCATGCTGATTGATAAACCCATGAATCTGATGCGCCCCGCTGCGAGGCTTCCGCGCTACGGCACCCGCATGCGCCTTGGAATGATCCTGGCCGCGCCCAACCATGTCGCAGAGGCGGACGTCGCCGCGATGCTGCCCGATGGCGTGGCGCTGCACACCACGCGGCTCGCCTTGCGCGGCACCTCGGCTGCGCAACTGCAGGAGATGACGGGCAATGCAGAAGCTGCGGCGTCGCTCCTGGCCGACGCGCGAGTCGACCTGATCGTGTTTCACTGCACTGCCGCATCGACGGTAGACCCGGACATGGGCACCCGAATCGCGCAGCGAATCCAGGCCGCCACAGGCATTCCCGCCACCGCCACTTCAGAGGCACTGGTGGCGGCGGCCAGCGCCCTGCAACTGCGGCGCATCGTCATGCTCACACCGTATGTGCAATCGGTCAACGATGCCGAAGTGGCCTTCTTTGCGCACTACGGCGTGCAAGTCATCCAAGAAGCCGGCTTCCTGCCGCCGCAGGGGCAAGGCTCGGCCAGTGCAAGTCCACAAGAGTGGCTGGAGCGCGCCTTGTCGATGCGCCGCGATGATGCCGACGGCTACTTGCTGGGCTGCACCAACATCCGCGCGCTACCCATCATTGGCGCGCTGGAGCAGGCCTTGCGCAAGCCAGTGATCACTAGCAACCAGACCATGGTGTGGCATTGCCTGCGCAAGGGCGGCATCGTCGATTCGGTGGAAGGGTATGGCAGCTTGCTGGCGCTGCATTGACAAGCTGATTGAGATCACTCGGCCTTCAGATTCGCAGCCCGAGAGGCTTCTCCCAACTTCTTCATCTCAGCCTCAAAGAAGCTGGCGAACTCGGATGCGCTGGAGGCCGCGATATCCCATCCTTGGCCCGTCACGGAAGTGCGCAGGCTTGGGTCGCGCAGTGCTTCTGTTGTGCTGGCTTCGATTTGCTTGACGATGGCGTCTGGCGTGCCGGCCGGTGCAAACAATCCGATCCAGATCAGAAACTCCATGTCGGAAAATCCAAGCTCGGTCAGTGTGGGCACCTCTGGCACTTGCGCGGTTCGCTTGGGGGCGGCCACTGCCAGCAGACGCAGCGAGCCGCTTTTCGCGTGGGGCACCAAAGCGGCTGGGGAATCGAACATCCAGTCGATTTGCCCTGCAAGCAGAGCCGCGAGTTCCGGCGTTGAGCCCTTGAATGGAATGTGCACGACATCCATCTTGGCGCTGCGGCTGAACATCAATCCGGCCAGATGAGAGAGCGTGCCGTTGCCGGCGGAACCATAGTTGAGTTTGCCAGGCAGTTTTGCGCGCGCGGTCAGTTCAGCAACCGATGTGATGCCACTTGCCCTGGATACCGCGAGCGCCTCGGGCGTTGTAGCCAAGAGCGTGATGGGCACGAAGTCGCGGCGCGCGTCATAGGGCAGATTCGGATACACCACCGGACTGATGCCCAACGGGTTGGCACCCAATAACAAGGTGTACCCATCCGCAGGCGCCTTTGCCGCCGCTGCGGTACCTAGCGTGGCGCCCGCGCCGGGGCGATTGTCCACAATGACAGGCTGATTCCATTGTTTTGAAAGCCGTTGCGCCAGGGCTCGCACAAAAGTGTCGATGCCCGCGCCGGCCGCCAGCGGAACGATGATGCGAACCGGCTTGTCAGGGTATTGCGCTGCGGGCGAGAGGGCGGGCGCGAAGACGGCGCACAGCATCAATGTCTGCGCTACTCGAAAGAGTGCAGCGCGGCGGGTATTGGCAACTGTGTTTAGGAGTCTGTCAAAGATTGACATCGCAAGTCCCCTTGAGAATGGTTGATCACCTTATGCCGGGAAGATAACACGCGACCTGTGCGAGCCATCACATCGATTGTCAGCATGGAGCTCGCGGACGATCGGGGCTAGCGTAACTCCCTATGGGCATTTGATCGCGATGCCCAACAGAATGATGTGCTGTGTGCGGGCTGCACGTTTCGCTCCCCGGCCATCAAACTGCACGGCAATCCAGACTTCGTTGCGAAAGATAAGCATGATACGAGACATCGAATTCCACGCAGACGACGGCACCATGCTGAGGGGCTGGCTCAAGACACCCGATGGCGCGGGACCGCACCCGGTCGTGGTCATGACGCACGGCGCCGGCGGGCACAAGGAGTGGTTTCTTCCGGGCTTGTCCGACGTGCTGCTGAGCATCGGTGTGGCCTCTTTGGCTTATGACCACCGCAATTTTGGCCAGAGCGAAGGCCAGCCGCGATTCGAAATTGACCCGCCGCAGCAGATTCGTGACTACCGCACCGCCATCACCTTTGCCAGCACCTTGCCCGAGCTGGACAAGTCCCGCATCGGGATCTTCGGCACCAGTCTCAGTGGCGGTCACGTACTGGTGGTGGGGGCGCTGGACCGCCGCGTGAAGTGCGTCGTCTCTCAGGTGCCCAGCGTCAGCGGGGCGGCTTCATCGACGCGGCGCTACCATCCCGAGGAACTCAACGAGAACCGACGGCGCTGGGACGAAGATCGCATGAACCGTTTCCTGGGCAAGCCGCCGGTTACCGTGCCCCACTCGGTGGACGATCCCAATGACGCCATCGCCGGCCAGTCTTCCAATCGGGTCAAGTTCTTCCGAACGCTCAGCGCGCATGACAACCGCTACTGGAAGAACACGCTGACCCTGCGCTCGCTTGAGGCCATGGCCGACTACGAGCCGGGCATCTACGCGCGGCTGATCAGCCCAACCCCTTTGCTGATGATCGTCTCCCAGGCTGAGGCGCAATTGGCATTGCCCACTTATCAGTCCGCACTGGAGCCCAAGAAAGTCGTGATCACCCGCGGCGATCACTACGACCCCTACATGGACGAATACGACACGGCGACGGGCGCGGCGCGCGACTGGTTCGCGCAATGGCTGATCCGGTAGTGCCGCATCCCTGGCGCGAGAGTTTTCCCCATTCACAACGGGAGACATTCGACGAATGAAGCGAGACATCGAATTCAAGGCGGACGACGGCATCACATTGCGCGGCTGGGTGGTTACGCCCGACACCCCGGGGCCGCACCCGGTCGTGGTCATGACACACGGGGCTGGCGGCTACAAGGAGTGGCACCTTCCCGGACTGTCGGCCATTCTCCAGGCGGCGGGCATCGCATCGCTTGGCTATGACCATCGCAATTTCGGCGACAGTGAAGGCGAGCCCCGCTGCGAGATTGCGGCCGCGAGCCAGATCGAAGACTACCGCGCGGCCATCACCTTTGCCCAGACGCAGCCCGACCTGGACGCTGCGCGCATCGGCATCTTCGGCACCAGCTTCAGCGGTGGGCACGTGCTGGTGGTCGCCGCCATCGACAGGCGTGTCAAATGTGTCGTCGCCCAGGTTCCGTGGATCAGTGGGTCCGAGGGCATGGTCACGCAATTCCATCCTGAGGAAGCACTGGAGATGCGCCGCCGGTGGGACCAGGACCGGGCTGACCGAGCCCAGGGCAAGCCGCCGCAAATGGTGCCGCATTATGTGAGCGACCCCAACAATCCGGTGGCTGGGCGCTCGGCCAATCGCGTGCAGTTCTTCCAGCGCATGACCGACGCCGAAAAACGCAACTGGACCAACCAGTTGACGTTGCGCTCCATGGAGCAGCTTTATCAATACGAAGCGGGCGCCTATGTGAAGCAGATCAGCCCAACGCCGCTCTTGATGATCGTCTCGCACGAGGAAGTGCGCTTGATGCTGCCTTATTACGAGCAGGCAATGGAGCCCAAGAAAGTGGCGCTGACCACCGGCGGCCA
The DNA here is from genome assembly GCA_947476285.1 of Comamonadaceae bacterium. Lineage (GTDB taxonomy): Bacteria > Pseudomonadota > Gammaproteobacteria > Burkholderiales > Burkholderiaceae_C > Ramlibacter. The sequence continues at coordinate 158,799 of CANJPU010000001.1, read as the reverse complement.
CTACGATCCCTACATGAACGAATACCCCAAAGCCACGGGCGCGACACGCGATTGGTTCGCGCAGTGGCTTGCGTCGCCGATGGAGTCAAAAAGGAGTGCGAAATGAATGACGACTTGCAAGAGCAGATCATCGGCGCGCTGCAAACCCTGGGCGTCAGCCGCCGGGATTTTGCGGCCGGGTCGGCACTGTCCGTGTTGTTGGGAGTGGGTTTGCCCGCTGGCGCGCAGGCACCGGCTGGTACGCCTGTGCGTGGGGGCAATCTCAATGTCGGTTATCCGAACGATCCCAAAACATACAACGGCTTCATCTACGAAAACATTCCCCAGTACCCGATCATGCACAACGTGGTCAGCAAGCTGCTGTGGTGGGATGCAAAGGGCGTCCTGGTGGGCGACTTGGCCGAGAAGTGGCAACAGTCGGCCGACCTCAAGGAAATCACCTTCACCCTCAGGCGCGGCGTCAAGTGGCATGACGGCCAGCCCTTCAGTGCCGATGACGTCGTCTGGTCGCTGCAGACGGTGCAGAAGACGCCATTGTCGTTTGCCCGCTTCATCGCGGCCATGACAGACGTGCGTGCCCTGGATGCCAACACCGTGAGGGTGTCGTTCTCTGCGCCCACCCCAGCAGCGCTGTTCGCCTACTACGCTGGCTCCAATGTCATCTTGCCCAAGCACCTGTACGCTGGCAAAGACCTGCAGACCAATCCGCACAACACGGCACCGGTGGGCACGGGGCCTTTCAAATGGAAGCAATACAACCGCGACCAGAGCGTGGTGCTTGAGCGCAGCCCCGACTATTACGGCGTCGTGCCTTACCTGGACACACTGACCTTCGTGTTCACACCGAATCCATCCACTGCGATTTTGCAATTGCAGTCCGGCAAGATCGACATGATTTCGAACTTTCGCGATGTCGGGGTCAACGACCTGGTGAGCCTGGCCAAGGACCCACGGTTCAGCATCACCCGCATCAATTCCACAGTGGTGCAACGCCTGTGCTTCAACTTCAGGCCCGAGGGTCTGGCCAAGCACAAGTGGATTGCGGATGTGCGCGTGCGGCGCGCCATCGCTCACGCCATTGACCGCGAGACCATCTGCAACAAGCTGTTGCGCGGCGCCGTTCAACCATCGTGGGGCCCCTTTGCCCGTGCCAATCCGATCTACGATGCCCGCATCGAAGCGCCCAAGTTCGATCCGGCCCGAGCGGTTGCGCTGCTGGAAGAGGCGGGCTATAAGCGCGGTGCGGACGGCGTTCGGATTCACACTGAGCTTGCCTACATACCGCACGTGGGCACTGACATCACCGCGCCGGCGATGGCCGATATGCTGGGCAAAGTGGGCATCAAGGTGAACCTGCTGACCGCCGACTACCAGGCCTATCTTGCCAAGTACTGGCTGGGACCGCAGGGCCAGGGCGATGTGGCGATGGCCTACAACATCGGCATCACCGCACCCACCGGCGACGACTGCCGACCCAACTACGACTCGCGCTACCAGCCGCGCAACAATGGCAGTGGCATCTCGATCCCCGATGTCGACCGGATGTTTGATCTGGGTCGCCTGGAGACTGACCCGCTCAAGCAAAGAGCCATCTACTCGCGCCTGACCCAATTGCTGTCCGATCAAGTGGTCAATGTCTGGATGGGCACCACGACGCCACCCAACATCGCGGCCAAGAAAGTTCGCAACGTGGCCTCCATCGGCTATTGGGACGTGCTGCAGCGTTTCAATGAGGTGTGGATAGCAAAGTGAGCGGATGATCGATCGCGCCTTGACGACACGCATTGCGGGCTCCATCGGACAACTGGTGCTGTTGTTGTTGTTCGTGGTGCTGACCGTGTTCACCCTGGTGCACATGGCGCCAGGAGACCCTGCCAACCTGTACCTCGGTCTTGGTGCCACCGCCGAGCAGGTGGCGGCCTTCCATCGTCAGATGGGCATGGACCGGCCGCTGCCCGAGCAGTTCTTTGCCTTGCTGAGGCAACTCTTGACGGGCGACCTGGGCACTTCGCTGGCCTACCGCATGCCTGTCATTGACATCATTGCCCAGAAGCTGCCAGCGAGCTTGCTGCTGATGATTTCGGGCTATCTCTTTGCGCTCATCGTGGGCATTGGCGCGGGCATTTTGGGCGCCTGGAAGCAAGACACGCCGGTTGAGACATTTGTGCGTGTCGCCAGCGGTCTGGTCTATGCGCAGCCGGAGTTCATCGTCGGCATCGTGATCCTGGTGCTGGCCACGACCTTCCTGCCCTGGCTTCCCATGGTCGGCATGGGTGCGTCCGACGCCACAGGCTGGGGGGCTGTGGGCACCACCATGCTCTACTTGATTGGCCCCGCTCTGGCGCTGGGCATCGCGCGTGCCGGCACCTATGCACGCATGACGCTTGCGGCGATGTTGAGCGCGCTCAATCAGGACTATGTGGTCACCCACCGCGCGGCGGGTTTCAGCGAACGGCGCATCGTGCTGGTTTACGCGCTGCGAAACGCCTTGCTCCCCATCGTCACCACCATCGGTATCGAGATTCGCTTTCTGTTCGCCGGCGCGGTGGTGACCGAAGTCATCTTCTCCTGGCCCGGCATTGGCCGACTTATTTTTGATGGCATCCTGAATCGAGATGCGCCGCTCATCATTGGTGTTTTCTTTGTGGTGGCTGTGTTGACCATGGTGATCAACCTGGTGACGGACATTGCCTACGCGCTGCTGGATCCGCGGGTGCGAACCGGTGCGCGGCCGCACTCGAACCAGCAGCCCGCGCAGGGCTGATCCAGGCAGGACCGGTGGCACATCCTTTCGTATCTCGCTCACACTGGCTCGCCGTATTTCCTGAAGGCGCGCGCGCCTTGCTGTCAGCCAGCGTGCTGCTGCCGCTCTTGATCCTGGGCATGGCGCTGGCGGGCCTGTTGTTGCCAGCGAGCTTCTTTTCACCGGACTACTCTGCCATCCAGGAAGCGCCCAGCCTGGCCCATCCGCTAGGCACCGACGCCTTGGGCCGCGATGTGTTCATGCGTGTCATCAAGGGAGCGCCCACCTCCTTGATGGTTGGCGCTGCGGTCGCCTTCTTCTCGGCGGTGTTGGGTATTGCCGGGGGTGGGGCAGCGGGCTACCTGGGCGGCTGGGTCGATGCAGTCATCGGGCGCCTGACCGATTATTTTCTGACCATTCCGCCTTTCTTCTTCGTCCTGGTTGCCGTCGCTATTTTGGGCGCATCCACCTTCACCTCGTCGCTCATCATCGGCATCGCGCTGGCTGCTTCAACCACGCGGCAGGTGCGGGCGCAGTTTCTCACGCTGCGCCAGCGCGAGTTTGTCGCTTCGGCGCGCTTGATCGGCATGTCAACGCCGGCCATCATCTTCCAGGAGATACTGCCCAACGCGATTCAACCGGCCATCGTGCAATCGGCGCTCAATGCGGCCTCGGGCGTGCTGATTCACGCGGGCCTGGGTTTCCTGGGGCTGAGCGATCCCAACGTCGCGGAGTGGGGCGCGATGATCAGCGAGAACTTCGCGCGCGGCCTGTTCGGGTGGTGGAGCATTCTCGCGCCCGGCGTGGCGGTCACGCTCTTCGTCGTGGGCCTGACCTCCTTGGGCGACAGACTCAATCGGTACTTCGATGTTGCACGCCGCTACTGATACGCCCATCGGTGACACTGGCGCCAACAGCGGGCGCAAGGTGGTCGAGGTCGACAAGCTGTGCGTCACTTATGAAGATCGGGGCGGGGTGATTTCTGTGCTGCGCGAGGTATCGCTGTCGATCTCGTCGGGCGAGACACTTGCGCTGGTCGGCGAATCGGGTTCGGGCAAGTCCACGCTGGCGCGTGCGCTGGTGCGATTGCTGGCGCGTTCGGGTCGCATCACCAGTGGGTCTATTCGGATTGAGGGGCGTGAGGTCACGCGGATGTCCGAGCGCGATCTTGAATCGATCCGCGGCTCGCGTGTGGGTTTTGTTTTCCAGGACCCCGACACCTACCTCAACCCCGTTTTTTCCATTGGCAGACAAATCGCCGATGTGATCTCGCTTCACCAGGGCTTGGGCGCGAGGGACGCCTGGCGACTGGGTGAGGCTCAATTGGCGCGGGTGGACATCCGCGACCCGGCATGGGCGATGAGAGCCTATCCCCATCAATTGAGCGGCGGCATGCGCCAGCGGGTGCTGATGGCCATGGCGACCAGTTGCGGGCCTGCCTTGTTGATCGCGGACGAACCCACCACCGCGCTGGACGTGTTGGTGCAGCGTCAGGTGCTGCAGACTTTGGCGCGGCTCAAGCGCGAGAGCGGCATGGCGCTGCTCTTGGTGACGCATGATTTGGGGCTGGTAGCCGAACACGCCGATCGGGTCGCGGTGATGTATGGCGCAAGCATCGTGGAGGTGCAGGCGGCCGACAGAATTTTTCGCGCACCCAGACATCCCTACACCGCCGGTCTGGTGGCTGCGGCACTGCCACCGCAGCAGGGCCGGTTTGCCACCTTGCCTGGCTCTGCGCCCGACTTGCGCACACTGCCACCCGGATGCCCGTTCGCGCCACGCTGCACGCGCGCCATCCCCGCATGCACCCAGACCATGCCGCCCTGGACGCAGATGGATGCAGGTCAGAGCGGCTTCGCATGCTGGAGTCCAATCGCATGAGCGCGCTGCCGGGGGATTCTTCGCAGGCGCCCGATCCATCGGTGCCGATGATGTCGCTGCGCGGCGTCGTCAAGACCTTTGGCTCGGGTCAGCAGCGCGTGATGGCGGTCAAGGGTGTTGACTTTGATGTCGCCGTGGGCGAGACCTTGGCTATTGTCGGCGAGAGCGGCAGCGGCAAGAGCACCTTGGCCAGGTTGATGACGGGCCTGGAAACGCCCACTGCGGGCACAGTGAGCTTCGCGGGCAAGCCTTTGTCGCCGGATTCGCTGGCGTGGCGGCGTGCCTTCGCGCGCCAGACGCAGCTTGTCTTTCAGTCGGCCAGCTACTCGCTCAACCCTCTGAAGACGGTGTACTCGACAATTGAAGCGCCGCTGCGCGTGGCTGGCGTGCCATTGGCGCAGCGAATGCAACGGGTGCGCGAACTGCTCGATACCGTGGAGCTGCGGCCTTACGATTCTTTTGCGCAGCGCTATCCCCGGCAGTTGAGCGGCGGACAAAGACAGCGCGTGGTCATTGCCCGTGCGATGGCCTTGCGGCCGAGCTTCCTCGTGGCTGACGAGCCAGTCTCTTCGCTCGATGTGTCAGTGCGCAACCAGATCCTCAATCTGATGCTCGACCTGAAGGACAGCTACCGCTTCACCATGGTTCTGATCACGCACGACCTGGGTGTCGCACGCGGCATGGCCGACCGCATCGCCGTCATGCAGCAGGGCCAGATCGTCGAGTTGGGCCCAACGCAGCAGGTGCTTGACGATCCCCAGCATCCCTATAGCCGCGCGCTGCTTGATGCAGTGCCATTGCTGTCTGCGCAAGGACTACGCCCATGACAAGTACCATGCGCGCGGCCGTTATCACGGCGGCCCAACATTTCGAAATCCAGCAGCGAGCCATTCCCGTACCGGCACCGGGCTCGGCCTTGATCGCGGTCGCCCTGGCCGGCATCTGCGGCGGCGATCTGCAGCAATACCGGCGTGCCACCGGTGCCCTGGCCACGATACCCGGCCACGAAGCTTGCGGCACGGTTGCGAGCGCACCGGGGCACGCCGCGCTGGAGGGCAGGCGCGTGGTGTTCGACCCACAGGTACATTGGTGCGGGCACTGCGAATGGTGTGCCAAGGGCCACACCGAAGTGTGCGCGCAGCGCCGCTATCTGGGCGCACATGTTGATGGGACGTTCGCGCAATTCGTGGCGGTGCCCATCGACCGCCTGTATCCCATTCCCGATTCGATGACTTGGGAAGAAGCGGCCAGTGTGCATGGCTTGGCCGGCCCGGTGTTTGCCAGCCAGCGCTTTGTGCATCACATTGGCGAAACTGTCGCGGTGCTGGGGCCTGGGGCGGCTGGGCTGCTGTTTGTTCAGCTTGCGAAAAAATGTTTCGGCGCATCCACCGTGATACTGGCGGGGCGCTCGGCCCATCGGCTGGCGCTGGGCATGCAACTGGGCGCGGACGCGGTGGTCAATACGCTGACCGACAAGCTGAGCGACGCTGTCTTGGCGCTGACTGGCGGGCGTGGTGTCGATGTGATCATCGAGACAACTGGCAATGTGCAACTGCGCCAGGAGTTGCCAGCTTTGGCGGCATTGCGAGCGCGTGTGCTGTCTTACGCCACCGGCCCAATCGGCTTTGATTCGCTCAAATGCCTCAGCGTCTTTGGCAGCACCGGTGCGACGCGCAGCATGCAGCCCGCGCTCGACCTGATCGCCTCGGGCCGCATCGTCACAGGTCCGCTCATCAGCCACCGCTACCCTCTGGACGACATCCAGCAGGCATTTGACACCGCGATCGGCGACGCCAAAGGCGACTATGTCAAAGGCGTGATTGACTTGACGCAGTGACGCGACGCATCGCGGCCAATTCGGTGGCGCACATCGAGTTGGCCAGCTCAGGTGCCAATCACAATGTTTTTCTCGCGCACGATCTGGCCGAAACGCTGATATTCAGAGGCAACGAATTTCTGGAACGGCTCAGGCCCTGCCATGGCCGCAGCGGTGACGGAAAACCCGCGGTATGCCGCCTGCACATCCTCCCGAGCCACTGCATTGATCAGCGCAGCATTGATCTTGTCGACCACGGCCTTGGGTGTGTTCACGGCAGCGAAGATGCCGATCCAGTTGGTGGCCGCCATGCCGGGCCCGAACTCGCTGACCGAAGGTACATCGGGCAATGCCTCGATGCGCTTGTCCGAGGTGACCATGATCACCCGCAGGCGCCCTTCCTTGTGCAGGGGCAGGAACACGCCCACGTCCGAGACGGTCGCGTCGATGTGGCCACCCATGGCGTCATTGACGGCGGGGGCGGCGCCCTTGTAGGCTGCATTGAGGAAGTTGATGCCGGTGGCCTTGGCTGTCAATTCCACCACCAGATGGGACAAGCTGCCCGCCAGCGGTAGCCCCATGGTGATGGGGCGGGTGCGCGACAGTGCCAGCAGATCCTGAAGGTTCTTGACCGGCAGGCGTGGATTGACGGCAATGGCCAGCGGCGAGGTCGACACCATGTTGATGGCCAGCAGGTCGGTCAAAGGGTTGAACGGCGGTTTGGGCATTGCCTGTGGCGCGATGATGACCGGGCTGGGCGTTCCCACCAGCAGGGTGTAGCCGTCTGCTGGCGACTTGATGACGTAGTCAGTGCAGATTACGCCAAAGCCGCCGGGCTTGTTCTCGACCAGCACTGGAGTGCCCAGCAATGCGGTCAGCGGCCCCGCCAAGGCTCGGGCCCCAAAGTCGATCGAACCGCCGGGGGTTGCGCCCACCATCAGGCGGATCGGCCGCGAGGGGAATTCCTGGGCAAAGGCCAGGCCGGGCGCGAAGCCTGCGGCCATGCCCAAGCCGAGCAAGTGCCTGCGGGAGAGGTGCGTCTCGCGCTGGGCAGCTAGGGCAGAGAGTGTGTGAGATTTGGACAAGGTGTCTCCTTTGATCATTCGCGCGAACCTGGTAGGTGTGCATCCCCTGTGCAAGACCCGTGCCGGTGCCGCACGCCCAGATTCGCCTGCCTGATTGAGTTGCAATGTCTCGGGCAAGGACAGTGTGTGTCTATGGCAAAGGCAGGCCAGTCGTGTTTGTGCCGGGGTCGATACAGTCGCACCTGCGTAGGGTGTGTGTCATCCTGCTGGGGCACGATGCTTGCGGGGCGATCGGCCAAAGCAACACGCGCCGACCACAACAGAATGCGCAAACAAACCCCAACACCCGGAGATCACCATGAGCAATCAATCCAGAGAAGGCACCGTCGGATTCGTGGGCCTTGGCGCCATGGGCAGCCCGATGGTCGCCAATCTTCTGAAGGCGGGCCACGAGTTGGTGGTCTATGACATCGACAAGGCGAAAGTCGAGCGAGCCGTCAAGCTCGGTGCGCACGCGGGCACGTCAGCAGCCGATGTCGCGCGCCGGGCGAGCAAGCTCATCTCCATGGTTGATACCACCGTGCAAGCGCAAGATGTCATCGTCGGTCCCGGCGGCTTCATCGATGCGGTGCAGCCTGGTGATCTGGTCATCAGCATGAGCACCATCGATCCCCTGGCGCTGCGGCGCATGCACGATGCGCTGGCTGCCAAAGGTGTTGACATGATCGATGCGCCGGTCAGCGGCCTGGACCAGGGCGCCAGGGACGGCACGCTCAAGGCATTTGTCGGCGGCGATGCGGCCGCGCTCGAACGGGCCCGGCCCATCCTCAAGGACATGACCGCGCAGATCACGCACATCGGGGGCATCGGACAAGGCGCCGCGATGAAACTGATCAACAACCTGATCTTCCAGGTAGCCCGCGTCACCATCGCAGAAGCACTGGTGCTGGGCACCAAGGCGGGAATCGATCCAAAGCAACTGTTCGCGGTGATCAGCCAGGCCACCGGCAACAGCGTCGCCTTCCAGACTGCCGGCAGCCGCATGCTGGCGCGCAACTTCGCGGGCAGCCGACTCGACAGCACCTTCAAGGACATGGAACTGCAGATCCAGTTGGGCAAATCACTGCAGGTACCGATGTTCATGACCACCATCGCACAGCAGGTGTGCGAGTTGGGCCGCGGTGCGGGTCTGGGCAGCGAAGACGGCGCGGCGATTGTGAAGGTCTACGAGCAGTTCGCCCGCATTACACTAGGGGCGGATCCGCAGGGCGAATGAGCTTCGGGTGCGAAGCGCTATGCTGCTAGCCTGCCCATGACCCATCCCGTCCCTGCACCCACACCGGCTGCGCTTGCATTTCCCACGGGGCCGCTGGGCGTGACGATGGCGATGCAGACGCTGGCCACCATGGCGGCGTTCTCGGTGCCGTCTCTGGCACCGGCGATTGCGCGCGACATCGGGGTCGATGGTGCATTGACCGGCTATTTCGTATCACTGGTGTATGGCGTGGGCATTGTTTCGTCATTGCTCGGGGCCGGGTTGATTCATCGGTTTGGGGCCGTGCGCGTCACTCAGCTCATTTTGCTTGCAGCGGTGGCCATGCTGTTGATCAGCGTCAGCGGTGGCGTGGTCATGCTGGCGGCAGGCGCCGTCGCGCTGGGCACGGCCTATGGCGCCACGGCTCCGGTCAGTGCACATCTGCTGATACCGCGTACGCCGCCCAGCATCCTGAATCTGGTGCTCTCGATCCGGCAAGTCAGTGTGCCGCTGGGGGGTGTGCTGGCTGCGCTGGTACTGCCGCCAGTGGCTTTGCACTTGGGTTGGAAAGCAGCCCTCTTGATCCTGGCAGTGCCCATTGGCGTGATGCTCGTGTGCCTGGAGATTCCGAGGCGCAAGTGGGATGAGGGCTCGGGCGACCCGGGCAAGTTGCGCACCGGCAGCCTGCGTCAAGTGAGGCGATTGCTCGCCGGCAATGCCGAGCTGCGTCGGCTGGTGGCGACAAGTTTTGTTTACTCCGGTCTGCAACTGAGCTTCATTGCATTTACCACCGTGCAGCTCACCAGCCGCGCCGGTTTCGGTCTCGTCGCTGCGGGTCAGGCGCTGGCGCTTTTCCAGGTGACGGGCGTGATCGCGCGCCCTTTCTGGGGCTGGGTGGCCGACCGTTTCATACCGGCGCGCAGGCTGCTGGTGGGCCACGGCTTTGCGATGGGGCTGGCATCGTGCGCGGCCGCCTGGTTCGGCCCGCAGTGGCCTGTGGCCATGGTGTTTCTGGTGTGCGCGCTCGCCGGCCTTACGGTCAATGGTTTCACCGGGATCGCCTATGCCGAGTTCGCGCGACTCGGTGGCGCCTATCGCACCGAAGCCACCGGGCTGGGTTCGGCCGCACTGTTCAGTGGAGTGCTGATTCTGCCTTCCGTGGGTGCATGGCTGGTGACCATGTCGGGCAGCTACCTGCTGGCCTATAGCGCGTTCGGTGCGGCGGCAGTCATTGCGGGATTGCTGCTGGCAAGTGGGCCGCGCAAGGCAAACTGAGGGCCTTGTGGCGAGCGCTTGGGGTTTGCGGTTGACATGGTGAATGCGCCGGCACCACAATTAGCCGGTTCATCGCGAATTGGCTGCGCCATGCGGGCCTTCAAGAGCTCAGAGCAGCGCAATAGCCACCGGCTTCGCATTCATCCAACTTCCTTCACATCATCATGAGTCAATCAGAGACGAGCTACGCGGTGTACTGGCCCCGAGGTGCCCGCACGCAAAAGGACAAAGACGTCGCACCCAAGCTGCGTTCACTTGCCGGAAAGCGCGTGGCGTTTCTATGGGACTACATGTTCCGCGGCAACGAGATTTTTGCCATGCTGGCCCAGGAGTTGAAGAGCCGGTTCTCCGACATCGAGTTCATCGGGCATGAGGAATTCGGCTCCACCCATTCGACCAATGAGCGGCAGTTGCTGGCTGAGCTGCCCGCCCGATTCAAAGCGCTGGGCGTCGATGCGGCGATTTCCGCGGTAGGGTGTTGAGGAAGCTGTACACCCGCCGTGTTGCGGGTGAGCAGGGTGGCAGAAAACGCGGGCGTTCCCAGCGTGTCGCTGATATGCGAGGGCTTCATGAGCCTGGCCAAGGCGGCCTCTCGCGGCATGGGCATGCCCACACTGGGGCTGGCCCTGATTCCTGGACACCCGGATGTGCAGTCCGAGGAAGAACTCAGGCGCAATATTCTGTCGGTGACCTGCGATCAGGTCATCGCACATCTGACCACCGCGCAGGGCGACTCTCAGGCTGGCGCAGAGCCCAGAGCGGACGAAGTCGTATTTGAAGGCACACTCGACGAAGTCAATGCGTATTTTTATGAGCACCTGTGGACCGATGGCCTTCCGGTCATTCCACCCACGCGCGAGCGCGTCGAGAAGTTTCTTGCCTTCACCGATCGCCAGGCCAATGAAGTCATAGGCGTGATGCTTCCCGAGAACCGCGCTGCCACTGTCTGGAGCATCGCGGTCAATGGCGTGATGGCGGGTTGCCGGCCACAGTACATGCCGGTGCTGGTGGCACTGATCGAAGCGATGGTCGATCCGGGCTACGGCGTGGAGCACAGCGGCAATTCACCTGGAGCCGAAACCCAGATCGTGATCAATGGCGAGATCATCAAGACCTTGGGTTTTAACTACGAACAAGGCGCCATGCGCGATGGCTACCAGGCCAACACAAGCATCGGGCGCTTCTGGCGGCTCTATCTGTCCAACGTGGCTGGATTTGTGCGGCGTGGCAACGACAAGGCCACCTTCGGTGGTACCTGGCGGGTTGTGCTGGCCGAAAACCAGGACGTGCTCACCGAGATAGGCTGGCCCAGCATCTGCGCCGAGTTTGGCATACCCTCTGGGGACAACGCGGTGTGGATCTCGCGCTTCACCGGCGGCAAGGTCGTGACATCGGTCTACGGCAAGTCAGCGCAGGAGTGCCTGCCTTATCTTGCCGACGCCATCAAGAATATCTCTGGCTGGGAGCTGAACTTCACTTTGGGCCTGAGCGTGGGGACCTACAAGCCCTTGCTGGTGATGTCACCCATCATCGCCAGGACCATCGCCAAGTCAGGCTTGTCCAAGGCCGACGTGCAGGCGTATCTCTACCAACACGCGCGGATTCCCGCCGCGCTCTTCGAAAAGTACCTGGGCGAATTCAGCAACATCACACCGGGTCGCGTCAGTCTGGCAGAGCTGGTCGCGCAGGGAAAGGCGCCCGCCGAGTTTGCTCTGTCCGATGACCCGCAGCGGCTGGTGCCCATCGTCATTCGTCCGCAGGACATCATGATCGCCGTCAGTGGCGACCCGCTGCGTACGAATTGCTACGTCATGGCGCACAATGGTTTCCTGGGCTACCCGACAGCCAAGCCCATCGTGCTGCCCCAGAGCTGGCCGCCCGTGCAGTGATTCGCCGGTGGTGCAGCCACGGCGTCTGCATACAATGAATCGTTGCGACTCCGGCTCGCCTGAATATCACCCACTTCACACACATCACGAACATGTCTTATCTCAACACCCAACTCTTCATCCACGGTGAGTGGCGCGACGCGGCCGGCGGGCGCACCTTGCCTGTGTTCAACCCTTCCACCGGCCTGGAGATCGGGCGTGTCGCTCATGCCGGCACGGCAGACCTTGATGCGGCGCTGGTGTCCGCGCAGAAAGGGTTCGAGACCTGGCGCGACATGCCCGCGATCGAGCGCAGCAAAATCGTGCGCAGGGCCGCTGCGCTCTTGCGCGAGCGCGCCGCAGACATTGCGAAGCTGCTCTCGCAAGAGCAGGGCAAGCCGCTGGTCGAAGCCAAGGGCGAGGCCTTGGCTGCGGCAGACATCATCGATTGGTTTGCTGATGAAAGCTTGCGTGTGTATGGCCGCATCGTGCCCTCGCGCACCAGCCTTTCGATCCGCCAGATGGTGATCAAGGACCCAGTCGGTCCGGTGGCCGCTTTCACGCCGTGGAACTTCCCGGTCAATCAGGTTGTGCGCAAGGTCGGCCCTGCGCTGGCGGCTGGCTGTTCGATGATCGTGAAGGCGGCGGAGGAAACGCCAGCGGCGCCGGCGGCGCTGGTGAAGGCTTTCCAGGACGCTGGCCTTCCGCCGGGCGTGCTGAACCTGGTGTATGGCGATCCGGCCGAAATCTCGGGCTACCTCATCGCACACCCGATCATCCGCAAGATCACATTCACAGGCTCGACACCCGTGGGCAAGCAACTCGCGGCCCTCGCCGGCCGGCACATGAAGCGCGTGTCCATGGAGCTGGGCGGTCATGCGCCTGTGCTGATCTGCGAGGATGCTGACATTGCGCTCGCAGTCAAGAGTATCAGCGCGGCCAAGTTTCGCAATGCAGGCCAGGTATGCATCTCACCCACCCGACTCCTGGTGCATGAGAGCCTGCGCAAGGAGTTCACTCAGGCATTCACCGCGCACGCACAATCGCTCAAGGTGGGCGACGGCCTGACCGAGGGCACGCAGATGGGGCCGCTGGCCAATCCCAGGCGGCTTGTGGCCATGGCGCAGTTCACCCAGGATGCCCTTGAGAAGGGCGCGAAGCTGCTGCATGGCGGCGAGCGCATCGGCACAGCAGGCAATTTCTGGCAACCCACGATTCTGTCGGATGTGCCGCTTGACGCGAAGGTCTTCAACGATGAGCCCTTCGGCCCTGTGGTTGGCATTCGCGGCTTCGACAAGCTCGACGAGGCGATCAAAGAGGCGAACCGCCTGTCCTACGGTCTGGCCGGTTATGCGTTCACCGCTTCGCTCAAGAACGCGGATCTGCTCGCCCGGCGTGTCGAAGTGGGCATGTTGTGGATCAACATGCCGGCTATGCCCTCGGCAGAAATGCCTTTCGGCGGCATCAAGGATTCTGGATACGGCTCCGAAGGCGGCCCTGAAGCGCTCGATTGCTACCTCAATGCCCGCTCGGTCGCAGTCATGAACGTCTGAGCAACGCGTCCCAAGTGTGGGAAGCGGGACGCACGGATGCGGCGCCGCAGGGCATGACTGGCAAATACACCAAGGCATTCGACATGGACCACACGCTCTTCACGCCCCTGCAAATCAGGGGCGTCCTGCTGCGCAACCGCATCGTGGCGTCGCCCATGCTCACCTATGTAGCCAATGGCGGTTACGTGAACGACTGGCACTTTGTTCACCTGGGCAAGATCGCTTCGGGCGGCGCTGGGCTCGTCTTCATGGAATCGACCAAGATCGATCCGCGTGGCTGCTCGACCGCGCGTGACGCGGGAATCTGGAAAGACGATTTCGTCCCTTCACTCAAGCGCATCGCGGACCTCATCCGCAGTCAGGGCGCTGTACCGGGCATTCAGTTTGGCCACTCCGGCAGGAAGGCGCGGCAGTCCTTGCCGTGGGAAGGGCGCGCACCGATGGATTTTTGTCCTGGTGTCGATCACGGCGAGCCATGGGAACTCATCGGACCCAGCGCCATTGCCCACACGGCCCAATATGCCGTTCCACGGCAGATGACGCAGGCCGATATCGATGAGAACCTGCAAGCCTGGGGCGAGGCAGCCCGCCGGGCCGACCAAGCCGGTTTCGACGTGCTGGAAATTCACGGTGGGCACGGCTACCTGGTGCATCAGTTTCTCTCTGCCCATTCGAATCGGCGCACCGATGCCTACGGCGGCTCGCTCGAAAATCGCATGCGCTTGACGACCGAGATCGTGCGGCGCGTGCGACAGTCATGGCCAGACCACAAGCCGCTTTTTTTCCGGGCATCGGCGGTTGACGAGTGCGGCTGGACGATAGAGGACAGCATCGCACTGGCCAAAGCGATCAAAGTCCTGGGCGTCGACGTCATCGACTGCAGCAGCGGCGGCATGGGCACAGCGGCAATAGCCGAAACCGCGCTCGACTACGGCTATCAGGTGGAGTATGCGCAACGCATACGGGCCGGCGCCGATGTGCGCACGATGGCCGTCGGCCTGATTGTTCACGCCGACCAGGCCGAGGCGATACTGCGGGCCGGCCAGGCCGATCTGATTGCGCTGGGTCGCGAACTGCTGCACAACCCGAATTGGCCCATCGACGCGGCGCAAAAGCTCGGCATCGCATCGCCGTTCGGGCACATCGCGCCTTCCTATGCCTATTGGCTGGAAAAGCGATCGCAAAACCCCTTGATCACGCCTTCGACCTGGGGCGCATCCAGGCGCAGCGCAGGTACCCAAGGCGGGAAATGATCAAGGTCAGCAAGACTTACCTGAGCTGCAGAAAACTCGACTCGACGCCGCCGGGCATTGCGCAAACAATGTAGCATCCGAAAAAGTGCCTGCGCATTGCCGCCCAAAGAAGGAGTGAAGATGGACATCATGATCCCCGTCTGGGGTGCTGCTGCTGGCGCTCAGATCGCCGCCAGCAGCCTTGGGTCGATCAAGGGCGCCACCGTCGCGCTGGTCGACGACAACTTCGACTCCGTGTACACGGATGAGGTGGAGCTGCACTTGCGCGAGCAGTACGGCGCGGTGGTGAAGCGCTTCAACAAACCCAACGGCTCTCACCCCTCGCCGCTATCGCTGATCGAGGAGGCGGCCAAGTGCCGGGTCGCCATTGTCGGCATTGGGATGTGAGGTGCGTGCACGTCGGGCAGTGTGCTTGACGCTGTAGCGATTGAAAAAAAGGGCATCCACACGGTCACCATCGTGTGGGATACGTTTGAGAACGCGGCCAGGGCGACAGCGCGCATGAAGGGTCTGCCCGAAGCGAAGTTCGTCGTGACGCCCAGTCGCAAGCCTACGGACACCCTGGATGATCAGCGCGCAAAGGCCAGGGCCGCCGTTGCCGAGATCGTCAGGCAACTGTTGGCGGCATGATCCTAGGATGACGCGGCAAACACAAAGGATGGTGGCATGAGTAAAGTTGGCGCGGACTCGTTCCACACAGACGACTACGAACAAGCCGTCGAGCTTTTCTTTGAGCGCGGCTGGACCGACGGACTGCCTGTGGTCCTGCCGACCCGCAAACTGGTCGATGCCATGGTGGCCGGGAGCGGCCGGGACCGCGGCGAAAGCCTGGGCCCGGTGCCACCCGTTGGGGGAGAGGCCACGATTGAAATGCTCGCTATCAACGCCGTGATGGGTGGCTGCCGGCCGGAACACTTTCCGGTTGTGATCGCCGCGCTGGAGGCGATGTTGATGCCAGAGCACAACCTCAACGGCGTGAGCCAGACCACGCACATGTGTGTCTCGCTGGCCATCGTCAACGGCCCGATTGCCAGAGAGCTCAACTTCAATTCGCGCGACGGTGTATTTGGCAACGGCTATCGCTCCAACGGTGCGGTGGGCCGAGCCATCCGCCTGGCCATCTGGAATCTGGGCGGCGCCGTGACCGGTGAGTCGGACAAGGCAACGATGTCGCACCCCGGTGAATACTCCTTTTGCATTGCCGAGGAAGAGCAAGACAATCCGTGGGAGCCGCTGCATGTGGAGCGCGGCTGTCCCGTGGGTTCGAGCGCAGTCACGGCCTTTGCCTGCGAAGCACCACACAGTGTTCATTGCTCGGGCGTACCCGACGAGATGCTTTACACGCTGTCAGAGGCGGTGTCCGCGCACGGCTGCAACAACATGCTCTACGGGGGCCAGACGCTGGTGGTTCTGAACCCCATCAATGCGGAGGAATTCGCTAAGCGCGGTTGGTCCAAGAACGATGTGCGGCAGTATCTCTGGGAGAACGCGCGCCGGCCTTTGTCTGAGGTCAGGGCCTCCATCGTCGCGCACCGCGACCCCGTGCGCCAGGCGCTGATCGAGACAGGGCGCTATTCGTTCCGCTACGACGTGCGCAATTCCAAGACCATGGTCCCGCCCACTGAAAGACCGCAAGACATCCACATCATCGTGGCTGGGGGGCGAAGCTATTTTGCTGCCGTGCTGCCTGGATGGGGCTCATTCGGCGGGTATGCGGCCACCGCGCTCATTCGCAGACCTGAAGCATCCAATTGACCAGGAGACTTTCGTGAACACTACCGACATCCGTCGCCGCGACGCGATCTTGCTTGGACTGAGCGCCGCATCTGGTTTTCCCTTGACAGCCGCCGCGCAGACGGACGACTGGCCAAGGAGGCCGATCACCATCGTCGCGCCATTGCCGGCGGGCAGCGGCACCGATGCCTGCGCCCGCCTGCTGGCGCAAGGCATGTCCAGCGAGTACAAAGTGCCGGTGATCGTCGACAACAAAGTGGGTGCCAATGGTTTCATTGCCGCCAGGTATGTTGCCAACGCAGCGCCGGATGGCTACACACTGTTTCTCACAGGAAACACCACCCATTCTTCCAATGAGCACCTGTTCAAGCAGTTGCCATACGACCCTGTGAAAGACTTCAGTCCTGTCAGTCTGGTCTTCAATGGGTTCATGGTCTTGATGGTCAATGCAAATTCACCGGCAAAGTCAGTCGCCGATCTGGTGGCCCTTGCCAAGAAGACGCCGGGCAAGCTCAGCTTCGGCTCGGGCAGTTCGGCGAGCCGGCTCTCGGGGGAGATGTTTCGCCAGATGGCTGGACTTGATCTCGTGCATGTGCCCTACAAAGGCAACCCACAAGCGCTCATCGACTTGATAGGCGGCCAGCTTGACTTCATGTTCACTGATGGCTCCACGACTTTGGCGCAGCTCAAAGGCGGCAAGTTGCGCGCGTTGGCGGTGACCAGCCCTGCGCGGCATGCCCGCTTGCCTGATGTACCCAGCATGGATGAATCAGGGTACAAGGGATATGAATTGGCCATATGGACCGGGCTCTACACGCCGGCAGGTGTGTCGCCCGCTTTGATTCAGAGGCTCAACAACACGGTGCGAAGGGTTCTGCTGACACCCGAGCTCAAGCAATGGGGCGAGAACGCTGTCTTTGACATGGTCTCCAGCTCGCCTGTGGGGCTGGCACAGGTGCAGGCCGCAGAGTCCGAAAGAACCCGCCGTGTTGTGCGGGCTGCGGGAATCGTGCCAGAGTAGAGGCTGTAATTGCCATGCCAAATGCCTTCACCCAATGAACCGACGCAAACTACTCCAATACCTCGCCACCCTCGCGCCTGTCGCCGGTGTGTTGCCGGCGCAAGCTCAGGATGCCTTTCCTTCAAAGACGATCCGCATCGTCGTCAGCAGCGCGCCAGGCGCGCTGCTTGATGTGGCCAGCCGGCTCTATGCCGAGCGGATGTCGGCCCACCTGAAGCAGTCGGTTGTCGTTGAGAACATGCCAGGCGGCGGCGCGCTGCTGGCGGTGCGGCACGTGGCCAAGTCCGCCCCGGATGGCTACACGCTGCTGGCTGTTGCCAACACCTTCACCACCGTGCCCAGCCTCAACCCAAGGGCAGGTTATGCCGTCAAGGATTTCGCGGGTGTCGGCGAAATGGCGCGCTCACCCTCGCTGCTGGTCGTCAGCGGTGCGTCGTCCTTCAAGTCGATCGCCGACATCGTCGCTGCGGCCAAGAAGGGTGCGGGTCAGGTCAACTATGCGTCGGGCGGGCTGGGCACCACCTCGCACTTGCCAGTGGAAGTGTTCTCGCGGCAAGCGGGTATCACGCTCACGCATGTGCCCTACAAGGGCAACGCACTGGCGGTGCCCGACGTCGCGGCCAACCGCGTTGGCTTCATGATGGGCACGCCCACCTCCTTGGCCGAGCTGATGAAGAGCGGCGCGCTGCGAGCGCTGGCCGTCACCTCCGAGACGCGCTCGCCCAGATTCCCCGATGTGCCGACCTTCAAGGAGCTGGGCTATCCCGAGGTGAGCTTTGACATCTGGGTAGGGCTGCTGGCGCCTGTTGCCATTGCCAAGGCCGTGCGCACGAGGCTGGGCGATGCGATCGAGTTCGCCCGCAAGGACCCGAGCCTCATCGCTCGCCTGGACACCATGGGCCAGGTGATATCCGCTGTCAGGACACCCGAGCAGTTCGACCATGTGCTGCACCAGGAAGAAGAGAAGTACCGCAAGATCATCAAGGATGCGAACATCGTTGCTGATTGAGGGGCAAGCCTGCGAGGCAGCGGTTCTGCTTGGCCGACTTGCGTAATCGTATCAAAAATGATACGATTACGTCATGCTTGAGCCCAGTCTTTCAGTTCGATTCTTCAGAAGCCTGAGCGGGAACGAGCCCGTGCGGGAATGGCTTCTTGATCTGGCCAAGGTAGATCGCAGAACAATTGGAGAAGACATGAAGACGGTTCAGCTTGGCTGGCCGCTTGGAATGCCTCTTGTGCGAAAGCTTGCCCCCAATCTATGGGAGGTAAGGATTCATCTTGAGAGTCGAATTGCCAGAGTTCTGTTTACTGTTGATGATCGGGTCATGGTGCTATTGCATGCATTCATCAAGAAGTCGAATGCGACCCCAAGAGAGGACCTCGATTTGGCGAAGTCTCGATTGAAACAAGTCAGGAGCTGATGATGGCATTGAAGCAAAAACATCTGGGTAGCAGCTTGGACGATTTCCTCGCAGAGGAGGCCATGCTGGAGGGAGCAACTGCGACGGCAGTCAAGCGTGTGATTGCCTGGCAAATCGAACAGGAGATGAAAGCTCGCAAGCTCACGAAGACCGCACTGGCTCACAAGATGCACACCAGCCGCGCCGCCTTGAACCGACTGCTCGATGCCGAAGACACCAGCTTGACCTTGACGACACTCGCGAGCGCGGCCGCTGCACTGGGCAAGAAAATCAGGTTTGAACTCGTTGCGGTCTGAGGCGCATTTCTGCCAGCACCTGAGCGCAGTCTCGGCGCCGTGATGGGAACGTGCTTGGCCTCTTTGGCTTGTACCCGCGTGATCAGGATGTCCGCACGATCGCGGAAGGCACCGCCCAGAGCTTCGTGATGTATTCCTACTGCGCCACATACTTCAGCCACCGCCCCCCATCGACAATCAGGTTGTCGCCCGTGACGTAGGCGCCCAGGTCCGAGGCAAGGTACACGGCGGCGTTGGCAATGTCCTGCTTGCGCCCGAAGCGACCCAGGGCGGTTTTTTTCTCCTCCAGCTCGCCCAGGCCGGAGTCGATGTACATCCGTTTCACGCCTTCGGTGTCGCCGATGGGGCCGGGGGAGATGGTGTTGACACGAATGCCGTCGCCTCCCCATTCCACAGCGAGCGTCCGAGACAGTGCGAGGATGCCCGCCTTGGCCGAGGCCGCGTGGGCCGCGCCGGGCCAGCCGCTCACGCCCAGCATGGTGATGATGCTGATGATGCAGCCACCATGGGTGGAAGCCTTCAGGTGCGGGTAGGCTGCGTGGCAGCCGTAGAAAGTGCCGTTCAGGTCGATGTCGATCACGGTTCGCCAACCGTTGGGGGTGAGGCCTGCGGTCGGGCAGATGAAGTTGCCAGCGGCATTGTTCACCAGGATATCGAGCGAGCCAAAGCGATCCACGGTCGTCTCGATGGTGTGCTTGACTTCATCGTAGTTGCGCACGTCGGTCTTGCACACCGCAGCCGCGCCGCCCGCCTGGGTGATGGATTGCGCGGCCGCCTGCAGGCGTTCCTCATTGCGGCCGGCCAGCATCACACTGGCGCCCAGGCGTGCGTAGGTGGTGGCGATCTCCAGCCCGATGCCGCTGCCCCCGCCGGTGATCAGGGCGACGCGGCCCTGCAAGGTGTCATGGGTGAACATCAGGCTTACTCCGTTTGTGCGTACTCAACTGTCGTAGTACCGCAAACTGCATGCCAACCCGGTTGATGCTCTCGCAAGCATGACGGCCGCGAACCGATGCGATACGAAAGTGTCTTCCGGGCGCACGGCTGTGTTCTCCGAAAGAACAGCGGATTGGAGATGACCCACGCTTTTGCCCTCGCAGGTGGTCAAATCACCCGTGGCACGTCGCTTGCAATGTGAGACGTATCTTGAATGGCGCACAAACTAAGGACACGAACATGAGCAAACAATTGGTCAAAACGCAGATGAATGGTTCTGTGCTGATGATTACGCTATCGAGCCCGGAGAACCGCAACTCGATGACGATGGATCTGCGCCGGGAGTTGGGCGCGGCAGTCGAGCTGGCCGAGAGCGATCGCGCGGTGCGCACCGTGTTTCTGACGGGCGAGGGGCCGACATTCTGTTCGGGCGGCGACTTCAAGATGCTCAAGACTCAATGCGACCCCTGGCCCGTGCACCGGCGCTTTCGCAATCTCAGCCGCTGGCTGACGCCTCTGATCACACTGGACAAGCCGGTGGTGGTGGGTGTGCGCGGCCATGCGGTGGGCGGCGGCATGGGCCTGGCACTCACAGGTGATGTGGTGATCGCCGGTGAGAACGCAAAGTTTGTCTCGGGCTTCATGCGTCTGGGCACGGTGCCCGACATCGGCATGATGTACCACCTGCCCAGGCTGATTGGCATGGCGCGCGCGAAGAGCTTTCTCTTTGGTGGCGGCACGATGAGCGCCAAGGAAGCCTTTGACCTCGGCCTTGTAGTCAAGGTCGTGCCAGACGATCAGGTCGAGGCCGAAGGCCTGGCACATGCCGCGCGCCTGGCGCAGGGGCCCGCTGAGGTGATGGGTCTGGCCAAGACCTTGATGGCGCGCAGCTTTGAGACCTCCTTGACAGACATGTTCGCCTTTGAAGGATTCGGGGCCGTGCTGGCCATGTCCAACCCAGAATTCCGCGAGGGCCTGTCAGCCGCCATAGAGAATCGCCCGGCGGACTTTGCGGGCGCTGCCGCAGCCTCGCCCAACAGCACGGTCAAGAGCGCTGCTGCCTGAGCAAGCCAGAAGGAGAGATGTGATGGATCCTTCAATGTCCCCTGAGATCGAAGCGGTGCGCGACATGGTCAACCGCTTCATGGAGACCGAAGTCAAGCCAGTGATGGACGGCTACGAAAAGCGCGGCGAATTCCCGCGCGAGCTGGTGCGCAAGGCCGGGGCGGCCGGGCTCTATGGCGCGGTCTTCCCCGAGTCGGTGGGTGGCAGCAACATGGGCTACCTGGCCGCTGCTGTGATCCAGGAAGAGATGGTGCGCAACGACGTGCGCTTCTCATCTTGCAACAACCAGCAGGGCTCCACTTGCCCCAGCGGCATCTACTTTGGCGGCACACCCGAGCAGATTCAGAAGTACGTGCCCAATCTGCTGGCGGGCAAGACCATCGGCATGATGTCGCTGACTGAGTCGGGCGGCGGCTCGGACGCCGAGGGCAACATGAAAACCTTTGCACGGCGCGACGGCGATGTCTACCGCATCACTGGCCAGAAAATGTGGGCGTCCATCGCCAACGAAACCGACGTGGGCATTCTGTTCGCCAAGACCGATCTGAAGGTCGGCGCCAAAGGCGTCACCGCCTTCATCGTGCAGCCCAAGACGTACCCGGGCTGGAAGGCCCAGCCGATCGATTGCCTGGGCTTGTCCAAGTCCATGCGCACCAACGTCGTGTTTCTTGATGACTTCATCGTGCCAGTGGAGGACCGGCTGGGGCAGGAGGGCGATGGCTTCAAGATCATCATGCGCACGTTGCAGCCTGGCCGTGTCGGCGTGGCCGCCAAGGCGCTGGGTGTGGCGCGCGCCTGCTTTGAAGAGGCGCTGCGCTACGCCAATGATCGTGTGCTGCGCGGGCAGCCCATTGGACGCTTCCAGATGATTCAATCGGACATCGCCGAGATGGCCACTGCGATTGAAGCCAGTCGCGCGCTGGTGTACAAGGCCGCGCAGATGATGGACGACAGCCTGCCGTCCAACCGCATTGCTGCGATCGCCAAGTTCCATGCGTCGCAGACGGCCAAGATGTGCGCCGACAAGGCCATGCAGATCTTTGGCGGCTACGGGCTGGCCACCGAATACCGCGTGTCTTACTACCGCGCCTACTCCGACATGTTCTTCACCGGCGAAGGCTCGGCCAACGTGCAGAAAATCATGATTGCCGAAGACGCGTTAGGCTACAAGCTGGCCGACCGTCATCATGGCAAAACCGGCCTGCGCGACATTCGCAAGGACGACGTGCTCAAGGATTTCAAAGCCTAAGGCTCAAGGAGACGACATGTCTGAACTCATCAAATTCGAAATCGACCAGGGCGTGGCCACCATCACGCTCAACCGCCCCGACAAGCTCAACGCCTTCACCGACCAGATGCTGGAGGACTGGCTCGTCGCATTGGAGCAGTGCCGCACCAACGACGATGTGCGTGTCATCGTGATCACCGGCACGGGCCGCTCGTTCACCACCGGGGGCGATGTGGAGAGCTTCAGCTCCAGCGCCTCCCAGACACCCGCGAACATCAAGCGGCGCATCAATGAAGGCGCACAACGCTTGCCGCGCAAGATCACCGAGATGGACAAGCCGGTGATCGCCGCGCTCAATGGCTTTGCCACTGGCGGCGGGCTGGACATCGCGCTGGCCTGCGACATCCGTTTTGCCGCCGAGAGCGCGCGCTTTGCCGAGACCTACGTGCGCATGGGCCTGATCCCCGGTGTAGGCGGCGCCTATCTGCTGCCGCGCATCGTGGGCACGTCCAAGGCGCTGGAGATGTTCTGGAGCTGCGACTGGATGGAGGCGCGCGATGCCGAACGCATTGGGCTGGTCAACAAGGTCTTCCCCGATGCCGAACTGATGGAGGGTACCTACGCCTTCGCCCGCCGCGTGGCTGCTGGCGCGCCCCTGGCGGTGCAACTGATCAAGCGCGTGATGCGCTTTGGCATCGACAAGGACCTGGCCACCGCGCACGAGATCGTGGCGTCCAACCTGCCCATCGTGCGCACCAGCGAAGACCACAAGGAAGCTGTGGCCGCCTTCAAGGAAAAGCGCCAGCCTCAGTTCAAGGGGCGCTAAGGGCGAGCGACCCACTGCAACTGCCAGACACCATGAACAAGAACGCCTTCGACAATTTCCTCTGCCCCACCAGTGTGGCCATCGTGGGCGCATCGCCCCAGCGCGGCAGCCCGCGCAACACGGTGGTGCGCAATCTGCAAAAGCATGGATATGAGGGCCGCATCTATCCGGTGAGTGCGAGCAACGAGCAGATCGAAGGGCTCAAGGCCTACAAGACGCTTGCCGAACTGCCCGAAGTGCCCGACGTGGCGCTCATCATCACGCCAGCGGAAACAGTGCCGGACATCATCGCGCAGTGCGGCGCAAAAGGCATACCCAGCGCCATCGTCATCAGCTCCGGTTTTGAAGAGATTGAAAGCGGCAAAGATGTCGCGCGGCGATTGGCGCAAGCAGCGCGCGAGCACAAGGTCGTGGTGATGGGGCCCAACTGCCAGGGCGTGTGGTCGGTGCGGCGCAAAACCATGCTTACCTTCAGCCCGACGGTGCTCAACACCGAGGTGTTGCAGTACTCGCCAGTGGCGATCATCAGCCAAAGCGGCGCGCTCTCGGGCGCGATCGGAAACGCGCTGCAGACCAGCGGCATGGGCTGCTCCTACATCATCAGCGTGGGCAACGAGACCTGTCTGGATGCCATCGACGCCCTGGCCGCCATCATCGAACAAGATGATGTGTGCGCCGTGGCCCTGTACATCGAAGGCCTGGACAATGCCTCGCGCATTCTGCCCATTGCCCAGCGCGCACGCGAGCGCGGCATACAGATCGTCGTGCTCAAAGCCGGGCGCTCGGTCGTCGGGCAGCAGGCCACTGCGTCTCACACCGGCAAGATCGCGTCCTCGCATGCGGTGTACACCGATGTGCTGGAGCAGGCTGGGGTGATATCGGTCAACAGTCTGCTGGAACTCATCTCGGCCATGGAGGTGCTGGCCTTTCTGCCCAACCCGCGCATCAGCGGCGACCCATTGGGTGGTGTGTCGGTGATGAGTGCCTCGGGCGGTGCGGGCGCGCTGCTGGCCGATCTGAGCAGCGAGTTTGACATTCCGATGGCGCAGTTCAGCCCGCATATCGCGCAGCGGCTCGATGGGATTCTTCCGGAATTCGCCCGCAAGGAAAATCCGATCGACCTCACCGGGCAGGTCAACACCGACCGCAACCTGTTCAAGAACACCTGCGAGGCGGTGTGCGACGATCCGCGGACCGAAGCGGTGGTGGTGCAGTTCTCCAGCAGCGGGCGGCGCTATATGCAGGAGAACACCGACGTCTTCAAGACCCTGGCACGCCAGGTGCCGGTGGTCATCAGCTTCATCGGTGAGACCATGGAGCGCGAGGTTCGCAAGGAGTGCCGCGAAGCCGGCGTGCTGCTCTCGCCAGACCCATCGGTCACCATGAGCGCACTGTCCCTTCTGTACCGGCGCCAGCGCGCGCTGGCATTGCCGGCCTTGCCGCAACGCCAGCCCTTGCCAACAAGGCCAGCGCCGCGCGATTGGGCGCAGACCATGCAGTTCCTGGGTGACAGTGGCGCCACGCCGGCCCGATGGCTGGTGCTTGGGCCGCAGGACAAGGCTGCCAGTGCGTGTGCGCAGCTGAACTACCCACTGGTGGTCAAGGTGTTGCCATCGGACTCTGAGCACAAGACCGAGCTGGGCCTGGTCAAGCTGCGCGTAGGTTCTGCGCAAGAGGTCGACGCCTGCGCTGCGGATTTCCGCCAGAAGATGGGCAAGCCGCAAGCGGGCATTCTGGTGCAGGAGATGGTTGGCGACGGCGTTGAAGTCGTGCTGTCTTGCCTGCGCAAGACCGACTTCGGACCGATCATCTCCATCGGCACCGGCGGCGTTGCGATCGAGTTGTACCGCGACATCACCAGTCTGGCATTGCCGGTCACGAAAGAGCAGGTGCTGCTGGCCCTGCGCAAGCTCAAGCTGTGGACACTTTTGCAAGGTTTTCGCGGTAAGCCGGCTGCCGACATCGACGCACTCGCCGATGCAGCGGTGCGATTCGGTGACATGTTCCTGGCCAGCCCCGATGTCGATGAGTTCGAGATCAACCCGGTGATCGTGCGCTCAAAGGGGCAAGGGCTGTGCGCGGTGGATGCGTTGGTAAGCACGGCCACTGGCGCTGATCACTGAGCTGGGTTCATCGCCCCTTGGCCAGTGTCTTGACGATGTCGATCATCCGATCGAGTGCCGGGTCTCGCGGGCCCTTGACCCAGCCGAACACAAAGCGGGTGGTGTAGCTGACCTCGTCAAGGGGCACGACAGCCAGGCTGGCAGGGTAGGTGAAATTCTTGCCGATGGTTGAAAGGCCGATGCCCATGCCCACTGAGATGAGGTTGAGCTGCGATGCGATGGAGCTGACTTCCTGCACGATCTTGGGTTCGAAGCCGGCCTTTTGGCACAAGGCGAAAAGCGGACCATATCCTGGGCTGCTGCTCGATTGCGGCACGACGACGAATTGCTCCTGCGCCAATTCAGCCAGCGACACCGATTTCTTCTTGGCCAGACGATGGTCGTTCGGTACGATGGCGCCCAGCCCGCCGGTCTGAATTTCGAACCAGTCAAGTATCGTCTGGTCCTGCCCGGGCGCGGCCTCGCTGCGCTTCTTGCGCAGCAACACCGGGTGCGGCCCAAAATGCATGAAACCCGCATGGATCTTGCCTTCGGCGAGTGCCTTGGCTTGCTCGGACGTGGCCATCTCAATCAAGGACAGCGTCACGTCCGGGTAGGTTTCATGAAACTGTTTGACGGCCGCACGAAACAGCGTGTGCAGCAGGGTTAGAGAGCCGTAGGCAATGTTGAGCATTCCGCTCTTGCCTTCACCCACGCGTTTGGTCATGGCAAGCGCGGCGTTCAGGTCGTCCATCACCGATTGCAACTGCGGCAAGAGGGCTCGGCCTGCTGCGGTCAACCTCACACGGTGGGCCAGGCGCTCAAACAGCGGCGTGCCCAGCTCGCTCTCCAGATCAGCGATGATCTGTGACACGGCCGGCCGAGTGACATGCAGCCGGTCGGCGGCGCGGCCAAAATGCTCCTCTTGCGCCGCAGCCATGAAGTAGCGCAGGTGTCGAAGTTCCATTGTGATGCTGGTATTTTCAGAGAGGATTGTCTCGCAACTAACATGCCTCGCCGGGAAGGCGTTTTCCCTTGGGTGCCTGGCCCTGGATGTGTGCGGTGCAGACACGACGGCCCCAAAGGCGTATTCCCTACGGACATAAACGGATTGTGCACCCTGGGGCGTGCCCCGCTACACACATGGCACGTGGATTGCTCTTGGCCCACTACACTTGATCATGACACTCCCTTCCAATTCTTTGTCATTCCAGCACATGGCAGCCGAGTTGCGTCTTTTTTGCGGCGCCGACAGCCTGGATGCTCTGGCCCGAGAGCTCAAACGCAGCGGCTGTCGCCGGGCGGTGGTGATCAGCGGGCAGTCGGTGGGCAAATCCAGCGCGATGAACCTGTTGCGCGATGCGCTGGGCCCGCTGCTGGCGGGTCAATGCACGGCTGTGCGCTCCAACAGCCCGGTGCCCGCCGTCGAAGAGGCCGCGCGGGGTCTGGCTGAGTTGGGAGCCGATGCGGTGATCGCGGTGGGCGGTGGGTCGGCGGCCGTCACGGCACGGGCCGCCAGTATTTTGTTGGCGGAGAAGCTGCCCGCGCAGCAGTTGTGTACACGCAGACTGCCCAGCGGTGAATTCGAAAGTCCCCGCCTGGGTGCTCCCAAGCTGCCCCAGTTTGTCGTGCCCACGACGCCAAGCACAGCCTTCGTCAAAGCCGGCAGCGCCATTCATGATCCAGCCAATGGCCAACGGCTTGCCTTGTTCGACCCCAAGACGCGGGCCAAGGGAATCTTCCTGCATCCGCAGTTTCTCGCAAGCTCGCCCTCGGATCTGGTGCGCAGTGCCAGCCTCAACACCTTGTCCACCGCCGTGGAGGCGCTTGAGTCGCCCCGCTGCGATCCGATCTCTCAGGCGATGTTGATGCACTCGCTGCGGCTGATCGCGCAGCATCTGCACAGCGAGTCCGCACAAGACATCGCCGGGCGCGAGAACCTGGTGCTCGCCGCAGTGCTCTGTGGCCGCGGAGGCGATCAATCCGGTGGCGGTCTTGCTTCTGTATTGGGGCATGCGATTGGGCATCGCAGCCATGTCGCCAACGGCATCGTGAATGCCATCGTGCTGGCGCACACCATGCGCTTCAATGCGCCGGCAACGCGCGAGACCAGCGTGCGGATCGCCGACGCTTTGCGCGTGACTCAGGAGCCTGGCGGGTCGCACCATGCAAAGCCCACGCAGGCGGTCGAGGCGATTGAGGCGTTGCTCCTGTCAGTGAGCGTCCCGCGCCGCTTGAGAGACATCGGTGTGGCTCGCGAAGATATCGCCCCGATTGCCGATGCCGCCATGTCCGACTGGTTCATCGGCCGCAATCCGCGGCCCGTGTCCAGTGTGGATGAAGTGCGCGCCATTCTTGAAGCCGCATGGTAAGGAGACAAAAAATGAAACGTTCGATCTTTGTACTGTTGGCCGGCGCGGCGTTTGTCGTCGCACCTGCGCTGTATGCGCAGGACAAGTACCCATCCCGCTCGATCCGCATCATCGTGCCCTTTGTGGCTGGGGGTATCGGCGACACGGTCGCACGGATCATCAGCCCCCCGCTGGCCGAGCTGCTGGGCCAGCCCGTCGTCGTCGAAAACCGCGCTGGCGGCGACAGCGTGACCGGAACCGAATACGCGGCCAAGGCCGCCCCTGACGGCTACACCATTCTTCAGGTCTCCACGCCCCAAACCATCAACATGGTCATGCGCGAGAAGCCGCGCTACAACCTGCTGCGCGATTTTGCGCCGGTTGCGCGCGTGGTTCACTCCACGCTGGTGCTGGTCGGTCCCGCTTCATCGCCCAACCGCACAGTGGCCGATCTGGTGGCCTATGGCAAGAGCAAGCCCGGCGGGCTCAGCTTTGGGTCGGGCGGCATCGGATCGGTGGGGCATCTCTCGGGCGAATACCTCAAGCGCACGGCGGGCATCACTGCCTTGCATGTTCCGTACAAAGGCAATGCGGCAGTCCTTCCCGATCTGGTCGGAGGCCGGCTTGATTATTTCTTTGCCTCCCAGCCCGAGGCAGTGCAGGGCGCGGCGGCAGGCCACCTGCGCGCACTGGCAGTGACAGCCACCCAGCGCGTGCCGACTTTTCCGGATGTGCCGACGATGAACGAGTTGGGATTCAAAGGCTTCGAAGCGTCGAGCAACTATGGTTACATGGTTCCAGCCAATACACCCGCACCCATCGTCAAGCAACTTCATGAATCCATTGCCAAGGTGCTTACATCGGCCGGCGTGCAGGAGCGATTTCGCACACTGGGACTGACATCGAACTTCGGCGGACCCGATGAAATGGTCGCTACGCTCAAAGCCGAGATTGAACGCTGGGGCCTGGTGGTCAAGGCCGCCAACTTGCGTGCCGACTGATAGCTGAATCCGACGCAAGGTCGTCATCGTGTGATGGGAGTCAACACGATCGCGTAGAACCAGGAAGCTGCGTTCGCGCGGCTATTGCTTGGGTATTCCCAGGTCTGTCACAAACTTGTTCATGGTGACCAATTCTCGCAAAGTCTTTCTCAAGGTTCATAGCCAGGCATGGGTCAGGCATGCGCGCATGCCGTGATCACACAGCCGCTGATGCGATGGTAAGCAAGTCGCGCACTTGACGCGAGTTGGATTTCCTGCCTGCCTGGGTAAGCAGAACTATCCTGATGCCACAGCAAATTTGAATGGACGGCATAGCGCACTCGACTCAGACTCGGGACTCTTGCTAGCTTGAACGACAACCTCACCCGATATCCATGGAACTGCGCCACCTGCGCTACTTCATCGCAGCAGCCGAAGAAGAGCATTTCGGCCGCGCCTCCGATCGCCTGCACGTGACGCGGCCTGCCGTCTCGCAGATGGTCGCCGATTTGGAAGCTGAGCTGGGCACTGCGCTTTTCGAGCGCCTTGCGCAACGCGTGAGGCTCACCGCCGCAGGCCGTGCGTTGCTGCCGCAGCTGCAAGCGATCATGAGCGATCTCAATCAAGCGATGGCCATGGCCAGGCGTGTGGGCGAAGGCAAGACAGGCGCGCTCAATATCGGCTATGGTTCCTTGACGCTGCTGCACCCTTTGTTTCGCGCGTCTATCAAGCGTCTGCACGAAGTCTGCCCCGATGTCACGATTTCGCTGTTCGAGATTGCGACTTCCCAGCAGGCGAAGGCGCTTGCCGAGGGCAAGATCCACGCAGGCTTCATGCATTACGGACCCAAGACGATTGCCACCCGCAGCAGGACCAGCGGCGCCGCGGTGCCGCAGGACGAAACGCTCGTCGATCGCTTTCGCATCCAGACAGGTGGGCTCGGCGTGGTGGTCCCTATCGATCACAAGCTGGCGAAAAGAAAATCTGTTTCGCTTGCGGATCTGAGCGCCGAGCAGTTCGTGGTGGTTCCTCGGTCGACGGTGAGCCCTGGCTACGGTCCCTTGTTTGCCCTGTGCCAGCAGGCAGGATTCGAGCCGCGAATCGTTCAGGAAGTTGGATCGATCTCGTCGCAGCTCAACCTCGTCTCAGTGGGCATGGGCATCGGTCTGACCGTCACCGGAAAAAACTTCATTTATCCTTCGAGCCTGGCGGTGATTGGGCTCAAGGACGTGAGCTACACCACCACCTTTGCCCTCAGTTGGGTCAAGGGCAGCACCGAGCCGGTGCTGGAGCAGTTTGTCAAAATTGTCAGAGAACTCGCGCGGTGAGCACGGCTCATATCACCGCGCACAATTCAGTCCAATAGCAAGCAAAGGAAAGCGTCGATGAAGTTATCAATCTGGCGAATGCTGCCGCTGCTGGCCGCGGTGGTCATGCCCTTCTCCGCATCCATGGCGCAAGAGGCCGCGCGTCCAGCCTTGAAGCTCGTTGTGCCTTACTCGGCCGGCGGCAGCACCGACTATGTGGCGCGGCTGCTGCAAAAGTCCCTCAGCGAAATTCTCAACCAGCCGGTCGTGGTGGACAACAAGCCCGGTGCGGCCGGCACCATCGGAACCGACTTCGTGGCCAAAGCCGCGCCCGATGGCAACACCATCGTGTTCGGCAACCAGGGTCCCAATGCGATCGTGCCCGGCGTGCGCAAGACGCCGTACGACCCACTCAATGACCTTCGCCCACTCACCACCGTGGCCTTCATGCCGCTGGTGCTGATGGTGTCGGCTGACAAGGGCCCCAAGACGCTCAGCGAATTCGTCCAGCAGACGCGCAAGCCCGGTGCCAACATGAACTACGGCTCATCGGGAATCGGCTCGCTCGCGCACCTGACCGGCTATGAGTTCTCGCGGCTGGGCAAGCTGGGCATGGTCCATGTTCCCTACCAAGGCGGCGGGCCTGCCACAGCCGCGCTGATCGCGGGCGACATTCAGGGCAGCTTTGTGACGGGCCTGGAAAGCGCTGCGCTGGTGAGCTCAGGAAAGATGCGGTTTCTGGGCGTGGCGTCCCCCAAGCGCATGGCCACGCTGCCCGACATTCCTGCGGTGGCAGAGGAGATACCTGGATTCGAGAGCGTGCTGTGGTTCGCCGTATTCGCACCCAAGGGCACCAGCGACGCGATCGCGCAGCGGCTGCGCGACGCGGTGGTCAAGGCGGTTGAGCGTCCAGACTTTCAGAAGTACCTGGCCGAGCGTCATTCAGAGGCCAGAACCAGTACGCCCGCTGAACTCACTCAACTCATCAAACGTGACATGCAGTACTGGGGCGACGTCGTGCGCAAGGCCAACATTCCGATGTGATGCCCGCGCAGGGCTTCATGCCAGGAGCTTGAGCACCGAGGTGACCGGCGTGCCATCGCGCAGTGCTGTCACAGTGGCAATCAGTTCGTCGGGGTCAACCCTGGACTGGCCGTAGCCCAGGCAATCAATCACCTTGTCGCGAAGCTGCGCTGCGGTCATGCGCAGCTCCGGGCTGCCCGACACCACCTTCGTAGCCAGTTCGATGCGCTGGCCATTACCCAGCAGCACATCGAAGTACACCGGCACCATGCCAAGAAACGGCAGCGATTCGTCGGCTTCGATGGTGATCTTCTCAGCGGCGAATGCGCCCACACGGGGGTCGCGCAGGGTCTGCTCGGTGAAGTCACCGATGCGCACCGCGCCGCGCTCCAGGCCCACCGCTACGGTGTAGGCAATGCTGAACTGTGCATCAACGACGCCGGCGGTTTTGCAATCGAACTGGCGGCCCACCATGTTGACCGCCTGGCCGCTCACCCGGATGCGAATATGCTTCACGTCCTGCGGGCGCACGCCGCGCGCGTGCAGTTGCAGCGCCAAATCGATCGGTGCGTGCGTGAAACGGCAGGCAGGATAGGGCTTGAGGCTCAGATCGTCCACCAACGCACATTGCTCCAAGCCAGCGCGCATGGAGTCGAGGTCGAACTTGCCGTCCTGGTACAAATTGATGAAGCCAGCCTTGCCTTCGAACACCTTGTGTGGGCCGTCGATGCCCGCTTGCGCCATGGCCGCCGACATCACGACGTTCTTGACCATCATCGCGGGCTGGAATCGCTTGGCCAGGCTTCCTTCGATGATTGACTGCAGGCTGCCGGCGGTCTGCGTCAACTGATGGCCCAGCGCATCCACTGTCATTTCTGTATTCCAGCGGCGCAGACGCGCGATCGCCAGCACGGCGCCGAATGAGCCACTGATGACGCTGTAGTTCCATCCGCGCGAGCCCTTGGGTCCACCCGCGCGGCCCACGCGCATCGCGCCGTCCACGCCGGTGGCGATGGCGGTGAGAAGTTCGCGCCCGTCGCAGTCGGGGTGGTTCTCTTCCACATCCGCCAGCAAGCCAGGCAGCACCATGCCGTAGGCGTGCAGCGGCACTTTGTCGTCGGTGTCGTCGTAGTCCAGCGCGTGCATGCTGGAGGCGTTGAGAAAGGCCGCAAAGGGCGCGGGCGCGCGGCCAAAGCCACCCCACACGCTGCAGCCGCTATTGCCCCAGCGGCCAAGCGCGCTGCGCGCCTGGGGCAGGCCAGGCGCGTTGGCACCCGCGAGCGCGCAGGCCAGGCTGTCGATCAATCCGTCCACGGTGGCATCGACCGTCTGCGACGAAAGATCGCTGAAATTGCGGGAGACAGCGTTGCCGGCGAGTTGGTAAGCTAGATCCATTTTCAGGTCTCACAGTGCGGATGAACAAGTGCAAAGTCTCGGTCCACCGGGCTGAATCGTCCAGTTGTCTTTCCTGCAGGCATGGGTAAGTTTGGGTTACGCTGGCGTGTGGGCAAGGCTGCGGTTGATGGCCTGCTTGGGTTGGCGCGTCGCGTCAGGCGATGCCCGGCAGGTTAGCCCAACCCACCCCTCGCGGCATAAAATCCGACTCGACAGCACGTGTTGCTGCTCGGACACTGGCGGGCTGCTCAACCTTCAATCACCATGGACAACACCATTCAAAGTCTGGCTCGGTTCGTGTTTGAGGCCGACATTCGGCGGATGCCTCCTGAGGCTGTGCACGAATGCAAGCGTCGTCTGATTGACAGCGTGGCATGCGCCGCCGGCGCCTACAGCGAACCCTTCTGCGAGCGTATTCGCAGCTTCGCGCAGCGCTACGCTGGCAAGCCGCCCTCGCGCATCTGGGGCAGCGGCGCCAGCACCTCGATGGAAATGGCGGCGTTTGCCAATGGCACCATGCTGCGCTACCTGGATTACAGCGACACCTATCTGGGCAAGACCGCGGGCCATCCGAGCGACATGATTGCGGCGCTGGTCGCGGTGGCCGAAGGCTGCGAGGCTGATGGTTCCTCTCTGTTGGCGGCCATCGTGGTGGCCTATGAGGTGTATTGCGGCTTGTGCGATGCGGTCGCCCTGGCCGCGCACGGCCTCGATCAGGCCACCTGCGCCGTGGTGGGCGCCGCAGCCGGCGCGGGCCGACTGCTCGGGCTGAACGAGGAGCAGCTTGGCCATGCGCTCTCGCTTGCGCTGGCTGCGAATCTTCACTTGTACAACGTGCGTTGCGGCACGCTCTCCGACTGGAAGGGCTGCGCGGGGCCGAACGGCGCGCGCAACGGTGTGTTCGCGGCCTTGCTCGCGCGCGATGGCATCACCGGCCCCACGGCAGTGGTGCAAGGCAAGGGCGGTTTGTTTGAGGTCTTGCCGCGATTTGACTGGCAAGTGGGTACGGCAAGCCTGCCGCTCATCGTGAGCACCCACCTGAAGTTTCATCCGGTTTGCTATCACGGCCAGTCGGCCATTGATGCGGCATTGAAGCTGCGCGCATCTGTGCCGCTGGAGCAGATTGCCCAGATCGATGTGGAAACCTATGAGTCCGCATTCCGCGCCATGGGCAGCGACAGCCAGCGCTGGGCACCCAGCACGCGCGAGACCGCCGACCACAGCCTGCCCTACACCATTGCAGTCGCGCTGCAAGAGGGGTGTCTTCTGTCGCAGGCCTACGCGCCGCAGCGGCTTGGCGAGGCGCGCACCAAGGCGCTGATGGACAAGATTCGCGTCACCACTTCGCAGCCCATGACGCAGCAATTCCCCGCCAAGGCGCAGACCCGCGTCACCATCCG
This sequence comes from Comamonadaceae bacterium, assembly GCA_947476285.1. Taxonomy (GTDB): domain Bacteria; phylum Pseudomonadota; class Gammaproteobacteria; order Burkholderiales; family Burkholderiaceae_C; genus Ramlibacter. Next base: position 125,042 of record CANJPU010000001.1, on the reverse strand, counting down.
CTGCGTCGACGGGGCAGTTCACAGCCACCTTCAGGAGTACCCAAAAGGCCACGCCTCCAACCCGCTGTCCGACGCCGAGCTGGAGGTGAAGTTCATGGCCTTGTACGGCGCCTGGGGCAACGCAGCGTCGGCCAGCCGCACGCTGGAAGTGCTGTGGTCTGTCGATCGGCTGGGCAGCACGGTGGCGCTGGTCGATGCGCTTTGCCCGATGGCGTGACCTGCGCCGGCACGGCGGGGGGGCGGTGCGTCAGAGAAACTTACCACTCCGCGCAATAAATCCGACTCGACAATCCGTCGCGGGCGAAAGAGACTTGGGGCACCAAGGAAACCGAAACCATGTCCACTCAAAACTCCACTGCTACTTCCTCCACTTCCTCTTCCGGCGTCACCCTCGATGAGGTGCTACAGGCGGCCAAGGCGGTCACCTCGCGCTACCCAGAGTCCTACTACGACGAGCTTGACAGGACAGGCGGCTATCCGCACGAATTCATCAAGGACGCGATGGCCGCAGGCCTGGGCGCCATCATGGTGCCGGCAGAATATGGCGGCATGGGACTGGGCGTGCGTGAAGCATCGGTGGTCACCGAAGAGATCCATCGCTCCGGCGGGTCTGGCTCCATGCTGCACGGCCAGATGTTCATGATGGGCATCCTGGCACGGCATGGCTCAGAGGAGCAGAAGCGGCGCGTGCTGACCGAGGTGGCAGCGGGCCGGGTGCGGCTGCAGTCGTTCTCGGTGACCGAGCCCAACGCCGGTACCGACACCTCCAAGATCACCACCCGCGCCACCCGCGAGGGCAACCAGTGGGTGATCAACGGCCAGAAGGTCTGGACTTCGCGTGCGGCGCACACCGACATGTTGATCGTGCTGGCGCGTACGCGTCCTCCCAAGGATCCGGCCAAGCCATTTGATGGCTTGTCCTGCTTTTTGGTGGATGTGCGCGGCGTGGACCCCAAGCAGTTCCAGTTGCGCAAGATCGATGTGATATTCAATCACCACACCTACGAAGTCTTCTACGACAACCTGCGCGTGCCTGAAAATGCGCTGATTGGTGAAGAAGGCAAAGGCTTCAAGTACCTGCTGGACGGCTTGAATGCCGAGCGGGTGCTGATTACATCCGAGTGCATTGGCGACGGACGCTGGTTCGTGGACAAGGCCGTCAAGTACGCCAACGAGCGGGTGATCTTCGGCAAGCAAATCGGCGCCAATCAAGGTGTCTCGTTCCCCATCGCGCGCGGCTATGCCCACCTGGAGGCCGCGGACGCGCTGCGCTGGAAGGCGGCCGAGATGTTCGACCGCCACGAGAATTGCGGTGCTGAGGCGAACATGGCCAAGATGCTGGCCTCCGAGGCCTCATGGGAGCTGGCCAACGCCTGCATGCAGACCCACGGCGGTTTCGGCCTGGCACGCGAGTACGGCATTGAGCGCAGATTCCGTGAGAACCGTGTGTTTCAGATCGCGCCGATCTCGACCAACATGGTGCTCAACTACATCAGCCAGCACGTTCTGAAAATGCCGCGTTCTTATTGAGTCGCGATCCGTCGGAGTTCACCATGACATCACCTGAATCTCAGGCCTTGCCCCAACCCATTCCCAACGCCGACTCGCTGCCATACTGGAATGGCGCCCGTGAGGGAAAGTTGCTGATCCGAAAATGCAAGGCCTGCGGTGCATTTCACTTCATGCCGCGCCACCTGTGCCCAGCCTGCTGGAGCGACCAGCTCGAATGGGTGCAGGCCAAAGGCACGGGCAGCGTGCACAGCTACTCGGTCATCGCCCGCCCGCCCATGGCCGCTTTCAATGCGAGCGCCCCCTATGTGGTGGCACTGATCGACCTGGACGAAGGCCCGCGCATGGTCACCAACATCCTGGGCGACGATGCGTTGTCGGTGCAGATCGGTGACCGGGTGCAGGTGACTTTCGAAGACCGGGGCGATGGCGCGATGCTGCCGCAATTCAAGCGCGCCGCCGTTTGAGGAAAGAACCATGAAACCAGTTGCATCCCTCAAGAACAAAGTCGCCATCGTGGGCGTGGGCGAATCCGAAATCGGGCGCGTGCCGCACATGACCGGCCTGGGCCTGAATGCGCAGGCCGCCAAACGCGCGCTCGACGACGCGGGCCTCAAAGTCTCGGACATCGACGGCGTACTCACCGCCTACTCGTTCACCGAGCCGTACTTCATGCTCGGCTCGGTCATCTGCGAATACCTGGGCATCAAACCGCGCTACAACGCCTCGGTGGTCTCAGGGGGCGCCAGCCCGGCCATCATGCTCAAGCACGCGGCCCAGGCCATTGTCTCGGGCCAGGCCGAAACCGTGCTGGTGTGCGCCGGCGAAAACCGAGCCACCGGCCAGAGCCGTGATGCCACCGTGGCCGCACTCATGGCGGTGGGTCACCCTTACTTCGAGCAGCCCTACGGCACTTCGATCCCGAGCTTTTACGCCATGATCGCGCACCGTCACATGCACCAATACGGCACCACGCGCGAGCAGCTCGCCCACGTGGCGGTCAACACCCGCGCCCACGCCTTGCTGCACCCCAACGCGCACATGAAAAAAGCCATCACGCTGGAGCAAGTGCTGGCGGCCAAACCCATTGCCGCACCGCTGGGCATGCTCGACTGCTGCCTGATCTCGGACGCCGGCGGCGCCTTCATCGTGACATCGGCCGAGCGCGCGCGCGACCTCAAGGCCCGGCCAGCCTACCTGCAAGGCATCGCCGAGTATCACACCCACGAACACCTGATGTGCGCGCCCAGCCTGACGCAGTTTGGCGCCATCGAATCAGGGCGCGTGGCCTACGAAATGGCCGGACTCGGTCCAAAGGACATCGACGTCGCGCAACTCTACGACTGCTTCACCATCGTGCCCATCATCGAGGCCGAAGAGCTGGGCCTGTGCGAACCCGGAGAGGGCGGCGCGTACTTCGCTTCGGGCCAGGCCCGCATCGGCGGCAAGGTGCCCATCAACACCCATGGCGGCATGCTCTCGCACGCCCACGCGGGCGCTGCTGGCGGATTGTTTGGCATCGTTGAAGCCGTGCGCCAGTTGCGCGGCGGTCTGGGCGCGCGCCAGGTTGAAGGCGCCGAGGTTGCCCTGGTGCACAACGAGGGCGGCATTCTTTCATCGCACTGCACGCTGATCCTGGCCAATGACAAGGGCTGACACAGCGACACCATCACACAAGAATAGGAGCATCTGAAATGACCATCAATGCAGCACCGCGTGGACGCTACTTCGAGGATTTCGCGGTGGGAGATGAGTTCGTCACTCCGGCGCGCACCATCACCTCCACCGACATCGTGAACTTCGCCTGCCTCACCGGCGACTTCAATGAAGTGCACACCAATTTCGAATACTGCAAGGGCACCCAGTTCGGCGAGCCGATTGCCCATGGGCCTTTGATCTACGGCATCATGGGCGGCTTGCAGTATGCGAGCGGCGTCAATGACGGCACCATGCTCGCCCTGCTGCAGATCGACAACTGGAAGATGCTCAATGTCGTCAAACACGGCGACACCATCCGCATGCATGCGCGCGTGCTGGAGAAGAAAGAATCGAGCAAGCTCGATCGCGGCGTCATCACCTTTGCGCGCAAGTGCGTCAATCAGCACGGCACCGTGGTGCAGGAGATGAAAGCGACGCTGATGTACAAGCGCCGCCCCAAGGGTTGAGCCCCATGTCCGCTTGCCAAGGAGTGAAGTGATGGACCCGTCGATGTCCCCTGAGATCGAAGCGGTTCGCGACATGGTCATCCGCTTCATGCAAGCTGAAGTGGCGCCTGTGATGGACGGCTTCGAGCAGCGCCGGGAGTTTCCGCGCGATCTGGTCAGGAAGGCGGGCGAAGCCGGGCTGTACGGCGCCGTCTTTCCCGAGTCGGTGGGTGGCAGCAACATGGGCTACGTGGCGGCCACCGTGATCCAGGAAGAGATGGGACGCATTGACGTGCGCTTTGCGGCTTGCAACAACCAGCAAGGCTCCACCTGCCCGAGTTGCATCTACTTTGGCGGCACGCCTGAGCAGATCCAGAAATACGTGCCCAATCTGCTGGCCGGCAAGACCATCGGCATGATGTCGCTGACAGAGTCGGGCGGCGGCTCGGATGCCGAAGGAAACATGAAGACCTTTGCTCGGCGCGATGGCGATGTCTATCGCATCACCGGGCAGAAAATGTGGGCGTCCATCGCCAACGAAACCGATGTGGGCGTGCTGTTCGCCAAGACCGATTTGAAAGTCGGTGCCAAGGGCGTGAGCGCTTTCATTGTGGAGCCCAAGAAATACCCTGGCTGGAAGGCGCAGCCGGTGGAGATGATGGGGCTGTCCAGCGCCATGCGCACCAATGTGCTGTTCCTCGATGACTTTGTCGTGCCAGTAGAGAACCGTCTGGGCGAGGAGGGCGATGGCTTCAAGATCGTGATGCGGGCGCTTCAGCCGGGCCGCGTCACCGTGGCTGGCAAGGCCTTGGGCGTGGCGCGTGCCTGCTTTGAAGAGGCGGTGCGTTACGCCAATGATCGCGTGCTGCGCGGGCAGCCCATTGGGCGCTTCCAGATGATTCAATCGGACATCGCCGAGATGGCCACTGCGATTGAAGCCAGTCGTGCGCTGGTTTACAAGGCCGCGCAGATGATGGACGATGGTCTGCCGTCTAATAGGATTTCCGCCATTGCCAAGTTTCATGCGTCGCAGACGGCAAAGATGTGCGCCGACAAAGCCATGCAGATCTTCGGCGGCTACGGGCTGGCCAAAGAGTACCGCGTGTCATGGCTGCGCTCTTACGCCGATCTGTTCTTCACCGGCGAAGGCTCAGCCAACGTACAGAGAATCATGATCGCCGAGGACGCGCTGGGCTACAAAGTGGCCGACCGCCACCATGGCAAGACAGGCCTGCGGGATATTCGCAAGGATGATGTGGGGAAAGAACTCAAGCCAAAGGCCTGAGCTTGAGATTGACTTCGCTCACTCGGCCTGCTCAGGAGGCTCCACAAACAGTCGCGTACGGATCATGCGCGTGGAGTCATATTCAATCGCGATGTCACCCTTGTTCGTCACCACCTGGTGCTGGGTCACGACGATGCCGCGGTCGGGTTTGCTGCTCAGGCGCTTGGACTTGAAGCGCACGCGATTGAAGATGGACTCGCCGGCGAACACGGGCTTCTTGAAGTTTGGCGTGAGCCCCATCAGGAAGATGCCGCGCCTGCGTGTCACACCGGCATTGAGCACAAGGCCTTCGGCCATGCACAGAATCATCAAACCCGGGGCCATGCGTCCACCGTAGTCCTTCATGCCATGCATGTACGCGCTGTTGGTGAAGGTCGGTGTCAGGAAGCCGTGCAAATTCACGAAGGTGGTGATGTCCTCGTCCGTGATGAGTTTTGACTCGGTCTCGTAACCCCAATCTTGCGAGTATTCCTCGAAGTACAGTGCGGACATGAAATTGGTCTCCTGGTTGAGAAGCTAGCGAACCGGTCCGAAGGCGCCAGCTTGCGCAAGGCGGTCGATGTCGCCGGGCAACATACCCAGTTCTTTGGTGAGCACCACATCGCGATGCTCGCCTAGGCGAGGCACGCGCGGAATGTGGCCGCCGGTGTCGGACCAGGCCGCATTGGCTGGCAAGGTATAGCTGCCGCCGAAGCCGTCATCCACCTGAACCAAGGCGCCGCGCTTGTGAAGGTAGTCGTCGGCTATCACCTCTTCCATGCTCAAGATGCCGGCCACGGGCACATCCACTTCAACCAGCTTGCGCGTGATGTCCGCGCGTGTATGCGCCCGGGTGAAGTCCTCTGTGATGCCATGCACTTCTCGCTGACGCTTGGCGCGCTCTACGTAGGTCGCATAGCGTGCATCGGTGCCCAGCTCGGGGCGGCCCATCGCATCGCACAGGCGTCGCCAGAATTCGTCGCGGTTGACGCCGATGTTCACCGCACCGTCGGCCGCAGGAAACGCGCCATACGGCACGCCGTGAAAACCATTGGAGCCAGAGAAGGACGAGACGGCGTCGTCCTCCACCTGCACGCGGCCCATGGCAACTGACACCATGGGCAGCATGCTCTCGACCAGACCGATGTCGATGACGCGGCCCAGGCCGTGACGCTCTTGGTTGCGCAACGCAAGCAAGATGGCCGCATGCGTTGACATGGCCGCTGTGATGTCGCCCAGGGCGAAGCCGCACCAGACGGGGTTTCCTGAGTGATCGCGTGTGAGCCCGGTGGCGCCTGCCATGGCCTCAGCCACCATGGCCAGGCCCGCGCGATCGGCATGCTCGCCCGAGTTGTCGATGCCAAAGCCAGAGATGCATGCGATGACAAGCCGGGGATAGCGCTCATGCAATGTCTTGGGGTGCAAGCCCAGCCGCTCCAGCGCAGCGGCGCGCATATTGGTCACGAACACGTCCGCCGATTCCAGCAGACGGGTCAGCACAGCCGCGCCCTCGGCGTTTTTCAAATCCAGCACCAGGCTTTGCTTGTCCCGGTTGAGCGAAGCGTAATAGGCCGAGCTCTTGACGCCATCGACGATGCGCATCGGCTCGCGCTGGCGGGTGAGCTCGCCGCCGGGCGGCTCCACCTTGATCACTTGTGCGCCCTCGTCGGCCAGCATCTGGGCGCAGTAGGGGCCGGCGATCAGGTGACACAGTTCGATGACTTTGACGCCTGTCAGGGGCAGGGGCAGGGGCGTTGGGCTGCTTGACATAGCTCGACTTTCACAGGAAGGAACAATACGGCCATTTTCCGGGCCCTGTCCGGTCGCGTCGAGTTGCATTTATTGTGGGGCAGCGTAAGTTGGCCTGACCATAGGTTGCGAAGGTCGGCGGCGCTCTACGTGACCAAAGCAGTTCCGGTCAGACCACAAGCCAGGGGCAAGCACTTCGCCAGCAGACTGACCAAGGCGCTCGCCTCTGCTTTGGTCACCGGCGGGAAGGGTGATGTGTAGGTCGTCCCATTGCGGCGACTGTGCGCGTCGGTCACCAACTTGAACTCGCCAACGCTCAGCTTGAGGTCGCCTGCTACTCTCTGAATGGCAAGATTGCGTCCGGCGTCTTTTGTGCGCACCGTATGAAACTCCAGCACGCCTTGCACCAGGCAATAAAAGCCCTCGTACGCCATGGTGAACGCCAGCATTGGTTTGCTGGGGTCCATGGAGCTGGCTGCTTCCAGGTAGTCTGAAGCGTTCTTCAAGTACTGGCCGACCGCCCCTTGCGTCGCCGCTACGGCGGCAAAGGCTCCCGACTTGATCAGGTTCTCGTATTCAGGCGGTCTGATCATGATCCTAGAAACGGCAGTTGGACGCGCTTGAGTGGGCGCCTGGCAAGCCCGATGGCAAGGCGCGACGACGCAGCAGGCTGATGCCTGCAAGGAGGAGCAACGCCGCCAGCGGGCTTGCCAGGCACCCAATCGAGTGCGTAGCGCTCTCACCCAATGGGTGAGGAACTTCAAGGCCAAGAAACTCAATGCTCACGGGCACTTCCTGTTGAAAATAAGCGGTCAACTGCTGTTTCTAGGATGCAGGACCACCTCAAGTCTTGGCCCCTGCGCAATCTGAGCTATCACCGGGTCTGTCGTCAGGAGCTCGCGCCACTCCTGGGGGTCATACAGGCTCAGGTGAACCGCTCGGCCCAGTTCCTGCTCGATTGCGTGCAAGGCCGAGTTCAGATCGATGAGAGACGCCGTCCCAATCACTGCCAGATCGATGTCACTTCGAGGCCCATCGGTTCCCTTGGCCACTGAGCCAAAGACGAAGGCCTCCTGGATGTTCTGGGCAAAGGGCTCAAGAGCGCGCAGCAGCGGCTCTTTCATTCCGAAGGACTTTCTGGCGATGCTGCTGAGCTCCGGGTACAGAAAGTACGCCGTGTTGGCTTTGATGCTGCGCTGGCGCCCTCGACGACGCTCCTCTACCAGCACGCCGGCCGCCAGCAGCCTTTCAATCTGCAACGCAGCTCCGCCGCGCCCCTTGGATGCGATGCTCATCAGCTCCCGTAGCGTGTAGGCGCGATCGGGTTGCGTCAGAGTGGCTGCAAGCACTTTTTGAATGCTTGGCGTGAATAGAAAGTCAGCAGCTCCCATGACGATGCTTGGTAGATTAACGTCCCTATTGAAGGGATCAGGCGCTCATTATATCCATCAATAATGGCTTTTTATCCCTGAATGAGGGACATATGTCCATAAATGATGGACATTTTATCCATGAGTCCAGCTCAATCCAGCCGATACACCCGCTTGGCAGTACCGCCGAAGATCAGCTTCTTCTCGTCGGCCGAGCACCCAGCAGTGATCCGCTTGAACATGTTCCACATGGTGTTGTAGGTGACGCCCGCCTTGTCAACCGGAAAATTCGACGAGACCATGCAGCGGTGCGCGCCGAGCAGTTCGATGCACGGTTCGATGTAGGGCTGCCACAAGCGGGCCAGCAGCTCGGAACTCGGTGGCGCCTTGGCCTGTGTGAAATCAAAATTGCCCAGGCACATCAACAGCCCGCCCATTTTGACCGACACGTTCGGACACTTGGCCAGCTCTTTCATGCCGGCCAGCCAGACCGCGTGGTTCTCTGCCTCTTTGCCTGCATAGGATGAATGTCCCACGGGGCTGCCGGAGTGAATGACGACGATGTTCGCATCGGGGTGCGCGCGCGCCAGTGCCGCCACATCGGGCAGCTGCGGATGGTAGATGCTGGCATCGAAGGCCAGGCCCATGGAGGTAAGCAGATCCAGGCCCTTGCCCAAGGCAGGGTCCAGCAGCAGATGGGGGCGATCCGCGCTCACCGGGCCGCGCACGATGGGGTCGGCGTCCCACTTGGCTCTTTGCCGCACGCCGCGAAGGCGGCCGTTGGCGGCTTCGAGATGGGCTTGCATGGTTTCGCGTGTGCGCTCGCCCAGCGTCAGATCGGCAAACGCCACGATGCCAGCGCCGGCCCGGGTGGATGTGTACTTGCCGCTCGCTGCCATCGCCGCCATGCCAACAGCGAACTCGGTCTCACCCACGCACTTGAGGTGCTCTGGCCCACCGGCGCGGTACATCGCGTTGCACTCGACGAACACGGTGGCTTCAATCTGGTGGCCGCTGTCCGAGGCGTCGCGTGCGAACTCTTCGATGAAGTATTTGTAGCCGCTCTTGTGGTGCCAGAAATGCACATGCGGATCGACAATGGGAAGCTCGGGCTCCAGCGCCGGCTCGGGCACGGCGCGGGCCAGCCATTCTTCATTGGGCCGCTGGGTCTGGCCGAAAACCGATGGGTGGGGTGGGGCGGGGGTGGACACACTCATACGAGCTTCTCAGGCGTCTGCAAACTTGATGTCCGCCATCGCCTCAAACAGATGCGCCATCGCGTCGAGGTTGGATGTGCCGCCCAGCTCGTATGCCCCAATTTCGAAGAGGCTGCGCACGGCGTTGGCGACCAACATCGGGGCGCCGCAACTCATGGCCATCTGCGATGCGAGCTTCAAGTCTTTCACCATCAGCGCGAGCTGGAAGTTCGCTGTCTGCCCGTCCTGGGCCAGCACCGGCAGGATGCGTTCGGAAGCGCCGTTCCATCCGGTGCTGGTGTTGATCACCTTGTTCATGTCGGCGATCGACAGGCCATACTTGACGCCCAGCGCTGCTGCCTCGTAGGTGAGCAGGCGGTTGCAGGAGGCCACAGCGTTGTTGATCAGCTTGGATGCGTGGCCATTGCCGGTGTCGCCGCAGTACACGATGTTTGGACTGACTGACTCCAGGATCGGCAGCACTTTGTCGAAGGCGACGCGCGGTCCACCGCACATGATGGCGATGGTGCCGGCCACGGCGCCGCGTGGGCCACCCGATACCGGTGCGTCCACCAGTGCGACGCCGAGTTTCTGAAGGTCGGTGCCGATGGCACGGGTCAGCGTCGGGTCGCCGGTTGTCTGGTCGATCACGATCTTGCCCGGGCTTAAGCCCTCGGCCAGGCCGCCCTTTCCGAACACCACCTCACGCACGATCGCCGAGGTCGGCACGCAGATGACGATCACATCGCACTCGCGTGCCAGTGAGGGCAGGTCGGTGGCGCCCACGGCGCCTTCGGACTGAAACTCGCGCACGACTTCCCGGCGCACATCGAAGACCGTCATCTTGCGCGAAAGCATCAGGCGGCGCACCAGCGCACCGCCCATCACACCCAGGCCCACATAGCCCACACGGAGATCTTTCGCACCGTGCGCTACTGCTGTGGGCGCCTTGGCCTGTGCTTGATCACCGGGCGTGACGATTTGCGTGCCTGCGAGCGATTCGATCAGCCCCAGAACCTGCTCTAGCTGCGCCTTCTCGCCCAGCGTATTGACGCCGATCTGCAGCAGCCCGCGAACGATGTTGGTGAGGGCCATGGGCGCGCCACACTCCATGCCCAGCGAAAGGGCCTGGTTCATGTCCTTGAGCATCAGCGACATGGCGAAACTGGAAGACGCGGGCTTGCCGTCCACGATGGACTGCAGCATGAGCTTGGAGGTGCGGTTGCGCCCCGAGCCCTTGTTGATGACATCCGTCATCGACGCCAGCGACAGGCCCATTTTGCGGCCCATCGCCACCACTTCCAGCGTGGCCAGCCGGCAACCGGCGCTCAGCACGTTGTTGACCAGCTTCATGGCCTGGGCATCGCCCACACGCGCGCCGCAGCGCAGCACGTTCGGGCTGATTGCGCTCAACACGGGAAGTGCGTTTTCGTACGCATCATCAGGGCCGGACACCATGATGGTGATGGTGCCCGCGTTGGCGGCGCTGATGCCGCCGGAGACCGGCGCATCGATCATCGCCACGCCGCGTTCGGCCAACTGCTGCGCGATGGTCCGGGTCTCGCTGGGGAAGCCGCTGGTCTGGTCGATCACCAGTGTGCCGGCGGCGAGGCCCTGCGCCAAGCCATCGGCGCCAAAGACCACTTGACGCACATCGGAGCTGCGCGGCAGACACAGTATCACGACCTCGCACTGGCGAGCCAGCTCGGCGGCGCTGTGCGCCACGCGGGCGCCCAACTTTTCAAAAGCGGCCACCGCAGATGTGTTGATGTCCCACACGGTGAGCGTGTGCTTGCCAATCAATTGGCGGGCCAGCGCGCCGCCCATGGCGCCCAGGCCGATGTATCCGATGTTCATCTAACGGTCCGTTCCTATTTCTTCTCGGCGTCGAACAGGTCGAGTGCGGCTCTTCCGGCGCCCAAACCAGAGGGCCAGCCCGCATAGAAGGTGACCTGCATGATCAAGCCGCGCAACTCGTCCAGGGTGATTCCGTTCTCCACACCGCGGGTCATCCACACCTTCAGCTCATCGGTCTTGCCGGTGGCCGCAAGGATCGAACAGGTGACCAAAATGCGGTCGCGATACGATAATTCCGGCTGTTTCCAGACATCGCCCAGCAGCACCTGTTCGCGGATGCGTGAGAGCTGCGGCACTGCCTCGTAGACGCGTGCCGAAAGTGAACTGGCTTTCAAAGTCATGAGAATGCTCCTGCGTGGTTGGATGTGACTGATACGATGGTTTCAGGCGCTTGTTTCAGCAAGACCTGTGCCCGCAGGCTACTCCGAGTCAGGCCCAGTGCCGCAGGGTCCATCTTGCATGGAACAGGGCCAGCATGTGTCAGCCAAATACACCTGTCTGTCCACCGCAGCGACGTTCGTGGCGCCCGCACAGGCACAAAGGCTGCCGAGTGCCCCGCACTCTCATGGCACACGACTTGCAGCCTCGGCAAGTCATCACATCAGGAGATCACATGAGCAACCAAGCCAGAGACAAGACGGTGGGCTTTGTCGGCCTGGGGATGATGGGCGGTCCCATGGCCCAGAACATCGTGAAGAAGGGCCACCCGCTGGTGGTGTACGACATCGATCCGCGCAAGGTGGAGCACCTGGTCAGCCTGGGCGCACAGGCGGGCACTGGCGCCGCCGATGTCGCCAGCCGCGCCCGCACTGTCATCTCCATGGTCGACACCACGGCGCAGGCCGAAGAGGTCATTGTCGGGCCCGGTGGCTTCATTGACACCGCGCAGCCCGGGGACGTGATCCTCAGCATGGGCACCATCGATCCCTTGATGCTGCGCAAGATGCATCAAAAGCTGGCCGACAAGGGTGTCGATCTGCTGGATGCGCCGGTGAGCGGCATGGAAAAAGGCGCCATCGCCGGCACGCTCAATGCCTATGTGGGCGGGGACGCTGCGGCGCTGGAGCGGGCCCGGCCGGTGCTCGACGCCATGACCGCAACGATCACCCATTTTGGCGCCATCGGCAACGGCACTTCGATGAAACTGGTCAACAACATGCTGTTCCAGGTCGGGCGTGTTCTCATCGCCGAGGCGCTGGCCCTGGGCGCCAAGGCGGGGCTCGACCCGCAGCAGATGGTCGAGATCATCGGCAAGGCCACCGGCAACAGCGTCGCCTTTCAGTACTCCGCGCCCAAGATTCTTGCCCGTGACTTCGCTGGCATCCGGATGGACATCACCTACAAGGACATCGAGTTGCAGACTTCACTGGCGAAATCGCTGGGCGTGCCGATGTTCATCGCGCCCGTTGCCCAGCAGGTCTACCAGATGGCCCGCGCATCAGGGTTGGGCGAGCAGGACGGTACCGCCGTCGTGAAGCTCTATGAACAATGGACGGGCGTGCCTGTGGCGCCTCGGGTCTGATGGCCGTGGGCTCAGAGTGGGCCGTGGTTACTGCGCGCGTAGGCAGTAAGATTTGCCTCCAGTGACACAGTCTCATCATCAGAGTGACTCGGGCGCGCAGTTGGTGCGGCTCATCGTTGGGCATGTGTGCCTGCATGCGGCCATGGCGGGCAGCCGAATGGCGGCGCCCTTGCTGGTACTGAGCCTGGGCTACGGCAAGGTGGGTGCCGGTGTGCTGGTGGCCTTGTTCGCCTTCACGCAGATTTTTCTCTCGCTGCCTGCGGGCCGCTTCGCGGATCGTCATGGCCTGAAGCGGCCAGTGGGCCTGGCAATCATCGCGGCGACCACCGGTGTCGGCCTGGCAGCGATGTGGCCGATCTACCCGGTGCTTTGCGTCAGCGCATTGCTTGTCGGTGGCGCGATTGGCGGTGCCACCATCGCCCTGCAGCGGCACGTCGGCCGGGCCGCGCAGACGCCAACACAGCTCAAGCAGGTGTTTTCATGGCTCTCGATTGCACCTGCCGCGTCTAATTTTCTGGGGCCTTTCGCGGCCGGGCTGGTCATCGATCATTTCGGCTTTCGCGCTGCCTTTGCAATGCTCGCGGCACTGCCCCTGCTCGCCTGGTTCCTGGTGCGCACCGCACGGGAATTGCCCAACGAGGACGTGCGCCCCGCTCACACCGAAACCGCCTGGGGCCTGCTGCGCGAGCCGGGCTTTCGGCGCTTGCTGCTGATGAACTGGTGCTTCTCATCCTCGTGGGATCTGCATGGCTTCATGGTGCCGGTGTTGGGCCATGACCGCGGGCTGTCCGCCACTGTGATCGGCAGCATTCTGGGTGCGTTCGCAATCTCCGCCGTCCTCATTCGAGTGGTCATACCCACGATTGCCGACCGGCTGCACGAGTGGGCCTTGATTACCGCCGCAGTTGCCGCCACGGGGGTTCTGTTCCTGATCTATCCATTGGCCGAGTCGCCACTGACGATGGCTGCGTGCTCGGCCATGATCGGCATTGCCCTTGGCACGGTTCAGCCGATGATTCTGAGCATGCTGCACCAGATGACTCCGCGCCACCGTCACGGAGAGGCATTGGCGATCAGACTTGTCTCGCTCAATCTGTCAAGTGTCGCGATGCCGGTGATGTTCGGAGTGCTCGGCGGCTTGTTGGGCGCGACCGGTCTGTTCTGGATGATGGGACTGACCATTGTGGCGACGAGTCGCCTGGGCTATGGCCTGCGCAACATCGGCGAGCACGGCGCGGATCACTGAGGCTTGGCTCTCCGAGGAGGTCCGGCCAGCTCAGCCCTCGGACTCAGTGGCAACGCCCATCTGGGCCAGCCGCTTGTACAGGTAGGAGCGTGAGATGCCAAGTTCCACCGCCACGCGCTTCTTGTTGCCGTGCAGTCGCACCATCGCCTGGCGAATGAGTTGCTCTTCCACTTGATCCAGCGCGTTGCTCACCCGAGTCGATGCGGGTGCAGCCTTCTCTGGCGCTGGCACTGCGCCATCGCCAGCTTCAGCCAACGCGGGCTCGTGCAAGGTCTGCGCTGGCTCTGAATCCGTCAGGCCGAAATCGATGGGTTCGATCAAATCGGTTTCACTGAAGATGGCCGCCCGCTCCACCACATGCATCAGTTGCCGCACGTTCCCGGGCCAGCGCTGCTTGCGAAGGTATTCAAGTGCTTCGTCAGATAGTGTTTTCGGACGTTGCCCATGTCTTTGCGCAAACTGCGTGAGCGCCAGATTCGCAAGCATAGGAATGTCTTCAAGGCGCTCCCGAAGCGCGGGAAGCCGAATGGTCACCGCGCCGATTCGATAGAAGAGATCGAGGCGAAAGCTCCCGTCGGCGATCATTGCCTCGAAGTTGCGGTTGCTCGCGCTGATCAGGCGGAAGCGGGAATGGCGCATGTCCGTGCCACCCACACGCTGGAACGAGCCATCCTGAAGCACACGCAGCAGCTTGACCTGAACTTCCGAGGGCATGTCGCCAACCTCGTCGAAGAACAGCGAGCCACCATCAGCCTGCTCGATCTTGCCTTTGCGGCCTTTGCGCTCCGCGCCAGTGAAGGATCCGGCTTCATAGCCAAACAGTTCGCTCTCAACCAGAGTGGCGGGCAGCGCGGCCGCATTGACCATCACCATGGTGGCGTCGCGCACCGGGCTTAGCTTGTGGATGGCATGCGCGGCGAGTTCCTTGCCGGTGCCGCTCTCGCCGGTGAGCAGTACCGGGACGTCCAGCGGCGCGACTTTCACGATCTGCTGCTTCAGGCGCAGCATGGCCGGGCTGTCGCCGACCATTTGGTCGAGCCCATAGCTGCGGTTCTTCAGGTCGTTGAGTTCTCTCCTGTAGAAGGCGACCTCGGATTTGAGCTTGGTCAGTTCGCCCGACAGCGCTTGCAGTTGCTCCGGGCCCTTGAACATGATCTGGCCGATGGCGCCGACCACTTCGCCCTGGCTGTCGCGAATCGGGTGGCGCGTGACCACGCGGGTGACGCCGCGCATCTGGTGCAGCAAGCCGATCTCGGATTTGCCGCTTTCGGCCACCAGGTGCAGCCTTGAATTCTCGATCACTTCTGTCGTATGGCGTCCCACGCCACCGCCGGCCTTCAGGCCGAAGAAGCGTTCATGGACCGGGCTCATGTAGCGCACGATGCCCTCGCGGTCCGCGACGCTCAGGGCTTCGAATGGATTGGTGAGAAAGTGGGACAGGATGTCGCCTGCAAAATCAACTGTGCCGGCGAATTCGAAAAGCGGGTCGCGGCCCTCGCGCCGCATTGCCACCAGCACCGCCGCATCTGCCGCCGGCAGGGCCACCACGACGACGGCCGATCCATCAGGCCCCTCCACGGAAAACAGACGCTTCTGACGCCGCCGCGCTTCATGCCAGCCACTCACGATGGCTGCGGCCAGATCGCGCTGCACCGCAATGCCACCGGCGGCCAATTGCTTTCCGTCGGCACCGATCAGCAGGATGCCGCGCTGCGAGTGCGGGGGCAGGCTGTTGCCGCTCGGGTCTTGTGTCTCCATTGCGGGCATGATACTTCGATTCCGTGCCAATCTGTCTGCACCAAAGACACCCCGGCCGGCGATTGGCCGGCACGGCGCGGCCAAGTGGGTACTTCGCTCTATATTGGCCAAGGACGTTCGCAGCTTGACTTGGCACACTGCTTGCACAGGCCAAGTTCGCGGTAAGCCCAACATCTGACAGGAACATTCATGCAAGCGACGAGCACCAAAAATTCGCCAAGGCCTTCGCGCAGCGCCGCAGTCCTGATGCATCGCATTTCGGCAACTGATTGATTCACACCGGGGGTTTCAAGCCATGTCGCACCTTCTCACCTTGCACGAACCGGCAACCGCCAGGGAGCACTACCTCTCGGGTATCTGGCAGACAGACACGCTTTACTCGCTGGCGCGCAGACACGCGACCGAGCGCGGGAGTGCCTATGCCGTGCGTGACAGCGCGCGGCGCTTCACCTGGAGTGCGCTCGTCGCCATGGTGGATGCCTTGGCCGCAGATCTGCACGAAGCCGGCCTGCGCCGCGGCGACCGTGTCTCGATCTGGCTGCCCAACCGGGTGGAGAGCGTGGTCATTTTGTTGGCTTGCTCGCGCAACGGCTATGTCTGCAATCCGTCCTTGCACCAGAATTACACGGTCGCGGAAATCGTGACCCTGCTCTCGCGCATTGAATGCCGGGCCTTGTTCGCACAGCCGGGCTGGGGTGCGGACGCCACCACGGCTGATATCTTCGCCCGCGCTGCCCAGATGGGCCACATGAAGCGCGTTTATGCCTTGCCCGGGCTGCGCACGCCAGATGAAAAGTTGCCGCCCGGCACGCACCCGATGCCGACACAGCAGTCACGCATCGCGCAGCCGCCGCCCAGCACGCATCCGGACCAGATCGTCTATCTGGCTTTCACCAGCGGCACCACTGGTACGCCCAAAGGCGTGATGCACAGCGACAACACGCTGCTGGCCAACGGCAGGGCCATGGTGGCGGACTGGGGGCAGAACCACAGCACGGTGCTGCTCTCGCTCAGCCCGATGAGTCACCACATCGGCACCGTGGCGCTGGAGCAGGTGCTGGTCACCGGTTGCGAGTTGGTCACATTCGATCCCACTGCGGGCGTCAGCGCCTTGGATTGGTTGCAAACCACAGGAGCGACCTACGTCATGGGTGTGCCCACGCATGCAAGCGATCTGCTGCACGACGTTGACAAGCGGGGGCTGACGCAGCTTGGCGCGGTGAAGGTCTTCTACATGGCAGGCTCTCCAATCCCCACCGAGACCGCGCGGCGGCTGCTGGCGCTGGGGGCCAAGCCGCAGAATGTGTACGGCATGACGGAGAACGGTTCGCACCAGTACACCAAGCCATCCGATCCGGTGGAGGTGATCACCAGCACCTGCGGAAAGTCGTGCGCGGGTTATGAAATTCGCCTTTGGCAGCAGGAAAATCCAGACCTGGAGGTTGCTCCCGGTGAGGTGGGCGAGATTGGCGGGCGTGGCGGGGTCTTGATGCTGGGCTACTTCAATAATCAGACAGCCACCGAATCATCATTCAACAGCAGCGGATGGTTTCTCAGCGGCGATCTCGGACGGTTTGACGCTGCGGGCAATTTGCAGATCGTCGGGCGCAAGAAAGATCTCATCATTCGGGGCGGACACAATATCCATCCCGCTCACATCGAGGAGTATGCGCACCGCCATCCCTCGGTCAAGCGGGCAGCGGCATTCGGTGTGGCCGACGAACGCCTGGGCGAGAAAGTGTGCCTGGCCATCATTTGCAACGACCAGGCTCTGGCTGGCGATGAAATTTTGCAGCACCTGGCCAGCGAAGGCCTCTCCAAATTCGATATGCCCGAGTTCTTCGCTGTGGTGGTGGAGTTCCCAATGACAGCCAGCGGCAAGATTCTCAAGCGCGAGCTGGTGGAATGGGTTCGCACCGGCCGCCTGCAACCCCAACCCGTTCGCTACCAGGCATCCAAATCATGATAGAGCTAACCTACGACGAGGAATTCGCAGTCCTCACCATCCGGCGCCCCACGGCATTGAATGCGCTCAGCTTCGAGCTGATTGGCCAAATTGGCGAATGCATCAAGCAAGCAGGGCGCTCCAAGGCGCGTGCACTGATCGTCACTGGCGAAGGTGAGAAGTCATTTTGTGCAGGCGCGGACATCAAGGAATTGCAAGACCGCGGGCTTGCCGCACAGCGCGAAGGCGCCGAACTCGGCCAGGCCGTGTTTGCCCTGCTCGATCGCCTGCCCATACCCTCAGTGGCGCTGGTCAATGGGTTTGCGTTTGGCGGCGGCTGCGAGCTGGCGCTCGCGTGCACTTTGCGACTGGCCTTGCCAAATGCGAAATTCGGTCTGCCCGAAGTCAAGCTCGGGCTCATTCCGGGTTACGGCGGAACCCAGCGCTTACCGCGGCTTGTGGGTGCAGGACGCGCATTGGAGATGGTGATGACCGGGCGCACGGTGGGCGCCGATGAAGCGCTTGCCATCGGGCTTGTCAACCGCATCGTGCAAGCCCCCGGCCTTGCAGCAGCCAAGGCCTATGCGCGTGAATTTTCAGGCCACGGATTGCGTGCCCTGCAGTTCGGGCGAGAAGCAGTGCAACGGGCCTTGGATCTTCCCTTGCATGAGGGGCTTCGATGCGAAGCCGATCTGTCCACGCTCGCCTTTCGTACAAGCGATGCGCAGGAAGGCATGCAGGCCTTTGTGGAGAAGCGCAAGGCAAACTTTCGCGATGAGTGAACGAAAAGCATCGACATCAACATTCAGAGAATTTGGACGTCAGCGTTCAAGGAGAAAAGATGAGTGAGATAAAGACCATTGGCGTGGCCGGCGCCGGCACCATGGGCGCCGGCATTGCCATCGTGTGTGCCCGCGCGGGCTTTCGCACGCGCGTGTTTGACCTGAACCAGCAGGCAGTCGAGCGCGCACGCGACCAAACCGAAGCGTTCTTGAGAAAGAGCGTGGAGCGCGGCAAGCTCGCGCCCGAGAAGCTCTCCGAGATCATGGGCCAGTGGAGCGGCAGCACATCGCTCAGCGATTTTTCCGACTGCGATCTGGTGATTGAAGCCGTGTTCGAAAGTCTCCCGGTCAAGCATGACTTGTTTGGCAAGCTCCATCAGATCTGTCCGCCGCATGCGCTCTTCGCAAGCAACACGTCCACCATCAGCATCACCGAGATCGCCGGTGGCTCGGGCCGTGCGGATCGCTTTGTCGGCATGCACTTTTGCCTGCCGGCGCAATTGATGAAACTGGTGGAGATGTCGCCCGGGCTCAACACCAGCGACGAGACTTTCGCAAAAGCCTGGGCACTGTGCGAGGCGCTGGGGCAAAAGCCGGTGCGCACCCAAGACACGCCGGGATTTGTGCTCAACTACTTCCTCATCCCGTTCAACAACGACGCGATCCGGCTGGTGGAG
Source organism: Comamonadaceae bacterium (assembly GCA_947476285.1). Lineage (GTDB taxonomy): Bacteria > Pseudomonadota > Gammaproteobacteria > Burkholderiales > Burkholderiaceae_C > Ramlibacter. The sequence goes on along the minus strand of CANJPU010000001.1, from coordinate 106,023 downwards.
CAGGGCGTGGCCGAGGCCGCCGACATCGACCTGGCGATCAAGACCGCGATGGGTTATGCGATGGGGCCACTGGAACTGCTTGACCTCGTTGGCATGGACACGCAGAAGCTCTTGTGCGAGGCGATGCATGGCATCACCAATGAGCCACGCGCCGCCTGCCCGCCGCTGGTCAGGCGCATGATCGCCGCCGGCTGGCTGGGCAAGAAGAGCGGCCGGGGCTTTCACACCTACGCAGACAGCAAGATGTTCGGAGCATGAAGGCATGAGCAACTACAGAATCGTTCAAGCAGGTCAGAGCCGTTCCTTCCCGGTGGCCCATGCCTTCACCCAGCAGGCCGACGCCAATGGGGCCGCGTGCGTATTTGTCGGCAAAGATGCAGGCAGCGCATTTGCGGCAGCCGACGAGCTCGGCGCCTGCCCTTTTGTTGCGGTGGAACTTGGGCAGGAATGCCTGGGCGCGCACACCGGCGAATCCTCTGGCACTGAAGGCTCCAACGTGGTGGGTTTCGCGCGCTTTCGTCTGGGCAGGGCCGATCCCACCGCGCTGGTGGAGTTGGTGCGCCAGCCGCAAACGCGTGACAGCGCCATCGCGGCTGCACGCGCTGCCTTCGAGGCCGCTGGCTTGAAGGTGGCCGTGTGCGGCGACTTCCCCGGCCGCATCGTCGATCGCCTGATCCGCCCTTACCTGAACGCGGCCTTGCGCCGGCTTGACGAGAAGCTGGCCAGTGCGCAAGACCTGGACAAGACCTTGTGCCTGGGTCTGGGTTATCCCGAGGGCCCGATCTCGCTCTTGCAGCGCACGGGCCTTGCCGAACACCACGATGTGACGCAGGCCTTGTACCTTGCGCTGGGGCAAGAGGCCTATGCGCCCGCGCGGCGCGCCCAGGTTGCGAAGGCGCGTGCGGGGATCTGATCGTGCGGGCCAGAATGGTGGCGTCTGTCGGCCCCGGGGCTGTCATCCCGGCCCTGCGGGGCTGTCATCCCGGACGTGATCCGGGATCCACTTCACTTGAACAAACGCATTGGCCGGCGCGACACGGATTGCGGGTCAAGCCCGCAATGACAGAGGGCGCTCGAGTGCTCAAGATCGTTCACGCCTGTCACTTACTTGTTATCCAACAAGCAAGTTCTATCATAGCGTCGGTGTGAGTCAAAGCAAGGGGTTCAAGATGCAGGGAGCCGATATGGAATACAGCGGGAACTCAAAGGTCTTGAGTGTCACATCCAGCGGGCATGTGAGCACGATTGAGATCCAACGGCCGCCCCACAATTTTCTCAACCATGCACTTGTTGCAGAGCTCGCCGACATGCTGGAGGCGCTTGACCGCGATCCCGTCTGTCGTGCCATCGTGCTGGCGGCCCAGGGCCGGTCGTTCTGCGCGGGCGCTGACTTCTCCGCAGGTGCGGTGCACGCGCCTTCTGCGCCGCGTTCTGTCTATGTGGAAGCGGTGCGATTGTTTCGCACCACCAAGCCGATTGTTGCCGCCGTGCACGGCCCGGCCATTGGTGCGGGCTTGGGCCTCGCGATGGTGGCCGACTTCCGGGTCGCCGGGCCACGGGCGCGCTTTTCTGCCAACTTCACGCGCCTGGGTGTTCATCCTGGCTTCGGGCTGAGCGCAACTTTGCCGCGCGCCGTGGGCAATCAAGAGGCTGCCCTGATGCTGCTCACCGGGCGAAGGCTGGACGCCGATCAGGCGCGCGCAATCGGGCTGGCCGATGTGGTGTGCGGCGAAGGCGAGGTCCTAGAAGCTGCGCTGGGTCTGGCCAACGAGATCGCCACCTGCGCCCCGGTGGCATCACAATCCACACGCATGACGCTTCGCGCCGGATTGGCGCAGGCGGTCGCGGCTGCCGTGGAGCGCGAGGCGTCCGAGCAAGAGCAGCATTTCGCAACGGCAGACTTTCGCGAGGGCGTGGCGGCCATGGCTGAGCGCCGGGTCCCGCTGTTCACGGGCAAGGAGTAAACAATGAGTCAGGAGCAGGGTCTGCTGCGCGAGGCGGCGTTGCGGATCTTCCGAGATCACGCGCCAGGCGGTCTTGCATGGCCGTCTGAGTTATGGCGCTCGCTGCAGCAAGCTGGCTTTGACCGGGCGCTGTCCGGCGAGACCGGCGGTGGCGCCGCACTTCAGTGGGCGGACGCGTTCAGCCTGTTGTTCGTCGCAGGCGCGCACGCAGCAGCGGTGCCACTGGCTGAAGCGATGATCGGGCATTGGCTGCTGGAGCAGGCGGGCTTGCCCGACCAGGGCTTGATCTCCATCGCGCCGCGACTGCAGCCGCACGCAGCGCAACTCACCGCCCGCCCCGATGGCTATCGCATCTCTGGCACGCTCGCACGGGTGCCTTGGGGCCGCGCTTGTGCGCAGGTGGTGACGGTGTTCGATGGGCCAGCGGGGCCGCTGATTGTGTTGATCGATTGCCAGGCGGCTGGTGTGTCAATCGTGCAGGGCAGCAACCTTGCCGGCGAGCCGCGCGACACGCTTGTTTTGTCCGACGTCGCGGCGCACGCGGTGGCGCCCTCGCCGGTCGATGTGGCCGGACTTCTGGAAATTGTCGCAGTGGCGCGCAGCGCGCAAATGGCGGGTGCCATCGAGCGAATTCTTTCTCTTGCGGTGGACTACGCCAAACTGCGCGAACAGTTTGGCCGGCCAATCGGAAAGTTCCAGGCGGTGGCGCAGAACATTGCGGTGTTGGCAACCCAGGCGGTTGCAGCAAGGGCCGCCACCGATGCAGGCGCCGAGGCAATTGATGATTGGTTTGGCGGTGCCAATGAGCCCTTGTGCCGCATCATTGCGTGCGCCAGCGCGAAGATCCGCGCGGGCGAGGCGGCGGGCCATGCGTGCGCCATCACGCACCAGGTGTTCGGTGCCATCGGTTTCACGCAGGAACATGAGTTGCACCACTACACGAAGCGCCTGTGGTCCTGGCGCGAAGAGTGCGGCAATGAGGCCTACTGGGCCAAGCTTTTGGGTGAGTGCGTTCTCGCCAGCCCGGTCAACGTCTGGCGCACGATAGCGAACTCCACCGCCCATGCCGACCAGAAGGGCAGAGCATGAACCGATTCGACTTCACACCACCTCGCCGCTCTGAAGCGGGTGAGCATCTGCGCCGGCAAGTGCGCGACTTTCTTGACAGCTACCCGCGTGCAGGCGAGAGAAACACCGCCACCATCTTCGGCGGATTCGATCCCGAATTCAGCCAGGCGCTGGGCGAGCGCGGCTGGATCGGAATGGGTTTTCCTGAACGCTATGGCGGTGGTGCATACGGTCTGGTGGAGCGTTACGTGGTGTTGGAGGAGCTATTGGCCGCCCGCGCCCCAATCTACGCGCACGCCATCGCCGATCGACAAAGCGGACCCACTTTGCTGCGTTACGGCACGCCGCAGCAATGTGAAGAAATCTTGCCGCGCATCGCCGCAGGCAAGTGCTACTTTTGTCTCGGAATGAGCGAGCCCAACTCCGGGTCCGACCTGGCATCGGTGCGCACGCGCGCGATCAAGGTGGACGCAGGTTGGGTGGTCAATGGCGCCAAGATCTGGACCTCCAGTGCGCATCGCTGTCACTACATGGTGTTGCTGTGCCGAACCTCCGATCGCGGCGAGGCAAGGCAGGCGGGACTCAGCCAGTTTCTGGTGGACCTGAAGACGCCGGGCATCACCTGCCGGCAGATCGCCAACATCGCGGGCGAGCGCGACTTCAACGAGGTTCACTTCAAGGACGTGTTTCTCCCTGATGCAGCCTTGCTTGGCAAGGAGGGCGACGGCTGGAAGCAGATCACTGGCGAGCTGGCGCTGGAGCGCAGCGGGCCCGAGCGCTTTCTCTCTCACATGGGTTTGCTGGAGGAATTCGCGGCGACTCTCAAGCTGCATCCGTCCACAGCCGGAGCGATCGCGGTGGGGCGCCTGGTGGCTCATCTGGCGACCTTGCGGCGAATGTCGCGCTCAATCGCCACCATGATCGCCGACGGCCAGGAGCCCGCCCTGCACGCTGCGATGGTCAAGGACCTGGGCACCGTCTTCGAGCAGGATATTCCGGAGGTCGTGCGGCTCGTCGTGCAATCAGAGCCAGACCTGGATGCGGGCGACCCCTTTGCGGCTGCACTGGCGCGGGTGATTCTTCATGCGCCTTCGTCCACGATTCGCGGCGGTACCAAGGAAGTGCTGCGCGGCATTGTGGCAAAGTCGCTCGGCTTGTAGCCGAGTGACCAAGCGCCATCACTGAAGCGTGGCGCCTGACTGCTTCACCAACTGAGTGTGCTTTTCCAATTCTGATTCGATGAACTGGGCGGCGACTTCCGGCGTGCCGCCCATGGAAGTGACGTCGAGCTTTGCCAGGCCTTCCTGAACCTCGGGCAGCGCCAGTGCTGCTTTGAGTTCGGCATTGAGGCGATCCACAATGGGCCTGGGCAAACCGGCCGGTCCTGCAATTCCGAACCAGCCAACGAAGTTGTAATTTGGCAGGCCGGCCTGCGCCAATGTGGGCACGTTGGGCTGGGCCTTGGAGCGGACCTGCGAGGTGACGCCGATTGCCCGCATCTTGCCGCTTTGCACTTGCGCGGCAGCCGTTGAGGCCGCAGGGAAGGACATGTCGATGTGGCCGCCAATCAGATCGGTGTACATCTGAGCTGCCGCCTTGTAGGGAATGTGCTTGATGTTCACATCGGCTTCCTTGGCGAACATCACACCGGCCAGATGCAAGGCCGAACCGTTTCCAGACGAGCCATAGCTCAAGGTTCCGGGCTTGGCCTTGGCCAAGGCAATCAACTCCTTGAGGTCTTTGGCGGGCACCGATGGATTGATGACCAGCATCAGCGGTGTGTGGCCGATCATCCCGATGGGGGTGATGTCCTTGATGCTGTCAAAGGGCATATCTTTGTAGATATTCGGATTGATCACATGGCCGTTGTTGACCAGGGAAATCGTGTAGCCGTCTTTGGGGGACCGCACCATCTGCGTGGTGCCGGTCAGGCCCCCCGCGCCAGTGATGTTTTCCACCACCAGGGGTTGGCCCATCGACGCACCCATGGCCGTTGCCAGCAAGCGCGCTGCGGCATCGCCGGCGCTGACGCCGAATGGGACGATGAAACGGATTGGCCTGGAAGGGTAGGCCTGTGCGAGTGCAGAGCTGACTGCGCAAGCCGCGCCCAGGGCCATCGCCGCGTGCAGCAAAAACCCCCGCAGCCCGCGCGCCCCGCGAACGCAAGAAAAATCGACCGCCGGTGCGGTGTCTGTCAGTCCCATCTCTGTCTCCTTATTAAGGCTCTTGCCCCGAGTTTGGCTATCGGCAACTGTTGTGTCAACCGAATCACTGACAGACATGACTGAACTATGATGTCCCTGCTGTGCCGAAAATCAAAACAGGTATGCGGGGCCAGCCCACGCATCGCCTCCACAGGAGACAACACAGATGAAGCTCTTTATTGCAGCATTGCTCAGCCTGGCCATGGCAGCGGGCGCCACTGCGGCAGATTTTCCCGTCAAGCCCATTCGTATCGTCTTTCCCGGTGCGCCAGGCGGCAGTCTGGAGGGGCTGGTGCGCATCATTGGGGAGGAGCTCACGCGGCAGTTGGGGCAGCCGGTGGTTGTCGATCCCAAGCCGGGGGGCGGCACCACCATTGCGGCACGCTTGGTTGCAGCAGCTCCCGCGGACGGCTACACGCTGCTCATGACCTCGGTCGGTGTGGTGGGCCCATCGCCCTATTTGTACAAGAACCTTCCGTATGACGTGATCAGGGACTTCGCGCCGATCGCCCGTATCAGCACCTCGCCCAACGCCATCGTGGTTGGCAGCAAGGTGCCCGTCAAGGACATGTCGCAGTTCATCGCGTATGCCAAGGCCCATCCGGGCCAGATCAATGCCGGTTCGGTGGGCCTGGGCACCACATCGCATCTGGTGGGTGTGGCCGCCTACAACGCGGCCAACATCAAAGTCACCAACGTCACCTTCAAAGGCAGCCCTGAAATGACAGTTGCGATCATTCGCGGCGATGTGCAGGTGGCCTCGCAGGATTTGGGCGGCTTTCTCACGCATGTCAATCAAGGCACGATGCGCGCGCTGGCGGTGACCGGGCCCACACGATCACCTAAGTTGCCCGATGTTCCCACCCTGCAAGAGCTGGGCATGCCGCAGGCTGACTTGCACATCTGGTACGGACTGGTCGCCCCAGCAGGCACGCCAGCCGACGTGCTCAAGAAAATTGCCGACGCAGTCGGCGTCGCGTTGGCCGACCCCAAGGTCGCCGCGCGCTATGAGGCCTTTGGCGGGGTGCCGGCCTTCCTTCCACTTGGACCATTTGGCGAGTTCATGAAATCTGAGTACGCCCGTTTCAAACCCATCGTCGATGCCTCGGGCTACCGCGGCGAGAACTAACAGGAGTAAACACATGAGCAATGATTTCAAACAGCGCCTGGCACAGCCGCGCATCGTTCTGGCACCAGGCATCTACGACGCCTTGTCCGCCCTGATCGCCCAGCAGTCCGGGTTCGAGGCGCTGTACCTCTCGGGAGGATCGGTCGCCTACACGCTGTTGGGCCGCTCGGACGTCGGCTTGACAAGCTATTCCGAGGCGGTGGAGACGCTGGCCCGTGTCACTGACCGGGTGTCGCTGCCGGTGATCGTGGACGCTGACACGGGTTTTGGCAACGCCCTCAATGTGCAGCGTACCGTGCGCGGCTTCGAGCGCGCGGGCGCTGCGATGATCCAACTGGAGGACCAGACCTTTCCCAAGCGCTGCGGGCACCTGGCAGGCAAGACGGTGGTGCCCACTTCAGAGATGTGCGGAAAAATCCGGGCTGCGGTTGATTCGCGGCGCAGCAGCTCCACGCTCATTCTTGCGCGCACTGATTCGATCGCCGTCGAGGGGCTTGAGTCAGCGCTGGAGCGGGCTGAGCGCTATCTGGAAAGCGGCGCCGATGCGCTGTTCATCGAAGCACTGCGCACTCCTGAGGACATGGACACCGCCTGCGCGCGCTTTGCCAGTCGCGCACCCTTGCTGGCCAACATGGTGGAGGGCGGAAAAACCCCCATCCAGCCCGCTGACGAACTGGGCCGCCGTGGGTTTCGCATCGCCATCTTTCCAGGTGGCACGGCCAGGGCAGTGGCCAAGACATTGATCGACTACTACGCCAGTTTGCGCGAGCATCGCACGACCGCGCCCTGGAAAGACCGCATGCTGGATTTCGATGGACTCAATGAAGTGATTGGCACGCCCGGATTGCTTGAACAAGGCCGCCGATACGAGGCGGGGTAAGAGCTAGGTATCGGGAATCGAAGTCAATACGACCAGGAGGCGCAATCCATCATGAACACATCGAGTCTCAATCGCGCTGGCATGGCCGGCGCCTACAAGACGCACGGGCGACTGTTCTTGCTGTGCATGTTCCTGACGCTGGCAGGTCTCGCCTTACCCCCACAGGCCCAGGCACAGGCGTATCCGTCACGGCCGATCAAGCTGATCTCTCCGCTTGCGGCGGGCGGCACGGGTGACACGCTGGCTCGCCAGTTTGGAGCGCAGATGGCAAAGGTGCTGGGCCAGCCGGTGGTGATCGATGCGCGCCCCGGCGCAGGCGGGCAGGTGGGGCTGGAAGCCGTGGCGAAGGCGCCGCCCGACGGCTACACCCTGGCGATCACCGCCTCGGCCGTTGTCATCATTCCGGCGCAGCGCGCCAATGCCGGTTTCGATGCGCTCACCGACTTCGAGCCAATCGGTCTGGTGGCCAACACCTCGCAGGTGTTGGTTGTGAACGCGGCCTCTCAGTTCAAGACGCTGGCCGATCTGCTGGCCTACGCAAAGGCCAACCCCGGGCGACTGAACTACGGCTCCTCGGGCAATGGTTCTCTCACCCACCTGAACACCGAGATGCTCAAGCAGATGACCGGCGTCTTCATCGTGCATGTGCCCTACCGGGGAAGCACCTTCGCTCGGAATGGCTTGCTCGGCCGTGAGGTTGATTTTGTGGTCGATGGCCTGCTGCCGGCACTGCCCTTGATCAAGGACGGCAGGTTCAGGGCACTGGGCCTGCTCGACAGCGCGCGCTCGTCCAGTGCGCCGGAGATTCCCACCATCGCGCAGGCGGGCGTCAAGGGTTATGCGTCCGACACCTGGTATGGCCTGCTTGCGCCGGCTGGCACGCCCAAGGAAGTGATCCAGACTCTGCACGCCGCTGCTGTGGAGGCCGCCAAGAGCCCCGAGTTGCGCACGGCACTGGCCGGCCAAGGCGTGCAACTCACGGTGAGTTCGCCGGCTGAATTCCGAACACTGCTGCAAAGCGAAAAGACCCGATGGGCGAGCGTCATCAAATTCTCGGGTGCAAAGTAATCAGTGACACAGGCACTCCGCACGAGCCATTGGGTCATGTGCATGACACGAAAGGAAGCATGAAATGGGCATGACGATTGCCGAGAAGATCCTGGCACGCCAGTCTGGCCGCGCGGTGGTGCGCCCCGGTGACCTGGTTGTTGCCAATGTCGAAACCTGCGTGTTGCTGGACACGCATTTCAACCGGCATGCCGCCTGGAGATGGCCCACCAGGCTGCATGATCCTGACAAGGTCGTCCTGGTGGCCGACCATATCGTGGTGGCGGCCAACCCCGACGCTGCAGTGGGCCTGCGCACCATGCGCCAGGTGGCGAGCTACTATGGCATCAAGCGGGTTCACGATGCCGGTGCCAATCAGGGCATCAGTCACCAAGTGATCGCGGACATGGGCTACGCGCTGCCGGGCACCGTGCTGGCCAATCCAGACTCGCACACAGTGAGCGCCGGCGCATTCAACTGCGTCGCAAGAGGCCTGGGGCGTCCCGAGCTGCTGCAGATTCTGTGCACTGGGCAAACCTGGTACCTGGTGGCGCCAACGGTGCGTTATGAGCTCGTGGGCGAGCTGCCCAAGGGCGTGACAGCAAAAGACGCTTTCTTGTACCTGGCTGGGCGCTGGGGCTCGCACGAGAACCAGAGCATTGAATTCGGCGGGCCGGCGCAAGCGGGCCTCAGCCTCAATGCGCGCCGCACCTTGTCCACCATGTGCGCCGAAGTCTCAGCCGAGTTTGCCACCTGGGGGCCCGACGACTTGCTGCTGGCCCACATGCGCGCGAGGACCGACCGGCCCTTCTTTCCCACCTGGCCCGATGCCGATGCACAGTATGTCGATGTGCGCACCATCAACCTGAGCGAGTTGGAGCCCTATGTGTCGGGCATCGACGGTGTGATTCACAACACGCAACCGCTGTCAGAGTTTCACGACAAGGTCAGGCTGGACCAGTGCGTGGTGGGGTCGTGCGCGAACGGCACGCTGGACGACCTGGCGGCGGTGGCCGAGATTGTCAAAGGGCGCCAGGTCGCGCCTTGGGTGCGCTTCATCGTGACGCCCGGCTCGCAGGCGATCTACCGCGAAGCGGCGCGGCTCGGGCTGCTCTCGACCATCGCTCAATCAGGTGCGCTGGTCACGGTGTCTGCATGCGGTGCATGCGCGGCGCAGGACTTCGGCACACTGGCGCCCGGCGAGGTGTGCCTCACGGCAACCACCCGCAACTACAAGGGCCGCATGGGCGCTTCGCAGGCCAAGATTCACATGGCGTCGCCGGCAACGGTGGCGGCATCGGCCATCACAGGCTACATCACCCATCCGCGTGATCTGCAAGCTGTGGACGCGGCCACCGGAGAAGCACAATGAATCAGATCATTCAAGGCCGCGTCTGGTGCGTGGGCGACAACATCGACACCGACTTGCTGCTGCCCATCGACGTGCTTCAGATGGCCCGCTCAGAGCGGCCCAAGCATGTGTTCAGAGCGAACCGGCCTGGGTGGGTGCAGCAGGTCAAGCCCGGCGACATCCTGATCGGCGGCAAGAACTTCGGCATGGGTTCGGGCCGACCGGCGGCCCAGGCCATGAAGGACCTGGGTCTCTCATGTGTGGTGGCCGACACCTTGAACGGACTGTTCTTTCGCAACTGCATCAACTTCGCGTTTCCAGGGCTTGAGATTCATGGTGTGCGCGAGGCCTTTGAAGAGGGCGATGAGGCGCAGGTCGATTGCGCGGCTGCCACCATCACCAACTTGCGCACCGGCGTGAAGCTCAGTGGTTCGCCGTGGCCTGAACTGATGCAGCAATGCATGCGTGCGGGCGGGCTGGTGGAACAGCTGGAGGCCGCCGGTATGCTGCATCCGGTGGGCTGGAGCCCGACGCCCGAGCCTAAAATCCCTTGAGCTCGCGCAGAAAAGGCGCCACCAGTATCGGCGCCACCGACTGCACGATCTCAATGTCATCGCTCTTGTAGCGGCCCGGCGCATCGAGCAGATTCATGGTGCCCAGCACGCGCCCCATCGCAACGATGGGCACATTGATGGCGCAGCCCAGGCCCAGACTGGCGATCAACTCATGATCGGGGAAAGCCCAGCGAATGGCTGCGGCATCGCATCCCACAAATCCCTGGCGCCGCGTTAGCACCAGATCGCCCCAGGGTGTCGGGCCCATGCGCTTGGAGCCGGCCAGGGGATAGGCCTGCACGTTGGTGGAGTAGACCCTTTGAACCTCTTGCCCATCGGGCGTGAGCACCAGCAAAGTGAACAGGCCAAAGCCCAGCCGCGCGGCAAGCACCTGCTGCACGGCACGGTAGACGTCGGCAGGGTGAGCGGCCTGCGCCAGCGCATTGGAGAGGGTCAGGGAGTCGTCGGCAGTCAGTGGGTTCACGGGGTGGGTCTTTCAGGCGAATTGGGAGGGCGCTGCGGCGCTTTCTGGTTGAGTTCTGGCAGCAGGCCCCGGGGCCGAACGCGCATCAGCACCAGCAAAACAGCAGCCACGGTGATTTCGCGCAAGGCGGCCGCTTGCAGCGGCGAGATGCCGCCCACCTGTTCGGCGCCGAAGCGGGTGAGTTCCAGAAACGCCACCAGCACATAGGCACCCAACACCGCCCCGGCTGGGCGGCCGTTGCCACCCAGCGTCACGGCCAGGAAGATGTAGATGGTGATCAGGGGTTGGAACATGTCCGGCGCGACGTAGGAGCCGAAGTGCCCGAACATGGCGCCCGCCAGCCCCGCCATCGCGGTTGACAATGCAAAGGTCTGCGCCTTGATGCGTGTCACAGGTTTGCCAGCCACTGCCGCCACCACCGCGTCGTCGCGCACTGCGCGCAAGGCCCGGCCCCACGGTGCGGCCACCAGCCTTCGCAAGACGAGGAAGTTGATGAAGGCCACCGCGCTCACCAGGCACAACCAGAACAAGGCATAGCTCAATCCGCTGGAACGCGGCAGAGCGCCAGGTATGCCAGAGATGCCATCGGAGCCGCCGGTCCAGGCGACCTCGTTGTTGGCCACAATGCGCAGCACCTCTGAGAAACCGAGCGTGATGATGGCCAGGTAATCGTCGCGCAGACGCAGGGTGGAGAAAGTCACCACCAAGCCTGCCAATGCAGCGGCGAGCATGGCCAGCGCAAAGCCCACGGGCAGTGGCAGGCCGCCCCATTTGGTGACCATGGCCGATGTGTAGGCCCCAATTCCAAAGAAGCCCGCCAGCCCCAGGTTCACGATGCCGCCCATGCCCCATGAGAGCACCAGACTTTGCGAGAGCACGGCGTAAATGCCCGCGATGGTGAGAATGAAGATCAGATAGTTCAGCACGGTTCAAGCCTCCACGCGGCGCGCGAACAAGCCGCTGGGGCGCCATGTCAGCACCAGCAAAATCACCAAGAAACCCACTGGCGTGCGATAGGCTGGCGAGAGTGCGAACACGGTCAATTCCTCCACCACACCGATGATCAGCGCGCCAGCCACCGCGCCCGGAATCGAACCCAGGCCACCGAGCACAGCGGCCGCGAAAATCGACAGCATCAGGCGCGTGCCTGTCAGCGGATCGATGGAAGTGTCCAGACCCAGCAGCATGCCGCCTATGCCAGCTAGGCCGCTACCCACCGCCACCGTGATCATGGCCACGCGCGCCGGCCGAATGCCGCGCAGGCGCGCAAGATCTGGGTTGTCTGCCACAGCGCGCATGGCACGGCCGGTGTTGCTCAGGCGCAGGAAAGCCCACACGCCCAGCATCACCGCCAGTGCCAGCGCCATGTTCTTGATCTGCTGCGGGCCCATACGCAAAGGGCCGAATGTCAGGTCGCGCAGCAAGGGTAGATCAAAGCCACGCAAGTCATTGCCAAAAGAAAAGCGCAGCAGGTTCTCCAGCAGGAAGCTCAGTGCCAGTGATGCCACCGACATCATCAGCGCCCCCGATTTCTCCAGCGGACGGATGGCCACCCACTCGGCCAGCGTGCCCACGGCGGCGGCCACGACAAAGGCCATGGGCAATGCCCATTCGACCGGCCAGCCCCAGCGGGCGTTGGCCAGCCAACCGGCATAGGCGCCAAACGTGGCAAGCGCGCCCACAGCAAAGCTGGGATAGCGCAACACCGCGAAGATAGCGCTAAAGCCCATGGCCGGCAGAGTCAAGATGGCGCCCGACACAATGCCGTTGAGCACCGCCTGGAGCAAAGATCCCCCCATGCTGGGCGCCGTCAGGCCACCTTCAGTGTGATCAGCTTGCCGGCCTTGACCTGCTGGTACAGGAACTTGCTGTCGCTGATGTCGCCTGCGTCAGTAAAGTCACATGGACCCGAGGCACCTGCGTAGTCGATCTTGCGGCCCGATGCCAGCAGCTTCAGTCCAGCAACGGCTGATTCGACCTTGTCGCCCCCACCTTGCGCCACGGTGCGAATGTGCGTGCGGATCGCATCGCCCGTGGCGGCTTTGGCATGTGCCATGGCCAGCACGATCAGGCTGATGTGGTCATAGACCTGGCAGCTATACGGGTCGGGGCTGGCGGACTTGGTGATTTCGGCCACCCGCTTGTAGGCCAGGGAGCCTTCGTCAGACGAGGGTGACAGCGTGAAGATGCCTTCGGCTACTTCGCCAGGCAGTGCATCGATCAGCTTCTGGTTGACTGAGTAGCCAAAGCCCAAGAGCTTGCCTTTGTAGTTTGCACGGAACAAGTCCTTGAGCAAGACGGTGGTGTCCGGTGTGTAGCCACCCATCACGATCAGATCGGGATTGCCGCGCAAGGCGGTGTCCACCTCGGTGCGCAGGGAGGGCTTCTTGTCGTCATAGATCAGCGAATCGATGCGACCACCGCCTTTCTCCACGGCAGCCTTCATGTTGGTCAACTGGCTTTGGAAGAACGGAGTCTGCGGCGACATGAAAAACACCCGGCGCGCGCCTTGCTGCACCGCGAACTCACCAAACTTGCGGCCCTGCAAAGTGGTGTTGGGCTGAGTGCGCACCAAAAAGCCCTGGTGCGGCAGCGCGGTGATGGAGTCAGCGCCCGAAACGGTGGCCAGGAAGGTTTTGGATTCCCAGCAAAGCGGTGCCACCGCGGTTGTCACCGAAGATGCCCAGGTGCCCATGATGGCCGACACCTTGTCCACCTCGATCAGTTTGCGTGCTGCGCGCACACCGGCTTCGGGGCTGGTCTGGTCGTCTTCCGAAACTAATTGCAGTTGGCGACCCAATATACCGCCGGCCGCGTTGACTTCATCCACCACCGCCTTGGCGGTGTTCACCATGGCGGGTCCGTAGGGGCCGCCTGCGCCCGTCAGGGGCGTGAGCGTGCCCAACTTGATGGGGCCGGCTTGCGCGCGCACAAAGGGCGACAGGGCCAAGCCCGCGCCCAGGATGGCACTGTGAGTCAGAAGGCGACGGCGCTGGATGGAAGTGGACATGGTGGGTTTCCTTTCAAGGTGATCAATGTGGGCCAAAAAATATCAAGCGGTGTCCGCGCTGCGGCCACCCAGGAACAGGGATCGGATCTGCGGATCGTCGATCATCTCGCGGGCCGTGCCCTCGAATTGATTCTGACCATCCACCAGCACATAGGCGCGGTCGGAGACCTTCAGGGCATCCATCGCGTTTTGTTCAACCATCAGCACCGCGATGCCGCTGTCGCGGATCTGGCAGACCATGGTGAACAGCTCCGCGGCCGCCTGCGGGCTCAAGCCTGCGGTGGGTTCATCAAGCAGAAGCACCGAAGGCTGCGCCATCAGGGCTTGGCCCACCGCGAGCAGTTGGCGCTGGCCGCCCGATAGCGTGCGCCCCAGCGACTTGCGGCGCTCGGCCAGAAGCGGGAATCGCGTCATCACCTCTTGCATGCGCGTCTTGGCATGGCGCAGTTGCAAAAAGCTGCCCATGGTCAGGTTCTCTTGCACCGTCAACTCGCCAAAGATATTGCGCTCTTGCGGTACAAAAACCATGCCAGCCTGCACCATCTCGCGCGGGCTGTGCCGGGTCATGTCCTGGCCCTTGAGCAGCACCTGGCCCGACGATGGTTTGAGCAGCCCGGCCATCAGCTTGAGCGCAGTCGATTTGCCGGCGCCATTGGGGCCGATGATGGTGACCAGCTCGCCGGCGGCCACATGCAGTGACACGCCTTTGACGATGCGGTCGGCGGCGCCATAGCCGCCCACGATGGAGAGCACCTCGACTGCGTTCATCGGCGTGCTCCGAAGTAGGCGTCTTGCACTTCCGGCTTGTTGCGCACGTCTTCAAAGCGGCCCTGCGCCAGCGTTCGGCCGGACGCCATCACGATCACGTGCTCGGAGATGCGGCCGATCAGCGCCATGTCGTGTTCGATGATCAGCACCGTCATGCCGCCTCGCACCATGGCTTGCAAGTGGTCACCGATTGATTCGGCCAGCGTCGGGTTGACGCCGGCGGCGGGCTCATCGAACAAGATCATCTTGGGGCGAGCCATCAGGGCGCGGCCGATTTCCAAAAGCTTCTTCTGGCCGCCGGACAAGGCGGTGACCCGGTTGTCGATCACATGGTCTAACTTGAGCTGGCAGGCAATGGCCCAGGCCCGCTCGGACAACTCGGCCTCGCGCTCGCGCGCGGCGCGGCTGCCTGTCAGCGCGCTCCAGAATTGCTCGCCGGGCTGCGCCTGGCCGTACAGCATCAGATGTTCGAACACGCTCAGCATCGGAAAGCCGCGCGCGATCTGGAAGGTGCGCACAAGGCCCAAGGCGGTGATGCGCTCTGGCACCAGCGACTCAATGGCGTGCCCGTCAAAAGCCATGTGCCCGCTCTGTACACGCAGCAAGCCCGACAAGGCGTTGAACAGCGTTGTCTTGCCCGCCCCGTTCGGCCCGATCAAGCTGCTCAGCTTGCCTGCCGGTACGTCAAAGCTCACGCCATCGAGAGCCTGCAGACCGCCAAATGCCAGACGAACCTGGTCCACGCGCAGCAGCCCCTGGGCCTGCGAGCCCGCAGCCTCAAGGGTGGCGGATTCGCCGGCCGTGGCGATCACATCGACTCCAGGCTGCCGAACTCGACACGGCCTGCTTTCATGACTACAAGAATGCGCTCGCCTTGCCCTGCAAGACAGCCCAGGTCGCTCAGGGGATTGCCATCGACGATGAGCAAGTCAGCGGTGGCACCAGCCTGCAGCCGCCCAAGCTTGCCTTGCATGCCCAACACCTCTGCCGCAGTGCTTGTGGCGCTGGCGATGACTTCATGCGGGCTCAGCACCTGCGCACGAATGCGAAACTCATCGCTTTGCAGGCGGTGCGATTCGCCCAGCAGGTCGGTGCCAAAACCGATCTTCACGCCCGCCTTTCGCAAGATGTCAAGAGAGCGCAGCCCCGCATCCTTGACATCGGCAATCTTGCGCACGCTCTCGGGCGGCAAGCCGTATTGAGCGCCTTCAGAGGCCAGCGCCTCATAGGTCACCAGCGTGGGCACGGCGAAGGCCTGGTGCGCGGCCATGGTGGCGGCAGCGGATGCGTCGCACAGATTGGCGTGCTCAATGGTGCGCACACCGCAGCGCACTGCGCGCTCGATGGCCGCCGGTGTGTAGGCGTGCGCCATCACATAGGTGCCGCGGCCGTGGGCCTCGGCAGTCACCGCCCTGATTTCATCCTCAGAGTAGCCAAACGCGCCCACTGGATCGGTGGGCGAGGCCACGCCGCCAGACGCCATGATCTTGATCTGGTCCGCACCCATCTGAAATTCTTCGCGAACGGCTCGGCGCAAGGCATCCACACCGTCAACCACCCGGGCAATCGCGCCCACGCGCACGCAGCAGGCGCACTGCAGACCGCCTATGAAATCACTCTGCGCATTCATGTCGCCGTGCCCGCCGGTCTGGCTCAATGCGCGGCCCGACACGAACAGGCGTGGCCCCTGAGCCAGACCCGCCTCGATGGATTGCTTGAGAGGCAGGCCCGCGCCACCCGCATCGCGCACGGTGGTAAAGCCGCGCCGCAGCATGCCCTTCAAGATGGGAAGGGCACGCAGCGTGACAAATACATTGGGTTGATGCACCTGTGCAGCCAGGTTCAACTGAGAAGCCATCACATGCACATGCAGATCGATCAGGCCAGGCATGAGCGTCTTGCCGCGCAGATCAACCAGCACGGCGCTGCCCGCGTGGATGTCCCGGTCTGACACTTCACGTATCAGGCCATCCTCGACCAGCACCTGGGCGCCCTCAATCAACTCCGGATGCAGAGGGTCCAGTAGGCGTGCGTTTCTGAACAAATAGCGACTCATCGCACGGTCTCCAGTGTTGCACTGCAAATTTGAACAGCGAAAGCCAGTCTCATCTAACCGATTGTGCGAATGATGGATATCATTGTCGTGAATAATGCAGTGGCTGCCATGAAAAAAAACGTCTTCGAGACCATGGACCTGAACCTGCTGCGGGTCTTTGCCATGCTGATGCTGGAAGGCAATGTGACGCGCGCCGCCGATAAGCTGTGCCTGACCCAGTCGGCGGTGAGCAATTCACTCAAACGCCTGCGCAGCACCTTCGATGATGCGCTGTTCGAGCGAACTGTCTATGGCATTGACCCCACCCCCGCAGCGCGCGACCTGTGGCAGCGGCTTGCGCCGCATTACCGCGCGATCGGGCAGGAGCTTCACCCCGGCGCGATCGACGCGGCGCACTTCCAGGGCGCGTTCACCATTTCGATGTCCGACTACACCAGCGCGCGCGTCATGCCCAAGCTGAGCGTCTACCTGCAGACGCATGCGCCGGGCGTGCGCATTCGGGCGGTGCCCTACAGCGTGCTGAATTTGCAGCAGCATCTGGAGCGCGAAGGCGCTGACCTCGCGCTAGGCACCAACCTGGACGACACTCGGCAGGCCAAAGAGCTGCGCACGCATGCGCTGTGGCCCATTCACACCACCTGCTTCATGCGCCGCGGGCATCCGCTGGCGCGGGGTGTCTTCTCGCTGGAGCGCTTTCTGACGGCCCGGCATGTCGACGTGCTGCTGCCAGGCATGACTTCCACCATCTACGACACGCTTCTGTCTGAGCACGGCTACAGCCGCAACCTGGTCATCACGCTCAATCAGTACAACGACGTGTTGTCGCTGATCGCTGGCTCGGACTACATTGGCGTGGTGCCCGCATCGCTGATTGATCTGTGCCCAGAGCGCAGCAAGCTGCACAGGCGCGAGCCACCCATTCGGATGCCGGTGCGCTCATTGGTCATGACCTGGCATCAGCGCCATGACAGCAGGCCAGCTCACGTCTGGCTGCGCAAGATCGTGGCTGAGTTGTTTACGTCTGGCGCTTCGGGAATGGAGAGCGGGGCGCCGGACAGCCAATTGTCATTGCGCGCTTGAGCCGCAGTCAGATCACTTCGCACCTGATGCCTCGCCCTTTGCCAGAACACTCCGATTCACATAGCATGGGCAATGTTTGATTTCCCAATGAACCTGGGGTCCTTGATCGAAGCGCATGGCTACTGGGTGCTTGCGCTTGGTTGCCTTCTGGAGGGTGAAACGGTGCTCGTGCTGGCGGGCTTTGCTGCGCACAGTGGCTATCTCAATCCGTTTGCTGTCATTGCCATCGCTGCATCGGCGGGCTTTGCCGGCGATCAGTTTTTCTTCTGGCTTGGCCGGCATTATGGTCCGGCCGTCCTCAGGCGCTGGCCATCCGTGGCGGCCCAACAGGATCGACTGGAGCGCTTGATGCTTCGCTACCAGTCAGGGGTCGTCATTGGCGTTCGGTTTGCATATGGGCTTCGGATCGCCGGTCCGGTGCTGATCGGGATGTCATCGATTGGCCGCTATAGGTTCGCGCTACTCAATGCGGCCGGTGCGATTGTGTGGGCCTGCATCATTGCGGGATTGGGCTGGGTATTCGGGCGCGCGGCGCAGGCACTGATGGGTGAAATCAGGAGCGTGGAGGGTTGGCTCCTGCTGGGCATCATTGGGGTGGCAGTGCTGGTTTGGTGGGTCAGACGAAATCGAAGGGTTTGAGTTCTGGCCTGCAGCGGAGACTTTAGTGGCGATTTACATCGCAAGGGTCGGCATGGCGGAGCTGTCCGCAGTCGGGCATCCAGGACAGATCAGCCAGGGTGGGTCAAAATGGGCCACTGAACATCTGCTCTACCGACTCCGCACTTTGACCCACTCACGATGAGAAAACGATCATGAACTCCGCAACAAGACTCCCGGGCACACCTGAGCCCATGCACCGCTGGGAGGGTGCGGACGGCATTCACCTTGCGGCCGACTCCTGGGGCGATCCCAAGGGCCCTCTGGTGATTCTCCAGCACGGCGGTGGTCAGACCCGGCACGCCTGGAAGGGCACTGGCGAGAAACTCGCCAGCGCGGGCTACCATGTCGTCGCATTTGATGCCCGGGGACACGGCGATTCGGACTGGACGCGCGACGGGCATTACAGCGGCGACGCGATGGTCCAGGACCTCAAACGCATCGTCGCCATTCTGGGCAAGCCCAGGCCGGTTCTGGTCGGTGCATCGATGGGGGGCGGCACGAGTCTGCTGGCCGTGGGTGAAGACCATGTTGATGCCACAGCGCTGATTCTGGTCGATGTGGCGCCGCGTGTCGAACCCGATGGGGTGAAGAAGATTCAGGAGTTCATGGGCCAGAAGTCTGATGGCTTCAACTCACTGGAGGAAGTCGCGCAGGCCATCGGAAATTATCAGCCTCACCGTCCACGACCACGCAATCTGGATGGCCTGGTCAAGAACGTTCGGGTCGGCGCGGACGGAAAGTTCTATTGGCACTGGGACCCTCGCTTCCTCGGATCTACCAGCGATTTCGAGAAGCGCTATCAACGCTTCAGGTCGTGCGCCCAGAATCTGAAATTGCCCACCTTGCTGGTGCGCGGCGGGCTATCGGATGTGCTGACCGAGGAGGGCGTTCAGGAGTTTCTCTCGTTGTGTCCGCACAGTGAGTTTGTCAGCGTCGAGGGCGCCGCGCACATGGTCGCAGGAGATCGCAACGATGCATTTGGCAGCTCGGTGATTGAGTTTCTGGGCCGCACAGTTCCGGTGGGCGGCGATCCAGTTCATCCGCCGCACGAGCTTCGCCCGCATCACGAAGGCCCCGAGGGGGAACTGGGCGACATTCCCTGAGCGATATGCACAACTCGATACCCAAGCCATGACCACTTCAAACGACAAACAGGCATTTGAGCAGCCTGCCGATTTCCTGCAAGTGTCCGAGCAAACCTATGCTTTGCTGGCGAACCTTGGCGATGAAGATTTCAAGCGGTCCACACGCTTCAAGAATTGGACCATCGATGAAATCGTCGCGCACTTGCATGTCTGGAACTGGGCGGCCGAGCAGGTGCTTGTCGACGTGTCGGTCTTCCAGCGCTTTGTCGCCGATTTCTTGGCACTGAAAGATCCGACGGGATTGCGCCGTTACGAAAGAAGCTGGCTGGGCCCCTTGCATGGCCAGGCATTGCTGAAGGCCTGGCGCGAGCAATACGTGAAGACAGCCGAGCGATTCCAGACGGTCGATCCCAAGATGCGCACAAAGTGGGTCGGCCCAGACATGAGCGCGCGCTCGAACATCAGTGCGCGATTGATGGAAACCTGGGCGCACAGCCAGGCCATCTTCGATCTGCTGGGCGTGCAGCGCATTGACACCGACCGCATTCGCAACGTGGCCGTGATGGGGATCAACACATTCGATTGGACCTTCATCAACCGCAAGCAGCCAGTACCGGGCGTGCGCCCCTACATTCGTCTCACCGCACCCTCGGGCGCGATCTGGACCTGGAACGATGAGAGCGAGATCGACCGAATCGAAGGCAGCGCCACGCAGTTTTGCCAGGTGGTTGCGCAAACCCGCAACATTACCGACACAAACTTGAAAGTGCTTGGCGATTCGGCCACCAGCTGGATGAGCATTGCTCAGTGCTTTGCCGGGGTGCCCCAGCCGCCACCAGCGCCGGGCACGCGCTTCATGGAGCCCAAGGCTGTCGGGTGAACAATCAAGTCGTTGAAGCGGATCTCAGGCAAGAAACCCGAGATTTTTCTGAGTGAAATTGGCCAAATTGGGCAGCACAGTGGCCTGATCGGTCGCCGACACGCCGAACCAGTTGGACAGCGTCGCGCCGAACTGGTCAACCGAAATACCTGGCAGCAAGCGGCCCTGCCCGACGTCATCGGGGCCGTCGTTGGCAATCACCGGCGGCGTACCTACGTAAGACGCGCCTTTGACAGCCCCTCCCATCACAAAATGCATGCTGCCCCAGCCATGATCTGAGCCGTCGTTGTTGCTGACCAGGGTGCGGCCGAAGTCCGATGCAGTGAAGGTGGTCACCTGGTTGGCGATTCCCAGATCGACCGTTGACTTGTAGAAAGCCGACATCGCATTGCCTACCGATGACATCAGCCCCGGATGCGTGCCGATGGCGAGCAGGCCATCGTGGGTGTCAAAACCGCCGATGGAGACAAAGAAGACTTGTCGTTTCGCGCCCAGTGCATCTCGTGCGGCGATCAGCCGGGCCACCATCTTCAACTGGTCGGCCAGGTTGTTTCCTGTCGGGAATACGGTGGGCAGAGTCACCCCGGACAGGGCACTGCTGATTTGATCATTCGCATCGATGGATCGTTTGCCGACGCGCGCGTATTCGTTCTCGAATGTCTGTACACGGGCACTGGTCATCAGGCTTTGCAAGGCCGCAGAACAAGCCGATGAGCCGAACAGCGCAGACTTGATGCCGGTCACTGGCACAGAGCCATTGGTGGTCACCTGGTACTGCACGGCTGACTTGCCAGACAAGAAGACCGCATTGCCCGAGACACTGATGCTGGTGAAAGTGGCATTGCCGTTGCCCGAGGCAAAGAGGTCGCCCATGCGCCCACCCCAGCCTGAGGAAGCGCCCTCGGGTGAAGAGGACTGCCAGTACGATTGCTGATCATTGTGGGAGAAGAGCTTGGGCGGCAGCGGCACGGACTGAGCGGTGTACTGAGCCTTGGTGGTTGGCTGCACCAGCGCACCCACATTGAGCAGCACCGCCATCTGGCCCGCATTGAAGATGGGCACCAAGAGGTCCAGCCCAGGGGCCAGCGCGTACTGCCGACCATTGCCAAGCGCGGTTGAAGGCGTCAGCAGATTGGGCGTCAGCAGGTTGCGGGTAATGGCCAGATTGCCGCGAATGGCGTTCTGGGCGTTGTAGCTGGGCAAGTCATAGGGCACCAATGTGTTGGCGTAGTCGTTGCCGCCATACATGAACACACACACCAGGGCTTTGTAATCGGTCGCAGTTGCGGCGGCGGCCTCGGCCATGGCCGAGAGACTGAGCGCCCATGGCATTGCACTGCCGGCGAGCGACAGCGCGGCGCCACGCGCAAGAAAAGCCCGGCGGGAGGCGTTGACTGCAGGGATATCGAGGAAGTCTGTCAAGGTCGTCCTCTCATTTCTGCACAATGTATTCGGGCGCGGCCATCACCAGAGTCAAGGCGGCATACACGCGGTTTTGCAGGTTGGCCGCGGAGGCCGATGGCATGGTGTCAATGGCTGCCTGAATCTGCGACAGCGTGCTTGCGGAGAGCTGACCCGATGCCATGACCTGATTGATCTCAAGCAACAGCTTGGCTGCATCAGGCGCTGCTGCCAGCAGGCTGCTGTAATCGGCCCTGACATCGGCGACGCCCACCCCGCTGATGGCTTGCTGCATGAAATTGACGTAGCCCGCCACCGACGACTCAGTGGTGATCTGGAATTCCGGACCGGTCAGGCCAAGCGCCGAGAGTGCGGTGTTGGGCGGCACATAGCCAGGGCGAAAGAAGTTGAACACTGAGCTCGAACGCATCGGGCTTTGCCCGAGGCGTGTGGCGGGGTCGGACAAGTCCCCTATCGCCCAATTGCCGTTCGGTGATGTGGCCTGCCAGGCTCTCGCCCAATTCAGAAAGCGCACCACGGGCTCACGCAGTTTGCCGAAGCTCGGGCCTGCGGCAAGCGTGGCATCGCGTGCATCCGGGTCAAGAAGAACGGCGGTGATCAATGCCTTCATGTCGCCACGCACGCCAGCGCCGTTGTTGCTGAATGCGCTGGAGACGCGTGCGATGTAGGCGGGGCTTGGGTTGCTTGTGACAAGCCGCTGGATCATCTGCTTGCCGACAAAGGTGGGCAAGTTCGGATGATTGAAAAGCGTGTCCAGGGCGATCCTCAGGCTGTCCGATGCGCTGGTGTTCGCAGGTATGGTGACGCCAAGAAAGCTCTTGCTGCCAGTCTCATAGCGGTTGGCCGTCTGAACCATGGGTCGGCGTTGAATGTCAGGCGGGAAGGGGCTGGTCAAGCCGGAAGTGTCCAGACCCCAGCCGGTGAACACCCGTGCAAGTCCGCTCACATCGGCCTGGGTGTATGTCTCTAGCGGACTGGTGCCATTGGTCTTGACCGACCCATCGCTGTTCAATTGAAGCAGCCCGATGGTAAAGAGCTGCATCAACTCACGCGCGTAGTTCTCGTCAGGCTGACTGCCTGTTGTCGCGTTGGCTTTGGCGTTGCCGCGAAACGTGAGGTAGTAGCCCATCGCTGGACTCAGGCTGATCTGTTCCAGCAGCGTGCGATAGTTGCCGAAGGCATTGGCCTGCAGGATGTCCAGATAGTTTGCGACAGAGAATTGGCGCCATTGCGCATTGATGCCCAGCACCGACACCACGCAGATCTCGGACAGTGCCAGCACCACACGCTGACGCAGCGCGTCAGGGCTGGATATGAGTTTGCGCCAGATGGTGTTGTCCAGCCCCTGGGCGTTGTTGATGTAGGTGGGGTCGTCGTAGCCTTTTGCGATCAGCCAGTCGCAGTGACCTTGAATCGGAGAGATCGCGAACTGGGCGGTGATCCAGGCGGCGTACGACTGCGACTGAATCAGTGCGTTCAAGTCGGCACGTGAATATCCCAAGGTGGCCTGAGCCAGAAATCGGCCAGCGTCGGTGGATGAGATCGCTGGAGGAGCCGGTGCTGGGGTTGGAGCTGGAGATGGAGAAGGCGCCGGTGCAGGAGTAGGTGAAGGCGCCGGAGCTATCGGCGTATCGCTGCCGCCACCTCCGCATGCGCTCAACAACAAGGCCGCAGTTGCCAGGGCTGAGGTATCTAAAGGTACAGGTGGCGATTGGACACCAACATGACTCTCGGTTACAGGGGGTGAGTTGTTTACTGGCATCGCATCGTTGAACCGGTCTGCTGGCATGTCCTACCTCCAGGACCAAGGAATACATTGCCGCTTCTGTTGTATCGGGCACCGCGGTTGTCCCAGCAGCCACCGGCATCGCAAGACGTCACGGTGGCCGATCTTACCGGATTCGGAACCACAGCGCCTTGAACATGTGGCTGCAGGCGGCGCGCAGTGCCTCCATCCACATTCATGTTGGTTGCGCAAGCCGCATTGACCGCAGCGCGAGCGGCGGGCACGCCATTTTGATTGGCGATGCTGCGCTGCGCGGTGTCCATGTCGCGCAGAGCTGTCTTGCATTCGGCAGACTCTGACCTGCCGATGGTCTGCACGGGGGAGTTTGCCACCGCAGGGCTCGCTTGCGCGGTTTCGCTTCGTCTTCGTCTCTCGTCAGCGGCTTGTTCCATCCGCTCTCGCTGCATGGCTTCTTGTGCCTGCTGCCGGTCGGCCTGGATCTGTTCTGGAGTCGGGCGTTCCTGGACTTGAACGCCGCTTTCACCGCCCGTACATTTGCCGTCAGTGAAGGTGATTTTTCCCGTCCGGGGGTCGGTGCAGCGGATCACCTGAGCGGCGGACTGCATCGACAGAGCGCAGGCGAGCACCGTGGCGATGGTCGGGATGAGCGGGTTCATGTCTGTGCAGGCGGTGGCCGATTGATCTTCAATACGCCAGACCACGATATTCCAATGTGCGCGTTAATGCAAGACAAGCCTCGGTGCTTGTCGGTGCTGCCCCAATTTGTAGTTTGAGCTCACGACACCACCTGGTAATACAGGTTCTGCGGGTGCCGCGCCTGCGCGAAGAAGAACCATCGCTCGGCCAAGATGCCAATGAACTGCAGCGGCACGGCGAGCACCAAGGCTGCGTCGCTGCCGCCGGCCAGATGCCACAGCAGCAGCGCGCAAGGCAGGGCAAAACCCAGCACGATGAAACCGAGCTTGACATGGCGCATGCCGGCCAGCGATGCGCGGTGGAAAAACTCAACGGTGTTGTAAGAGCCGGCGCTCATGCCCATGGATTGCTGCACCAGGCGCGCGGCCTTTATGCCGGTGGCTGATTGCAAGGTGGATTTGGGTTTGAGCCCTGCATTGCGCAGCAGCGACAGCATGCGCGTGATCCACGCGGCCAGCGTGAGTGCCAGGGCCCAGGGCGCCACGGATTGCAACAAGGCGCGCTCACCGCCCAGCACCGCCAGCGCGCCAGCCAGCACCAGGCCGCAGGAAAGGCCGATCAGCGTGTAGTTGATGGCGGTGAGCGGATGCGCCCACTCCTGCACGAAGCGCAGGCAGGCGTAGATCATTGCGGTGCAGTACCACAGGGCCAGTGCCAGCAGCAGGCACACCCAGGGAAGAATGCTGCCGAGCGAGCCTTGCACGCCCAGCGCGAGCGACAGCCACCAGATGGCCACCACACCAATGAATGCCGGCAGTACGATGACTTCGCGCGACATCCAGGAAGTGCGCCACATCAACACCGCGCGCCATGCGCCCCGCTTGTTGCCCAAGTGGAGGAAGGACGAGGCGAGTGAGATCAGCAGCAGCAACAGGGCTGCGACGAGCGAGCACAGAAGAAAAGAATCGCTCACTTCCAGACCCGACAGCACCGACACTGCCAGCGCCACCACCAGCCCTTGCGCGCATCCCGCTAGCGTGGTGAAAAAGACAATCGACCAGGCCGGGTTCATGCGCTGGAATCCTGCGATGCCTTGGCCTTGGGCAACTCGGTGATCCGGCGCGGCAGGTATTGATTGGCCGGCTGCGTGTCCCACTCGGGCATCAGCGGGTAGCCACCGCGTTCGCGGATCGCGCGTGAAACTTCGGAGTCAGGGTCTTTCACGTCGCCAAAGAGGCGCGCGCCAGTAGGGCAGGCCTTGACACAGGCGGGCTGGCGATCTTGCTGGGGCAGGAGTTCGTCGTAGATGCGGTCCACACACAAGGTGCACTTGGTCATGACTTTGCGTTCTTCATCGAACTCGCGCGCGCCGTAAGGGCAGGCCCAACTGCAGTACTTGCAGCCTATGCATTTGTCATAGTCGACCAGCACGATGCCATCCTCGGCGCGCTTGTAGCTGGCACCAGTGGGGCAGACCGGCACGCAGGGCGGGTCTTCGCAGTGTAGGCAGCTCTTGGGGAAGTGAATGGTCTGCGTGTCCGGAAAACTGCCCGCCTCGTAGGTCTGCACGCGGTTGAAGAAGGTGCCTGTGGGGTTCGGGCCGTAGGCATTTTGATCGGACATGGGCCCGGCCGCGCCGGCTGTGTTCCATTCCTTGCACGAAGTCACGCACGCATGGCAGCCCACGCACACGTTCAGGTCGATGACCAGCGCCAATTGCTTGGCCAGTGTTTCTTGCGCTTTGGGTGTGCTCATGCCTTGCTCTTCACAAAATAGCTGACGATACGCTGGGCGTGACCGAGCACGCCAGGTGCGGCGGGCACGGCCGCCACTTGCGGGAAAGTCTCGTGCGGCTCCTGCGGGTCGGCAGGACGCAGACGCACCCGCACGTCGTACCAGCCGGCCTGGCCGGTGATGGGGTCTGAGTTGCTGATGGTGCTGCTGCCCTTGCCATCTTTCAAAGGCAGCTCCTCGCTGATCAGGTGGTTGAGCAAAAAGCCCTTGCGCGACTCGTCGGCGCCAGGCGCCAACTGCCAGGCACTGCTGGCCTTGCCAATCGCGTTCCAGGTCCACACGGTGCCGGGTTCCACTGCCTCGCTGTAGCGCAGCATGCAGCGCACGCGGCCCCAGCGGCTTTCCACCCAGCACCAGCCGCCATCTGCAATGCCCGCTGCGCGTGCGGTGGCAGGGTTCGCATGCAGATAGTTGTGGCTGTGAATCTGGCGCAGCCACGCGTTCTGCGAATCCCATGAGTGGTACATCGCCATCGGCCGCTGCGTGATGGCAGCCAGCGGGAAGGCATCGGTGTCGGTACAGGCATGCTCCAGCGGCGCATACCAGAAGGGCAGGGGATCGAAATAGGTGGCGATGCGCTCGCGCAATTCTGGCGGCGGCTGGCGCCCGGCGGTCTTGCCCTGCGCGGCCAGGCGAAAGGTCTGCAAGGTGTCAGAGTACAGCGCAAGCTGCACCGGGTCATTGCGCTGGCGCCAGCCTTTTTCTTTGGCGAAGTCGAGGTAGGCGCGGTTCCAGTTGCGCATGTACTGCTGCTCCAGGGGCATGTGGTACTGAAAGACGCAATTGTTCTTTTCGTACATCTCCCATTGCTTTGGGTTGGGCGCGCCGCGCAGATGTTCGGTGCCATCTTTGCCGCGCCATCCCATGAGAAAGCCGATGCCCGGCTGTGCTTCGTAGTTGACGACAAAGTCCGGGTAGTCCTTGAATTTTCGTGTGCCGTCGGCCTGCGTGAAGGCCGGAAACTTCAGCCGCGAAGCCAGCTCGATCAGCACTTCTTGAAATGGCTTGCACTGCCCCGTGGGCGGCAGCACCGGCACGCGCACCGAATCCACCGGGCCTTCGAACTCCGAGATGGGCCGGTCCAGCATGCTCATCACATCATGCCGCTCCAGATAGGTGGTGTCAGGCAGCACCAGATCGGCAAAGGCCACCGTCTCGCTCTGGAAGGCGTCACACACCACCAGGAAGGGAATTTTGTATTCACCCGACTCGTCGCGCGCATTGAGCATGTCGCGCGCGGCCATTGTGTTCATGCTTGAGTTCCAGGCCATGTTGGCCATGAAAATCATCAGCGTGTCGATGCGGTAAGGGTCGCCTCGGGTCGCGTTGGTGATCACGTTGTGCATCATCCCGTGCGCCGACAGCGGGTGCTCCCAGGAGAACGCATGGTCAATACGAATGGGCGAGCCATCGGGGTTGATGGCCAGTTCCTCTGGGTTGGCCGGAAAGCCCAGCGGTGCCGCATTGAGCGGCGTGTTGGGTTGAATCATCTCGGCCGAGTTGAACGCGCGGTAGTTTGGCACGATGTGGCGCGGGTAGGGTGCCTTGTGCCGAAAACCGCCGGGCGCGTCGATGGTCCCCAGCACGCTCATCAGCACCGCCAGCGCACGCACCGTCTGAAAGCCATTGCTGTGCGCAGCCAGCCCGCGCATCGCGTGGAAGGCCACTGGCCGCGCCTGCGTGGTGGCATGGCGCTTGCCCCAGGCGTCGGTCCAGGCGATGGGTAGCTCGAAGGCCTGCTTCAATGCCGTCTCGCCTAGCTCCAATGCCAGTTGGCGAATGCGCGCGGCCGCTATGCCGGTGATGCCTTCGGCCCACTCAGGCGTGGTGTCGGCCACGCGTTCGCGCAGCAACTGGAAAGACGGCGCGACACGCGTGCCATCGGCCAATGTGTAGCGGCCTTCCAGCGCCAGGTCGCGTCCGTCTTCCACGCCCTGCGGATAGGCAGCGACCACACTGCCCGTCGCCTTGTCCCAGGCCAGCTTGTTGTGTGGGCTGCGGCCATCACCTGGCGGCCCGGCAGCGGGGTCAAATGCGAACAGACCCTCGCGCTCTCCTTCGTCAAGCACAACCAATTGCGGCGCGTTGGTAAAGCGCTGCAGAAAAGGCCGGTCGATCAGATCGCCGCCAATCAGCTCATGCAGCAGCGCCATGAAGAGCGCACCATCAGTACCGGGGCGAATCGGAATCCATTCGTCGGCGATGGCCGAATAACCTGTGCGCACCGGGTTGATTGAAATGAAGCGGCCGCCCCCGCGCTTGAACTTGGCCAGCGCGATTTTCATCGGGTTGCTGTGATGGTCTTCGGCGGTGCCAATCATCACGAACAGCTTGGCGTGGTCCAGATCGGGGCCGCCGAATTCCCAGAAGCTGCCGCCTATGGTGTAGATCATGCCCGCAGCCATGTTCACCGAGCAAAAGCCCCCGTGCGCCGCGTAATTGGGCGTGCCGAATTGGCGCGCGAACATGCCGGTAAGCGCCTGCATCTGGTCGCGGCCGGTGAACAGCGCGAACTTCTTGGGGTCGGTCGCGCGGATCTTGCCCAGGCGCTCGGTGAGAATCTCGTAGGTGCGCTCCCAGGAGATCGGCTCGAACTGGCCATCCCCGCGCTGGCTGCCCGGCTTGCGCAAGAGCGGCTGCGTCAGCCGCGCGGGCGACTTCTGCTTCATGATGCCCGAGCTGCCCTTGGCGCAGATCACGCCCTTGTTCAGTGGGTGATCGGGGTTGCCGTCGATGTAGCGCAACTCGCCGTCACGCAGATGCACGCGTATGCCGCAGCGGCAGGCGCACATGTAGCAGGTGGTGGTCTTGACTTGTGTGTCCGCAGTCGAAGTGCGGGTCGGATCGTGCAGCGGCTGGGAGGACAGGAATTTGAACATTGTCACTGCATGTTAAGGGTGCGCGGCTAAGCGAAAAAGCAGATATTTTCACTTATCATGATCGGTATTTCAGATTGTATGATCCACGCGGACTGGCGCCGCATGGGGTCATGGCGCGATTCCGTCGGGAGGCCAGCTGGTCATGCCGCTCTCCAGTGGCACCGCGAAGCTGCGAAACAGACGTGCCAGGGCTGACCAATGCCCGATTGCCACCACGAGCTCAATCATCGCGTCGGAGCTTCCGAGAACCGCGACGCATGATTCCCAGACAGGGTCTGTGATCATGCCGCCTCCAAGGGTGTCGTCGACCGCGGCAAGCACGGCGCGGTCGGCGTCGCTCAGGAGGCTCGAGATACGCCAATTCCTGACGGCCAGCACATCTTCTGGCGTCATGCCGAGTCTGCTTGCAATGGCCCAATGCTGCGCCCATTCGTATTCGGAACGCTCAAGCCATGCGATGCGCATGATGACGAGTTCGCGCAGCCTGTCAGGCAGCTTGCCGCCGTGACGCAGGGCGTTGTGCTGCGTGAAGACCGCACGCGCCACCGTTGGGTCGCGCGCCATCATGCGGAAGATGTTCAAGCGACCTGTTGCGGCGGGGATGCCAATTTCCGCGGCCAGTCGTTCCGCTTCATCCAGCGGTACAAGCCCGATGCGACCGGCCATGAGGGATCCTTTGACAAGGGTTGATTACAGCTTCAGTCCAGTGGCTTCCACGACCGTCTTGTAGGTCTTGATGTCGGACTGTATCTCCGCCGCGAACTCCGCTGGTGTGTTGTCAACTGGAGCCGCGCCCATCTTGCGCAGTTGTTCCAGCACTTCGGGTTTCTTCATGAGCTTGCGTACCCCGGCATTGAGCGTCGCGATGACTGCCGGCGGTGTGCCGGCAGGCGCCAGCAGGCCCTGCCACACATCGGCGTTGTAGTTGGGAAGGCCAGACTCCGCGACGGTAGGCAGATCGGGCAGGACCGGCGTTCGCTTCAGAGCGGCAGTGGCCAGGGCAATGATCTTGCCGCTGCCGTCCAGGAAAGGAACCACGGAGGGCATGTTCGCCACCATGACCTGAATCTGGCCGCCAATCAGATCCTGCAAGGCAGGGGGGTTGCCCTTGTAGGGCACGTGCAGCATCTTTGTTCCCGCCATGTAGTTGAACACTTCCATGGCCAAGTGCGCATTGGAGCCATTCCCGCCAGACCCAAAGGCCAGCTTGCCGGGATTGGCCTTGGTATACGCAATGAGTTCCTGCACGGAGCGAACCGGAACAGAAGGGTGAATGACCAGCAGGCTGGTCAGCGCAGCCACATTGGAGATTGGTAGAAAGTCCTTCACTGGATCGTAA
Organism: Comamonadaceae bacterium; assembly: GCA_947476285.1. GTDB lineage: Bacteria > Pseudomonadota > Gammaproteobacteria > Burkholderiales > Burkholderiaceae_C > Ramlibacter. Next base: position 75,986 of record CANJPU010000001.1, on the reverse strand, counting down.
GGCAGCAAGGGGTAGAGACTCACGAAACTGCCATGGGTGGCGCCCGAGCCCAGGACCAGCGTGTAGCCGTCCCCGGGCGATGTGGCCACATAGGCGGTGCCGATCACGCCGGCGGCGCCAGCACGGTTCTCGACCAGCACCTGCCAGCCGTTGTCGCGCGAAAGATGAACGGCCAGCATCCTTGCGAGAATGTCGGCAGAGCCGCTGGGTGGATAAGCCACCACGATCTTGATCGGTCGCTCCGGAAAGCCCGCGGCCTGGGCCCGCGGGAGGCCGGCAAGCATCAGGCTCGGGAGCGCGAGTTGAAGCAACTTGCGGCGCTTGTGCGAAATGGAATCGAATGGCACTTTTTCACCTCCAGTTTCAAATGGCGTCCCGCTTGCGGCCGGGGCGCTTTGGCTTGCGTGGGCAGCGATGTCAATCGGGCGTGCTCACGCGCCCAGTCCCAAGACCACGCCCGAGAGCTGACTCGCACGCGCCGAGCTCAGGTAGACGATCATGTCGGCAACTTGCGCCGGCGCAATCGGTGGCGGCCAAATGCCGTCCTTGATTAACTGGTCGGTGCGCGTCTCGTCGCCATACAGGCTCAGGGCGCGCGCCTTCATCAGCCTGTCCAGCCGTTCCGTGATGGTGGCGGGTGGCAGCACGCCGACGACGCGAACGCCTTGATTCATCGATGTTCGCCCGACACCACGGGTGAATGCATGGAGTGCCGCATTCGCAGTGCAACCGCAGATGTAGTCGTAGCTCGGATTCAGGGCGGACATGCCAATGACGTTGACCACCACGCCCTGGCGGCGCTGGCGCATGTGGGCGAGCATGGAGCGGGTCATCTCGATATAGCCAAACACCTTGAGCTCCCACGCCTGCCGCCATTGCTCGGCGTCTATGGTCTCAATGGAGCCCCCTGGAACATCTCCCGCGTTGTTGATCAGGATGTCGACGCCAGCGCAACGTGTCAGCAAAGTCTGCCGATCCGCCGCTGTGCTCAGGTCCAGCGCATGAATGCCGACTTCGACCTTGAATTGCTGGCGCAGGGCGGCGGCGGCGCTGTGAAGCGCGTCCTCGTTGCGGGCGGCCAGTTGCAGGCTGGCACAGCCTTCGGCAGCGAATGACTGGGCACAGGAAAAGCCAATGCCCTTGGAGCCGCCGGTGATCAGCACCGATTTGCCCTTGAGTCCGAGATCCATTTGTGCTCCTGCTGTGAATGGGACTACGTGCTTTGCGTGATCGACTGCGCGCGCTCATGGAGTGCGTGCAGGGCCTTGACGCATCGCTGCGCGGCGGCCTCGCCCTGGGCAAAGTCTCCCCGCACATAGCCCGGTCTGAGCTGCTCGATCTCATCGAGCAATTCAGCCAGACCAGGGGCCAGCAGGTTGATCCGGATGCGCTGATGCCCCGTGAGGTATTCGGCGTGCATGACGTCCTCACCCTCGGCGGTGATGCCCAGCCGATGCAGGCAGACATTGAAAAGCTGTGTGCCCGCGATCATCGCGGCCTCGATCAGCATTTCATACTCGTGGGGCGCCAGCTTGCTCATGGAGCGCATGACCCGTTCGGCCCGATGGGCGTGTTGCTGCTCTTTCATGGCTGAGCCTCCCCTAGGGCCGCGCGCGCAGCCAGCATCACCTGGGCGTAGGAGTCCGAACAGGTTGCGATCACCTCGGGTGTGGCGGGCTGAACATTGCGTATGCAGGGATTTCGGTACTGCTCGATCTGATGCATGGCTGCAAACGCCGTCTGCAGATCGGGCGGGAGCGGGGCGTCGATCTCGGGAATGCCCACATGGATCAAGTCGCAGCGCCGCCCCATCGCGTGTCGCAACATGCCTTTGTCGTCGGGCACGCAATAGATGTCCGGCATCTGCGTCGCGAAGTATCGGTTTTCATCCGTGATGCCTTGCTGGTGCAGGGCCGCGTTGATGATGGAGGTGCCGGCTGAACTCAGAGCCCAAAACCACAGCTCGAAGTCTTCCACCGGATCAAGGCGCCCGCGGGCCGAGTCGAAGCGGTGCCACTTCTCCAGATGTTGTTGAATGTTCATGCTCCAGGCTCCGATGGTTGTTGATTCAAACGCTGCGGCGCATACCGCCGTCGATCGTGAAGGTGCTGCCCGTGACGAAGTCGCCCAGTGCGGACATCAACAATTCACCAGGCGTTGCGAATGGGCGTGCCGACCTGGCCGGGCCTGCGATTTGGGGGCAGGCCCAGTCGCGCCAGAGTCTCCTCGGTGCTGCCCCAGTATTGACCTATCTGGTAGATCTTGTGCGCTTCTTCCCCGCTGGCCACCTCGCGGCCCAGTTCGCGGGAGATGCGCACCATCTGCTCTACTTGCTGTACGGTTGTCATGCGCTCACCCTTGCGCCGCCAGAGATTGTCTTCAATGCCCACGCGCACGTGCTGGCCCAGTGCGATGGCAATCGTGCACATCGGAATCACCGAACGCATGGTCGCTTCGATGGTCAGCACCGCGCCGTCCGGCGTGCGGCGGATGAATTCCAGCATGTCGGCGGGATGATGGCCGGCCCCGCCACCGGCGGCGGCAACGTAGTTCAGGATGAGTGGTCCGGTATAGGTGCCCTTGCGGATGATGCGCTCCACAGTCTCAAGCTGATGAATGTGCATGAGCATGAAGTGCGGCTGAACCTTGGCGGCGATCAGCCGCTTGAGGTGTTCGTTGTAGAACTCCGGTCCGGCTTCAACGATCATTTCGCTGTAGGCCCGCTTGTATTCTGGTGTGGCCCAGGACGTGCCCTGGATGTCGTCCTCGGAAGTGAGCTCGATGAAGTTGAGCTGGTTGGTGTCGATGACGATGGTCACCTGGTCGGGCTTGGGTGTCAGCTCGGCCAGTGCGTGCCGGGTGTCCACATCGAGCCAGCGGGCAATTTCGCCTTCGTTCTCCGGGGCAAACGAAATGGAGCCACCCACCTGAAGCAGCATTTTAGGAACGGCATCGCGCACGCGTGCGATCAGTTCATTGAACATCGACAGCCGCTTGGAGCCCTTGCCATCGGCCTCCCGCACGTGGATGTGCAACACCGTCGCGCCAGCGTTGTAGCAGTCAAGTGCCTTTTGCACCTGCGCGTCCATGCTGACTGGGATGTCGTCAGAATCGCTGACCAGCCAGCCAGGTCCGTAGGGGGCTGCCTGAATCACCAGCTTGGGCTGGTTCTCCGGCAGCAGGGAGTCATCCAGAAAATGCATGCTTGTCTCCTTCGTCGTCGTGAAAATGCAAGGGCAGGGACCTGTTATTTCTTCTCGGGAGTGATGCCGGCGTCGCGGATGATGCGCGCCCACTTGGCGACCTCCACCGAGAGAAAGCCGCCGAGTTTGTCCGGGCCGCCGCCTTCGATGGAGATGCCCAACTCGGCCAGTTGCTTGGCAATCTCCGGCGTCTTGAGGATGGCGTTCATCTCCGTGTTGAGCTGGCGCACCACGTCAACGGGCATGCCAGCAGGCCCAAAGAAGGCGTGCCAGGAGCCGGCCGTATAGCCTTTGACGCCTGATTCGTCTACCGTGGGCAGGTCGGGCAGCAAAGGTGAGCGCTGTTCGCTGCTGACAGCCAGCGCGCGCAGTCGTCCCGCCTTCACCAACTGGAGCACGGAGGTGATGTTGAACAGACCGAAGTCGATCTGCCCGCCCGCCAGATCGACTGCCGCGGGGGGGTCTCCCTTGTAGGGCACATTGAGCATCTTGATGCCGGCGCTGCGCATCAGCAACTCGGTGGCCAGATGGTCAGATCCACCGATGCCTCCGGACTTGAAGCTCATCGGCTTTGCCGCGGTGCGGGCCATCTCGATGAACTTGGGAAACGTGGTGGCAGGCGATGCGGGATTGACCACTGCCAGCAGTGGCACCGTGCCAATCAACAGAAGCGGCGTGAAGCTCTTCTCGGTGTCGTAGCTGAGCGTGTTCAAACTGCCGTTGATGGCGTGCCCTGAAGGCAGCAGGGCAAATGTGTAGCCGTCTGGTGCCGAACGCGCGAGGATTTCGGTGCCGATGATGCCATTGAGGCCAGAGCGGTTCTCGATCAGTACGGGTTGTTTGAGCCTGTTGGCAAGCGGCGTGGCAATCAGCCTGGCAACCTGATCACTGGTTCCTCCGGGGGGAAAGGGCACGATCAGGCGAATGGCACGTTCGGGATAGGCTGCGAGAGCGGGCGCGGCAATCAGGCACCAGGCGATGGTGCCCATGAGAAAGCCGCCAAGGGCTCGGAGTCTTCCAGTACCAATCATTCTCGACCTCCTGTTGTTGCCGAACCAGGACGGTGTGACGTTCACCGGTGACCTTCGGTCAGCATAGACTCTGACCGCATCCTAGGTGTCATCGCTTGGCCGGAAAAGCACATAATTCGGTTCATTATGATCGATATTTCAGATCAGCGGCTTCGCATCAGCTTGCGTCAGCTGGAGGTCTTCGCCGCGACGGCGCGGGAAGGCTCTACCCGTGCGGCTGCGGCCCGGGTGGCGCGCTCGCAGTCGGCCGCCAGCACGGCGCTGGCCGAGCTGGAGGCGACGTTGGGCGTGCAGTTGTTCGATCGGGTGGGGCGCCGTCTGATGCTCAACGAGAATGGCCGAGCCCTGCTGCCGCGGGCGGTCGGGCTGATCCAGCAGGCGCTTGAGGTGGAGGCGCTTTATTCGTCTGAGCATGCCGCACCCTTGCGCCTGGCCTCCAGTTTCACCATCGGTGAGTACCTGCTGCCCAAGCTGCTGTCGCAGTGGAAGCAGCAGCATCCGCGCAGCCAGGTCAGGCTGGACATCGCCAACACGCGGGCAGTGCTCGATGCAGTCGCCGGCTTCGATGTGGACGTGGGCTTCATCGAGGGCGCCCGCTCGCATCCTGACTTGCTGATACGCCGCTGGATGACGGACGAATTGATCGTGGTGGCCGCGCCGGGTCATCCGGTGATGGCGCGCACCGCCACGGCGCGGCGCCTGGCGCAGGCCAGCTGGATCTTGCGCGAACGCGGCTCGGGCACGCGCGAGGCGTCCGACAACTGGCTCACGGCGCAGCTAGGCAGGGTGGAGATCGAGCTCGAACTGGGCAGCAACGAAGCGGTCAAGCGCGCGGTGGCCTCGGGCATCGGCCTGGGCTGCCTGTCGCGCCGTGCGGTGGCGGACGCGATTCGCGATGGCTGGCTGCGCGAAGTCAAGACCTCACTGCCGGCCATGAAGCGCAGTCTGGCCCTGGTGACGCACAAGACCAAACATCTGGGCTCGGCCGCCCAAGATTTCGTGCGTCACTGCCTGGAGGCCAAGCTCCCGGCTTGATCGCCGGGTTCGCTCACCGCCACGGTTGCCGCATCAGGCAAGGCGCGTTCATCCAGCGCCGCCAGCACCAGATCTGGATTCATGGATTGTTGCAGTGCGGCGGCTTGGGCATCGGGCCGATTCTTGACATTGGGAAGATCGCGTCGCAACTCTTCCAGCAGGTCGATCATCTTGGCAGCCTTTTGCTCGGTCAGCAGCGTGACCTTCAGATCCAGGTGTGCTCTTTGCTCTTCAAGTTGAGCAAGCCGGTTTTGCTTGATCAGCACAATGGTGGTGGTCAGTAGCGCGGCCAGCGTCAAGGCGCCTTGCAACCAGAAAAATGGTGCGGGATCGAATTCTTCCATGCCCATCATGTGCGCGGCGGTGTTGCCAACCATCCAGAGCATGACCACCAGCAGAGCCAAACCCAGGAATGCCGGCTGCCCGATCAAACTGCTGATGCGTTCGATCCACCGCTGCCAGTAGCCCATCTTCTCATCCTCACGCGCATAAAAATCGAGCACAGCATTGATGTTCTGGCTGATCTGATCGCTGTCGGACGAACAGGGCGCGGCTGTTGCTGCGGGCGTTGACTTTGTCATGGGGCGTTTGAAACGTTTCGATGAATGGACGCGACGCTGGCGGCCTCGACGGCAAGCTTGCTTTGCGCTGCCCTGGAGCCGAACGCATTGGCATAGACCCATGTGAACTCAGCTCCCATCAGGAAGATCTGTGCCGAGTAATACACCCACAGCAGCACAACCACCAGCGAGCCGGCTGCACCGAAGCCAGTGACGATGCCGCTGCGACCGATGTACAAGCCGATCAAGAACTTGCCGAGGTCGAACAGCAAGGCGGTGAATATCGCGCCGGTCCAGACATCGCGCCACTGGATGCGCGCTCTGGGCATGATCTTGTAGATCAGTGCGAACATGGTGGCCACCAGAATGAAGCCGCCGATGCCACTGACCACCGAGGCCAGCGCATACCAGCCGCCAAAGACCGGCTCAAGCCATTGCCCCATGGTTGCCAATACGGCGCTTGCGACAAGCGACACGATCAGCAGAAAGCCGATGGCAAGAATCATTCCGAAAGAGAGCAGGCGGGTGCGCAGCAAGGTGAGCCATCCGCTGGATCGAACCCGAGCCGGCACGCGCCAGATGCGGTCGAGCGAATCCTGAAGCTCAGCGAACACAGTGGTTGCACCCACGAAGAGCAAGATCAAACCCAGGGCGGTGGCGATGGAGCCCTCAACAGGCTTGTCCATGCTGGCTATCAGATCCTGCACAGCCCGCGCACCACCGCTACCCATGAGCGATGCCAGTTGCGATTCAATCTGCCCGCGTGCGGCATCTGCGCCAAACACCAACCCAGCCACCGAGATGACGATCAGCAACAGGGGCGCCAGCGAGAACAGCGTGTAGTAGGACAGCGCTGCTCCCATGCTGGGCGCGTAATCGTCAAGCCATGAGCTGGCTGTCTGACGTAACAGGCCCCAGATGTCGCTGAGCTTGAATGGCACGGAAGCATTGCCCTACAGAGGAGCCTTGGCGTCCTTGACTATTTCCTTGACATTGCCAACCAACTGCTGGGCCTTGCCTTCAATCTGCTTTTCAATGCCCTTTGCCTGTTGCTCAGTGCTCCCCACCAGTTTGCCGGCCTGTGCTTGAACTTTTCCGGCCATCTCTTTTGCTGTGCCTTTGACTTGATCTTTGTTCATGATGAGTTGTCCTTGGTTAGGTGGATCGGAATTTACTTCTCGAGTGAACCCTGGAACGGGCTCCACGCTGACCATAGCCCTTTGGCTTGAAGGGATCGGTACGCTTGCGCACATAGAGCGAGCTGAGCCGGCTCTATTGCGCTTGCCTGCCGGCAGCGGCGCGTTACCCGCCAGCATCGTCCTCGAAGAACTCCAGCTTTCCACGCGTGCCGCTCGCGCGTGCGACGGCCTCGCCCTTGCGCAATTCATTGCGCCGGATCTTGCCCGAGATGGTTTTGGGCAGTTCGGCGAACTCGATGCGGCGGATGCGTTTGTAAGGCGCGAGCTTCTCCCGGCAAAAGGCCAGAATGCTGCGCGCCGTTTGCGCGTCGGGCTGGTACCCGGCGCGCAGGACCACGAAGGCTTTGGGCACAGCCAGGCGCAATGGGTCGGGGCTGGGCACGACGGCCGCTTCAGCCACCGCGTCATGTTCGATCAGCACAGACTCCAGCTCAAAGGGGCTGATGCGATAGTCAGATGCCTTGAACACATCGTCGGCGCGGCCAACGTAGGTGATGTAGCCATCCGCGTCGCGCTGCGCCACGTCGCCAGTGTGGTAATGGCCGGCGCGCATCACCTCCGAGTTCTTGTGGTCGTCACCTTGATAGCCCATCATCAGGCCCAGCGGAGCGGGCGACAGGCAGAGGGAAATCTCGCCTTCATCTGCTGGCTTATCGTCGGGATCGAGCAGCGCCACGCTGTAGCCGGGCAGCGGCCGGCCCATGCTGCCAGGCTTGACCTTCTGCCCTGGCGAGTTGCCGATCTGGCAGGTGGTCTCGGTCTGGCCGAAACCGTCGCGCAGCACGATGCCCCAGGCTTGCCTGACCTGCTCGATCACTTCCGGGTTGAGCGGCTCACCCGCGCCGATGAGTTCGCGCAGCTTGACCTTCCAGGGTTTGAGGTCCTCTTGTATGAGCATGCGCCAGACAGTGGGCGGCGCGCACATCACGTTCACTTCGTGGTCTTGCAGCACCTGCAGCATGGCCTTGGCGTCGAAGCGGGCATAGTTGTAGATGAAGATGCAGGCGCCTGCGTTCCAGGGCGCGAAGAAGCAAGACCAGGCATGCTTGGCCCAGCCCGGCGATGAAATGTTGAGGTGAATGTCACCGGGCTTCAGGCCGATCCAGTACATGGTGGACAAGTGCCCCACCGGATAGCTCTGGTGGCTGTGCAGCACCAGCTTGGGCTTGGAAGTTGTGCCCGAGGTGAAATACAGCAGCAGCGGATCGCTCGCGTGGGTCGTGCCGTCGGGCTGAAAATCGACGGGCTGCTGGTAGGCGTCTTCGAAGGAATGCCAACCTGGGGCCGTTGCGCCTGCGACGATGCGGGTGTAGCTGCCTGGTAGCGCGTTGAACTTGTGCGCCTGGCCGGGCCCGACGATCACATGCTTGACTGCGCCGCGCTCGAAGCGGTCCTGCAGATCATCATGTGCCAGCAGCGTGCTGGCAGGGATGAGCACCGCGCCCAGCTTCATCGCGGCCAGCATGGTCTCCCACAGCGGCCGCTCGTTGCCCATCATCAAGAGCACCCGGTCGCCGCGTACCACGCCCAGGCCGCGCAGCCAGTTGGCAACTTGATTGGAGGCGCGTGCCATTTGCGCGAAGGAACTCTTCTCCTGCTGGCCGTTCTCGCTCACCAGCCACAGCGCCGGGCTGTGATTGCCCTTGGCCATCGCATCGAAATGATCGAGCGCCCAGTTGAACTGGTCGAGCTCGGGCCACTTGAACCCCTGGTACGCCGCGTCGTAATCGGTGCGATGCTGCAAGAGAAAATCGCGGGCCTGTATGAACTTGTCGTATCCGCTGGGCATGGGGACTCCTTCGGTGTGCAGGGCAGTTTACAGGGGATGAAGCGGTTTGGCGTTCATTGCAGGGCGTCGCCTCAAAGTGGCAAACTACAGGCTGCCCCCAACCAGGACACCCAACACCATGGCTGCAAACTACGACAAACTGATGAACGGCGATGTGGTCACCGTGGAGCAGCAACTGCACGAGCGCGACACCATGCTTTATGCGCTGGGCGTGGGCCTGGGCGCTGATCCGATGGACGAGCAGCAACTTCAGTATGTGTACGAAAAGGATCTCAAGGCGCTGCCCACCATGGCCATCGTGCTGGGCTACCCCGGGCCGTGGTTTGCCACTGCTGAGATGGGCATCACGCCCAGCCACATGGTGCATGGCGAACAAGGCTTCGTGATTCACAAGCCCTTGCCGGTGAAGGGCGCGCTCATCGGCAAGTCGCGTGTGATGGAAGTGGTGGACAAAGGCGCTGACAAGGGCGCGTTGATCTACACCCACACCGATGTGTATGACAAGGCGAGCAATGACCTCGTCTGCACGCTGCACGCAGCCACCTTCTGCCGCAAGGATGGTGGTTGGGGCGGGCAGGCCACCGTGACCAAGCCGGTGCACCCCATACCCGAGCGCGCGCCCGATCATGTCTGCGATCTGGCGACGCTACCGCAAGCCGCCTTGATCTACCGCCTCTCGGGTGATTACAACCCGCTGCATGCCGAGCCCGCTTATGCGGCCAGGGCCGGATTCAAGGCACCCATTCTTCACGGCCGCGCGACGCTGGGTGTTGCCGGTCACGCGCTGCTGAAAGCCGTGTGCAACTACGACGCCTCCAGATTCAAGAGCATGGACGGGCGCTTCTCGGCTCCCGTCTATCCGGGCGAGACGATACGCACGGAAATCTGGGTGGACGGCAAGCGCGTCACCTTCCGCGCATCGGTGCCGGCACGCAATGTGGTGGTGCTCAATAACGGGGTGGCGGAGATTGTTTATTGAGGTTTTCCTAATTCACGACAACCCACCCGTTCGGGCTGAGCTTGTCGAAGCCTTCTAGGCGCGCCGGCAAAGTCACTGCAAGGGCCCTTCGACCCTTCGACAAGCTCTGGACAGGCCAAGCTCAGGGTGAACGGGATATGTGGGTGTCATGAATTAGGAAAAGATCAATAGCTTCAATCAAGCTGCAGATTCAGCGGCCGAATCGCGGTGGCCCAGCGTTCGGACTCGCGCTCGATGTACTCATTGAATTTTGCCGGTGAATCCATGGGCAGTGCCAGTGAGGCATTGTCGATCAGCAACTGCTGATAGCGCGGCGTGGCCATTGCGTTGCGAAAGGCCCGCTCCAATTTGGCGACCACGTCGGGTGGTGTGCCGGCTGGCACCCCATAGCCCCACCAGGCGCTGGGCATGCCTTCCACACCGGACTCGATGAAGGTGGGCACATCCGGCAGCTTCTCGATGCGCCTGGGCGCGCCGATGGCCACGATGTTGGCATGCCCTGCCTGCACCATCGACATCGCGTGCGTGACCGAGGTGAAGAACAAGTGGATGCGGCCGCTAACCAAGTCGGCTGTCGCTTGGCCCGCGTCCTTGTAGCCAATGCCCTGCATCTTCAGGCCGCTGACGCCTTCCATGCGAACGGCCAGCAAGTGCGGCGTGCCGCCAGCGCCCCAGTAGCCATAGTTGAGCATGCCCGGATTGGCCTTGGCGTAGGCAATGAACTCGCGGCCGGACTTCACCGGCAATGTCTTGGAGGTGGCCATCACCAGCGTCGAGATGCCACCCGCGGCAAAGGGGATGAAATCGGCGGGCTTGTAGGTGACGTTCTTGTACATCAGGTAGTTGTTGTACTGCGGCACATTGAGCAGCAGCACCGTGTAGCCGTCCTTGGGTGCGCGTGCCACCAGATTGGCTGCGATCATGGTCGCGGCGCCGGTTTTGTTCTCCACAATGACCGACTGGCCCAGCTCCTTGGTGAGCAACTCGGCCAACACCCGTGTGGTGACTTCAATGCCCACGCCCGGTCCGAAGCCTGAGACGATCTTGATCGGCTTGTTCGGGAAATCCTGGGCCGATGCGGGCAGGGCGGTGAGGGCGGCTGCGAGTGCAATGCCAAGTAAACGGCTGATGAATGGCTGCATGTCAGGTTTCCTGTGGGGCTGAAATTGTGTGCGGACTATTTTATGGGCGCTGAGCTGTCCTGGCGAATGTGTCACCACGTCTGAAGCCGCCTGCACTTGTGTCTGCGCGCCTATGCGGCGAAGATGCGTGGTTTGGACGGTCTTTGCCCGGTCTGCCTGCGCCATCAGGCAGAGCTGGCCGATGCCAGGATGGTCGAGTATGGCATACTAGACGCATAACGGAACGGTGTTTCTATATAGAAACGCAAGGCCAATCACACAAACGCGAAGCGAACGGTCTGGAGAGACAAGATGAGCACACAAACACCGTTTGGGCGGGTCTCGCCGCCCAACAAGGCATGGCTTGCCAAGCTGCCCCCGGAGGAAATCCTGGAGCCGGGCCTGCCCATCATCGATTCCCATCACCACCTGTGGGCTCAGTTGCCCGCCGCATTGCCGCAGGGGCCGGGCGGCCAGAGCAATGCCTATCTGCTCGACGAATTCGCGCAAGATTTCAACAGCGGTCACAACGTCATCGGCACTGTGTATGTGCAATGCCACGCCAACTACCGCACCAGTGGGCCCGAAGAGATGAAGCCGGTGGGCGAGACCGAGTTTGCCGCGCAGATCGGCGCCACAAGCGACTTGGGCAAGTATGGCAAGACACGCGTTTGCCAGGGCATCGTCGGCGAGGCCAACCTGACGCTCGGTGATCGTGTGGAGGCGGTGCTGCAGGCGCATGTGCAGGCCGGGCAGGGGCGGTTTTGCGGCGTGCGCGCTTCGGCCGCCTATGATCCCGATCCCATCATCGGCAACACCAGCGACGCGCCGGGCCTGTACATGCGGGCCGATTTCCGCGCCGGTGTGGCGCGGCTTGCTGCCATGGGCTTGTCGCTGGACGCCTGGGTTTTTCACACGCAGCTTGCTGAGTTGATTGACCTGGCCCGCGCATTCCCACAGGCCAACATCGTCGTAGGTCACTGTGGCGGCCCGCTTGGCTACGGACCCTACGCCGGCAAGCGCGATGAAGTGTTCGCGCAATTGAAGCGCTCCCTCACCGAGCTGGCGACCTGCCCGAATGTGTCCATGAAGCTGGGCGGCATGATGATTCGCCTGGCCGCAGTTGACTTTCTCAAATTGCCGGCACCGCCTTCGTCAACCGAACTCGCGCGCCTGTGGGGCCCCTACATCGAGACCTGCATCGAATTATTTGGCCCGCAGCGCTGCATGTTCGAAAGCAACTTTCCGGTGGAAAAAGCCGGGGTGAGCTGGAACACTTTGTGGAACGCTTTCAAGCGCGTCACCGCAGGTGCATCGGCGCAGGAAAAAGCCATGCTCTACAGCGGCACGGCGCAGCGCGTGTACAAACTGTAGACGGACAAATGAATTCGGAGCACGCATGAAAATTGATCTGTCTTCGATCACCTACGTAGGTGCCGATCTGAGCCGCCCGGAGAGCGTGATCGCCACCGCCAAGGGCGAACTCTTTGTCTCCGATCATGCCTGCGGCGTGCATGAGTTGGGTAAGCCCAAGAAAGCGCTGAAAGGCGTGCCTGAGGGTTTTTTGACCAACGGCATTGCGCTCACACCGCAAAGAGAATTCTTGGTTGCCAACCTGGGCACCAGTTGCGGCGGCGGCGTCTGGCGGATAGATCATGATCACCGCATCCACCCCTGGCTCATGGAAGTCGACGGCGAGCCACTGCTTAGCACCAACTTCGTCACCATCGACGCACGCGGGCGCACCTGGATTTCAATGAGCACACGCAAGGTGCCGCGTGAGACCTCCTTTAACGGCCACACCGCCGATGGCTTCGTTGCGGTGTCCGATGAACGCGGCGCGCGCATTGTGGCCGACGGCATCGGCTTCACCAATGAATGCAGGGTCGATCCCACCGGCCAATGGCTGTACGTGAACGAAACCTATGGCAGAAGAATCTCGCGCTTTCCCATCATCGGCGAGGCCAACTGGCGCCTGGGTGCCAAGGAAGTCGTCCACACCTTCACTGACGGTGATTTTCCCGATGGCCTGAATTTCGATTCGCAAGGCGGTGTCTGGGTGGCCTGCGTGATCTCCAATCGCGTGATCAGAATAGAGCCGAGCGGCAATGTGAGCGTGGTGGTGGAAGACCCCGATCCCGCGCTCATCGCCAACGCCGAGGCGCATTACGCACAGGGTGTGTTGTCGCGGGGTGATGTGGATTCGGGTGGCACGCGGTCGCTGCGCAATGTGTCCAGCGTGGCCTTCGGTGGGGCCGACCTGTGCACTGTGTACCTGGGCAATCTGGGGGGCAATCGCCTGGCCACATTCAGATCGCCGATCGCCGGGGCGCAGCCGCCTCACTGGCACTATTGAACCTTGACTATGCCCATCCAACGGCCGCTTGAAGGCATCCGCGTTCTCGAAATCGCGTCCATCATCGTCGGGCCGCTGTGCGGCCAGTATCTGGGCGACATGGGTGCGGAGGTGATCAAGCTGGAGCCACCCGAAGGCGACCGCACCCGCGTCATGGGGCCGCGTCGCTCGCCGCGCATGGGCTCATTTTTCATGACCAGCAATCGCAACAAGCGCAGCATCGTGGTGGATCTGAAGAAGCCCGAAGGCATCGCCATCATGAAGCAACTGCTGGCCTCATGCGACGTGCTGCTGCACTCGATGCGCACACCCGCAGCCGACCGGCTGGGCCTGAACTACGATGACCTGAAAGAAGCGCACCCCAAACTCATCTACTGCCATGTCGCCGGCTTCGGGGACGACGGCACCTATGCCGGGCGAGCCGCCTACGACGACATCATCCAGGCCGCCTCGGGGCTGGCGCAATTGCAGACAGTGATCGCCGGCCAGCCGCGCTTCATGCCCACCATCCTGGCGGACAAGCTCACCGGCTTGCAGGCCGCTTATGCGATTGCCATGGCATTGATCCAGCGCGGCCAGACTGGCCTTGGACAGAAGATCGAAGTGCCCATGTTCGAGACCATGGTGGCATTCAATATGGTCGAGCACCAATGGGGCAACGCGTTCGAGCCACCCATCGCACCTATGGGCTATGAGCCAGTCAGCACTGCATCAAGGCGTCCGTACAAAACCAAGAATGGCTTTCTGGTCTTGCTGCCCTATAACGACTCAGATTGGCATAAGTTCTTCGAACTCGCCGGCGTGCCCGAGTTGATGCAAGATGAACGCTTCGCGACCTTCCAGGCCCGGCAAAAGCACTTTCGGGTGGTGTGGGATGAAGTCGAGCGGCAAGTCGCCCGCAAGACCAATGAAGAATGGCTGGCCCTGCTCACGCCGCAGGACATTCCGTTTTCAGTGGTCAACAGCCTGGATGATCTGGTGAATGATCCGCACCTGAAAAGCGTGAACTTCTGGGAGATACACCAGCACCAGTCAGAAGGCGCGGTGCGCATTCCGCGCGTGCCGGTGCAGATGAGCGGTGCGCGTACCGACATCACTCGCCTGCAACCGCAACTGGGCGAGCACAGCGAGGAGATTTTGCGTGAGTGCGGATTTGATGACGCGCAGATCGATCAATTGACTGCGCAAGGTGGCCCATGTCATCCCGCTTGAAGCAAATCCGATTCATGATGAGGCACTGACCCATGCAATACGCCCCACTCGGATCAACCGGCATCAAGGTCTCGCGCCTGTGCATGGGAACAGCCACCTTTGGCGGGCAGTCCGATGATGCCGCTTCATGGGCCATGCTCGACGCCTGCGTCGCGCAGGGCGTGAACTTCATCGACACGGCCAACGTCTATCCGCTGGGCTCCGAACCCAAAGACAAAGGCGAGTCAGAGCGCATTGTGGGGCAATGGCTCAAGGGCAAACGCCATCAATTCATTGTCGCGACCAAGGGTGGCGGTGTGATGGGGCCGTTGCCTTGGGAATCGGGCAATTCACGCAAGCACTTGCTCGATGCGGTGGATGCGTCTTTGAAGCGGCTGGGCACCGACTATGTCGATCTGTACCAGGTTCATTATGAAGATCCCCACACCCCGCTGGACGAAACCTTGGCGGCGCTCGATGCCATCGTGCGCTCGGGCAGGGCGCGCTATGCGGGCATCTCCAATTTTCAGCCCTGGCGCCTGGCGCGCGCGATCGGCCGATGCGAAACCAATCACTGGGTGCGGCCAGTGGCGGTTCAGCCAAGATACAACCTGCTGTTTCGACAGATCGAACGCGATTTGATCCCGCTGTGCCGTGAGGAAAAGCTCGGCATGATCTGCTACAACCCGCTGGCCGGTGGCCTGCTGAGCGGCAAGCACCGCTTCACCGCGCAGCCCGATGCCGACACCCGGTTTGGCAGCGGCAAGAGCGCCGACATGTACAAGGACCGCTACTGGCACGAGCGAGAATTTTTGGCGGTCTCGCAATTTGTGGAGCTTGCGGCGCAGGCTGGCATGGCGCCCGTGCGGCTGGCAGTTGCCTGGGTCTTAGCGCAGCCGGCAGTGACCAGCGCCATTCTCGGTGCCTCGCGGGTGCAGCAGTTGCCTGAAGTTCTCAGCGCCACTGAGGCTGCGCTGGACGCAGACTTGCTCGCCCGCCTGAACGATCTCAGCCTTGAATTTCGCATGGGTGACGCAAGCCGCTGAGTGAGCAGCGCACCATATCAAAAGGAGACCGATTTGAATCCAGCATCTCGCGCGCCGCTGCGCCTGTGGCACCAGTCGATGACCGAGCTTGAAGGTCTTGGCGCCTACCGCGACTACCTGGTCGCGCATTCGAAGGCCGTGCTTGGAGACGAGGCCACCGTTCAGGTTGAGGGCGTGCGCGCCGGCAGCTATCACGGCCGGCCGCCCACCTCGGCGCTTGGCAATGCCTTTGTCTACCACCGCGTGCTCGATCAGATCATCGACAACGCGATTGGCGCTGAGCGAGCGGGCTTCGACGCATTCGTGGTCGGCTCGTTCAGTGAACCCCTGCTGCGCGAAATTCGCTCGGCCGTGAGCATTCCGGTCACCGGCATCGTCGAATCGACCATGCTGATCGCCTGCTCGCTGGGCCAGCGGATTGCGCCGATAGCCAATGCACCGCAGGTTGCCCAGATGGTGCAAAGCGCAGTGGAAAAGCATGGTCTGCAATCGCGTGTGCTGCCCTGCGTGGCGCTGGACCCACCGATGAACGAGGCGCAGCTGGTGGCTGCCGCGGCCAGCAATCCGCAGGCGGTTCTGCAGTCTTTTACCAAGGCGGCGCGGCATGCCATTGCACAGCAAGGCGCCGAAGTCATCGTGCCGGCCGAAGCCGTGCTGGCCACACTGGTCATCGCCAATAAACTCAAGGACATCGACGGCGCGCCGGTGGTGGACTGTCTGGCAATTGCATGGCGCCACACGCTGATGATGATTCGCCTGCGCAATGACTGCGGGCTGCAGGTCAGCCGTGTGGGCTCTTATGCTCGCAGCGATCCGGAATTGATTGCTCTGATCGCGCGTTAGCGTCAGCGCCGCCTAGACAGGCGGGTAGCTGCCCGTATACCCCAGCAGGCGAGAAACCTCCTCGCCCGCTTCCTTGAGCAGCGCGGCGAACTTTGCTTCTTGCTGCGGGCCGCGCGAGGAAGGCGCCGAGATCGACAAGCCCGCATGCACCTGACCAAGCGCATCGAGCACAGGCACGGCAATGGAGTAGACCCCTTCGAACATGCCGTCCACGCTGACCGAGACGCCCTTGGCGCGGATGTCCTTGAGTTTGCGTTTGAGCGCGGACACGCTGGAAATGGTGTTGGGGGTCAGCCGCTCGAACTGAACGGTCTTGAGGTACTGGGCCAGCTCGCCCGCCGGCCTCCAGGCCAGCAGTGTCTGCCCCATCGACGAGCTGTAAAGCGGCTTGGTCAGACCCGGCTTGATGCTGAAGCGCAGCGGGTTGCTGGGCTCTATCACGTCGGTGTAGACAATGTGCGTGCGGCTATCGTCGTAGGTGCCAAGGATCACGGTTTCATTGCACTGCGCGGCCAGCCATTGCGTGGTGGGCTGCGCGCAATTTGGAAACTGGCGGTTGCGCACCAGTGCCACGCCCAGCTTGATCGCCTGCGGACCAATCTGATGCACACCATTGCTGGACATCACATAGCCGCCTTGCTCAAGCGCGCGCAGCAGGCGAAACAAACTGGTCTTGGGCAACTCAAGTCGTGCGGCCAGCACTGCCAGCGGCACGCTTTGCCCGGCCACCGCCAACTCGTGCAGCACCTGCACCGTGCGCAGCGGCGAGCGCGGGTTGGCGTCGCCGCTGTGTTCTGAAGTGTCGTCGTCCATGAATGCCCGCCGCATGCTCACCATGGCTTGTCTCATGTGTTGGGCAGCGGGTGGCCCGCCGCGTGCGCGCCGGCGATGCGCCCGAACACCATGCCGCGCAGCACCGAGGTGGAGCCTGTGTAGTTTCCAAAATAAAGGCCAGTCATCTCGCCGGCGCCATATAGCTGAGGGATGGGTTCGCCGTCGGCATCGACCACGCGACCCATTCGGTCGGCCTTGAGGCCGCCGAAGGTGAACACATTGGCCGCCATGATGGGGTAGGCGTGGAAGGGCGCCTTGGCGATGGGCAAGGCCCAGTTTGACTTCGCAGGTGCCAGGCCCTGCGTGGCCAGGCCGTCGAGTTCCAGCGGCTTCCAGGTGCCCGGTTTGCAGGCCCGGTTGTATTCGTCCACAGTGGCGAGCAACTGCTGCGCCGGCAGATCCAGCTTTGCAGCCAGCTCGACGATGCTGCCCGCTGCGATGGGCGGCTGGTCGGTGCGAATGCCCAGGCGGTAATTGGGAATCTCCATGTGGCGTGCATCAAGGATGACCCAGGCGATGCCGCCATCTTGCTCATAGATGCGGCGCGTGACGCGCTCGTACCAGGCGTCCACCGTGCCCGGCGCCTCGTCGGTGAAGCGCCGACCGCTCTTATTGACCAGCACGCCGTAGGGAAAGATGAAGACGGCAGGCTCTGCGATGCCCGAACGCGGATCGACTGGCTCGGCGTGGTAGCTGCCGAACTCGCCGCTGGTGGCGGCGCCGGCAGCCAGCCCCATGCGAATGCCGTCGCCACGGTTGTAATAGCCGCCTCGGCAGATGGGGCGCAGATGCACCGAGCGTGGCCCGATGTAGCGCGTTTGCATTTCGGTGTTGCCCTCAAAGCCGCCGCAGGCCAGCACCACCTTGCCCAGCAGCGTGCGCTGGGCCTGGCCTCGGGTCTTGACTCGCACGCCCTTGACGACGCCGTCGTCACCCAGCACCAGATCTTGCGCTGCGGTCTCGTAATGAAAAGTGACCTGAAGGCTCTCGGCCTTGGCGGCCAGTGCATCGACCAAGGCCTGGCCGCCGCCCACCGGCAAGAGCCGCGGTTGGCTGCGGGTGAGAAACTGAGTGGGCAGGAAATCAAAGCGCACGCCGAAGCCTTTCATCCACGCGATGGTGGCGCCGGCATGTTTGGCCAACGCCTCGATCACGTCAGGGTCGGCGATGCTGAGTGAGTTGATCAACGCAGAGCGGCCCTCGGGTGATTGGCCGGCCTCCTCGATCAGTGCGGGGCTGATGGCGCCCGCGCCGTTCTCGGCCAGATGGGTCTCAAAGTCGTCAGTGACTTCGGTTTCGCTCTTCATGCGCAGATAGGCCTCGGTGTAGCGGCTCTGGCCGCCGCGCTCTTCTTGCGGCGCACGTTCCAGAACGGCTACCCGGGCGCCGGCCTGCGCAGCCGAGACGGCTGCGGACAGACCCGCTACGCCACAGCCCACCACCACGACGTCATATGTTTGCGCTGGATCTTGCTTCATTGCGGCGTGCATCCCATTGGGATTACTTGCGTCCCCACTTCAGTTTTGCGGTGGCGATATCGGCTGGGTAGACCGGCACCGGAGTGCCGTTCTGCCATTGCAGCAGCACGATGTCAGCGCCAACGCGACGGCCTTTTTCGTCAAATTGAAGACGCTTGCCAGGGAAATAGTTGGCCGGCCCCGTGGTGGTGTCCATCGTGCGAATCGCCTCGGCGACCTTCTTGCGATCGGCCACGCCCGTCTTCTCCAGCGCTTCCTTGAAGATCCACATGTCCCCATAGGTCGAGATGCTGTCCTGGGTCATCCACGGCTCGCCAGTACGCTTCTTGAAAGAGTTCACCAGTGCGGCCTGGGCTTTGCCTGGCCAGTTGGCAATGACCACGAGGACGCCTTCCATTGTTTCCTTCTTGACCAGCTTGAGCATGTCCGGCACGGCCATGGCACCACCGTTTGCGACCATTGGAATGCGGCCGCGGCCCAGACCCATTTCGTCCATCTTCTCAAGCAGGAGCTTGGAGTCGGAGGTGTTGGTCGTCAGCATCAGGGCAAACTCGGGCCGCGAGTTGCGCAGCTTTTGAACCAGCGAGGTCGCATCGGACAGTGGCGGCGTGTAGATCTCATCGGTGACCAGCTTCAGCCCTTGCTTGTCGAAACCGCCGTCCCGCAATGGCTTGGTCAGGCCAACCGGCGAGGCCGTGTTGTCCATGACGATACCCACCGTCTTGACCGGTTTGCCGGTGGTCTGGGACGCAAGCGTGACAACGGCCGGCAGAAAGTTCGCGGCCTGGATGCTGGCGGGCGCCGAGGTCTGAAACACGTACTTGTAGCCACGGTCGGTGATGGTGTCGGCATACGACAGTGTCAGCCACGGCAACTCAGCGCGCTCGGTTACCTCAGTGATCGCTAGGGTGAAGGAGCTGACAAAGGCGCCGGTTCCGCCAATCAGCTCGGGCTCTTGTGCCAGGAGTCGCTGCGCTGCGCTCTTGGCCTTTTCGATGCTGTCGCCCGCATCGGCCACCACCAGTTGCAGCTTGGCGCCACCCATCGACTTGATGCCGCCGGCCTTGTTGATGTCCTCAATGGCCGCCTTGGCCCCCATCAGGTGAACTTCGCCGTTACGCGCCCATGCACCGGACATCGGCACGATCAAAGCCACCTTGACATCCTTGACTTGTGCCAGCGTTGCGCTCGGGGCGATCGTCAAAACCGCCGCCGTGGCAAGACACAGTGGTTTGAAAAGTTTCAGGTATCGACTTGTCATCAAAATCTCCTTTTAAGTGATTGGATCAACTACAGCAATCGCCATCCGCAGTGGCTACATTCCCAGGTAAGCGCGCTTGACGTTCGGATCATTGATCAGCACCTCATGCGTGCCTTCCAGAATCAATCTCCCCGACTCCAGCACATAGCCGTGGTCGCATGTCTCCAGCGCCTCGGCCACGCGCTGCTCCACCAGCAAAATGGACACCTTGTTTTCCCGGTAGATCTTTTCAACATTCTCAAAGATCGCGTCCGCTATGGTGGGTGCCAGGCCCATCGAGGGTTCGTCGAACATCAGAATTTTTGGCCGCGCCGCCAAACCGCGCCCGATGGCAAGCATTTGCTGCTCACCGCCCGACAGCGTGCCCGCGAACTGACCGTGGCGCTGCGCGAGCCTTGGAAACAGCGCATAAATCTGCTCCAGGGATTTCTTCCAGTGCGCGCGCGCGTCCGGGCTTTGTGCGCCCATTTCGAGGTTCTCAAGCACAGTCAGGTCTTTGAACACCTGCCGGCCCTCGGGAACGTGTGCGATACCCATCAGCGCCCGCTTGGGTGGCGCAACGGTGGCCAGGTCAATGCCTTCGAATACGATTCTTCCGGACTCGATGGGAACGGTGCCAGAGATGGCCTTGAACAAAGTCGTCTTGCCGGCACCGTTGGGGCCCACGATGGCGACAAACTGGTGCTCCTTGACCGTGACGCTGACCTGGTCGAGCGCCTTGAGGCCGCCATAGGAGACCGAGAGCTTCTCAACGCTTAGCACGGGCACTCCATTTCTTGCCGAGGTACGCACTGATCACGGCTTCTTGGCTGGTCACGACCGAGGGGTTGCCCAAGGCCAGCACGGTTCCGTGGTCAAGCACCAGCAGGCGATCGGCCAGTCGAACCATGGCATGCATGGTGTGCTCGATGATCACAATCGTGATGCCTTGCGCCTGGATGCCCTGGATGACGCGCATCACATGCTCGACTTCCTGAGCGCCCAGTCCGGCAAGCACTTCGTCAAGCAGCAGTATCTTTGGCTGCGACGCCAGCGCACGCGCCAGTTCCATCAAGCGCAGTTGCATGGTCGACAGTGCACCCGCCACCCAGTGCGAATGATCCTGCAGGCCAACCTGGACGATCGCACCCCGGGCGGCCGCATACGCGCGTTGATCGTCGGGTTCGGTCGCAAAGGCGCCAACCACCACGTTTTGCAGCACGTTCAGGCGAGCGAAAGGCCGGGCAACCTGGAAAGTGCGCGCCACGCCGGCCCGGCAGATTTCAAACGGTGCGCTGGCAATCAAGTCCTTGCCTTCGTAGATGACACTGCCCTCGGTGGCAGGAATGATGCCGTTGATCAGGTTGAACAGCGTGGTCTTGCCAGCGCCGTTGGGGCCGATGACGCCCAGGATCTCGCCACGGTAAACGTCGAACGATACGTTCTGCACGGCCTGCAAGCCGCCAAAGCGCTTGCCCAGCCCCTTGACCGACAGCGCGACTTCATCGGTCTTGTGCGAGGTGCGTGTGTCAGAGACGGATTGCGATGGTGGTTTGAGCAAACTGCCGTCGGTCTGTTGTTGGCGGTTTTCTTTGCGCTTGAGTGCTGCCATGATTTTGGCCAGCACGCCCTCGGGCGCGAGCGTGATCACAAGGATGATGGCCACGCCGTAGATGACGCCTTGGATGCCGGGCAGCTTGCCACCCAATTGCCCGCTCAGATACTCGCTGACGGGCACCAGCGTGAATGCGCCGATGACGGGGCCCGCAATGGTACCCACCCCCCCGAACATCGCGAAAATCGCGGCTTGTGCCGAGACGATGGAGCCAAACACCGCAGGCGGGGACACGATCACTAGCACCACCGCATACATGCCGCCGGCAGCGCCGGCCAGCGCGCCTGACAACACCAGGGCCAGCATCTTCCACTTGAACGGATCAATGCCCGCGGCGTTGGCCGCCAGCTCGTTTTGCTTGATTGCGAGCAGGGACAAGCCGAAGCGCGAGCCGCTGATGCGAAGATTGATCAAGAGTGCGATGACCAGCAGCGCTGTTGCCAGCGCGACGTTGTAGCGGGCATCGGAAAACTGCATATACATCAGGGGCGACTCGCGGTGCATCGGGATCGACACCTCCTGAAAACCGAGCCACTCGAATACGTACATCAGCCCCAACGGATATGCCAGCATTGCCAACGCAAAGTAATGGCCGCGCAAGCGGAAGGTCGGCACACCGATCAGCACGCCCGAGACCCCACCGCTCAGGGCTGCCAGAGGGATGCTGATCCACGGTGAGATGCCGAACTTTTCGGCCAGCAGCGCAACGGTGTAGGCACCTAATCCGAAGAACGCCGCGTGACCAAATGAGATCAGGCCCGAATACCCGCTGAATATGTTCCATGAGACGCCCAGCGTGGCCCACAGCGGCACCAGCGTCAGCATCAGCAAGTAGTACGGACTCTCAACCCAAAAGGAAATGAACAGGTAGCCGAGCGCAAATGCAAGGACTCTTGAGAGCACGCTGGTCTCGCGCAGCAGGGGCATGTTAGGCACGATCGACAGATCTTCCGAAAAGCCCTTGCGGGCGGAACAGCACGATCAGCAAGAACACCACGAAGATCGAAGCGTTCTGTAGCTGCGCGGGCAACACGATGGCCGACAACTGTTGCACCAGGCCAATGGTCAATCCGCCCCAGAACGCACCGACAATGCTGCCCAGTCCGCCCAGCACCACGCCGGCGAACATGATGACAATGAATTCGGCGCCGACATAAGGCTGGAACGGGAAATTGACCGCCATCAGCGCGCCACCCACGCCGGTGATCGCCGCGCCCAGGCCAAACGCGAAGCGATGCGACTTGGCAACGTCTATGCCCATGTAGGTGGCTGCCTCTGGGTTGTCGGCCGCGGCGCGCAGCATCTTGCCGGCGCGGGAACGGGTGATGAACAGAGCAAGTACGGCCACGACCACCAGGGTCGCGACGAACGCCACCGTCCGCCCCTTGTTAAGGAACACCGTGAGGTGCTCGTCATAGAGCGGCCCGATTTCCCACGCGCTGGCGGTGAGGGAAGTTTGGATCGTTTGGGGGTTCGAGCCAAACAAGATCAGCGCGCCGTTTGACAGCACCAGTGCTAGTCCCAGTGTCAAGGTCAGTTGCGCGTAATGCCCCTCGCCGTCGGTTCCCGCGACCCGGATGCCGGTGAATCTGGCCAATAGGAGCGGATGCAGCGTGGCAGCGAATGCATAGAGCATGAGCCCGGCCAGCAGCGCGCTCACCACAGGCCCGACATAAGGCCCGAGTGCCAAGCCGAAGCCCAGCTCAGTGAAGATGAACATGGATGCATACATGCCCAGCATCAAAAACTCGCCTTGGGCGAAATTGATGACCCGCATGACACCAAAGATCATTCCCAGGCCTGCGCACAACAAGCCATACACACCGCCCACCAAGATGCCGGTCAGGAGTGCCTGCAGGATGTTTTCGACAACTATCAAACCAGGCGTCATGAATGCGTTTCCGTGAGGGGGCTCAATTGAGCGCGTTCTTGTTTCATTTTTCAACGGCTTGTCTGTCGGAGCATTATATTCCATAATGGGAACGGTATTCCTATTATGGATAAATGAGCGCATCTCTTCATCTGGCCTATGCCTACACCGACCGTGGCGCGATTCATTACGCCCAGGCCGGCAGCGGTGCGCCCTTGTTTCTGCTGCATGCCACGCCGGGTTCGTACCGCGCCTTCGCCCCACTGATACCGCTCCTGGCGGCGCATTTTCGGGTGATTGCGCTGGACACACCGGGCTATGGCAACTCAGACCCAGTGCCCGGCCAAGCCAGCATCGAGGCGATGGCACACAGCGTGGTCTCGCTGCAAGATGCGCTGTCGCTGCCGCGCGCGCATGTGCTGGGTCTGCACACTGGCAACAAGATCGCCGCAGCCATGGCCGCGCAGTGGCCGCAGCGGGTGGACCGGCTGGTGCTGGCTGGACACACCCACAGCCTGCTGGTGGACAAGGCCGAACGCGACCAGACCATCGGGCATCTGATCGGCCATTACTTTCCTCGCTTCGATGCCAGCGACGACGGCGCGCACTGGGTGCGCCACTGGCTGATGGCGCATGCCGATGTGCAAAAGCTATGGTGGCCCCAGCAATTGTTGGCGGGCACCGAGGGTGCTGGCCAGGACGCGGTGGCACGGCAAGTGGGCGAGGCCGAGTCCATGGTGATCGATCATCTGCTGGGCTGGCGCAGCATCGTGCCAACCTACGGAGCGATTTTCGATTTTGATCTGGAGGACGCTCTGCGCCGAATCGTCTCGCCTACGCAGGTGCTGGAGTTGAGGCCGGCCGAAGAAGCCCACATGCCGGCGCAGGCGCCGCGCATCTGCGACATGATCGCCGGCTCGCAATCGGTGCTGCTGCAAGACTGCGACGCCAACGTGTTTCGGCATGAGCCTGAGCGTGTGGCCCAGGCCGTGCTGCCTTTTCTCAAAGACGGCGAGCCGCGCTGATCAGTCGCACCACATGCCGCCGTTGAGGTCGATCACCTCACCGGTGACGAAGCTCGCATCGTCAGATGCCAGAAAAGCCACCACCGCTGCCACGTCTTCGGGCCGGCCCATGCGGCCCACCGGGATCAGCGCGCGGATGGCCGGCGACAGGCCGGTGGTCATCTTCGATGCCACCGGGCCGGGCGCCACCGCATTCACGGTGATGCCGCTGGCGGCGAGTTCCTTGGCCATGTAGGCCGTCATGGTGTGCACGCCGGCCTTGGATACGCCATAGGCCACATTGCCCGCGGCATTTTGCTCAGACGCGTCGATCCAGGGCCGGGGGTTGCCGCCGTTTTTCCCCAGCACCGATCCGAGGTTGATGATGCGCCCGCGCCCCTGCGCCTTCATGGCCGGTATCACCGCCTGGCAGCAGCGAAAAGTGCCAGTCAGGTTGATGTCGAGCACGCGCGCCCATTCGCCTTCGGCCAAGCCTTGGGCTGAACCGAACGAGGTGATGCCCGCCACATTGACCAGCACATCGATGCGCCCGTAGGTTGCCAGCGTGTGTGCCACAGCCGTCTGCACTTGCTCGGTCTTGCGCACGTCCATAGCCAAGCGCAGTGCATCGGGCAGGCCGCTGGCCGCATCGGGCGCAGACAGATCGGCCAGCGCCAGCGCATAGCCTTCCCGTGCCAGCCGGTGGGCCGTGGCGCCGCCTATGGCACCTGCGGCGCCGGTGATCAGCGCGACGCGCGGCCGCTGTGCGGCGCCAGTCATTGGCGAACGATCGACCTGTCGGAGTTCTTCACCGAGTCGCCCACCCTGAAGCCAGGGTCGTTCTGGAATTCGAAGTTAGAGCTGTTGCCGTTGGCGTACTGAACCTTCACGTTCCAAACCTTCTGCGATGTCATCCGCTTTTCGATTTCCCGGCCGGCGAATGCGCCACCAGCGGCACCGCCCACTGTTGCAAGTGTCTTGCCGGTGCCGCCGCCGATCTGATTGCCTAGCAGTGCTCCGGCCACGCCGCCGGCGACCATGCCCATGGCGCTGCCTTCACCTTTCTTTTCGATCTGGCCCACCGACACCACTTTGCCGCAATCCGCGCATGCCGATTGCACCGACTGCGGTGCCTGCACCGGAGCGGGTATCGCGCTTGCCGCCATGTGTGCCTTGGCTGCTGCAATGGCCTTGTCGTATTCGGCGTTGGCGTCGCGCTTGCACTGCATGCGGCTGGCTGAATCGGGATCTTTGTTGCACAACTGCTGGTCGGTCTGGAAGCGTGCATCGGCCTGCTTGCTTGCCGCATCGAACTGTGCCTTGGCAGAGGGCGGGGCGGTGGTTTGGGCCTGTACGAATGGGCAGGCGCACAGGATCATGGCGGCCGCGAGGAAAGGTGTAAATGGAGTACGCATGGTTTGCCTAGAATGAAGTTATGAAGACACTCTGCACATGGCAGCACCGGGATTATCCTCGCTCCATTTTTCCCTCATCGTACAGATGAAGTCAACCGGGGTTTGCCGTGTATCAAGGTAACAGTGTTGACAATTTTTCACTGCCGGTCGCCCCGCATGGGCGCAGGGACTGGTTTGGCCCGGTCTCAGGCAAAAACGTCGGCGCGCTTTAGCAATTCGTCAAGGTCGGGCTCTTTCGGGTTGCGCGGCTTGCCTGGGTGAATCACCGAAACCTGGCAACTCTCTGCGGCTTCCACCAACTGGGCGTAGGTGCCGGCGGTGATGTCCTTGATGTAGGCCTGTTGGTTTGCGTCGTAGGCGAACATCTTGTTGTTGATCTGCGTGCACTCGTTGCAGGTGGAGCAGCGCGCGGTTTCAATGTAGGCCTCGTCGGGGGATCGCTCCATTTCCGGTTCGGGCTGGGCCTGCTCTGGCGGCGCATCTTGCGGGGCTGGCGTTTGCGGTGCCAAGGCGGGTCGGGCCTGCGCGGTGGCGACAGCTTGCTGGGCCTGCGCCCAGGCGGCTTGCTCTCGGGCCAGCAGGCGGTCGGCGTGTGAGTTGTGAATGCCGCCCAATTCCTGCAGGCTGTGCCACATCGATCGGCAGCGTCTGGCCTCGCGGATCAGCTTTTCGTCAACGACCAATCGCTGCAAGCGCATCTGGGAATCGAGCGCCAGCACATAGGGCACATGATCGGGCATGGCCTGGCCGTCGGAGGCGATGGTCGATTGCGCGCTTACCAAGGTGTCGCCCCAGCGATCGTGTGGCACCCGCGCGAAGTGCTGGCTATAGCGAGAATCGCACAGCACAAAATCCACCAGCGTGAAGGCCAGCCGCTCACTCACCGCGTGGCAGTGTGAATCCTGGTAGCCCAGATCATGCAAGGGCCAGTCAAGCTCGGGCTGCGGGTTGCCCGCCATGCTAAAGCGCGAGGCCCAGTCGTCTCCGGCCGCCGGATCGTAGACAAAGGCCGGGAACACGCGCGACTCCTGTGCCGCGGCAGCCACCAGGTACGCCGGCAGATCGCCTGTTGTATCGGACGCCGGGTCAGACGCCCCAGAGAACACGCTGTAGAGCGTCGGTCCGGGGAAATCCAGGCCACGTTCGAGCGCCTGGCGTAACTGAACCAGCCCGGACGCCGGAGCTTGAAGTACATAGACCGAGTTCATCCCCAGCGCCATGCTTGCCAACTGCCGGCTGCGCAGCGCAAAAGCCAGGTGGCCGCTGCCAAACGTGGCCTCCTCAATCACATCGTCGGTCTGCACCAGGATCTTCATCGGCAAGTCCGCCGACAGGATGTCGAAGACCAGATCGCGTTCTCGCGCGGACATGCGCGCGGTGTTCAGCAGCACAAGGTAATCCGGGAACAGACGCAGCTCTCGCGTGTCCAGGCCGTTGCTTGCGAAATGCTCGAACAGCGCGTCATGCCGTGCCTCGTTGTACTCGCCTTTGGTCTCCAATTCAGCCATGGCCAGAGCGCGGGCCAATTCGATCAGCTTTGGAAGCCGCTCGCGCCAGGCGTTGATTGCGCTGGTGCAATCTTCAAATACAAAAGACCACGGTGCAAGGCCTTCACCCGTGTTGGCAGGGAAAAATTGCTGCGCTCGCAGCACGGCCAAGAGATTTTCCAGCCGCAGGCGGCGGCGTTCGGGCAGGTGCGACTTGTGCGCGGACTTGCCCAGAATCTGCGACATCGCGGCAAAGTCAAAGCGGTCCATCGGACCGGAGCCGAAGGCGGCCTGAAGGTTTTGCGCTGTCTTGCCTTCACTGGAGTGGATGAAATCGGCCTTCAGGATTTCGGATAGCTTGAGCACCAGTTGATTGAGATGACCAGTGAATTCGCGCTCTCGCCGTGTCTGCGCCAGGCTCCAGACGTGCCGCAGCGCCAGTGGGGCGGTGTTGGCACCGCAGTCCACCACGTCGCCATCGACCTTGAGGTTGGCCTTGGCTTGGTCCAGGCTGTCGGCGAGTTGCTTGTCGTGTGCGACCAAGTTCTGCGCCGCCTGATCCCATAGTTGCAGCAGTGTGCCGCTGACGCCTTTGGCGCACAGGCTTCGAATGGCTTGCTCCTGCCGCAGCACATGATGATGGATGCGCTCGGCCTGCGGGCCATGGGCCACCTTTTCCAACACGCTGTCCATCACCGCGGACAGCGGCAGCATGAAGCGACCCTCTGCACCATCACGTACCAGCACGACCGGAAAGTCGTAGCGCAGGGCGGTGAGGTCGCGATAGCCTGCGAACAGAGCGGGGCGCAGGCCGAGGCCCTCGATGGCATCCAGATGGCCGCTGCTGGTTCTTCCGGTGAGATGGAAGGTCACCTTTGCCTGAAGATCAGTTTCCATGAATAGTCCCCGTCATACCACGTACTTGTCGAACTGGGCCTCCAGGCCCCGGCGCACTGTATCCGTGGTGCGCAGAACACCGGTTTGGCGGGTGTCCTCGTAGCGGGGAACAGATCGGTCCTGGTAGAGGATGCCCACCGGAATCACGTCTTCGCTCGAAGCGATTTCTCTGGCCCGGTTCAAATCGCCGGGGTCGTGCTCCAACTGGTTGCGGTAGATGCGTGAGAGGTTGGCGCTGGGGGTGAGGCCCTTCTCATGCGTCAAGAGTTGAACCTTCTCGGGGTCCTGCATCCACGGCTCCAATGACGTGGGCAACCATTCCGGACAGCGCTGCACGATCCGCACGAACGAGAAGCCTTTGTGGTGGTAGGCCGCACTGACGATCTCAAACAGGCTCTCGGGAATCCAGTCCACCGCCTGCGCCACGAACGATACATTGGCAACACCCAGGGTTACGCACAGCGGATTGAGCGCGCGCAGGTAGCTGCCGCGCGGCGTGGTGTTGCTCTTGGTGCCCAGGGGTGAGGTGGGCGAGGCCTGCATCTTGGTCAGGCCATAGATCTGGTTGTCGTGCAGGAACACGGTCATGTTCATGTTGTAGCGGATGGCGTGAATCCAGTGGCCGGCGCCGATGCTGCAGCAGTCGCCGTCGCCGGTGTTGACAAACACGGTCAGGTCTGGGCGGACCAGTTTCACGCCCTCGGCAATGGGCAGGGCGCGGCCATGGATGCCATGAAAACCATAGGTTCTCATGTAGTGCGGGAAGCGGCTGGAGCATCCGATGCCGGAGATGAACACAGTCTTCTCCGGACGCAGCCCTTCCTCTCGACACAGCCGCTGTACCGCCGCCAGAATCGCGTTGTCGCCGCAGCCGGTGCACCAGCGCGGCACACCGCTTTGATAGTCCTCTAGTTCATGCTGCTCATCGCACATCTGCAGCAGGCACTCGGTCGCTGAAATCTTCATGGTGGCCCCTTCTGTGTTCCTGCTTACTCAGCCAGTTTTTCCAACAGCACGCGGCGTAAGGTACTTGGCTTGATGGGGCGCCCGCGCACCTCGCTCCAGCAGTCAACGTCAACCAGATAGCGCGAACGCAGCAAGATCGCCAGCGACGAATACCGGCGGTTGGTCTCGTCGATGATCTCGTCCTCGGGGCGGTCGCTCCAATTCGCCTCGCAGGTCATGACCTTGGCAAAGCCGCTCATGATCTGCTTGATGCCGGGGGGCAGGGGCTGCAAGAAGCGCAGGTGCATGGCCGATACCTGCTTGCCTTGCGCTCGCAGCGACTCGACGGCCTCTTCAATCGCACCTTTGGTGCTGCCCCAGCCGATGACCAGAAGGTCGCCGGTGGGCGCACCGAACACCTCGGGCACGCTCAATGTGCGTTGCAGCGCGGCCAGCTTGAGACTGCGTGCGCGCAAACTCTCCTCGTTGGTGTCTGGGTCGTAAGCGACGTGGCTGTCGCGGTCGTGTGCCAAGCCTGTCACAGTGTGCATGCCGCCAGGTTGACCGGGCACAAAGCGGCGCGCCAGGCCGGTTGCATCGTTCCAGTCGTAAGGCTTGGCGCCGGGTTCGATCGGGCTCTGGTCAATCGGTGGGGCCAGCCAGTTCTCGTTGAACCGAGGCCGGGGGTAGGGCTGCTGCGAGGTGGCCAGGGCGGCGTCGGTCAGCACCACGACCACCATGTTGAACGACTCCGCGATCTTTCGTGCGGTGATGATCGCGTAGAAGCAGTCTTCAATGGTCGCAGGCGCCATGACCACCTTGGGTGCGTCGCCATGGCTTCCGTAGATGGCGGCCATCAGGTCGCCCTGTTCGGCCTTGGTGGGTTGACCCGTGCTGGGGCCACCGCGCTGGACATTGACGATGACCAGGGGGATCTCGGCCATCACCGCCAGACCAATGGCCTCTTGCTTGAGCGAATAGCCTGGCCCGGAGGT
Source organism: Comamonadaceae bacterium (assembly GCA_947476285.1). GTDB lineage: Bacteria > Pseudomonadota > Gammaproteobacteria > Burkholderiales > Burkholderiaceae_C > Ramlibacter. The sequence continues at coordinate 45,853 of CANJPU010000001.1, read as the reverse complement.
GATGGTGACGGTGCACTTGCCCGCGTACGAGGCACCAATGGCGAAGGCGCAAGCCGCGATCTCGTCCTCGGCCTGGTGCACGATGCCGCCCACATTCTCGAAAACGTCCGACAGGTAGTGCGATGCCGATGTGGCCGGCGTGATCGGGTACATCGAGCACAGCTCCATGCCCGAGGCAATCACACCCAGAGCGAGCGCTGTGTTGCCATTGGTGACAACCTGGGGCTGCGTTGGCGCCTTGCCGGGAATGCGGTAGCGAAAGTCGAAGTTCGATTCCGCCCAGGCGTGGCCGGCTTCCAGCAGCATGATGTTGACGTCGATCACCGCGCCCGATTTCTTGCCGAAGGTCACTGCAATCTGATCGCGCGCCATCTGCAGATCGAAGCTGAACAAATAGCACAGCATGCCCAGCGCGAACATGTTCTTGCCGCGTCGGGCATCTGAGACCAGCAGCCTGCACTGCTGCTCCATCGGCACCTCATAGACCTTGTAGCCCGCGTCCACCAGCCGCTTGTGTGCATGCACGTAGGAGCTCTTGATGTTCAGGTCCGGGTGGCTGCGCCACATGCTCTCCAAGATGATGGTGGCGCCGGGCTTGAGCTCGCGGTCGCGCACCCGCCCAAGCAGCACCTGCTCGTTGAAGGCCACCACCAGGTCGGTCTCATCGCCGCCATTGGTGACATAGCCCGAGCCGATGCGTATGCGGTTGCCGCTGGCGCCGGCCACGCTGCGCGCTGGTGGTCGGATCTCGGCGGGGATGATCTCGGTCGTCCAGATGCCGTTGCCCATGCGAGCGGCGATCGAGCCCAGTGATTGGCCGCAGCGCTGCGCGCCTTCTCCTGAGTCGCTGATGATCTCGACGATATGATCTTTGAGTTCAGTCACATCCACGCGCCGTGCCGGCACCGCGCTGGTCTCGACTGGTTTGTGCAAAGTCAAGCTGTCCATGTGGGTTCCTGATCGGTAGGGTTAGGCGGTGATCCGAGAAAAATTGCGCTCGCTGGGGCCGATGCCGAACAGGCCCGTGGCGCCACCGCCATAGGGCTTGGCGTGCTCTCGTATGCCCAGGTAGTTCTTCATGCTTTGTGCCGCATGGCGTCCCGCGCCCATGGCTTCGATCACCGTGGCTGCGCCGGTGACGATGTCGCCGCCAGCGAACACACCGGCCAACGAAGTCGCCAGGCTGGCGTTGGTGTCGATGTAGCCCCACTTGTTCAGGCGCAGGCCCGATGTCTGCCCCATGATGGGGTTGGCATTGGTGCCGATCGCGTAGACGACCAGGTCGGCCTCGAAATCGAATTCACTGCCCGCGACGGGCACGGGCCGGCGCCGGCCTGACTCATCGGGCTCGCCCAGCTCCATGCGCACGCAGCGCAGACCGCGCACTGCGCCCTTGCCATCGTCAAGCACGGCCACCGGGTTCGTCAGCCAGTGGAACTCCACGCCTTCTTGCTCGGCGTGGTGTACTTCTTCGGCCCGAGCCGGCGCCTCCTTACGCGAGCGGCGGTAGATGCAATGAACCTTTTGCGCGCCCAGGCGCAGGCTGACACGCATCGCGTCCATCGCGGTGTTGCCTGCACCGACGACAGCCACCCGCTGGCCAATCGGCTGCGGCGTGTCGAAAGCGGGAAACTCCTTGGCGCGCATCAGATTGCATCGGGTCAAAAGCTCGTTGGCCGAGAGCACACCATTAAGCGAGTCACCAGGAATGCCCAGCATGGTCGGATAGCCCGCACCGACGCCCACGAAGACAGCGTGAAAGCCCATCTCGGTGACCATCTGTTCCAGCGTGAACAGGCGGCCCACCAGCGTATTGCATTCAAACTTGACGCCCAGCTTCTTGAGGTTGCCGATCTCCGCATCAATCACCACATTGGGCAGGCGAAAATCGGGAATTCCGTAGCGAAGCACACCGCCGGGCTGGTGGAAGGCTTCGTACACCGTCACGTCGCAGCCGGCCTTGGCCATGTCGGCCGCACACGCCATGCCTGCGGGCCCCGAGCCCACGATGGCCACACGAAACTGCTGCTGCTCGATGTAGGGAATGTTGACCCAGCCCTCCTTGATCGCGGCATCGCCAACAAAGCGCTCAAGCCGCCCAATGGCCACCGGTTCGAGCGATTCGCCCACGGTGCATACGCCTTCGCATTGATTTTCCTGGGGACACACCCGGCCGCACACAGCAGGCAGCAAATTGGTGCTGGTCAAGATGTCGTAGGCGCCACGCAGGTCTTTCTCGCCGAGCTTGCGAATGAAGCCGGGGATGTCCACCCCGACCGGGCAGCCGCTGACGCAGGGCTGGTCCGGGCACAGCAGACAGCGCTCGGACTCGCGCATCGCGTCGTCGGGATGGTAGCCACAGGCGACCTCCTCAAAATTGCGGGCGCGAACGGCGGGCTCTTGCTCGCTCATGGGCGTGCGTTCCTGCGGGATGGTGCGGATGGTGCGTTTTTTTGCCATGGCTTGTCACCGGTTGGTGGTGGTATCGACCGCCGTGTTGATCGCGGTGTGCATGCGGCAACTTGCTTCCCAGTGGTCCAGCGCCATGCGCTCTTCCTTGGTGTAGCGGCGCAGCCGGGTCATCAGATCGTCGAAGTCAACTTGATGGCCGTCGAAATCCGGGCCGTCCACGCACGCGAATTTCACCTGGTTGCCAATCTTTACCCGACACCCACCGCACATGCCGGTGCCGTCGACCATCACCGGATTGAGGCTGACCATGGTCTTGATGCCGTGCGGCCGAGTCGCTTCCGCGCAGCCTCTCATCATGATCGGCGGTCCGATGGCGATCACCTCGTCGATGTCGGGATGGGCCGCAATGGCTTGCTCGATGCCCGTGGTCACCAGGCCTTTGATGCCAGCCGATCCGTCGTCGGTGCAAATGATGAACTCGTCGCACACCGCTCGGAATTTGTCTTCCCAGAACACCAGCTCTTTGTTGCGAAATCCAACCACACCGATCACGTAGGCGCCGTTCTCCTTCATGGCCCGAGCCTGCGGGAAGATCGGAGCGACACCCAGACCACCGCCCACACAGATGGCTTTGCGTGCGTGGCTCAGAGGACTGGGAATGCCCATCGGTCCGACCAGCCCATACAGGGCAGTGCCCACGCGACACTCTTGCTGCATCTGCCGCGTCGTCTTGCCCACGGCCTGGATCACCAGGGTGATGGTGCCTTTGTTCCGGTCGAAGTCGGCAATGGTCAGGGGAATGCGTTCACCCTGTTCATTGAGCATGACAATGACGAACTGCCCTGGTTGAGCTGCGCGGGCCATCATGGGATGATGAACCTCAAGCAGGTAGGTGACGGCGGAGAAATCCTCTCGCGCCACGATCTGGAAGTTTGCCACTCTTACCCTCCGTACCATTTGATAGCTTAGGGATAGCTCAGGTAACCAGAAACTGTGGCGCTTGTCTTCTCTGTCGTTTCGAACTGGCCTCGCGTCGCTGCCGGGCTGGACGCCACAACGCAAGCTGGGCAACGCGCTGGTGTGATCATGGACGTCTGCTGTGGGGCCCTTGTTGATGCGGATCAAGCTCGGCAGCGGGGCCTTGCGGTTCCTTGACCAAGATCAAACTTGGTCGCTTTGGCGTGCGGTCAGCATGCGCTACCTGCGGGGCAGGCATAAACTGACGACGAGTGCACGGTCGTTTTCGCGAGATCAGCGGATCGGCGGGGGCCTGCAGTCCAGGTTTGTCTTGGCCTTTTAGTGAAAGGACGATCATCATGTCCGAGCGCACTGTCTTCGACTCCATTCCCCATCGCCACGTGGTCAGCGTGCCCCCCAGCGCGTTTGTCTGGGAGCTTGCCTGTGTCATGACAAAGGCCGTCAGCGGCAGCGTGCTGGTTGTTGACTCCTTGGGCGAAATGCACGGCATCGTCACCGAGAGCGACATCACGATGCGCTGCGTGGCCAAGGGCGCCGACCCGGCGACAACACGGGTGGGCGAGGTCATGACCCAAAATCCACTCACGGTGGGGCCCGACACCAAAGTGCTCGATGCCCTGCGCATCATGCTTGAGCGCGGCGTCCACAGCTTGCCCATTGTGACCAACGGGTCAAAGGTTCTGGGCGTGTTTTCCGTGCGCGATGCCTTGCCCTACGAACTGAACGAGGCCAGCAGCATCGCTGAGTTCAACCAGCAGGTGAACGACGCGCTGGCTTGAGGCGCGGGACGAGCGCAAGCTCGTCGATCATGCGCGCGACCAGCACGGTGCTGACTCGGCCGGCGGCGAAGTCAGGATGCGCCATCACGTAACGCAGGAATTCGAGCGTGGTGCCAATGCCCTCGATCTCAAAGCGTGCCAGAGCCTGGCTCATGCGTGCCAGCGCCTCGGCTCTGTCCGAGCCGTAGACGATCAGCTTGCCGATCATGGAGTCGTAGTAGGGCGGCACCACATAGCCGGCATGGCAGTGGCTGTCCAGCCGGATGTTGGGGCCTTGCGGCGGGTTCCATAGGGCGATGCGGCCGGGGCTGGGCGCAAAGCCCTGCGCCGGCAGCTCGGCATTGATGCGGCACTCAATCGCGTGGCCGCGAAAGACGATGTCTTCCTGGCGAAAGCGCAGTGCCTCACCGCGCGCCACGCGCAGTTGCTCTTGCACCAGGTCGATGCCGGTCACCATCTCGCTGACCGGGTGTTCCACCTGAATGCGGGTGTTCATTTCCAGAAAGAAGAACTGCTGCGCGTCTTCGTCGAAGATGAATTCGACCGTGCCCGCGCTCTCGTAGCCGATGCTGCGTGCCAGCGTCACGCCCGCTTCGCAAATCGCCTCGCGCAGGCTTGCGGAGATGTTCGGAGCTGGCGATTCTTCAACCAGCTTTTGATGCCGGCGTTGCAGCGAGCAGTCGCGCTCGCCCAGATGGATCACGTGGCCAAAGGCATCGCCCAGCACCTGCACTTCAATGTGGCGGGCGTTCGCGATGTAGCGCTCAAGGTAGAGGGTGCTGTCGCCAAATGAGGCGCGCGCTTCGCCGATGGCGGATTCAAAGTTCGCCTGCATTTGCTGCGGCCCGGACACGATCTTCATGCCTTTGCCGCCGCCGCCCGAAGCCGCCTTGAGCAACACCGGGTAGCCGATCTGCTGCGCCACCTGCGCCGCATCCTGCCATGTGTCAACCTTCTCGGAACCCGACAGCATGGGCAAGCCAAAGGCCTTGGCGCGCTCTCGTGCCTTGAGTTTGTTGCCCATGTCCAGAATCTGCTGCGGACGCGGACCGATGAAAATCAAGCCCGCGTCGGCGCAGGCTTGCGCCAGTTGCGGCGACTCCGACAGAAAGCCGTAGCCGGGATGCACCGCATCGGCGCCGGTGCCCTTGGCAGCGGTGATGATGGCATGCACATTGAGGTAACTTTGCGCCGCGCTGGGTGGGCCAATGCAGACGCATCGATCGGCTGTGCGAGCGGGCAGGCTGTCGAGGTCGGCGGTGGAGGCGGCCAGCACCGTCTCGATGCCCATTTGCTGACAGGCCCGGATGACGCGCAGCGCGATCTCGCCTCGATTGGCGATAAGGACTCTCTTCATCAGCTCTTGGCGATGGCAAACACCGGCTGGTCGAATTCGACCAGTTGCGCATTCTGGGCGAACACCGCGCCGACGCTTCCGTTGACTTCAGCGACCAGTGAGTGAAAGAGCTTCATGACTTCCATCAGGCCCAGTGTGTCGCCCACCTGCACGGGCGAGCCGACCTCGACGAAGGGCGGCTCTCCGGGCGCCTTGGAGCAATAGAAGGTTCCGATCATCGGCGCGCGCAGCACCAGTGCAGTGCCCTGGGCTTCGCGTTCGAGCCAGATGGCCAGATCGTCTGCGCGCGCCGGCGCGCTGACGCTGGCGGGCTTGGGCGTTGCTGCGGTCTTTGGCGCGGCGGCCGCCTGCGGCACGGTGATGGCGGCCGCCGGTGTGGAGGCTTCCATCACCGGCGGCGCATCGCCAGCCGACCCCCGCCGCACCATAATGCGCACATCGCCCACGCTGACTTCCACCATGCTGCAGTCCAGCTTGTCGATCGCTTCCAGAATGTGGGCGATGTCCTCAGTCGAGATGTCCATTGCAGTCTAACCTTTCAACCTTGTTTGAATCGCCTCATTCGATGTCGCTGCCAGCGGCGAATGCGTCTTGCATCACGCCAAGCTGCTCGGCAACATCCACGTCCATCTCCATCAGGGCGCGTACCTCGTCGACATCAAAGCCCCGCGCCACTTCGTCGATCCGGAACCGGCCGTTGACCCGCCGCAGCAAGGCCAGATCGGTCACCACCGTGTCCACACGGCTGTGCGCCGTGAGCGGATAGCTGCAACGCTTGACCAGCTTGGGCTGGCCCTTGCCGTCGGTGTGCTCCATCAGGATGATCAGACGGCTGTTGCTGGCCACCAGATCCATTGCACCGCCAATGCCACCACCCACCATGTTCGGCGTGGACCAGTTCGCCAGATCGCCACTCTCGCCCACCTGGTAGGCGCCCAGCACCACGGCGGCGAGCTTGCCCGAGCGGGCCATCTCGAAAGAGGTCACGCTGTCAAAGAAAGAGGCGCCTGGCCTGAGCCCGACGAACTCGCCGCTTGCGTTGTAGTGGTCGCGATTGAAGTCCTGGTCGCTGACCAGCGGGCCGTACCCCATGATGCCGTTCTCGGCATGCAGCGTCACATCGCGCTGGCCGAGGTAGTTGGTGATCAGCGTGGGCAGGCCCACACCCAGATTGACGTAGCTGTGCTCGTCCAGCAGCAAGGCGGCGCGCCGCGCGATGTCCTGGCGTGCCATGCCCGGCTTGCCGTGATAGGTGCGCAGGGTGTCCTGGCCGCGGCCCTTCTTGCGCGTGGGGTTGGGCGCTTCGGTTTGCACGGTGCGCAGCACCACGCGGGACACAAAGATGCCAGGCAGGTCAACTCGCTCTGGTGGAATCTCGCCGGCTTCGACGATCTCGTCCACCTCGACGATGGCCACGCGGGCGGCCTTGGCGAAGCTGGGGTTGAAGTTCTGGTTGCCGCCGCGAAACTCCAAGTTGCCTGCTCGGTCCGCGCGAAACGCGCGCAGGAAGGCGTAGTCAACCGTCAGGCCGGTCTCCATCACATGGCGCTGGCCATTGAAGTCGCGCGTCTCCTTGCCTTGCGCCACATCGGTGTCCACGCTGGTACGGGTGTAGAAGGCGGCAATGCCCGAGCCGCCGGCGCGCAGGCGCTCGACCAGCGTGCCCTGCGGCACCAGTTCCAGGGCCAGTTCTCCTGCGGCGATCTGGCGCTCGGCGTCGGTGGGCACGCCCGGTCTTGCGGAGAACGATGCGATCAGTCGGCTGACTTGTTTGTTCTCCACCAGAATCTGCGGGCGCAGTTGGCCCGGCGCGCCCAGCGAGTTGCACACGACACACAAATCTCGTGTGCCCTGGTTGCGCAAGGCCACGATCAGGCTGGCGGCAAAACCATGGTCCACGCTGAAGCCCGAGATGGCGATGCTGGAGCCTGGTGCGATGTCCGCCACGGCTTGCTCGGGTGAGTTGACGACCTTATCCATTTTGGGCCTGCGCCAGCACGTTGATGACGGATGCGACGCTGCTCATCGAACCACCCTGATACGCATGTTCGCGGTTTGTATGTTGACTTCGGCCACATCGGTCATGTTGGCTGCCTTGCCCAGCAATTCAACCAGCGCGCCGCTGACGGGGCCGTAGTCGCGCTCGAAGCTGGCGGTGTTGGCCTTGCGTGCGGCTTCCTCCCTGAGCATGTCTTCCACCGCGGCCTCGGGAATCATGTAGCGCAGGAAGCGCTCTTCGTCGCTGGCATTCGGATAGCGTTTGCGCAAGCCCGGCAGAGCGGGCTCCAGCTCCTGCGGTGCTTTGCGCGCATCGGGCGTGCTCTTGGACAGAATCTTGTCGAGCACGTTGGGCTCCACCGGCGCGAGCAGCTTGCCGTAGTGCCCCAGCACATAGTGCGTGACTTCGTCGGGTACCGAGCCATAGCGTTTGCCGGAGATGACGTTGAACAAAGCCTGGTTGGCCACAAGCTGCGAGAAAGGCGTGACCATGGTGGGCCAGCCCAGTTCGGCTCGCACAATCTTGATTTCGGCGATCAGCTCTTCGAAGCGGTCCAGCAAATTGGCGCTGGCCAGCTGTGAGCGCAGATTGCTCAGCATGCCGCCGGGAATCTGGTGATCGTAGTGGGAGTCGTCGTATTCGACCGGCGCGCCCACCGGGAAACCGTGGCGGCGCGCCACACCCAGCAGGTGCTGGCTGGCCGCTTCGACCTGCTCGTCATCGATGTTGAGCACATAGCCCTTGCTGCGCAGATTCTTCACGATCATCTGGGTGGACGGTTGCGCCGAGCCTTGCGCCAGCGGCCAGATCGAGCACTGCAGATCGTCCACGCCATGATCGACGCCGATCATGTAAACCCGGCCGGCCATGCCTGTCATGGAATGGCTGTGAAAAGTGAGCTTCTTGTCGCCGGTGCCCCGGCGCACCGCGTCCACCAGCGAAGCCGCGCGGTCGGGTGTGATCAGGCCGCCGGCGTCCTTGAGCATGATGTAGTCGACATCGGCGCGCTCGATGATCTCGCGCGCCTTGGCTTCGTACAGCGCATCGGTGTGCACCGGGCTGATCGAGTAGACCAGCGCGGCAGCCGTCTTGGCGCCCAGTGCCTTGGCTTGCTTGAGCTGGTCAACCATCATGTCCAGATCGATCAAGCCATTCATGGCTGTGATCATGTTCACGCCGCTCTTGATCGTGAGTTCGGTGCACAGCTCCAGGATGTCGGATGGCGAAAGCCGAAAACCCCAGGCCACCTTGCCGGCCGAGTAGCCCGCCATGACGGGGCTGGGCATCAGCTTGCGAAGAATGCGCACCCGGTCCCAGGGGTTGTCTTTGGCAAAGCGAACGGCCGAGTCCATGATCACATGGGCCATCACATCCACCGAATCGACGCCCGCGCGCTCCAGCCTTTGCGCCACTGGCAGCATCATGGCGGTGGACATGCGTGTGGCCCACAGCGACTGATGGCCGTCTCGCAGCGTGGTGTCCCTGATCGTGATTGTGCGTGCCATGTCAGACTCTTTCAGGCTCATTCAACTGAGTGTACCCGGTGGTATTTTACACGTACCACACGGTATACTCTCCGCCAGAACACGGTGTGCGCGCCGTCCAGTGACTGGCCGACCGTGCGGCAATAAGATAGGGGTTCGCGCTGCGCGCAGGCGCGCACTCAACCAGGAGTTCGCTTGACCCAATCATTTAACGGACGTGTGGCCGTCGTCACGGGCGGTGCCAGCGGTATCGGCCGCAGCTGTGCGCAGCGGCTGGCGGCCGATGGCGCCAAGGTGGTCGTGCTCGACCGTAATGGTGCGGGGGCGCAGCATGCCGCCGCTGAGATCGGCTGCACCTGGCTGCAGGTCGACATCTCATCACAGGCCGAATGCGCGTCGGCGGCGGCGCACATCGAGCGCACCGTCGGGTCGCCGTCTTTGTTGGTCAACGCGGCGGGCATCTTGCAGCCCGAGTTGCCACCGCCGCAAGAGCTTTCCATGGATGACTTCGGGCGCATGGCAGATGTCAACCTCAAGGGCACCTACACCATGTGTGCCATCTTTGGCGCAGCCATGGCGCAGCGCGGTGCCGGCGCTATCGTGAACATCGCATCCATCTCCGGCATGCGCTCGACACCGCTGCATGCCTATGGGCCCTTGAAGGCGGCACTGATCAGCATGACGGAAAACCTGGCTGCGGCCTGGGGCCGCCAGGGTGTGCGGGTCAATGCCGTATCGCCCGGTGCGGTAATGACACCGGCCATGCAGGCCGCAATTGCCGGCGGGCAGCGCAATCTCGACACCCTACGGGCCACCACCGCCACCGGCCGCATCGTCACCATGCAAGATGTGGCGGCGACGGTGGCTTTTCTGCTGAGCGATGAGGCGATCGCCATCACCGGCGTTAATCTGCCTATCGATGCGGGTTGGCTGGTGGCCAGCTCGTGGGCCATGTTCGGCGGCTTGCCGCCGCTACAGTCCGATCAGGTGACATGAAATGGAGACAAATATGAATTACCGCAACGTTGGCCGTTCAGGGTTGAAGGTGTCGCCGCTGTGCCTTGGCACCATGATGTTCGGCGGCGCCACCGATGAAGCAGAGTCGGCCCGCATCATCGCCAAGGCCGCTGAGCAAGGCGTTAATTTTCTGGACACGGCCGATGTCTACACCGGCGGCCGATCCGAGGAAATCATTGGCCGGGCTTTGCACGGTCAGCGCGACCGCTGGGTGATCGCCACCAAGTGCGCGTTTCCCAAGGGGCCCGGCCCCAACGACCAAGGCTTGTCGCGCAAGTGGATGCACCAGGCTGTGCAAGGCAGCCTGCGCCGCCTGGGCACCGACTACATCGACATCTACTACCTGCACAAGGAAGACCACGAGACGCCTTTGGTGGAAACCGTGCGTGCCATGGGCGATCTGGTGCGCCAGGGCAAGGTCCGGTATTTCGGGCTGTCCAACTACCGCTCATGGCGCATCGCCGAAATCTGCCGCATCTGCGACGATCTGGGTATCGACAGACCTATCGTCAGCTCGCCCTACTACAACGCACTCAACCGCATGCCCGAGGTGGAGCACCTGCCCGCATGCGGCTACTTTGGCCTGGGCGTGGTGCCCTACAGCCCCATCGCGCGTGGCGTGCTGACAGGCAAGTACGAGCCGGACAAGGCAGCGCCGCAAGACACCCGCGCCGGGCGCGCCGACCGTCGGATGATGGAGGCGGAGTGGCGGCCCGAGTCGCTGCGCATCGCTCAGGAGATTAAGCGCCATGCGCAATCAAGAGGCGTCACCACGGGCCAGTTCGCGCTGGCCTGGGTGCTGCACAACCAGTTCATCACGTCGGTCATAGGCGGCCCGCGCACCCTGGTGCAGTGGGAAGAGTATCTGGGCGGCACCACCTATGCATTCACGCCGCAGGACGAAGCCTTCATCAACTCGCTGGTGGTCACAGGCCATCCCTCCACGCCTGGCTACAACGACCCGGCCTATCCGATTGAAGGGCGCGTGCCGCGTACCGCGTGACGCGCGGGCAGCCCATGGCCGATAGCTTCGACTACATCATCGTCGGCAGCGGCCCTGCCGGCTCACTGCTGGCCGATCGGCTGACGCAGGACAAGGCGGCCACGGTCTGTGTGCTGGAAGCCGGCGTGACCGACGCCAGCATGTATGTGCGCATTCCGGCGGGCTTCGTCAAGATGCTCTATGACCCGGCGCTGATGTGGGAATTCATGACCGATCCCGGCGAGGCAATCAAAGGGCGCACGCTGCGCATTCCACAGGGACGCATTGTCGGGGGGTCGAGTTCCATCAACGGCCTGGCCTACACGCGGGGACAGGCCGACGACTTCAACGACTGGGCTGCTGCCGGAGCCGCTGGCTGGAGCCACCGCGAGATACTGCCTTACTTCATGCGCTCGGAGCGACGCATCGGCGCAGGCGATGATCGCTTTCGCGGCCGCACCGGCGCCTTGCCTGTGAGCAACCCCGATTGGCGCAGCCCGCTGTGTGAAGCATTCATCGAAGGCGCGACGCAGCTTGGCATCCCGCGCAACCCCGACTACAACGGCGCGCAGCAAGAAGGCGTAGGCTATTTTCAGCGCTACATAGCCAAGGGCAAGCGCGTGAGCTGCGCCGATGCGTTCCTTCATCCCGCGCTGCGCCGTGGTGGTGTGGATCTTCGGGTGCAGGCATTGGCTCAATCGATCATCTTCGAGGGCACCCGGGCCGTGGGCGTGCGCTACATCCGTGATGGGCAAGTCCACGAAGTGCGGGCCCGGCGCGAGGTGATTGTTTGTGCGGGCACGCTCAATTCACCCAAGCTGCTGCAGTTGTCGGGCGTAGGCCCGCTTGGCTTGCTGCAGACGCACGGCATTGCCGTGGTGCAAGAGCTTGCAGGAGTTGGCGAGAACCTGCGCGACCACTACACGGTGCGAATCGCTGCACGCGCCAAGAATGTGACCACCATCAATGAGTTGTCACGCGGCTGGCGGCTTGGCCTTGAGATCGCCAAGTGGCTTGTGGGGCAGCCCAGCATCATCGCGCTGAGCCCATCGCTGGTGCATGTGTTCTGGAAGTCGCGCCCGGAGCTCGCTCGCGGTGATCTGCAAGTACTGTTCACCCCCGCCAGCTACCAGGAAGGCAAGACCTATGCGCTGGAGGAAGTGCCCGGTATGAGTTGCGGTGCGCGCCAGCAGCGGCCCTTTAGCAGCGGCTATGTGCGCATCCGCTCTGGCGATGCACAGGCCAACGCGGCGGTGCAGCCCAATTACTTGACTGACAGCCGCGACCATGCGGTCATCGTTGCCGCGCTGCGGCTGGCACGCCGCTTGATGGCAACGCCTGCATTGGCGCCGTACTTCAGCGTCGAGACAGTTCCGGGCTCGGGGGTCGGCACCGATGAGGAACTGCTCGATTTTGCAAGGGCACGCGGCTCCACCGCCTATCACCTGGTGGGCACTTGCAAGATGGGGGCGCAAGACGACCCGATGGCGGTGGTCGATCCGCAGTTGCGGGTGCGCGGCACGCAGGGCCTGCGGGTGGTGGATGCGTCGGTGATGCCGCAGGTACCATCGGCCAACACATTGGCCGCCACACTGATGGTGGCCGAGAAGGCGGCGGACATGATCATGGGGCGGCCCACCCCCGAGCCCACCCCCGAGCCCTTTTTGCCTTGAACCCAGAGACTCACACCATGGCCGAACACGACAGCATTGCAGCAACAAAGCCCCTGCTTGCGCACGCATGCCCCTCCACTGCCAGCCTGATCGCGGGGCAAAGGCTGGGGACGGACGAGTCGTTTGCGGTGTATGACTGCTACACCCGCGCCAAGCTGGCCGATGTGAGCGAGGCCAGCCGCGAGCATGTGGCGCTGGCGGTGCGCACTGCACGCTCTGCCATTGGCGCATCGCCACCGCCCTACGAGCGCGCGCGCATCCTGCATCGCGTCGGCGAGCTGATCGCCCAGCGCCGTGATGCCCTGGCTGAACTGATGGTGGCTGAAGCCGGTTTCACCCTGACCGATGCACACGGCGAAATCGACCGCGCGCTTGACACGGTGCAGCTGTCGGCCGAAGAAGCCAAGCGCATCACCGGTGAGATGGTGCCGCTCGATGGCAACCCCGGCCAGCACAATCGCATGGGGTTTACCGTGCGCACGCCGGTGGGCGTGGTGTGTGCCATCACGCCCTTTAATTCACCGCTTAACGCCGTGCTGCACAAGATGGCCCCGGCACTGGCCGCGGGCAACGCACTCATTCTCAAGCCATCGGGCTTTACGCCGCTGATCGCAAGCCTGCTGTGTGATTTGTTCTTGCAGGCTGGCTTGCCGCCCAATCTGCTGGCGCTGGTGCAAGGCGACGCCAAGGTCGGCGCCTGGTTGCTGGAGGAGCAGGGCATTGATTTCTACACCTTCACAGGCAGCACCCAGGTTGGGCGCATCATTCAGGCCGCAGCAGGTTTGCGCCGCACGCAGCTTGAGCTGGGCAGCATCGCCGCGACGGTGATCTGTGCCGACGCCGATCTGGATGCGGCCGTGGCAAAGGTGGCGCGCGCCGCGTTCCGCAAGGCTGGGCAGGTTTGCACCTCGGTGCAGCGCCTGTATGTCGAGCGGCCGGTGGTTCAGGAGGTGACCCGGCGCCTGGCGCAAGCGGCGCAGGCCATGCCCGCAGGCGATCCGCGCGATGCCGCCACGCGCGTCGGCCCGATGATCACGCATGCACATGCGCAGCGCGCCCAGGCCTGGATCGATGAGGCTGCCAGTGGCGCGGCGTGCATCGAATGCGGTGGCACGCGCAGCGGCGCGGTGCTGCAGCCCACGCTGATGAGCGCGGTGCGGCCCGGCATGAAAGTGATAGACCAAGAGATCTTCGCGCCTGTGCTGTCCATCTTGCCGGTGGAGAGTTTGCGCGAAGCCATCGATGGCATCAACGCGATGCGCTTCGGTCTTGCGGCCGGCGTTTTCACGCGCAACCTCGACCAAGCTTTTCAGGCAGCGCGCGAGATCAAGGTAGGCGCTGTGCACATCAACGAGACATCCAGCTCCCGACTGGACGGCATGCCTTACGGCGGCGTCAAGGACAGCGGCTTCGGCCGCGAAGGGCCGAGGTACTCGATTCGCGAGATGACCGATGAGAAAGTGGTGACGCTGACGTTGGGCGGTGTTTGAAGCTCCAGGCGAACGAGGGTCGACTCACAGGCGGTAAACTCGCGTCGCCGTGCCACTGAACAAGTCCTGCCGCTCCGCTGCGCTCGCGCCTTGTGCGAGCCGCTTGTAGGCGTTCCACATCACCGCGTAGCTGAAGGCGCCTTTGTCCACCGGAAAATTGCTCTCGAACATGCAGCGCTGCGCGCCGAACAGTTCGATGCAGGTTTGCACATAAGGCGCAATGTCTGCTGCGAGCTCTTGTGAAGATGGCGGGCGGGGCCGGTTGGGGTAGTCGAACGCGAACAGGCGCATGCCAAAGCCGCCGAGTTTGACGTTCACGTTGGGGCAGCTTGCCAGCTCTCGCATGCTGGCCCCCCATTCGGCCAGCACCTCGCTGCGCCGCCCTGCATAGGGGCCGATGCCGAGCGGGCCACCCGCATGGTCTAAGACGATGGTGGTCTGTGGAAACGCACGCGCCAGATCGAGCAGCTCGGGCAACTGGGTGTGGTACATCCAGGCGTCGAATGACAAGCCCAGCGGCGCGAGTTGCGCGAAGCCTTCGCGAAAGCTGGCATCGGCCAGAAGATAAGGTGGCGGCGTGGCCAGAGAGGCCCGCGCTGTGGGGTCTGCATGCCAGACCGAGCTGTGACGCACGCCGCGAAAGCGGCCGCCTGCCGCTTGAATATGCACTTGGAGCACGTCCTTGACCTGCGTGCCCAGGCGCAGATTGGCGTGGCCGACGATGCCGGCACAGGCGCGCGCCGGGCCGTACTTGCCGCTGGCGCTGACAGCGGCCTGCCCATTGAGAAACTCGGTCTCACCGATCGGCTGGAGTGGGGCGGCCGCGTCCTGCCGGTACATCGCGCCGCACTCGACGGCGACGGTGGTGCGCACATTGTGGCCGGCGGACAGATCTCCCAGCAAGTCCATCACGAAGTAGCGGTTGCCCACGTGATCCCACAAGTGATGGTGCGCATCCACGATGGGAAGCTCTGGGTCGATGATGTCCTCTTGATGCAACGCGAGCCAGTCGTGCCTGATGACCGGGTGCGGGCTGGCGGGGGCGGCAGGGGTACTCATTGGGACGGGTTCCTCAGGTCGAATAAACGATGGTTCTACTGCAGTGTGTCGGTCGGGACACGGCATTTTTCAGTGCAAGGCATGGTACACGGCATTGGCTCTTGGCACATAGCGTGCGCTTACCCGTGAGGCGCATCAAGGGTTTTGTCGATATCATGAAACACCAAAGGAAGCTGCATGTACGAAGACATCAAAGGCCTGCGCGTCGAGCGCCGAGGCGCCATCCTGCTTATCACCATCGACAACCCGCCGATGAACGCCAACACCCGGCAAAGCCACGGCGAGATGGCGCGCATTTTTGAGATGATCAACCATGATCGCGAGACCAAGGTGGTGGTGATCACCGGCGCCGGCGAGAAAGCCTTCTCTGCGGGTGGCGACATCGGCGCCATGGTCGAGCGCATCGAAAAGCGCCAGCACGATGACTGGAACATGGCTTTCCAGGAGGCCACCCACATCATCAACGGCCTGATCAACTTGGAGAAGCCGCTGATCGCGCGGGTCAATGGCCATGCCATGGGATTTGGCGCGACGGTGGCGGCCTTTGCCGACTTCTCCTACATGATGGCCGACGCAAAGATCGCCGACACCCATGTGAAGGTGGGCTTGACGGCGGGCGACGGCGGCGCCGCAATCTGGCCGCTGCTGGTGGGCTTTGCCCGCGCCAAGCGTTACTTGCTGACCGGCGACATGCTCACCGGACGCGAGGCCGCGCAGATCGGGCTGATCACCGAAGCAGTGGAGACTTTTGAGGAGCTCGACGCGCGCACCTGGGAGATGGCCGAGCGACTGGCGCAAGGCGCCACGCTGGCAATCAACAGCACCAAGATGGCAATCAACCTGGTGATGCGGCGCATACTGAACGGCGTCATCGAAACCCACATGGGCTATGAGACCGCCACCTACCTCAGCAACGACCACTACGAGGCGGCCAAGGCCTTTCGCGACAAGCGCAAGCCCAATTTCACCGGCACCTGAGCGGCCGCAGCACGCGCATGGAGCTTCGCACCGATATCAGCGGCTGGCGCATCCGGTGGGATGCGCAGTTTGCCAGCGCCTGTGTGGCCAGCGGTGCCTGGGCCAATCGCACCATCGCTGACTTCGCGCATGAGCGCGTGCGCCACGCGCCCGAGCAGGTGTTGCTGGTCGATGGGCAGGGCCGCTTCACCTGCGCCGCGCTCTACCAGCAGGCGCGCACGCTGGCCAGCGCCTTGATGCGGCACGGGCTCAAGCCCGGCGATGTGGTGTCCTTTCAATTGCCCAACTGGCATGAGGCCCACCTGATCAACCTGGCCGCCGCCATGGCCGGCTTGATCATTCATCCGCTGGGCACCATCGCGCGGCACGCCGAGGTGCAGTACATGCTGGGCCACTGCGCAAGCCGCATGGTGTTTGTTGCGCCAAGCTTCAAGGGCCATGACTATCTGGCGATGATGGCGCAGGTCAAGACCCAGTTGCCGCAACTCGAAGTGGTGGTGGTGCGCGGCAGCCAGCCTGGCCTCTTGAACCTGGATGCGTTGATGAGCCAGGGGGATGCGAGCGACCCGCTGCCTCAGGTGAGCCCGGATGCGATCAAGCTGATCATGTACACCTCTGGCACCACAGGCCGGCCCAAGGGCGTGATCCACACCCACAACACCATCCATGCCGAGAACCACCAGCGTGCCAAATACCTGGCGCTGGACGAGCGCGATTGCGTGCTGGTGCCCTCGCCGGTCTCGCACATCACCGGCACCATCTATGGCCTGAACCTGCCCTGGAACTGCGGCGTGCCTGCGGCACTGGTGGACATCTGGAACCCACAGGAAGCGTTCGACCTGGCCCTGGCCAATGGCTGCAGTCTCATCAACGGAGCGCCTTTCTTGCGCGGCATCGTGGATGTGGCGCGTGAGCGGGGCCAGACCTTGCCCGCGCTGCGCTATTTCTCTCTGGGCGGCGCAGCCACGCCGCGCGATCTCATGGCGCAGGCAGCGCAGTTGTTCCCGCAGTGCATTGTCTTTAGTGCCTGCGGCTCCACCGAGGTGCCCACCATCACGCCCGGTCTTGCCGATCCGGCCTGCAAGCGCCAGGGGCTGCTGTATGACGGCAACATCGGCGACTGCGAAGTGCGCCTGGCCGATCCCGAGACCGGCCGGCCCTGCGCGCCGGGGGAGGAGGGCGAGTTGCTGGTCAAGGCGCCGCAGATGCTGGTGGGCTATATCGATGCGCAAGACAACGAGAGCGCCTTCACCGAGGACGGATTTTTCAGAATGGGCGACATCGCCCGCATCATGGAAGGCAACTGGATTGCCCTGACTGGCCGCAAGAAAGATCTCATCATCCGACTGGGCGAGAACCTCAGCCCCAAGGACATGGAGGACGTGATCGCCACCCACGCGGCAGTGGCTGAAGTGGCGGTGGTCGCCATGCCCGACGCCAGGACCGGCGAGAAGGCCTGCGCCTTTGTCGTGCTCAAGCCAGGCAGCCAGCTTGACTTGCCCGAGATCGACCGCTTCATGACAGCGGCTGGCCGGGCACGCCAGATGATTCCCGAGCGCCTGGAGATCGTCGGCGAGTTGCCGCGCAACTTTTACGGCAAGGTGCGCAAGGACATGCTGCGCGAGCAGGCGCGCAACTTGGTAAACACCGCAGGCCGCTAAAGCTCTGGTCGCTACCAATTGACCAAGCCCGCTGATGCGGCGATATTCAGGCGATCGGTTCTCACGGAGACAACAAGATGAGATTCACAAGATTTCTTGCCAGAGGGCTCGCAGCTCTTTTGGTGACCGCATTCACAGTTGGCGCGCAGGCACAGGACGCCTGGCCGTCCAAGCCCATCACGCTGGTGGTCGGCTATGCACCCGGTGGTGTGACCGATGTGACCGCGCGCATCATTGCCGAATTCACCGGCCAGGAACTGGGCCAGCCCATCGTCGTGAAGAACCTGCCCGGGGTCAACGGCATTCTGGGCATCACCTCGGTCAAGTCGGCGGCGCCCGATGGCTACACCTTGCTCTTTGGCGGTAGCACCCACCAGGTCTTCCTGCCCTTGATGGACCCCAAGCTGCCCTACGACCCGGTCAAGGATTTCACCATCGTCTCGCCGGTGGCCAACTTCGACTGGATCGTGGTTACCGCGCCCAACTCCGGCTACGCCAACTTCGCGCAACTGGTCGATGCGATGAAGAAGCCGGACGCGCGTTTCACCTTTCCGCATGCCGGCGTGGCCACCCCTTACTACCTGAACACCAAAGTGCTGGTGAACATGGTGGGCGGCAAGGCCGAAGCGATTCAGTACAAGGGCTCAGGCCCGGCGCTGGTGGATGTGATGGCCGGTCGGCTGTCATTTGGCCTTGACACGCTCAGCTCGGTGCGCGACTTGATCGCCACCGGCAAGCTCGTCGCACTGGCCACCACATCGCCCACACCGCACGAGGGCCCGGCAGCGTCGATTCCCACCTATGAGAAGCTCGGCTATCCGCGCCTTGCCCAGGTGAACTGGAGCACCTGGAATTCCATCCTGGTGCCCGCCGCCGTGTCGCCGGACATCGTGGGCAAACTCAATCAGGCCATGGCCCGGGCACTGGCAAATCCCAAGCTCGTCGAGCGTTTCTCCTCCATGGGTCTGCGTCCCATGACGGGCTATTCAGCCGAAAAATCCTCTGCCTTCGTGCGCGAGCAAATCAGGCAGTGGGGGCCTCTGCTGAAGGCCGCGGATATCAAGCTGGACAACTGAGGCGCAGCGTAGGCCCGCAGCTTTCATGTTCACCGACACCGATACCCGCAGCACCATTGCAAGAGCGCTGGTGCTTCAGGCGGACAGGCTTGAATCCAAGGCATTGCTTGTCAATGTGAGCGATGGCAGCCAACTGAGCTACCGGCAATTGGTCAGCCACGCCGATGCGGCCAGCGCCCGCCTGCATGAGCGCGGCATTGCAGCGGGCAGCATGGCCGCGATCTATCTGGGCAACGGAATCGATTTCGTCAAATCCTGCTTCGCCTGTTTGTTCGCTGGCGTGGTCAATGTGGCGCTCAATCCCGATTTCAGGAAGACCACTCTGCTCTTTGGCTTGCAGACAGTGGGCGCTGCGGTGCTCTTCACCGATGAGGCTGGCGTGGACAATTTGCTCGACGAGGAGTTGCGCCCCTTCATGCCGCAACTCAAGCTGGTGGTGCTGGCCGGCCAAGCCGATCTTGCCGCATGCAAGCAGCGCTTTGCGCGCATCGGCGCGGCGCCGGACATGATGAGCTTGTCGGAGTTGATAGCACCGGGCCTGACGCCGGGCAGTTGGCAGCAAGTGGATGCCACGCTGCCGGCGGTGGTGCGCTTCACATCGGGTACCACCGGGCCGCCCAAGGGCATCGTGCAAAGCAATCTGCATGTGCTGAACAAATGCGCCATGCACAACCGCATCATGGACTACGGCGAGTCCGACATCTTGTACTCGCCTTTTCCCTTGCACCACGGCCTGGCCAGTGTCATGGGCTTGATCGGCACGATCAGCGCGGGCGGCACCATGGTCACATCGCCCAAGTTCAGCGCCAGCCGATTCTGGCAGGAAGCCGCGCAGACCGGTGCGACGCTGGGTCATCTGCTGCAGCCGCTGGTGCCCTTGATAGAGACGCAGGACGTCACCGCGTTTGAGCGTTCGCACCAAGTGCGCTCGCTCTACACTGCGCCGCCCAATCGGCGCTTTGAAGAACGCTTCAAGTCAAAGTTCGTGCAGTCTTATTCCATGGGCGAGGTGGGCATCATCGCGTTCAAGCTGGGCGCCGCCGATGGCGACACCAGCAGCGGGCTACCGCTGCCGGAGATGGAAGTTCAGATCGTTGACGAACTCGATCGACCCATGCCCGGCGGCGAGCTCGGCGAGATCGTGGTGCGCCCAAGATTGCCGCATCAGGTGATGATCGGCTACATCAACAACCTGCCCGCAACCCAGCGCGCGTTTCGCAATCTCTGGTACCACACCGGTGACAGCGGCCTGCTCGATGACAAAGGCGAGCTGCATTTCATTGGCCGGCTGGGCGACACCATTCGCCGGCGCGGCGTGAACATATCGTCCGAGCAGATTGAAACCGAAATACGCCTCTACCCCATGGTGAAGGATTGCGCCGTCATTGGCGTGCCCTCGGCCACCGGCGAGCATGAGTTGCATGCCTGCATCGAGTGGACGCGCGCGCCCGATGATGTGGGCCGGGCCATGGAGATGCTGCTGGACTTTCTGATCGAGCGCCTGCCCAAGACCTATGTGCCGCGCTATCTGGAGCATGTGGGTGATCTGCCCCGTACACCGACCGGCAAGATTCAGAAGGCCCAGCTTCGCACAAGAAAAAACTTCGGCCCGACCTGGGAGAGAGATCGCGGCCGCTGGACCTTATTGCAGCAAGGAGACACCACACCATGAACGCATCGGACCCAATCTTCCGTCGCCAACGCAGGCAGTTTTCATTCGCGGCCATCGCCGCATTGGGGGGCGCTGCGTGGCACAAGTCGGCCCAGGCGCAGGCCTGGCCGAGCAAGCCGATCACGGTCATTGTGCCGGCCGGCACCGGCGCGCCGATCGACACCGTGGCGCGCATGCTGGCACCTGCCATGGGCGCGGCACTGGGTCAGCCGCTGGTGGTCAAGAACGTCACTGGCGGGGGTGGGACCATCGGCCTGGCCGAGCTGGCACGCGCACCCAAGGACGGGCACACCATCGGCTTCATCTCGGTGCCCCTGGCCATCACGCCTGCGCTCTACAAGCTGCCCTATGACACTGAGCGAGACATTCTTGCTGTCTCCATCCTCTCGCGCGCCACCATGGTGGTGGCGGTCAACGCGAAGGTGCAGGCCGGCAACATCAAAGACTTGCTGGCTTTGGCGCAAACCCGTGCCGGTGCCAAGCCGGTGGCCTTTGGCACACCCGCGCCCGGCTCGCTTGGACACCTGGCCTTCGAGATGCTTAAGCAGGAGACGGGCGCACCTTTCTTGCACGTCCCGTATCGCACCAACGACGCGATGATGGCCGCGCTGATCTCGGGCGAAATCGACGCGGCCATTCCCAGCCTGAGTGCGACCGTGCCCTTGGTGAAGTCCGACTACGTGCGCATCGTCGGCATCGCATCAGATCAGCGCACCAAGGCCTACCCCGCCATTCCCACCCTGGTGCAGCAGGGCGTCAAGACCGGTGAGTACGATGCCTGGGTGGCGCTCATCATGCCCTCGGGTGCGCCGCAGGCGGTGGTGGACAAGATCAACGCCACCGCCAACGCCGCCATGAGCGACCCGCGCGTGGGAGAGAAACTCGAAGGCATGGGCTACGACACGCTGGGCACCACCAGCGCGCAGGCGCAGAGCGTGGTCAGGCGCGATACGGCGCGCTTTGCTGAGGTGATCAAGAAGAACGCGATCAAGGCCGACTAGCCCGCGCTCGCGGTCTACTTCACCCGCCCAGTCGGAATGTCCGTGGCCTGCGACATGCTCAGTGCGCCCGCCAGCCCAGAGAGCTTGGATGCGCCCACCAACTGGAAGGCCGACTGATTGAGCTGAAATTTATTGTGGGCCATGGTGCTGGCGCTGCGCCCGGTGAACTCGGATGCGATCTCGTCCAGGTGGCGCTGCCAGTCGGCCGGCGCGATGGCCTCGTTGCATAGCCCTTCGCTCACCGCCTCATGCGCACTGCGCCGGCCGCCGCGCAGATACAGCGACTTGGCTTTCTTCAGGCCAATCGTCATGGGCATCAACAGCGGGCCCATCAGCAAACTCGGCAGGGCCTTGGATGCGCCGGTGAAGTGCAGCACGGCCGTGTCCTTGATGTAGGCCAGATCGCAGCAGGTGATGATGTGGTTGCCAAGGCCGGCGGACACACCGTTGACAGCGGCCACCACGATCTTGGGCGATAGCACGATGTGATTGAGCAGATCGACCTGCGTCTCGATGAACGAGGACATCGCGTCGCCGCTCAGGCGGTTCAACTCGTTGATGTCGGCACCTGCAGTGAAGGTGTCGCCGGTGCCGGTGAGAAAGATGATTCGCACAGTGGGATCGACCTGCAGGCGCAGCAGGCTCTCGCGCAGCCGGGTCACTTCACGCGGGCCGACTGCGTTCTTCACGCTGGGCCGGTTGATGCGCAGCGTCACCGCGCCTTCATGCTGCGGATCGCGTGTCTCAAGCACTGTGTCGGCGGGGTCTTGTGCAGTGGACGTATTCGGTGCGGTCATCAGGTGTCCAGTTTGATGTTGGCCGATTTGATCACCCGCGAAAAACGCGCGGTGTCCGAGCGCATCACGGCGATGAACTGCTCTGGCGTGTTGATCAGCACTTCCAGCCCTTGGCTTTCGAGCTTTTCCCTGAAGTCAGCGGTGCGCAGGATGCGCGCAATCTCGGTGGCGAGTTTGTCCACGATGTCCCGCGGCATGCCCGGCGGACCGATGATGCCGGCCCAGGTCTTGATTTGTAGTTCGGTCACACCCGATTCGGCGAAGGTGGGAATCTCCGGCAGCGCTGCCGAGCGCTTGTCGCCCGACACCGCTAGCGCCCGCAGGCGGCCGGCCTTGACATAGGGAATCGCATCTTTGACCGGGCTGAAAAAGAGCTGCACCTGCCCGCCCAGCAGATCGGTCAATGCAGGCGCCGAGCCTTTGTAGGGCAGATGCTGCATCTTGATGCCGCGCAGCATGGCGAACAATTCCCCTGCCAGGTGCGGCATGGCACCGGTGCCGGACGACGCGAAATTAAGCTGGCCCGGCCGGGCCTTGGCCAGTGCAACGAACTCCTCCAGTGTGTTGGCCTGCACCGAAGGGTGGACCACCAGCGCGAACTCGGTGGCGCACAGCGTGGCGATGGGTGTGAAGTCGTTGATCGGGTCATAGGGCGCAGGTGTGAGCAAGGGCACCAGCGTGTGGGTGTTGAAGATGGACATGAGGGTGTAGCCATCGGGCTGCGCGCCGTGCAGCGCCCGCCCGCCGATGATGCCGTTGCCCCCGGCGCGGCTGTCGACCACCACCGGCTGCCCCCAGCTCTGCGTGAGCTGCTGGCCGATCATGCGGCCCAGCACACTGGTCAGGCCGCCAGGCGCGTTGGGGCTGATCATGGTGATGGGCCGGCTTGGGTAGGTCGATGCCTGTGCCCACGCCGCGCGGGTCAGGCCCAGTGCGGGCAGGCCGCAGATCAGGGTGCGTCTGAGTTGGGATGTTCTCATGGGTGTGTCTCCTTGTGGCGATCATTGTGATGCAGTTGGCGGGCGCGCCGCAGCCTCTCGGTCCCAGCGCTCAGGCACGTTCAGGCCGCGCAGCGCGCGCTTTTGAATCTTGCCGGTCTGGGTCTTGTCAAACGCAGTGAGCGTAGCGAAATACCTGGGCACATATTGGCGCGGCAGGCGCGCTTGCAGAAAATTCGCCAAGTCAACAAAGGCGGTTGTCGGATCGGCGGGCGGCTCTTGCCACACCACGAAGGCCTGTATGTCTTCTTCGCCGAACTCCGATGGCACGCCCACCACCGCGCATTCAAGCACCGATGGGTGCCGACGAATTTCCATCTCGATTTGTTCGGATGAAATGTTCACGCCGCGTCGGCGGATGCTGTCGCCCACCCGGCCCAGAAAATTGAGCTCGCCCGCTTCGTCGAAAAAGCCTTCATCGCCTGTGTGAAGCCAGAGATTGCGAAAGGCCTGCATGGTCGCGGGCAGGTTGCCCCGGTAGCCCATCATCACCCGGTTGGGTTCGCGCGGGCGGATGATGATCTCGCCGCGCTCTCCCACGGGTAGCGGCGCGTCGTTCTCATCGACCACCCGCACCTCTTGCTCGGGTTGCACTGCGCCGGCCGCGCGGCTGCCATCGGGTGATTTCTGCCAGCGCGAGGAGACCACGCCCACTTCGGCCAGCGCGTAAATGCGCAGCAGCGTGGTCTGGAAGCGTTCCTCGAAAGCCTCGTTGGGCCAGGCAGCCCAGAGCATGCGACAACGATGCCGGGCCTCATCTGCTTGCAGAGGCTGTTTCATCAGCAGCGGCACCATGGGGTCCAGAATGTGTGCCAGGCTCGCGCCGTTTGCCCGGATGTCGCTCCAGTAGTTGCTGGCGCTAAAGCGCCGCACACCCACCATGCTTGCGCCTGCCATCAGCGTGCCCATCACGCCGTTGTTGCTGGACATGCTGTGGTGCAGGGGAAACGGGCTGTAGATGAGATCGCTCTCGGTGAAGGACATGATCGCGTTGTGAGAGCGTGCCTTGTTCAGCATGTGCAGATGGCTGTGCATGATGCCCTTGGGCAGGCCGGTGGTGCCCGACGTGTAGCGCACCGACGCCAGCGCGGTGCCCGGCAGTTTGTCCCAGGGGTGCAGATGCGGGCCATCGCTGATCAGCTCGGCCAGGCTCATGCAGTGCGGCGGCTTGTGCAGGCCTGCCAACGCTTGGCGCAGCGGCTGAAAGTCAGATACGTCGGTGGCCACGATCAGGTCAATCGCGTTGAGCTGATCGATCACCTCCGCGTCGCACAAAGCATCCAGGCCCTGCGCGTCGGTGAACACCACACGGGCCTGCGAGTTCTGCAAGCCAAACAAGAGGCCGGTCTTCTTGAACTCGTGGTTCAACGGAATATCGACCAGGCCCGCGAAGAGCGAAGCGAACCAGCAGTGCATGAATGCGCCGCCATTGGGCAGAAAGATCGCTGCCGCTGTGCCGGGCTCGAACTTGAATTCCCCGGCAAGCCGGGCGGCTGCGGCTTCGCTGCTTTGCACCAGGTCGGCATAGCCAAGTTGCGCATCCTCATAGCGCACGAAGGGTTTGTTGCCCAGGTGCTCGGCGCGCTGCACAAGCAGGCGCGGCACCGTCATGCGTGGATCGAGTGGCTGCTCACGCATGGCCGGGCACTCGGTGCCGCGCAGCCGGGTGGCTGGCGGGCAGTAGCGGCTGGCTCACCGCTTGCAACTTTTCGCGCAAGGTGCCGGGGCGGTAGTCGCGCTTGAACACACCGCGCTTTTGCAGCTCGGGCACCAGCAGATCGGCGATGGCTTCGTAGTCCGCTGGCATCACCGCGTAGATCAGATTGAAGCCGGTGATGCCGGTGCTTTCCACCCAGGTCTGAAGCTGATCGGCCACTTGCGAAGCAGAGCCCACCATCACCGGGCCGCGCCCGAAGGCGCTGCGCTGCACCACCTCTCGAATGGTGGGCACGCGGCCATCGCGGATGCGGGTGTTGGCCTCGACCAGCGTATGGGCAGAGGCGTCACGCCGGGTGTCGGGGTAGGGGCTGTCCAGGTCGTATTTGGACAAGTCCACGCCGCTGGTGCCTGAGATCAGACCCAGCAGTGCGTTCAGATCGAGGTACTCGTGGTACTGCGCCATTCGGGCTCGTGCCTTGGCCTCGGTCTCGTCCACGATGATGATGGCGCTCATCAGAAAGCTCAGGTCGCTCGGATCGCGCCCGGCTTGCTCGGCCTGTGCACGAATGCCGCTCACCACTTCGCTCAGGGCTGCCTGTGTCTGACCGATCAGGAACACACACTCGGCATGCGTGCCGGCAAACCGGCGCCCGCGCCCGGACGCACCGGCCTGGTAGAGCACGGGCGTGCGCTGCGGCGAAGGGTCCACCATGTGAATGCCTTCGAGATTGAAGTAGGTGCCCTCGTGCACGATGCGATGCACCTTGGACGGATCGGCGAACACGCCGCTGGCGCGGTCGGTGAGCAAGGCGCCGTCTTCCCAGCAGCCTTCCCAAAATTTGTAGACGACCTCCATGAATTCATCGGCAATGTCATAGCGTAGATCGTGCGCATCCATCGCGGCGCGGCCCACCGCCTTGGCGCCGCTTTCCAGATAGCCAGTGACGATGTTCCAGGCCAGGCGCCCGCTGGTGAGGTGATCGAGCGTGGAGAGCTTGCGCGCAAAGAGGTAGGGCTCTTCATAGGACAAGGTGCCGGTGACGCCAAAGCCCAGATGCTGCGTCACTGCGGCCATCACCGGCACCACGGCCCAGGGGTCGTGCCGAGGCAGGCGCAGGCCGTGGCGCACGGCGGTGTCCAGTGAGCCGCCATGCACATCGTTCACACCGATCGCATCGGCCAGAAAGATCGCATCGAACTTGCCGCGCTCAAGAATGCGCGCGAGCTTCTGCCAGTACGCCATGGTCTTGTGCTGCAGTGACTCGTCTTGCGGGTGGCGCCACAGGCCGGGCATCTGGTGCACCGACGAGTGGGCGAGGAATGCGTTGAACCGGATTTCGTGATGCATGGCAAGGCGCGCTCAATCTAATTTGTGTGGCCAAACGAAGCAATTGTGTGGCGCACTGGCGGGCCGGCGCACGCAGGCTTGCCCTCTTGTCGATGCGCATGGGGGCTGATAGATTCATAGTTCAAATTCAACTCGCGACGCGTCGCGCAGCATGGGCACGCATGACGGGCCCGCAGTTTTCAAAGGCCCCTATGAAACTAGTTCATTCGTTTGTTCGGTCGATTCGAAATTTCGCGGTCGCCATGCTTTCGTTGTTCATCGTATGCCATGGTGTTAATCCGGCATGGGCGCAGACGAGCTGGCCTGGTGGCAAGTGGCAGCCTTATCCCGCCAAGTACGGCTCCATGCTGATTCCCGAGGTATCCATCCCGATGAGCGATGGGGTGAACCTGATTGCCACCGTTATCTACCCTACCGACCTCGCCACCGGCGCGCGCGCCGCAGGCAAGTTCCCAGTGATTCTTGCGCAGAACCCCTACAGCCAGGCGACCAAGCGGGGGCGCACCTGTGACTCCAACACCAGAGGGGTTTCTCCGGGCAATGAGTTCTTTGTGACGCGCGGCTATATCTCGGTGTCGGTGTGCACCCGTGGCACTGGCAAATCGCCCGGTCAGTACGAATACTTTGGCACCGGTCGGGTCGCGCAGGATGGCAAGGAGATGGTGTACTGGGTGGCCGACAAACTGGAAGGCTCCAATGGCATTGTCGGCATGGCCGGCTGCTCATATCTGGGCTTCACTCAGTTATTCACCGCTGCGCTGCTGCCACGCAATTCACCGGTGAAGGCGATGGCGCCGTTTTGCGCCGGCACCGAGCAGTACCGCGAGGCCAACATGGGCGCTGGCCTGCCCACGCAGACCATCAGCCTGCGCGCGAAGGTCTTCTACGACATCGTCGGGAAGGCCGCTGGCGACTGGGGAGCCAACTCTTACAAGAGCATCTCCGAGGGCGGCGAGCAGGCTTATTTTGGCGACTACTGGAAACGCTCCACCCCTGGCATCGTGGTGGGCGACATTGCCGCTGCAGACATACCCACGCTCTTGTGGACCGGCTGGGAAGATCAGTACGCAATGGGTGCGCAGGAGCTCTACACCTACTTGCAGAACGCGCGCTTTGGCAGGCCGCTGTACAGCCCAATGAAGCCAGGCGACGCAGTCAGCGGCCGCACGCAGATCGTGGTTGGCCCCTGGGGACATGGCGGGGGCATTGACAACAACCTTCAGCTTCTGTGGTTTGACACCTGGCTCAAGGGCCAGGACACCGGTGTGCCCGACACCACGACGCCGATGCACATGTGGGACGCCACAGCCAAGCAGTGGGTGAACAACGCGAGATTTCCGATGACGGCGAACTACACGCCCTACTATCTGGACGCGAGCGGTGTGCTCTCGCCCCGTGCGCCCACGCTGGCGGGAAGCAACGCCATGGTGTGGGCGCAGCCCAATCTGCCCAATAGCAGCATCAGCTACATCACCGCGCCCTTCCCGGCCGGCGCGACGCTGGCCGGGCCTATCGGTGCGCGCATTCATGCCAGCACCAGCGGCAGCAACCTGGTGTTGATCGCCAGCCTGTTTGAAATCGCGCCCAATGGCAGCGCCACCAAGCTCACCTCTGGCTATGTGGTGGGCAGCCTGGCAGACAAGGAGCCGGCGCGCAACTGGTCGGACGCCAAGGGCCTGCCGATCAGGCCCTATGGCACTTTCGATCGCGACCGTTATC
This sequence comes from Comamonadaceae bacterium, assembly GCA_947476285.1. Taxonomy (GTDB): domain Bacteria; phylum Pseudomonadota; class Gammaproteobacteria; order Burkholderiales; family Burkholderiaceae_C; genus Ramlibacter. The sequence continues at coordinate 17,714 of CANJPU010000001.1, read as the reverse complement.
TCACGCCAGGGCAGGAGCGGGCATTCGACTTCTGGCTCTCGCCGCGCCTGGCCAGCATCCGGCCTGGGCATTCGCTTCGGCTGCTGCTCTCCACGCAAACACTGCAGGCCGAGTGCAGCGCCAAGTCGGTGGGGGTGGACCCCTGCTACCCCACAGCGGTGCAGCAAAAATCGCTGCCGGGCACCTACACCATCGCCTTGTCCACTGCCACGCCTTCACTCGTGAATCTGCCCTTGTTGCCACCCAACGCCTACAAGGCGCGTGGTGGTGGCGCCATACCGCTGGTGTGGCACGAGTCGGGTAATTGAGCCTCGCAAGCCCGGTTGGGCGATCTTCGTCAAAATAGGCGTTCCCATCCGGAGTAAGCAAGAATGAACCAAACGGTTGACAAGTACCAGGACATACGCGACGCCATGCGTGCGCTGTGCGCGGAGTTTCCAGACGAATACCACCGCCAGATCGACTACGACCGCGCTTATCCAGAGGCCTTTGTCAATGCGCTGACCAAGGCCGGCTGGCTGGCGGCGCTGATTCCGCAAGAGTATGGCGGCTCAGGGTTGGGGCTGGCCGAGGCGTCGGTCATCATGGAGGAGATCAACCGCAATGGCGGCAACGCCGCGCCCTGCCATGGCCAGATGTACAACATGGGCACCTTGCTGCGGCATGGCTCTGCCGAGCAAAAGCGCAAGTACCTGCCCAAGATTGCCACGGGCGAATGGCGTTTGCAATCGATGGGCGTGACTGAGCCCACCACAGGCACCGACACCACCAAGATCAAGACCACAGCAGTCAAGCGCGGTGACCGCTACGTCATCAACGGACAGAAGGTCTGGATCTCGCGCGTGCGCTACTCTGACTTCATGATTTTGCTGGCCCGCACAACACCGCTGGCGCAGGTGAAGAAAAAATCCGAGGGCATGTCGATCTTCATGGTTGACTTGCGCGAAGCCATTGGCAATGGGCTGACCCTGCGCTCGATTCGCAACATGGTCAATCACGAGACCAATGAGCTGTTTTTCGAGAACCTGGAAATACCGCAGGAGAACCTGATCGGCGAAGAAGGCCAGGGCTTTAAATACATTCTGGACGGCCTGAATGCTGAGCGCACGCTGATCGCTGCGGAATGCATAGGCGACGGCTATTGGTTCATCGACCGCATCACGCGCTACGTGAAAGAGCGGGTGGTCTTTGACCGACCGATCGGCAAGAACCAAGGCGTGCAGTTTCCGATTGCCGAGGCCTTGATTGAAGTGGAAGCCGCCAACCTGATGCGCTGGGAAGCCTGCCGCCGGTTTGATGCCCATGAGCCCTGCGGCACGCAGGCCAACATGGCAAAGTATCTTGCGGCCAAGTCAAGCTGGGAGGCAGCCAACGCCTGCCTGCAGTTTCATGGCGGCTTTGGCTTTGCTTGCGAGTACGACGTGGAGCGCAAGTTCCGCGAAACCCGGCTCTATCAGGTGGCGCCCATCTCAACCAACCTGATCTTGTCGTACGTGGCCGAGCACGTGCTGGGCTTGCCCAGGTCGTTCTAAGACCAAGCCGATTCTGCTCAATTCATCCGCATCGCCGGGTGCATCGCCGGTGGCTGCTGCTCCATGTAGCCTATGCCGTCCTTCACGCCTCTGCGCCCGGCAATCTGCCACGCGGTGCGTTCTTCAACCAGGCGTGCAAGGTATTCGAGTTCTTCGTCGGTGTGGTTGATGGCCTGCGCTGGCGTGAGAAAGCGCCCGTTCCTTGGCTCGGTCTCGCCCCAGAACGATTGGTGATAGACCGACTGCGACACGGTCTTGTCAGTGCCAGCGCCCACGTCCACTGTGCCATAGCAGTTGCAGAAGTAGCTGCGGTAGTTTTGGTCGGAAAACACTTCGGTGTAGACGCCCGTGCCACGGATGCCGGCTGTGAGGGTGGGCGTGACGATCTGGCGGCTGGTGCCGCGGCCCCACACGCTGGCCACCGCGCCGGTCAGCAGGCGCAGCACGCTGACGGCATTGAGGGTGGCGCCGCGCTCGACTGTCATGCGCGTGCCCTGCCGCACCATGAAGGATGAATTGCCGATCACGCAGACCAGGTAGGCGCCAGGGCCGGTCTCAATGCTGTCGCCGGTCTGGATTTGCTGCTGCGGCGTCAGGCGCGCGCCATTGAGCAACACATCGCCGCGCAGTTCGACGATGTTGCTGCGCTGCTGCGCCAGCGCCGCGCCAAAGCCGCCCATCGCGGTCCAGCCGGCGGCAGCGGTCAGAAAACTTCGGCGCCGGAACCAGAGCAGTTCGGCTTCGGTGCGGCCCAAAAGCAAATGCTGTGTCATTTGGATTCCTCAGTGGCTGCAGGCTGCTCGTCTGCCGGGGTGGCCACGAAGCAGTCGCGGAAGGTGAAGTAGATCGAGGTGGAGAACATGGCCGCCATCAGCAAGGCCAGGGGAATCATCATGCTACGCGCAAGCTCGCCGCCGCCCAGCAGCAGACCGATCAACCCGAAGGCTGAGCCTATTCCCATGAACACCGCCAGCCAGCACAGTCCATAGACCAGGAAGGCACCAAAGTTTCGCAGGCAGGCCACGGCGCTGAAGAACAGGCTCTTGACGGGCGAGATGTTGTGCCAGTGCACCAGCGCCGGCGCATGCCAGAACATCAGGAACAGGGGAATGTGTAGCACCAATGCCACCAGGGTGGCCGGAGAAAATTCTCGCTCTGAGGGCAGAGTGGGGCCCATCATCAGTGAGGCCAGGGTGGAGGCGATCATTGATCCCAGTGTGTACAGGGCGCCCAGCATCAGCATGGCGCGCACCCGCTGGCGGCCCGCGCGAAATGCACTGAGCAGCACCGAAGGCATAGGAAAGCGCCCTTGCTCGGCCTGCTCGGCTGCGACCATCAGGCCCAGCGTGGCAGCCGGAACCAGTAAGCCGGCGATCAGCACGCCGATCACGGGCACGACGGACACCAGGAAAACCGTTGTCATGTACATGAAAAAAAGCCCCGCCAGCGCCAGCGGCTGCCTGACGAATGTGCGTATGCCCAGCTTGACCCACTGGAAGCCGCTTTTGACCGGGACGATGTTGAGTTTCATGGACGCTGGGTTGGGTGGGTCGGGTTGGGCGGATGTTCGTTGCACCGATGTCAGCGGCATTTTCTGGACATTGTGCGGATCAACGCATTGTGACCGGATGGACAACCCGCTGGCGCAGCACCCGCTCGAAATGGGTCGGATCGTGTGGGCAAAGCATGCTGGCCTCGCGCGGTAGATGAAAATCCCATAGCCGTGAAATCCAGAAGCGCAGCGCGCCAGCCCGCAGCATCGCTGGCAGCAATTGGCGCTCGGCCGCAGCCAGGGGGCGCACGCTGGCATAAGCTTGGACAAAGGCGTCGGCACGGGCAGCATCGTGGGCGCCGGTGGCAAGGTCAATGCACCAGTCGTTCAAGCACACGGCGATGTCGAACAGCCAGGCGTCCACCCCCGCGAAATAGAAATCGAAGAAGCCGGTCAGGCGGCCAGCTTCGAACATCACGTTGTCGCGAAACAGATCGGCATGCACCGGCCCGCGCGGCAGCGCGGCATAAGCCGAGCTGGTGGCCACGTGGTTCTGGTAGGCTAGTTCGGCGTGCAGCAGGGCCGCCTGGGGCGCGCTCACATGCGGCAACACCAGTGGCACGGTCTCGTTCCACCAGGCCAGGCCGCGCAGATTGGGCTGGTGGCGCGGGTAGTCGCGCGCGGCCAGGTGCAAGCGCGCCAGCATCTCGCCCACGGCGGCGCAGTGGGCGCCGGTGGGTGTCAGCTCGCTGTGGCCGCGCAGCCTGTCCACCAGCGCAGCGGGCTTGCCGCAGATGTGGTGCAGCAACTGGCCATCGGGGTGATGGGGCGAGGCACTGGTCGGGTCGGCATGCGGGTCGGGCACGGGAATGCTGCGGCGCGCCAGGTGCTTCATCAAGTAGAGGTAGAAAGGCAGTTGCTCGGCCGTGAGGCGCTCGAACAGGGTCAGCACATATTCGCCCTGGTCGGTGGTGAGAAAGTAGTTGGTGTTCTCGATGCCGCCCTGGATGCCGCGCAGCTCGCGCAGCTCGCCCAGTGCCAGCTTGTGTACCAGCGCTTCGGCCTCGCCGTGCGCAACTTCGGTAAAGACCGCCATTGACCCGTGCCCTAAAACTTGAATAGATTCCAGACCCGCTGCCCCGTGGCGCTGCCCATGCCGTCGCGTTGGTCGGCCGGTCGGCTGCGGGCCAGATCGGTGGGCGAGATCTCGTACGCCGGCATGTCGCCCTTGGGTTGAACGGTGATGCTCTGCGTTTGGCCGCCATGGCGGACTTCGTCAATTCGCGCCCCAGTGTCCTCGATGGAGATGAGTTCCACCCGCTGGTAGGTCCGGTGATCCTGTGCCTGGGTGTCGCCGGGCAGCGGCGGGGCGGGCACGGTCTGGGCGGCCAGGGCGCTGCAGGCCAGGGCGCAGGGCAGAAGCAGGTGTCGGGGGTGCATGGGGGGATTGTAGGCGGAGGGGCGGTTGGGGCGAGCGGTCGGCGCTGCAGTCGGTTGAAAGAGATGAGTCAGTATGACTTACACTTGCGGCCTTCTGCGATTTCCTTATACGGCACCATGTTCACAGATGCCCAAGCAACGCCACCCCCCCCTCCTGCGCCGCCCGGACCGAGCGAGGCAAGACGGATATCTGCGGACCCTTGCTCGCCCATGGAGCCGGTGCCCGGTGCGCTGAGCGGCGCTGACTTGTCTCGTCGGGCGGGTCCCACGTTGCTGGAAGTGCTCACGCAGCCTCCGTCGCCTGCGCAGCAGGCTTTATGCCGCGAGCTGTTCGGGCGTCCGGGTTTGCTGCCATGGGTTGTTGGCTCGACAGAGCAGAATGCCATCGCCGCCATGCAAATCCTCACCGGACCTTTGCCGCCTGAGATCCAGGCAACAGGCGCCGAGAAGATCGCGCATCCGGGTTGGTTGCCAAATGTTTTGGATTCGAGAGACCCTGTGAACATCGCCCTGGCGGCATGCGGTGCAGCGCGCTGGCTGTCTTCACCTCTTAAAGAAGAGGTGCTCAGCCAGTTGCTGACTCCTGAACACCTTGAGTTGATTCGCAGCTCGGGCGACCCCTCTGCCTGGCATGGGTCGAATCCAACTGTCATGTCGGGCTGGCCGCAGCGGCAACTGCACCCACTCGATCGCCCTGTTGCTCTCCCTGTTGAAGGTGCGGCTCGGGAAGCGTGGCGCAAGGCTGTCAATAGAGCAATGACCGACCCCGGGTTTACATGGGATCGAACCCAGCCTTGCCGCGTCAATGAGCGGAGAAGGACCGGCGGTTTGGTCGCGCCTCCGGGGTGGCGCAACAAGGCAGTGGCGCTCGGGCCAGGGCGCACTGGATTTCCACCACCCGTGGCTGCTGCCGGGTTGGCACCTGCTGCGGCCGATGTTCCCAGGCCTGCAAAAAGGCAGTGCCTGGCCGCTCCTCTTGCTGCTCCAGCTGCGCCTGGCGCCTGGCTCCGTGACGCGGACTATTGCCAGCGCGTTGCCGATACCGCGCGACGTGTGCTGGAGGGGATGGGTGGGTCACCTTTTTCGCCAGGCGTCGGCGATGCGCCGGTGGGGGGCCGTTCATTGACCCAAAGATCCAGTAGGGGGGGAAGGCGCGACCCCGCCCCCCGCGTCCATAGCCACTGATGGCCCGGGGCACAATCCCCCCATGAGCGAGCCAACACACCAGGACCCCACCCCATCCCACCACGTGCTGCTGCTGGTCGATGGTTCCAGCTATCTTTATCGGGCCTTCCATGCCATGCCCGACCTGCGCGCGGTGCCGGGTGACCCGGCCAGCCCGCCCACGGGGGCCATACGCGGCATGATCAATATGCTGCAAAAGCTGCGCAAGGATGTGCGGGCCGACTATGTGGCCTGCGTGTTCGACGCGCCGGGGCCGACCTTTCGCGATGCGCTGTACCCGCAGTACAAGGCCACGCGCTCGCCCATGCCGCCCGATCTGCGCGCGCAGATCGAGCCTATTCATGAGGTGGTGCGCTTGCTGGGCTGGAAGGTGCTGGCGGTGCCGGGCGTGGAGGCCGATGACGTGATCGGCACGCTGGCGCGCCTGGGCACAGCGCACGGCCTGCACACGGTGATCTCCAGCGGCGACAAGGACTTGAGCCAATTGGTCAACGAGCAGGTGATGGTGATAGACACCATGAACGACCGCAAGCGCGATGTGGCCGGCGTGGAAGCCGAGTTTGGCGTGCCCCCGCGTTTGATGGTGGACTATCAGACCCTGGTGGGCGACGCGGTGGACAACGTGCCCGGTGTGCAGAAAGTGGGTCCGAAGACGGCTGTCAAGCTCTTGCAGGAGTATGGCTCGCTCGACGCGCTGGTGGCGCGCGCGCATGAGATCAAGGGCGCGGTGGGCGAGAACCTGCGCAACGCACTGGACTGGCTGCCCCAGGGCCGCGCGCTGCTCACCATCAAGCAGGACTGCGAGCTGCATGAATACATCCCCGGCCTGCCTTCGTTGCAAGATATTGCGGTTACCGGCGGTCAGGACAGCGAGGCGCTCAAAGCCTTCTATGAGAAGTACGGGTTCAAGGGGCTGGTCAAGCAACTGCAGTCGCACGAGCAGCCGCCTGAGCATATCGAGCCGCAGCACGCTGCACGGAAGATGGGGGAGGGCGCCGACCTGTTCGACGAGCCCGATCTGTCGGGCCTGTCCAAGGCGGCCAATCTGCACTACGACACCATCTTCACCTGGGCGCAGTTCGATCAATGGCTGGCGCGGCTGGAGGCGGCGGAGCTGGCTGCAGTGGACACTGAGACAACATCCCTCGATGAAATGCGCGCGCAGATCGTGGGCGTATCTTTCAGTGTGCAGCCCGGCGAGGCCGCCTATGTGCCGCTGGCCCACAGCTATGGCGATGCGCCCGAGCAGTTACCGCGCGACGAGGTGCTGGCGCGCCTCAAACCCTGGCTGGAAAACCCGCACAAGAAAAAGCTGGGACAGCACATCAAGTACGACCGCCATGTGTTCGCCAACCACGGCATCGAAGTGCAGGGCTACGCCCACGACACCATGCTGCAAAGCTATGTGCTCGAAGTCCACAAACCCCACGGCCTGGCCAGCCTGGCCGAGCGTCACCTGGGGCGCAGCGGCATCGACTACGAATCCCTCACCGGCAAAGGGGTGCACCAGATCTCCTTCTCGCAAGTGGCGGTGGACAAGGCGGCAGAGTACTCGTGCGAAGACTCCGATCAAACGCTGGACGTGCACCGCGTGCTGTGGCCGCGCCTGCAGGCCGATGAGAAGCTGCGCTTTATCTACGATCTGGAAATCAAGAGCAGCGAGGCGCTCTACCGCATCGAGCGCAACGGCGTGCTGATCGACGGGCCGATGCTGGCGCGGCAAAGCGCAGAGCTGGGCTTGCGCATCATGGAGCTGGAAAAAGAAGCGCACGCCCTGGCCGGCCAGCCATTCAACTTGGGCTCGCCCAAGCAGATTGGCGAAATTCTGTTTACCAAGCTGGGCCTGCCGGTGGTCAAGAAGACACCCAGCGGCACCCCCAGCACCGACGAAGAAGTGCTGGAGAAATTGGCCGAAGACTACCCGCTGCCGGCCAAGCTGCTGGAGCATCGCGGTCTGTCAAAACTCAAGGGCACCTACACCGACAAGCTGGCACAGATGGCCAATCCGCGCACGGGCCGGGTGCACACCCACTATGCGCAGGCGGTGGCGGTGACGGGGCGCTTGTCCAGCAACGACCCCAATTTGCAGAACATACCGGTCAAGACAGCCGAGGGCCGGCGCGTGCGCGAAGCCTTTGTCGCTGCGCCCGGCCACGCAATAGCCAGCGCCGACTACAGCCAGATCGAGCTGCGCATCATGGCGCACCTGAGCGAAGACGAAGCGCTGGTGCGTGCCTTCAACGAAGGCCTGGACGTGCACCGCGCCACCGCCGCCGAAGTGTTTGGCGTGGCGCCTGACCAGGTGAGCAGCGAGCAGCGCCGCTATGCCAAGGTGATCAACTTCGGTCTGATCTACGGCATGAGCAGTTTTGGTCTGGCGCGCAACCTGGGCATAGACAACACGGCGGCCAAGAATTACATCCAGCGTTATTTTGAGCGTTACCCTGGCGTGAAAAACTACATGGACGAAACCCGCATGTCAGCCAAGAGCCACGGCTATGTCGAGACCGTGTTCGGCCGGCGCCTGTACCTGCCAGAGATCAATTCACCCAACGGCCCGCGTCGCGGCGGCGCCGAGCGTCAGGCCATCAACGCACCCATGCAGGGCACTGCGGCCGACTTGATCAAGCTGAGCATGGTGCAAGTGCAAGATGTGCTGGATGCGCAGCAGCGCCGCACACGGATGATCATGCAGGTGCATGATGAACTGGTGTTCGAGGTGCCCGAGGATGAAGTCGAATGGGTGCGCCTGGAAATCCCCCGGCTGATGGCTGCGGTGGCGCAACTGCGCGTGCCGCTGCTAGCTGAGATCGGGGTGGGGGAGAATTGGGAGAAGGCGCACTGATGACTTTGATTGCAATTTTGATAGCGACGCTGGCCGCGGGCATTGGCAGCGTGTGGCTGGCCGCTGGCTTGATGCGCCTGGGTTTTAGTTCGAGCGATCGGGCGCCCGCAGGTCGGGTCGGGCCGCAGCATCTGCTCAGTCTGGCTGCGGGTGCCTTGCTGGCCACGTCTTTCATGCACCTTTTGCCTGAGGCATTCGAAGGCCAGGCCGGTGCCAGGGCACTGTTTTCTACCTTGCTGGTGGGGCTGGTATTTTTCTTCCTGCTGGACAAGGCGGAGATGTGGCACCACGGGCATGAGCATCATCACGTCCATGAAGACGAGAGCCATGACCACGCACATCACCACGATCATGCCCCGCTGCGCTCGGGCGGATGGACTGTGCTGACGGGCGACAGCGTGCATTGCTTTGGCGATGGCATTCTGATCGCTTCAGCTTTTGTGGCCGACATCCGGCTGGGGCTGGTTGCTGCGGTGTCAGTGCTGGCGCATGAGGTGCCGCACCACATCGGCGATCTGGCGGTGCTGCGCCTGAGCAGCCGCAACCGCAATGCGGCCTTGGTGAAAGTGTCACTGGCCGGTGCCGTCACCGCACTGGGCGGCGTAATCGGCTGGTGGCTGGTGGACGCCCTGCATGATTACTTGCCGTATTTTCTGGTGGTGGCCAGCAGCAGCTTCATCTATGTGGCACTGGCCGACTTGATTCCGCAATTGCAGAAACGCCTGAGCACCCGCGAGACGGCCACGCAAATCGTGTGGCTGCTGGTGGGCATAGGCCTGGTCACCGTGGTGAGCCGACTCGCTCACTGATGCGAGCGCGGCCGGCCAGGATCAGCGCGTGGCGTAGCCCGTTACCCGCCATTTGCCGTCGGGGTCCAGCGCCATGGTCACCACTTCTTCGATCTGCTTGGTTTCAAAGCGGCTTTGAAAAACCGTGGTGACGTAGTCCCCTGGCGGCCGGCCTTGCAGCGAAGTGTTGTAGAAAGCCTGGATGGGCTTGCGCTCAATCAGCGCGCCCAGGGGGTCGCGCAGCTTGGGCACGCCGTCCATCCATGTGCCCAGGGGCACCGCGCTGCGAAACACTGGGCCGGCGTTGTCCCAGGCGCCGCCCCAATTGCGTCTGTCCACCAAGATCAGCCAGCCACTGGCTGCGAGCTGGCCGGCTTCTTCTTTGGCGGCGTTGGCGCTGGGGGCTGAAGCGGGTGTGCTCGCCGGTGCCGGTGCTTGGGCTGAAGGTGCGGGGCTTGGGCTGGGCGCTGTGATGTCGCGCGGCAGCCGCATCTGCGCGAAGGCAGTGCTGCACAAGAGCAGGGCGGCAATGGCGCTCAGCAGGCGAGAAGGGTACATGCGTTGCTTTCTGAATAGGCCGGGGCGCTAATGAAGTTGGCCAAGTTTAGCCTGAGTCAAAGCAGCCGCGATGACCGGGCGGTGCCACAAGCTTCCAGCACCTGGCGCCGATGAATCTGTTGCCCACTGTATCGATGTACAGTATGCTTGGCTCGCCCTACCCGATGAATGTCATGGCCTCTTGCCTCCCCCTACTGATCCGACTTACCCATGGATAGCCTGAACGAGCAGCAGCTTGCCGCCGTGCGGCATGGCACGGGCGAGGCCGCCAGTGACAAGCGCGCCCTGCTGGTGATCGCCGGGGCCGGCTCGGGCAAGACCAGCACCCTGGCCCACCGGGTGGCCAATCTGATCGCCCATGGGGCTGACCCGCAGCGCATGATGCTGCTCACGTTCAGCCGGCGTGCCGCACAGGAGATGGAGCGCCGTGTGGGCGGTGTGCTGCAGAAGTCGCTGGGCTTGGCGCCCACGCAGATGCTGCCCAGCTTGCCCTGGAGCGGCACCTTCCACAGCATCGGCGCGCGCTTGCTGCGCGAATATGCGCCGCGCATCGGGCTGGAAGATTCCTTCACCATCCAGGACCGCGCAGATTCCGAAGACCTGATGGGCATGGTGCGGCATGACATCGGGCTGTCCGACACCAAGAACCGTTTTCCGCAAAAGGGCACCTGCCTTGGCATTTACTCGCGCGTGCTCAATACCCGTCTGCCGCTCGACGAGGTCTTGCACACCATTTACCCCTGGTGTGCGCAGTGGGAGAGCGAGCTCAAGAGGCTCTTCGGTGCCTATGTGGAAGCCAAGCAGCAGCAGAACCTGCTGGACTACGACGACCTGCTTTTGTTCTGGGCCGAGATGATGGCCGAGCCCAGCCTGGCAGCTGAGGTCGGTGCGCGCTTTGATCATCTGCTGGTTGACGAATACCAGGACACCAATCGATTGCAGTGCGAAATCATCCTGGCCATGAAGCCCGAGGGCCGCGGCGTCACGGTGGTGGGCGACGACGCGCAAAGCATCTACTCTTTTCGCGGTGCGACGGTGCGCAACATTCTTGATTTTCCCAATCAGTATGCGGCTGCGGGCGATGGTGCATCGGCGGTGCGGGTGGTCGCGCTGGAGCGCAACTACCGCAGCACACAGGCGATCTTGGATGCAAGCAATGCCGTCATCGCGCAGGCACGCGAGCGCCATGCAAAGAATCTCTGGACCGACAAGCAGTCAAGTCAACGCGCGCAATTGCTCTTGGTGCCCGACGAGGCCGGGCAGGCGCGCTGGGTGGCCGACCAGGTGCTGCGCCAGCGCGAAGCTGGCACGCGGCTCAAGAGCCAGGCGGTGTTGTTTCGCACCAGCACGCACAGCGCCGCACTGGAACTGGAGCTGGCGCGCCGCAACATTCCCTTTGTGAAATTCGGCGGCCTTAAGTTTCTGGAGGCCGCGCACGTCAAGGACATACTGGCGGTGCTGCGCTTTGCGCAAAATCCGCGCGGCCGGCTTGCGGGCTTTCGCGTGACTCAGCTCATTGCCGGCATTGGCCAGGCCAGCGCGACGCGCCTGCTCGATGCGATGGCGCAGGCAGCCGACCCACTGCAGGCCTTGCAGCAATTTGAGGCGCCGCCACAGGCCCGTCAAGAGTGGGCTGGCTTTGTTCAGTTGTACACGCAGCTTCGTGAGCCCGCCATCGCCTGGCCGGCCGATCTGGACTTGGCCCGGCGCTGGTATGTGCCGCAGCTCGAACGCATTCACGAGGATGCACAGGTGCGCAAGCTCGATGTCGATCAACTGGTGCAATTAGCCTCTGGCTATGCCAGTCGCGAGCGCTTCCTCACTGAGCTGACGCTGGATCCGCCGCAGTCCACCAGCGACCAGGCTGGCGTGCCGCACCTGGACGAAGACTACCTCATCCTGTCCACCATCCACAGCGCGAAAGGGCAGGAGTGGAAGGCCGTGTATGTGCTCAATGTGGTCGATGGTTGCATCCCCAGCGACATGGCCACAGGCAGCACCGAAGAGGTGGAAGAAGAGCGGCGCCTCTTGTATGTGGCGATGACGCGGGCCAAGGAGCAGCTTCACCTGATCGTGCCGCACCGCTTCTATGTGACGCAGCAGGCCGCAGGCGGCGACAGGCACATGTACGCGGGACGCAGCCGCTTCATCAGCGAGGCAAGCATGAAGCACTTCGATCAAATCACCTGGCCGCAGGCCGATGCCATCAACCCATCGGCGGCGTCAGGGCAAGCAGCGGTGCTGCAGGTGCGGCTGCGAGCGCGGGCGGCGTGGCGATAGGCCGTATGCGGCTCAAGCCCGATCCAGTTTCTCGCGGCGGCTGCGCAATGCGCTGCCCCCATGCCGGAAGACAATCTCGCTGCGCGGTGCAGCTTGCGCGGGGTCTGCGCCGCCATGAAGGATGCGCGCAAGCGTGGCCTTGACGGTGGCGATGTCGTCATCGAACGCGCCATGTTCGCATGCACGCGCCGCATGCATCGAACCCTCGGGGTGGTCATTGGGTGAGAACACCAAGTCTGCAGCACCGCCTGTGAACAGTTGCGCAATCAGCGGGTCCGCGGCGATCCATTTTTCCATGCCCAGGATGGGTGTGCCCGGCCCTGTGGCGCTTTCCTCGAATGCGCGCGACACCAGGTACAGCAGCGACTTGTTGTAGATGCCGGCCACGTTGTCGCCTTGCTCGGTGTGGTCATCCAGCACGAAGGCGGCCATGCGCGCGATGGCCCGGCTTCGCACCGCCGGCAAATAGGCTTGCTTGAACAACGCGCTGGTGCAGGCCGGTGCCCACAAGGTGCAGGTATCCACCTGCATGCCCAGGCCTTGGCGGCCACGCAGGTAGCCCGAAGCAATCTTGCCGCGGTCGCAAGTGAGCAGCCGCACCAAGGGGGCGAGAAAGATAGAGCCTGCGCTGTGGCCCACCAGATGCAGCTTGAAAGGCATGCGCTTGTGCAGTGCGGCCAGGTGTTCCAGCGCGGCTTGCGCGCCGCCGCCGCGTGCGCTTGCACCCAGTGCGTTCTCCTTCATCTCATCCCAGGACGATTTGCCTGTGAGCGCGCGGCTGAGCACTTCTACTGTGTCGTCCAGTCGATCCAGCAAAAAATCCTTGGCAGGGCCCAGCGCGCCTTCGGGCCGGCGCGTTCGCAGCGCATCTTGCAGCATGTGTGTGAGTGTGGACCAGTAGTCGCTGTGCCAGACGAAGCTGATCGGGTAGATGTGCTGGTCCAGCATCGCGCTTCGGTATTCGGCCAGTCGCTGGATCGCACTGCGCTCGTCCACCAGCCCGCCATGTGCGTAGAGCAGCACATGGGGCTTACGCCAGTTGGCCATGATGCGCGGCATGTCGCTTTCGAAGATTTCGCGAAGCTGCTCGGCGCTGGTGCCAAACTCGCCGCTCGGGCGCAGTGCGCCTTGGTTGCCCAGGCTCACCACATGGGGGCGCAGGTCAGCGTGAGAGAGGGTGCTGGACTGCCCGCCGCCCGGCGCCTTTGTGATGGCGGTCGATTCACTCATGCGCAGTTGCACCGGTGCGCCCAGCCGTGCCACCCACACATCGGTGCCGTTGGCCAGCCAGTCGTCATAGCCGATGCGCGCAAAGCCATCCATGCCCCAGCCCTGGCCCCAGGAGTTCTGAATCCAGAAGCCCTGACTGTCGTAGGCCACGATGGCGAAAGCATGTCCGCCCGATGGTGCGGCCGGATAAGGAATGGTGCCGCCCGCATCGACGCGGGACCAGCCCTCATGGACGACGGCAGTGGCGTAGAGAACGCCCACTTGCGCCAGTGCGCAGTGCATGGCCACCAGGTCTTTGTGGTTCACGCGCAGGTAGGCACCCAGAGGTCTTTGCACCGCGTCAGCGCCACGCTCTTGGGTGAGGGTGTGGCCTTGCTGGGTCTTCGGTTTGTCGGGCCAGATATCGTGGCGGCACACGCCGTGCTTGTGCCAACCCTTCATCGCACCGCGCGCACTGGAGCCGCTGTAGTTCTCGCCCGGCCATTCATCGTAGCGGCGCGCCATTTCGTAGAGCATGCGCGCGCTGACTGGCGTCTTGTCCGGCTCCACCTTGCGACGCAGCAGCAGGTAGTTCGCTACCGTGGCCAGCCCAAAGCCGGTGCAGGCGCCTTCCTGGCCCTGATCGAGCACCGGCACCTTCAGGCTGCGGTAGTGCGCTAGCGGCAGGTGCGTGGGTACCTCGACCAGCGAGGTCTCGAACATCCGGTCGCGAAAATCCAGCGTGTCGCGCCGCGCATCGAGCGTGCGCGGCACCTGCCTGCTGCCTGCGGTGGTGGAAATGATGCCCGTCATGGCGCCCTCCTGCCTGTCGCTTGCCCCCTGCTGGCCAGACTGCATGTTTTAGTGTGTGGGGAACATTATTAGGGCAGGGGCGTGCTTGGGCAATGGGGACTTCGATGTGTGTCGATGGGGCGGTTTCCATGTTTAATCGAACGTTGCCTTGCGAATCCTCCAGGGCGCCCCATTTACTGTGCATCTATCCGAACACTCAATGAACATCAAAGGCGCAAGCAATTTTCGACACATCGGCGGCTACATCGGCCATGACGGCAGGCCTGTGGTGGATTGTCGTATTTTTCGATCCGACCATCTGGGCGCGCTGGATGCAGACGATGTGGCGCGAGTGGCTGCCTTGGGTGTGCGGCGGGTGATTGATTTTCGCGGCGTCAACGAGCGCGAGACCGCGCCTTGCGTGTTGACCGATGTCACCGTCCACTCGCTGTCCATCGAGCCGACCATCGTGCAGGTGTTGCGCGATCTAATCGCTGCGGGAAACAAGCTCAGCGCGCAAGATGTGGTGGCACACATGCAAGAGACCTACAGGGGCCTCGTGCGGCGCAACTCGCATCGCTTTGCGGCGCTCTTTGCGCACTTGCTCGAATCGGACGAACCGACGGTGGTTCATTGCACCGTGGGCAAGGACCGCACCGGGTTTGCGTGCGCGATGATTCTGTCCAGCCTGGGTGTGTCGCAGCAGGACGTGATGCGCGACTACTTGCTGACCAATGAGCGGGTGACGCAGCCCAGGACCATCCGCGAAGGCCTGACACCCGAAGCCGCCTCTGTGTTGTGGCGGGTGCGGCCGGAGTTTCTGGAGGCGGCGATGGACGCGGTGCAACGCGACTATGGCGGGCTCGATGCCTACCTGCGCGAGGGCCTGGGCCTGGGCGAGGCGCAGTTGCGCAGAATGCGTGAGTTGTACCTCGTGCCTGCCACGGCTTAAAGGCCTCAGCCCTTCTCCATCGGGCGGGTGGGGTCGGCGCACCACTCGCTCCAACTGCCAGCGTACAAAGAAGTCGGCCCCAGGCCGGCCAGTTCCATGGCAATGAGGTTGGGCACGGCGCTCACGCCACTGCCGCAGTGATGCACCACGCTTGCGGGTGCGCGCTGCCCCAGCAGTTGTGTGAACTCGGTGTGCAACTGGGCGGCTGACTTGAAGCGGCCATCCGCCAGAAAATTCTGGCCGCTCGGTCGATTCAATGCGCCGGGGATGTGGCCGGCAATCGGGTCCAGTGGCTCGACTTCCCCTTTGAAGCGCGGCGTGGCACGCGCATCGACCAATGTTTGCGCCGATCCATTGAGGCCGTGCAACACATCTTGCGTGGTGGCCAGGTTTCGCAGCGGCGCGAGCAGTTTGAAGCTCGATGCGGCGCGCGTGGATGTCACATCATCAGTGACCACACCGCCCGCCGCCTGCCAGGCCTGCATGCCGCCATCGAGCACCGCGACGGCATCGTGCCCAGCCCATTTGAGCATCCACCACAGCCGGCCGCAGTAGGTCGAAGCGTTGCGGTCATACACCACCGCCTGCATGTCGTTGGTAAATCCGACGCTGGACAACCAATTGGCGAATGTCTCGCGGCCAGGCAGAGGGTGGCGCCCGCCCGACGCAGCCTGCGGCCCGGGCCGGCGTTTGCCGTCGGGGCCTGGTGCACCCATGTCGCTGAGGGCAGAGTCCAGGTTGGCGTAGATGGCGCCGGGCAGGTGGGATTGGAGGTACTGCTGGTGACCTTGCGTGGGGTTCATCAGATCGAAGCTGCAGTCGAAGATCATCAGGGGCACACCGCGCGATTGCAGGGCCGTCAGGGCCATCAGGTCTTGGGCAGAAATGAGTGTGGTGTGCATGGGCGGTCTCCGAGCGATGCGGCGTGGGGTCAAGCGGGCTCGACCCGAGCACCAACGCGCTCGCGATACCACTCATGGAAGTGCTGCATTCCGTCTTCCATGGGGCTTTGGTAGGGCCCGATTTCATTGTCGCCGCGCTTTAGCAGGGCCAGACGGCCTGCATCCATGCGCTCGGCGATCTCGTCGTCTTCGATGCAGGTTTCCATGTAGGCGGCCTGTTGAGCCAGGACGAACTCGGGCTCGAACGCGACGATTTCCTCAGGGTAGTAGAACTCCACCATGTTCATGGTCTTTTGCGGGCCCATGGGGTGCAGGGTTGAGACTGTCAGTACATGGGGGTACCACTCCACCATGATGTGCGGGTAGTAGGTGAGCCAGATCGCGCCGTACTTGGGCTGGCGGCCCTGACGGTAGTCGAGCAAGGCGTTTTGCCAGCGCTCATAGACCGGGCTGCCGGCTTTGCCAAGGCGATTGGCAATGCCCACCGTTTGCACAGAGTAGTTTTTCTTGAATTCCCAGCGCAGGTCTTCGCAGGCGACAAAGCTGCCCAGGCCGGGATGGAAGGGGCCGACGTGGTAGTCCTCCAGGTAGACCTCGATGAAGGTCTTCCAGTTGTAGTTGCACTCGTGCATCTCAACGCGGTCAAGCACCATGCCGGTGAAGTCAAGGTCGGCGCGCGGGCCCATGCCGGCAAGATCGGCCTGGACATCGGGGCTGCCGGGCACGCGCTCGAACAACAGGCCGTTCCAGTCCTGCAAAGGGTAGTTGCGCAGGTTCAGGCAAGGGTCTTGGGCGAAATGCGGCGCGCCGAGCAAGATACCGGCCGGAGCGTCGGCGCCGCCGCCGCTGTAGGTCCAGCGGTGCAGCGGGCAGACGATGTTGCCGCCGCTGGCCGGGCCGGTCTGGATCGAGCCGCGGCCCTTGAGGATCACGGCCTGGCGGTGCCGGCAGACATTGGAGATAAGTTCGACGCCGCGCGGCGTGCGCAGCAAAGCGCGGCCCTCGAGCTCCTGGGGCAGTGCGCGGTAATCGCCAAGGTTCGCAACGGAAAGCTGGTGCCCCACATAACGGGGCCCTTGCTGAAAGATGACTTCCATCTCGCGCTGATAAAGCGCCTGGTCGAAATAACTGGAAACTGGTAGTTGGCTTGCGGCCTGCTGCAGTTGAAGACTTAAATCAGACATGGGTGACCTGACCTAGAGACTCCCCCTATTAAGGGGCAGGGAAGCGCTTGATCCGAGGATTGGCGCGCGGGAATAATGGAGAACGAAAAAAGACCGGGTCTTGCCCGGAAAGTAGGGAGTGCGATTGTACCCCCCAGTCCGCCAGGGGGGCGCCGTGTCAGCCCAAGTTAGAAATGTCCCCTTTTCGTGCAAGTTAGAAACGTCCCCTGGGGAAGCTTTGCCGGCTGCCCCTGTGCGCTGCAATTTGGTGCTGGTCTCGTACGCATGCGCTCTTGCGTTGCGCTTCGATTCATGCGGTATGTGTCGCGCGACAGACAACTGAGTTGACCGCGAAGGTTTCGGGCCGAGTGATCTGAGCTGCGCAAGAGAGATCTGTGCGCTCGAAATGTCTTGCCCGCTACGCACGCCCACCCCATCCCCGTCGCGCCACGCGATGCCCGGCAGGCGCTCATTCTGGGGCGGCTGGGATTTGCGGCCTGAGGTCGGGCGCGAAGCGCTTCAATTCATGCTCGGCGCATCTGTTTGAACGTAGCGGCCGGAGGGCGCGAAGAGAGT